>NZ_JAFBCC010000001.1:3085934-3703121 GCF_016907495.1 Arthrobacter tumbae
ACGGCAGGAATCCTTCCTCGCTGAGGGGCCGCAGGCGGTTCGCGAAGCGTTGCGTCTCCATGAGGCGCGCCGCGTGGCCGGGGAGACCGGCGTGGTCGAGGATGTCTATCTGACCGCTGAGACGCTTGAGCGCTACCCGGAGTTCGGAGCAGGGGTGCGCCCGCGGATGGTGACGGCCGAGGTGCTTGCAGCGATGAGCTCAACCGTCACGCCGCAGGGTGCCGTAGCAGTCTGCCGGTTCATCGACTCGTCGCTGTCGGCAGTGCTCGAGCGCAGTCCGCAGCTGATCGCCGTCCTGGTCGAGGTCAGGGATCCCGGAAACGCAGGAACTATCCTCCGCGCCGCCGACTCCGCCGGCGCTGACGCTGTGATCTTCACCAGCGGAAGCGTTGACGTTTACAACCCTAAGACCGTCCGGTCGACTGTAGGTTCGCTCTTTCATCTGCCCGTGGTGGTCGGCGTGGATACCCGGGATGTGCTGACGGCGCTCGCCGACCGTTCCGTCAGCGTGTTGGCGGCTGACGGTTACGGCGACTGGAACCTGGACGAGCTTCAGGACGCGAGTGCGGCCAGGCGGCTGGCGCCGTCGCTCCTGGGTGAGACTAGTCAGGACGCACGGAAGCCGCTACTGGAAGCTCCCACAGCCTGGCTCTTCGGCAACGAGGCGCAGGGGCTGGCACCGGAAGTGCTGGATCTCGCCGGCTACCGGGTGTCTGTGCCGATCTACGGCAGCGCAGAGAGCCTGAATGTCGGTACCGCAGCTACTGTCTGCCTGTATGCGTCCGCCAGGGCGCAGCGCGGCTAGGCTGGGTGCCTCCCAGCCTGCTCAGCGGGATGCACCCGCTCAGCGGGATGCAGCGGTCAGAGCCGGTGTCGCCGGAGCCGAGGCGGCGCGGTCCATCCGGCCGCTGATCAACGCGACGCCCAGCCCGAAGGCCGCAAGTACGGCACCGACGAGTGCCGGTGCCGTGTAGCCCCACCCCAGGGCAATCACCGCACCACCAAGGAACGCGCCCAACGCGTTGGCCGTGTTGAGCGCGGCATGGTTCATGGATGATGCCAGCGACGGCGCGTCGGGGGAAACATCCATCAGGCGTACCTGCAGTGAGGGGATCAGCGACGATCCGATGGCTCCGACGAGGAAGACGAACAGCAGGGCCGTCGGCGCCCACTGCACCGCCAGGGCGAAAAGGAGCAGGCAAACCGAGATGCTGCCCATGACCCAGTAGATGGTTCCCAGGACGGAGATATCGGCGAGCCGGCCGCCCACGATGTTCCCGGCGACCATGCCCAGTCCATAGAGCGCGACGACGATCGGCAGCACAGTTTCAGGGACACCGGCGACCTCGGTCATCGTGGGCGCAATATAGGTGTAGACCGCGAAGAATCCACCGAAACCGACCGTACCGATGAGCAGCGTCATCCAGACCTGTCCCCGTTTCAGGGCCCCCAGCTCCCGGGTGATGCTCGCGCCTTCGCGCACGTCCTGATGGGGCACGAAGCGGGTGATCAGGGCCAGCGTGAGGATGCCGATGAACCCCACGAGGATGAACATGGTCCGCCACCCGAACTGCTGCCCGAGCCAGGTGGCAAAGGGAACTCCCACAACGTTGGCCACACTCAGTCCCATCATCACCATGGCAACAGCGTGGGCACGCCGAGTCGGTGAGGACAGTGATGCGGCGATGACTGCCGCTACTCCGAAGAAGGCGCCGTGGGGCAGCCCGGAGATGAACCGGGAAACCAGGAGCCACCCGTAGTCGTCGGCAATGTAGGAGGAAAGGTTCCCTACCGTGAACAGCGCCATCAGTGCCAGAGCCACCCGCTTGTGCGGAAGCCGCGCACCGAGCGTCGAGAGCAGGGGAGCACCGACGACGACGCCGAGCGCGTAGGCAGAGATGACGTGCCCGCCGGCTGGGATATCGACTCCGAGATCGGCCGCCATATCGGGCAGCAGCCCCATGATGGCGAACTCGGTGGTGCCGATCCCGAAACCGCCCACGGCCAGGGCGAGAATCGCCAGGACAAGGGTGTGCGTTGGTCGCTGGGTGGACGGTGCAGACACGGGACTCATTTCGACGACGGGAAGCGCCTGTCGGGCGCCGGTTTCCTGGCCGCGCATCGTTGAGCAGGATTTTCTTTCACTATCCACTTTACGGGTCCGAGACCGTTTCGATACCAAAACGATCCCGTACCGGGCGGTGCTTGCTGCCGGCAACAGCTCTAAGATTGGACCGGCACGAGGAGCGCGGAGCCATGGATGGATCATCCCCCGAACCAGTAATTTCTCCCGATACGTCTCGACATTCGTCTCGGAGAGCGCATAACGGCAGGTCGCCTGCGCCGCCCTCCGCTGTCCACCGGATCATGACCACCTGCCTCCTGACGTTCAGTCTCATCCTGGGCATGCTGGGAGCCACTCTTCCCGCGGCGCACGCGGCGCCCCTGTTCGGCCATGATGTTTCCTGGCCACAGTGCCCGACGGCGCAGGGCGGCTTCGGGCTGCCTCTTCCGCCGCCGGCGTCCCAGTTCGTGATTATCGGCCTGACCCGCGGGCTCGCCTTCACCGAGAACCCCTGCCTCGCGGACCAGGTAGCCTGGGCGCGCACCAACGCCAAGCCGGCCCACGGCTACGCCATGGCCACCTACCCGACGGCGGCCCAGCTCACCACCTACGGCGGGCAGGGGCCGTGGTCGTCCACTACCCACGCCGGCCGTCTCTCCAACGTCGGCTACTCCGAGGCCCGCGTAGCTGTCCAGAGCCTCAACCGGATCGGATTCCGGCCGCCGGTGGTGTGGATCGACGTCGAACCCCGCCCGGCCCAACCCTGGCCGGCTGCCACCACCGCACAACGGCAGAACAACAGGTATGTCATTGAAGGGCTCATGCGCGGATTGCGTGATGCAGGCTTTGCGTATGGTTTCTACTCCTACAGCGCCGGCTGGCAGGAGATCGTGGGCCCGTGGCGATTGACGGGCGTGCCGGTCTGGGCCACTGCGGGCAGACTGGACTATCCAACCGAAGCACTCGACCGGTGCTTCCAGCCCAGCTTCTCAGCCGGCCGTGTCTACATCTCCCAGTGGTATGACGATGTCCGCGATTATGACCGCACGTGTGAACCGTACAACTTCACCGCGCTGCGCATTCCGGCCTCCACGCTGACCGGCTCCACGGCCGAATTCAACGGGGACTGGCGCAATGACATCGTGGCGCGCGTCGGTGCGACCGGCGAGCTGAGACTGTATGCGGGAAACGGCGCTGGGCGCCTCAATCCGGGAGTCCGGATCGGTACGGGCTGGGGCATCTTCAACGCACTGGAAACGCTCGGCGACTTCAATGGCGACGGTCCCGCAGATGTCATCGCACGAGAGACAGCTACGGGAGCGCTGTGGCTTTACCGCGGGAACGGCGCCGGCGGGTGGTTGCCGCGCATCCGTGTGGGGAGCGGCTGGAACGCATTCAACAGCATCTCCGCACCCGGGGATTTCAACGGCGATCAGCGCGTGGACCTGCTGGCACGGGAACGGGCGACGGGCGCGTTATGGCTGTACCCGGGGAACGGTTCCGGCGGCTGGCTGCCGCGGGTCCGTGTGGGGAGCGGGTGGAACTCCATGACCGCAATCATCACGCCGGGCGATTTCAACGGTGACCGGACCAGTGACGTCCTCGCACGCGACGCCACGGGCATCCTGTGGCTGTACCCGGGGAACGGTTCCGGTGGCTGGCTGCCGCGCGTCCGTGTGGGGAGCGGCTGGAACTCCATGACCGCGATCGTGGGCTCGGGCGACCTCAACGGTGACCGCACAGTCGACGTCGCCGCCCGCGACCGGAGTGGCGCTCTTTGGCTGTACCCAGGTAACGGCCGGTCCGGATGGCTTCCCAGGAGTCCGCTGGGCTCCGGCTGGAACGGAATCAACGTGATCTTCTGAGCCGTTGTTTTTCGCCCCTAGACTGGCTGGATGACCGATACCCAGCGCACACACGTTGTCGGCGCCGCCATTGTGGATTCGCTCACTGCGCCGTCCAAGCTGCTCACAGCCCGCAGGAGCGCTCCCGAGCAGTTCGCCGGCCAGTGGGAGTTCCCGGGCGGCAAGGTTGAACCGGACGAGGACGATCTGGAGGCGGTTCAGCGTGAAGTGCGCGAGGAGTTGGGCGTGGACGTGCAGGTCGGGGCTGAACTCATCGGCCCTGATCCCGACGGCTGGCCCCTGAACGACTCAGCAGTCATGAGGGTGTGGCTGGCGGTCATCACCGCAGGCGTACCGGCCGCGCTGCAGGACCACGACGAACTTCGCTGGGTCAACCTCCGGGACACCGCCGAGCTCAAGGATCTTCCGTGGATTCCGGCGGACCGTCCCATCGTCGATGCGCTGCTGGACACGGTGGTTCCGGTGGAGGACCTGACCTAGCAGCAGAACAGGAAGCCGGGCTCAGAAGAGCGTGGGCTCGGCTACCGGCACCCCTTTCGCCGGCAGACCCGACGACGACGGCGCGTGCCCACCTGCTCCCGCTTCCTCCCGGAAGAAGCGTGCTCCGGCAGACAACCCATGACGACGCCGGTGCACCTGCACGCGTTTCGAGAGCCAGGAGCGGTACTCAGCGGAGGCATAGGTGCCGCCTCCATAGAGCCGCCGGTAGCGCCCGACCAGCGAGGGGTGCGTTGAGGCCAGCCACTCCATGTACCACTCACGGGCGCCCGGGCGCAGGTGCAGTGCTCCGGCCGACACGCCCGTGGCACCTGCTGCTGCTAGGGCTGCGAACAACGCGTCCAGCGCATCGTCGCTGTCGGTCAGCCACGGCAGGATGGGCATGGCCATGACGCCGCAGGGCAACCCTGCGTCCCGCAACCGGGTGATGAGATCAAGGCGTGCGCGCGGGGTTGGAGTTCCCGGTTCCACTGCGTGGGCAAGCTCAGGATCGAGCACCGCAAGCGAGATCCCCATGCCGAGGCTGACCTGCGTGCCTGCTTCCTTGAGCAGCGGAATGTCCCGACTGAGCAGTGTCCCCTTGGTGAGGATGGAGAAGGGCGTGCCGCTGTCGGCGAGCGCGCGGATGATGCCCGGCATCAACCGGTACCGTCCTTCGGCCCGCTGATAGGGGTCGGTATTGGTGCCCATCGCCACGTGGTCCCGATTCCAGGAGGCTTTGTTCACCTCGCGCCGGAGCACGTCGCCGACGTTGGTCTTGACCACCACCTGCGAGTCGAAATCGAGCCCCGTGTCCAGGTTGAGGTAGCTGTGGGTCTTGCGGGCGAAGCAGTACACGCACGCATGCGAACACCCACGGTAGGGATTGACGGTCCACGAGAAGGGCATCCCAGAGCTTTCCGGAACGCGGTTGAGGGCGGACTTGGCCAGCACCTCGTGGAAGGTGATGCCCGCGAACTCGGGGGTTCGAACGGACCTCACGAGCCCGGCGAGCGGCACCAGCGGCTCCGGCTCGCCGGAGGAGGCCGTCGTCGTCGTCATTTTTTGCGCATCCCATCGCATGCTCCGATTAGAACACATCTTCCCATCAAATTGAGGACGGCCATGCGGCTAGTCTGGTGGGATGATCCTGCTTACCGGCTTTGAGCCCTTCGGCGGCGAGACCGTCAATCCCTCCTGGGAGGCGGCGCGGCAGGCTGCAGCCATCCTGGCGGACGAGGGCGTGGCCGCGGTTGCGGTCGAGTTGCCCTGCGTCTTCGGCGCGAGCATCGATGTGCTGGCTGATGCCGTCAGTGCTCATCAGCCGCAGCTGGTGCTGTGCGTGGGACAGGCAGGAGGGCGAGCGGAAGTCTCGCTCGAACGCGTCGCGATCAACGTCGATGATGCCCGTATTCCGGACAACGCCGGCAACCAGCCGGTGGATGATCCTGTGCGCGACGGCGGACCGGCGGCGTACTTCAGCACCCTTCCGCTCAAGCGGAGCCTGCAGGCGTTGACGGAGGCGGACCTGCCGGCAGCCGTCTCCCAGACGGCCGGGACGTATGTCTGCAACCACGTGTTTTACGGGCTGATGGACTTGCTGGCCGATGGGAACGGTGACGCACGCGGCGGCTTCATCCATGTGCCCTTTTCGACCGGCCAGGCCCGGGCCCACGGCGCTTCCGGAATGTCGATCGGGGAGATGGCGCGTGCGCTTGTGGTGATCGCGCGGACAAGCGCCGACGCCGGGGCGGACCTGAGGATTGCGGCCGGCGCTGAGCATTGACATACCGACTCAGCGCCGCGCGCAGCGGCCGCTCCACGTAGCCGCCCTCCTGGAGACCTGCCCCGCGTTCGAAGACATTGCGCGACGCCGGATCACCCGTGAGGAGCCACGACACCCCCGCGGCAACGAAGTAGGCCGGCAGGAACGGCAGCCCGAGGCACAGCGCGTACTGCGTGCAGTGGCGAGCTTCATGTGCCACGAGCCGCGGTCTTCTGTCCACCTCTTCCGGGCCTGCCCGGAACAGAACCACGTTGCCCAGGGTGAACGCCGACGCTTTCGGCAGACTGGGAGAGTAGCGGTGAGCGAAGATGAGGCCGCGGGGAGCGGACCGAAGCTCGCAGCCCACCAACTTCGCGGCGGCCAGGCCGAGCAGCGTCGAACCGTTCATCCAGTTGAGTGCCGAGCGCAGGCGGTCGCGGCGATCCATGTGCTCAAGTCTATGGATATGTTGCAGTTGGTGCCCGGCCATGGCCGGGGGCATTCGGGCCACCCGCCAATGGTCCTCTAGACTGGCAGGGCCGCTGGAATGCTGGATCGACAGCGCCGCCGGCACCCATCGCGATCACGACACCAAGGTAAAGCACACTCATGTCTGAACCCACTCCACCCGCGGACCTCCAAGCGGGGCACGCGGCTGTGCCCACCGCCGTCGCCGCCCCGGATCCCCTGGACGCTGAAGCGATCGCAGCCGCGGTTGACCGCGCGCTCAGCGAGATCGCCGCCGCAGGGAACCTCGACGAGCTTAAATCGGTAAGGCTCGCCCATACGGGCGAGAAATCGCCGATGAGCCTCGCGAACCGGCAGATCGGTTCGCTCGCCAAGGACCAGAAGGCCGCCGCCGGAAAGAACATCGGTCCCGCCCGCGGACGCATCAACCAGGCGCTCGCCGCCCGGGCAACCGAGCTGGAAGCGGAGCGCGACGCCCGCATTCTCGTGGAGGAGGCCGTCGACGTGACCGCTGCTCCGCGCCGTCGTCGTGCAGGTGCCAGGCATCCGCTGTCCATCCTGCAGGAGCGGGTCAGCGACATTTTTGTCGGCATGGGCTGGGAAATAGCCGAGGGGCCCGAGGTTGAATCCGAGTGGTTCAACTTCGACGCGTTGAATTTCAAGCCCGATCATCCCGCGCGTGAAATGCAGGACACCTTCTTCGTCGAGCCGCCTGAGGCGCACCTGGTGATGCGCACCCACACCTCGCCGGTGCAGGTGCGTGCCATGCTCGAGCGCGACGTCCCGATTTACGTACTGTGCCCCGGGAAGGTGTTCCGCACGGATGAACTGGACGCCACCCACACCCCCGTGTTCCACCAGTTCGAGGGCCTGGCCATCGACAAGGGCCTGAGCATGGCAGACCTGCGCGGAACGCTGGAACACTTCGCCCGGCTCATGTTCGGCGACGACGCCGGCATCCGCCTGCGTCCCAATTACTTTCCTTTCACCGAGCCCTCGGCCGAGCTGGATATCTGGCACCCGGGTGCCAAGGGCGGCCCCCAGTGGATCGAGTGGGGCGGCTGCGGCATGGTGCACCCCAACGTGCTCCGTGCAGCCGGGATCGACCCTGAGGTGTACTCGGGGTTCGCGTTCGGCATGGGCATCGAGCGCACCCTCATGTTCCGCAACGAGGTCGGCGATATGCGGGACATGATTGAGGGCGACGTACGTTTCAGCGAGCACTTCGGGATGGAGATCTAACCGTGCGAATTCCACTGTCCTGGCTGCGTGAGTACGCCCAGGTTCCCGGCGAGGCAACCGCCGAAGACGTCATGGCCGAACTGGTCAAGGTCGGCCTGGAGGAAGAGGCCGTCCACCGTCCCACCGACACCCTTTCCGGACCGATCGTCGTGGGCCAGGTGCTCTCCGTCGTGAAAGAGCCGCAGACCAACGGCAAGACCATCAACTGGTGCCAGGTCCGCGTCGTGCCGGAGGGTGCTGAGCAGACCCTGACCGCGGACGGCATCGATCCGTCCGGCCTGCAGGGAATCGTCTGCGGGGCGCATAACTTCGTCGAGGGCGACAAGGTGGTGGTCACCCTTCCCGGCGCGGTGCTTCCCGGCGATTTCCGCATCGCCGCGCGCAAGACCTACGGCCACGTGTCCGCCGGGATGATCGCCTCAGTCCGCGAACTCGGTATCGGCGAGGACCACGACGGCATCCTCGTGCTGTCCACTCTCGGGCTGGATCCGGAGGTGGGATCGGATGCCATGGAACTGCTCGGTCTGTACGACCAGGCGGCCGAGATCAATGTGACCCCCGACCGCAGCTACTGCTTCTCGATCCGGGGGATTGCGCGGGAGTACGCCCACGCCACAGGGTCGGCGTTCACCGACCCGGCTGCCGCCGTCGTCGTCGATCCGGCGGACGGCGCAGGTTACCCGGTGCGGCTGGAGGATCGGGCGCCCATCTATGGGGACGCCGGCTGCGACCGTTTCGTCGCAAGGGTCGTCCGCGGCGTGGATGCCACCCGGCCCACGCCTCAGTGGATGGTCTCACGGCTGCGTCTGGCCGGAATCCGTTCCATCTCGCTGCCGGTCGACATCTCCAACTACGTGATGCTGGAGCTCGGCCAGCCCACGCACTGTTACGACGTCGCCAGGCTCACCGGTGACATCGTGGTGCGCCGGGCAAACGCCGGCGAAACCATCGTGACCCTCGATGACCGCAAGCGCGAGCTGCACCCTGAGGACCTCCTCATCACTGATGCGTCCGGCGCCATCGGCATCGCCGGCGTCATGGGCGGAGCGGCCACGGAGGTCTCGGACACCACCACGGACGTCCTGGTGGAGTCCGCACACTTCGACGAGGTGTCGATCGCACGGGCACGCCGCCGTCACAGGCTGCCCTCCGAGGCATCCAAGCGCTTCGAGCGGGGTGTTGATTGGCACGTTGCCGATGTCGCGGCCCAGCGCGTCGTGGATCTGCTCGTGAGGCTAGCCGGCGGCACCGCGGACGCGTCGATCACCGACGTCGGAACCGCGCCGCAGCCCATCCTGATCGACCTGCCGGCCGGCTATGCCTCGGAACGGATCGGCATGGACTTCGCGCCGGAACAGGTGGTCGGTGCACTTACCGACCTCGGCGCGGACGTCACAGATCACGACGGCGGCTGGCAGGTTACCGCCCCCAGCTGGCGTCAGGACCTGGCCATCAAGGACGACCTCGCCGAGGAAATCGCCCGGCTGGTCGGCTACGACCAGATTCCGTCGCGACTGCCGGTCGCTCCTCCCGGGCGCGGCCTCACACGCACGCAGCAGCAGCGGCGCCGCGTTCTGGCTGCGCTCGCCGGTGCGGGGCTGACCGAAGTGCTGTCCTACCCCTTCGTTTCAACGGAGGCCAACGACACGTTTGGTGCAGCGGAGGGAACAGGGCCCGCCGTCAAGCTGGCCAACCCGTTGAGTGCCGAATTCGGCTACCTGCGGCGTTCCATCCTGCCCGGATTGATCGAGGTGGCCAAGCGGAACTCCTCCCGCGGCTTCCGCGACCTTGCGCTCTTCGAGGCGGGGCTGGTGTTCCTTCCGCAGGAGACCCTCGGCTCCGCAACCATCCCGCCGCTCGGCGCCCTGCCCGACGACGGGACTCTGGAGACGCTGTACAACGGCCTTCCGCTGCAGCCGCTGACCATCGCAGCCGTGTTCCTGGGCAAGGACTCACCGGCCGCAGCCGGCCACACTCCGCGTGCCTGGGACTGGGCAGACGCCCTGGACACCGTCCGGTTGATGGCAGACGTTGTCGGCGTCGACCTCGTCGTCGAACAGGGTGAGCACCGGGCCTTCCACCCCGGACGCACCGCACGCATCAGCCTGCGCAGCGGTGAGGTGCTCGGCTACGCGGGAGAACTGCACCCGAAGCTGGTCGCCGCACAGGACCTGCCGCCGCGCACGGTTGCACTGGAGATCAACGCGGACCTGCTGTTCGACGCCGCCCCGGACGTCATTGTGGCCCGGCATCTCTCCACCTTCCCAGCCACCACGCAGGACGTGGCCCTTGTGGTGGACGCCGATCTGCCGGCCGATGATCTGCTTGCCACGTTGCGCGAAGGGGCCGGGGAACTGCTGGAGGAAGTCCACCTGTTCGACGTGTACTCAGGACAGGGGATCGGGGAAGGCAAGAAGTCACTCGCCTTCGGTCTTCGCTTCCGCGCGATCGACCGCACTCTGACCGCCGATGAAGCGAGCGCCGCCCGCGATCAGGCGGTCCACCTTGCAGCAGAGCGACACGGGGCCGTCCAGCGCTGAACCCCCGCGTTGAGTGTGCAGGACACCCCTTCTGAACCGCCAAAAGGGGTGTGTCCTGACAAATCAACGCGGGTCAGGGCACGAGGAGAATCTTGCCGGTCGTCCTGCGCGCCTGGAGGTCCTCGTGCGCCTGCGCAGCGTCAGCCAGGGGATACCGTGCGCCGACCCGAACGGTCAGCGAACCGTCAGCAACCGCGCCGAAGACCTCACCCGAGCGCCAGCGCCGCTCCTGGGCGGACCGCAGGTAGAACGCGAGGCTCGGCCGCGTGACATACAGCGAACCGGAGCCGTTCAGCCGCTGCAGGTTGAAGTCGGGGACCGGCCCGGACGCCGCGCCGAACAGCACCAGCATCCCGCGTACGCGCAGTGACTCCAGCGATCCGTCGAAGGTCGCCTTGCCCACTCCGTCATAGACCACGTCCACGCCCACGCCGTCTGTCAGCTCCCGTACCTGCTCCTGGAAGCCTTCGTAGCGAAGTACGACGTCGGCTCCCGCCCCCCGCGCCAGCGCTTCCTTCTCCTCGGTCGAGACGGTTGTGATGACCCGGGCGCCCTTGGCCTTGAGCAATTGGGTCAGCAGGAGGCCCGTTCCGCCGGCCCCAGCGTGGGTCAGCACGGTTTCCCCGGCCTGCACCGGATACGTGGAGTTGACCAGGTAGTGTGCCGTCATTCCCTGAAGCGGAAGCGCCGCGGCGGTCTCGAGGTCAACGCCGTCGGGCACCGGCAGCGCCCTGTCCGCGTCAACGAGGGTGTACTCGGCGTAGGACCGGGAACCCTCGGCAAACGCCACCCGGTCGCCGACCGCGAACCCGTGAGCGTCCGGCCCCATCCCGATGACCTCACCGGCCGCTTCGCCGCCCGGAATGAACGGATACTCAACCGCATAGATCCCGGCACGCTGGTACGTTTCAATGAAGTTCACTCCGACCGCCGCGACCCTGACCAGCAGTTGGGAACCGGACGGCGCAGGCCGCTCGATGGACACAGGTTTGAGGACCTCGGGTCCTCCGGCGCGCTCAGCGGAAATGGCAATCGGCATGTCAGTTCTCCCTCTCGTCGGTGTGCTCTCACTTCGATGCAACTGGTCTCAACATCAGAGCATTCCAGTTGTAAGAAATTCCGTTGCATAACTATGTGCCACAGTGAATAGCTTTGCTGTACGATGGCGTGCATGAGTATTTCCGTGGCGGTATCCGGAGCAAGCGGCTATGCCGGAGGCGAAGTTCTGCGCCTACTCTCCGCGCATCCCGGGGTGAGGATAGGCGCGATCACGGCGCACAGCAGCGCCGGCAGCAGGCTGGGCGAAGTGCAGCCGCACCTGCACTCCCTCGCTGACCGCATCATCGAGGAAACGAATGCCGACAACCTCACCGGACATGACGTCGTCTTCCTCGCCCTGCCCCACGGCGCCAGCGCCGAGGTGGCCGCACAACTGCCGTCGGAGGTGCTGGTCATCGACGCCGGAGCTGACCACCGGCTCGAAGACGCCGATGCCTGGCACCGCTTCTACGGCTCCGAGCATGCCGGCACCTGGCCCTATGGACTTCCGGAGCTGCCCGGTGCCCGCGACGCGCTGCGGAACGCCCGCCGCATCGCCGTCCCCGGTTGCTACCCGACCAGTGCACTCCTTGCGCTCACGCCGGGATTCGCTGCGGGACTACTGCAGCCGGACGACGTCGTCATCGTGTCTGCTTCCGGTGCCTCCGGCGCCGGCAAGGCGCTGAAACCGCACCTGCTCGGCTCGGAAATGATGGGCGGGATGAGCCCCTACGGAGTCGGCGGCAGCCACCGGCACACCCCGGAGGTAGAGCAGGGGCTGGCCTGGGCTGCCGGCACTCCGGTCACGGTCTCCTTCACACCGACCCTCGCTCCGATGTCACGCGGCATCCTGACGACGGCGACGGCGCGTGTCACGCCCGGTACCACCGCAGAGCAGCTGCGTGAGGCGTGGGAAACCGCGTACGACGACGAACCCTTCGTCACGCTGTTGCCAACCGGTCAGTGGCCCGCCACCAAATCCGTTCTCGGGTCCAACTTTGCACAGCTCCAGCTGGCTTTCGACGAGCACGCCGGCCGGGTCATCATCAGCTGTGCCATCGACAACCTGACCAAGGGGACTGCCGGCGGCGCGGTGCAGTCCATGAACATCGCCCTCGGCCTGCCGGAGACCACGGGCCTCACCGGATCAGGAGTTGCACCGTGAGCATTACCGAACCGCAGGGATTCCGCGCAGCAGGCGTGGCGGCAGGACTGAAGTCGACCGGCGCACGGGATGTCGCCGTCGTTCTCAATGATGGTCCGCACCACCACGCAGCGGCGGTCTTTACCTCCAACCGGGTCGCGGCTGCGCCCGTTCACTGGTCACGCCAGGTGGTCTCGGACGGGCGGGTGGATGCCGTCGTGCTCAATTCCGGCGGCGCCAACGCCTGCACCGGGCCGCAGGGCTTCCAGAACACGCACCGCACCGCGGAGTTCGCGGCGGAGGCACTCGGCGTCTCGGCCACCGACGTCTTCGTCTGTTCCACCGGGCTCATCGGAGAACAGCTGCCCATGGAGAAGCTGCTGCCCGGCGTCAGCGAGGCGGCCGCGCTGCTGTCCGACGGCGGCGGACGGGCTGCCGCCGAGGCAATCATGACCACTGACTCGGTGCCCAAGACCGCAACCTACCCCGCCACACAGGACGAGCCGAGTGAGGGCTACTCCATCGGCGGCATGGCGAAGGGTGCGGGAATGCTGGCGCCGGGCCTGGCCACCATGCTGGTTGTCCTCACCACTGACGCCGTCCTGGACGCTGCGGTCCTCGACACCGCGCTGCGTGCCGCCACCCGCGTGACCTTCGACCGCGCTGACTCGGACGGCTGCATGTCGACCAACGACACCGTGGTGCTGCTTGCCTCTGGCGCGAGCGGCGTCCGGCCGGATCCGGCCCAGTTCGCCGAAGCCCTCACCGGAGTCTGCTCTTCACTGGCTCACCAGCTCATTGAGGACGCCGAGGGCGCGAGCCACACCATCGCGATCCGGACCATCAACGCTGCCACTGAGGAAGACGCCGAGACCGCCGGGCGGGCCGTCGCCCGGTCCAACCTCTTCAAGACCGCCATTTTCGGCAACGACCCGAACTGGGGCAGGGTCCTGGCGGCCGTCGGCACCACCGACGCCGCCTTCGAGCCCGATCGCCTCGATGTGGCGATCAACGGGGTACAGATCTGCCGCGACGGCGGTATCGGCGAACCGCGGGAACTGGTCGACCTGAGCGCGCGCCTGGTCACCGTCGAGATCAACCTCAATGCCGGCTCCGAATCGGCGACCATCTGGACCAATGACCTCACGCACGACTACGTGCACGAGAACTCGGCCTACTCGAGCTGAATCCCAAAGACGCTGAGTCGAAGGACACTGAAACACTCTTGAATACTCTCAACGCCGCCCAGGACAAGGCCGCAACCCTGATCGAGGCGCTGCCCTGGATCCAGCGGTTCGCCGGCACCACCATGGTCATCAAGTACGGCGGCAACGCCATGGTCAATGATGAATTGCGCCGCGCCTTCGCCGAGGACATCGTGTTCCTTCACCACGCCGGGGTGCGCCCCGTCGTGGTGCACGGCGGGGGCCCGCAGATCAACGGGATGCTGGACCGGCTTGGAATCACTTCCGAGTTCAAGGGCGGCCTGCGCGTCACCACCCCGGAAGCCATGGACGTTGTCCGCATGGTGCTGACCGGCCAGGTGAGCCGGGAACTGGTCGGCCTCATCAACTCCCACGGACCCTATGCCGTTGGTCTCTCCGGTGAGGATGGGGGCCTGCTCCGGGCCGTCCGCACCGGCACCGTGGTTGACGGCGAGGAAGTGGACCTCGGGCTGGTCGGTGAAGTGGTCGGAGTCAACCCGGCCGCAATCCTCGACATCCTCGAAGCAGGCCGCATCCCGGTCATCTCCACGGTGGCACCGGAGATCGACTCCACGGGCAGCGGAACGGGACAGGTCCTCAACGTCAATGCCGACACCGCCGCCGCAGCACTCGCCGAAGCGCTCGGTGCGTCGAAGCTCGTCATCCTTACCGACGTCGAAGGTCTCTACTCCAACTGGCCGGACCGCACCAGCCTCATTTCCTCACTGACGGCTGCCGATCTGCGCGGTCTCCTGCCCGAACTCGAGTCGGGAATGATTCCCAAGATGACCGCCTGCCTCAAGGCCGTCGACGGGGGAGTGGAGCGGGCGCACATCGTCGACGGACGGCTGCCGCACTCGATGCTGCTTGAAATTTTCACGGCCGCCGGAATAGGAACACAGGTAGTGCCGGACGAGGAGGGAGCACTGTGACAGAGGAAGCCGCCCTGGAACCCGCATCGGCAGCGGCGCTCGTCGGTCCTGCACAGGGGAAAGAGTGGCTGCAGCGTTATTCGAACGCCGTTCTCGGGGTTTTCGGCACGCCGCAGCGCGTCCTGGTGCGTGGAGCGGGCTGCCATGTCTGGGACGCCGACGGCAAGCAGTACCTCGACCTCCTCGGCGGAATCGCCGTGAACGCGCTGGGGCACGCCCACCCCTTCGTCACATCGGTGATCTCCTCCCAGCTGGCCACACTCGGTCACGTGTCGAACTTCTTCACCAGCCCCACCCAGGTGGCGCTGGCCGAGAAGCTTCTGTCCCTGGCCGGTGCCGGCGAGGGGTCGAAGGTGTTCTTCGCTAACTCCGGCACAGAGGCCGTCGAGGCGGCGTTCAAGCTTGCCCGCCGCAATAGCGACGGTGGACGTAAGCGCATTCTTGCGCTTGAAGGCGGCTTCCACGGCCGCACCATGGGCGCCCTCGCGTTGACCGCGAAGCGGGCCTACCGTGAGCCGTTCGAACCGCTGCCCGGCGGCGTCGAGCATCTGCCGTTCAATGACATTGCTGCGCTGGAGGCAGCGCTCGATGAGTCAGTTGCCGCCGTCGTCCTTGAGCCCATCCAGGGTGAAGCGGGCGTGCGCCCGCTCAGTATCGACTACCTGCGCAGGGCACGCGAGCTGACCACGAAGGTCGGAGCTCTCCTGATCCTGGACGAGGTGCAGACCGGCGTTGGCCGCACTGGGCGCTGGTTTGCGCACCAGGCCAGCGGCATCACGCCCGACGCCATGACCCTGGCCAAGGGATTGGGCGGCGGTTTCCCCATCGGTGCCCTGGTGTCGTTCGGCAGCGAGGTGTCCGCTCTGCTCACGCCGGGCCAGCACGGGACGACGTTCGGCGGCAATCCGGTCGCGACGGCCGCTGCGCTGGCCACGCTGCACGCACTCGAAGCAGGCGCGGTGCTGCAGAACGCGGACGACGTCGGCAGCTACCTTCGCAGCAACCTTGCCGGTGTGAGCGGGGTCGGAGAGGTCCGTGGGGAGGGCCTGCTGATCGGCTTCGACCTCGACGGCGACTACGCCTCCGACGCCGTGACGGAGGCCCTTGGCCAGGGATTCATCATCAACGCGCCCACGCCGCACACACTCCGGCTCGCGCCGCCGCTGATACTGACCCGCACGCAGGCGCAGAGTTTTCTCGATGCGCTGCCGTCGGTCCTCGAGACGGCACGCAACAGCAACAACGCAGCCAAGACAACGGAGGCTTCCGAATGACCCGCCACTTCCTGCTCGACACCGACCTCACCCAGGCTGAACAAAATGAGGTTCTCGATCTCGCGCTTGAACTGAAGAAGGCCCGTTACTCGAACTCCACCTATGCGGGTGACGGCTCGGGACGCAAGACCGTCGCGGTGATCTTCGACAAGACCTCCACCCGGACCCGCGTGTCCTTCGCCACCGGTATCGCGGACCTCGGCGGGGTGCCGCTCATCATCGGCGCGGGCGAATCGCAGCTCGGTCACAAGGAATCGATTTCCGACACGGCCAGGGTCCTGGAGCGGATGGTTTCCACCATCGTCTGGCGCACCTATGCGCAGGCCGGGCTCGAGGAGATGGCGGCGTCCTCGTCCGTGCCCGTCATCAACGCCCTCTCCGATGACTACCACCCCTGCCAGTTGCTCGCCGACCTGCTGACCGTCCGTGAACACAAGGGTGCGCTGGCGGGCCTGACGCTCGCGTACTTCGGTGATGCGGCCAACAACATGGCGAACTCCTACCTGCTCGCCGGAGTCACCGCCGGCATGCATGTGCGCATCGCGGGTCCCGAGGGCTACCTGCCGGAACAGCGCATTGTCGACGCCGCGAACAAGCGCGCCGCGGAGACCGGCGGCTCGGTGCTCATCACCACGAACGCCGCGGAGGCAGCAGCGGGAGCTGACGTCCTTGCGACGGACACCTGGGTGTCGATGGGCCAGGAGATCGAGGACGACGCCGCCAAGACCGCGAGGTTCGAGCTGTTCCGTCCGTACGCCGTCGATGAGGCGCTGCTGGCGCAGGCGGCGGCCGACGCCGTCGTCCTCCACTGCCTGCCTGCCTACCGCGGCTACGAGATTTCCGCCGGCGTCATCGACGGGCCGCGGTCCGTTGTCTGGGACGAGGCGGAGAACCGGCTGCACGCGCAGAAGGCGCTGATGGTCTGGCTCATGGAGCGCTCGTGACCACCGTGCCGGCACCGCGGCAAGCCGTTGCCCAACCGACTGGTCAGCCTCCTGTTCAGCCAACCACGAAGATCGCCCGCCAGGCCCGGATCACCGCCCTGCTGACCGCGCAGTCGGTAAGGTCCCAGTCTGAACTGGCGGAATTGCTGGCGGATGACGGTCTCCAGGTGGCCCAGGCGACGCTGTCGCGTGACCTTGTCGAGCTGGGAGCCGTGCGCGTCCGCGGCAAGGACGGCGCGTTGGTTTATGCCGTTCCCGGCGAGGGCGGCGGGCGTGCCCCGCAGAGCGGCGTCACGCAGGAAATCCTGGACAGCAGGTTATCCCGGCTGTGTGGAGAGCTTTTGGTGACGGCTGAGGCGTCGGGGAACCTGGTGGTCCTGCGTACGCCGCCGGGAGCCGCGAACTTCCTGGCGCTGGCCATCGACCATTCGGTCATGCCGTCCGTGCTCGGTACGATCGCCGGAGACGACACCATCCTGCTGGTCACTCGTGATCCTGCCGGCGGCGCCGAGGTGGCCGCCCGGTTCCTGCAGTTCGCACACGAAGCGTCCTGAATACCCGATTTTCTGAACACCACCGAACCAACCCACAACACACAAGAGGAGCTACCCAAGTGACTGAACGCATTGTCCTCGCCTACTCAGGCGGACTGGATACGTCCGTGGCCATCGGCTGGATCGCCGAAGCAACCGGAGCGGAAGTGGTGGCTGTCGCCGTCGACGTCGGACAGGGCGGTGAATCGCTCGAGACCATCCGCCAGCGTGCACTGGGTTGCGGCGCTGTCGAAGCCTACGTGGCGGACGCACGTGATGAGTTCGCGAACGAGTACTGCATGCCCACCCTGCGAGCTAACGCGCTCTACATGGACTCGTATCCGCTGGTCTCGGCCATTTCCCGGCCGGTGATCGTGAAGCACCTCGTCGCCGCGGCGCGTGAGTTCGGTGCCTCCACCGTTGCCCACGGCTGCACCGGCAAGGGCAACGACCAGGTCCGCTTCGAGGTCGGCATCCAGACCCTGGGCCCGGATCTGAAGTGCATCGCGCCCGTCCGCGACCTCGCCCTGACCCGCGACAAGGCCATCGCCTTCGCCGAAGAGAAGGGGCTGCCGATCGAGACCACCAAGAAGAACCCGTTCTCGATCGACCAGAACGTCTGGGGACGTGCCGTCGAGACAGGCTTCCTCGAAGACATCTGGAACGGGCCCACCAAGGACGTCTACGACTACACCGATTCCCCCGAGTTCTCACCGGCGGCCGATGAAGTGGTCATCTCCTTCCGCGAAGGCATCCCGGTGGCGATCGACGGGCACGCCGTCACCCCGCTGCAGGCCATCGAGGAACTGAACCGCCGCGCCGGCGCCCAGGGCGTAGGCCGGATCGACATCGTCGAGGACCGCCTGGTGGGTATCAAGAGCCGCGAAATCTACGAGGCGCCCGGAGCCATGGCACTCATCACCGCCCACCGGGAACTCGAGAACGTCACCGTTGAGCGCGAGCAGGCGCGGTTCAAGAAGACCGTCGACCAGCGCTGGACCGAGCTGGTGTATGACGGCCAGTGGTTCTCCCCGCTGAAGCGCTCGCTCGAAACCTTCATCGATGACACCCAGCGCTACGTCTCCGGGGATGTCCGGATGGAGCTGCACGGCGGGCGCGCAACCGTCACCGGGCGCCGCTCCGACGTCGGTCTCTACGACTTCAACCTGGCCACCTACGACACGGGAGACACCTTCGACCAGTCGATGGCCCGAGGCTTCATCGAAATCTTCGGCCTGTCCTCCAAGGTGGCCTCCGGCCGCGATCAGCGCGCAGGAAGCTGATTCATGGCCGACGTTCACGGCACGAATACCCACGGCACCAATGAGGGCTCCCTGTGGGGCGGCCGGTTTTCCGGCGGCCCTGCGGACGCCCTCGCGGCACTGAGCAAGTCAACGCATTTCGATTGGCGGCTTGCCCGCCATGACATCGCCGGTTCACGCGCGCACGCCCGTGTGCTGCACCGTGCCGGCCTGCTCGATGACGGGGAGCTGACCGGCATGCTGGCCGCCCTGGACACGCTCGACGACGACGTCCGCACCGGCGCCTACATGCCGGCGGATTCCGACGAGGACGTGCACGGCTCGTTGGAGCGGGGCCTGATCGAGCGGGCGGGCCCGGCCCTTGGCGGCAAGCTCCGTGCCGGCCGCTCCCGGAACGACCAGGTAGCAACACTCGGACGGATGTACCTGCGCGAGCATGCCCGCATCATCGCCGGCGGCGTCCTTGCCACCATTGACGCGCTGGTGGGGCAGGCGCAGGAGCACCTCGAGGTGCCGATGCCCGGCCGGACCCACCTGCAGCACGCACAGCCCGTGCTCCTGAGCCATCATCTGCTCGCCCACGCCTGGGCGCTCTTGCGCGACGTGCAGCGGCTCCAGGACTGGGACCGCCGGGCAGCGGTCTCGCCCTACGGCTCGGGTGCGCTCGCCGGATCCTCGCTGGGCCTCGACCCCGAGGCGGTCGCTGCCGAGCTGGGGTTCGATTCG
Organism: Arthrobacter tumbae; assembly: GCF_016907495.1. Classification (NCBI taxonomy): domain Bacteria; kingdom Bacillati; phylum Actinomycetota; class Actinomycetes; order Micrococcales; family Micrococcaceae; genus Arthrobacter; species Arthrobacter tumbae. The sequence continues at coordinate 3,105,415 of NZ_JAFBCC010000001.1, forward strand.
GCGACGCACAATTCGATCGACGGCACTGCCGCGCGGGACGTGTACGCGGAGTTCGCCTGGGTGGCCTCAATGATCGGCGTGGACCTCTCACGCATCAGTGAAGAGGTCATCATCTGGGCAACCAAGGAGTTCTCCTTCGTCACGCTGCATGACTCCTTCTCCACCGGCTCTTCGATCATGCCGCAGAAAAAGAATCCCGATGTCGCAGAACTTGCCCGAGGCAAGGCCGGCCGGCTCATCGGCAAACTGACCGGTCTGCTCGCCACACTGAAGGGACTGCCGCTTGCGTACAACCGGGATCTACAGGAGGACAAGGAGCCGGTATTCGACGCCGTCGATACCCTTGAGGTCCTCCTCCCCGCAGTCTCGGGCATGATCGCGACGCTCACGTTCCACACCGGGCGGATGGCCTCGCTTGCTCCGCTCGGATTCGCCCTCGCCACAGACGTGGCTGAATGGCTGGTCCGCCAGGGTGTGCCGTTCCGGGAAGCGCACGAGCTTTCCGGTGAAGCGGTCAGACTGGCTGAAAGCCGCGGCGTTGAACTGTGGGACCTGACCGACGGGGACTACGCCGGTATTTCCGCTCACCTCACCCCGGGCGTCCGCGACGTGCTGACCGTCGAAGGGTCGCTGAACAGCCGCGACGCACAGGGTGGAACCGCCCCGGCCGCGGTGCGCCGCCAGCTGGAGGCACTGGCGGCGCAGGTGGCGGACGCACGGTCGGCGCTGGCGTAGTCCAGGAACAGAACAGAACAGAACAGCAACAGCACGCGAGGGGTTGCGGGTATTCTCGGGACAAGCCGCCCGATCCCAATCCCGAGGATGCCCGTGAACACGTCGCAGCAGGAAGCACTCCAGAACGATCCCCGGAATCTTCCGGAACGGCTTGCCGACGCCGGCCGGGAGCTGCTGGCAACAGCAGCCGGGCTCGACGACGATGCCCTCGCGGCGCCGTCGGTCCTTCCCGGCTGGAGCCGCGGCTTCGTCCTGGCACACGTCGAGGGCGTGTGCCGGGCCATGACGCGTCAGCTCGAATACGCCGCCCGCGGTGAAACCGTCGACTTCTATGACGACGGGTCTGACGGTCGCAACCGGGACATCGAGCGGCGGGCACAGCGCGCCACAGAAGAGCAGCTTCACAGCCTGACCGACGCCGTCAGCACCGCCGTGGCGGTCTTCGCCGGAGTGACCGGCAGCGAGTGGACCACCCGCATCTCCTACCGGGACGGCACCGTTCGCGACGGTGCGCTCGCGCTCTGGCGGGAACTGGTCATTCACGCCTCCGACCTCGGCCTCCGGCGCACCTCCCTCGACTGGGACAACGCCTTCTGCCACTACCTCTTCGAATTCCTTGAAGCACGCATTCCCGCAGGGACGGCAATCAAGCTCCAGCCGCTGGGCGAGCAGCCGCGCACCCTCCTCAGCGGTTCGGGAACTCCGGCGCGCACCGTCGTCGTCACCGGCCTCCTCCAGGACATCGCCGCCTGGCTGGCCGGGCGGCAGCCGTTGGGCGGGTTGAACGCGACCGCCGCGGCGGACGGCGTCGACCTCCCCGAGCTCCTGCCCTGGCCGTCGGCCATGGCGCCGCGAGGCTGACCGCCGCGCTGCTCGCCGCGGCTTCTGAAAGATCCTGATCCGTGCCGGGCAGCCCTTATCAGCCGCCCTGCACTGCGCTAAGTTGGGAACCACCCGAACAGGAATACCGCAGGTGCAGGACGAGCAAAGGCAGACGCCATGACGTCGGATGTTGATCGATCAGCGGCCCATCCCGTGGTGCCGCGTGGGCGCATCGAGCGGCTCAGCGACGGCTACGTGCTGGCCTTCGACCGGCAGTTCGACTATCCGCGCTCGTACATCTGGAACCTGCTGACGAACCCGGACAAGGTGCGCCTGTGGCTGGGAGAGCTGGCCGGCAACTGGGAACTGGGCAAGGAATACTCGCTGGACATGGGCGGCGGAGCCACCACGGGCACTGTGCTTCAGCTCAATCCGCCCACGAGTCTCCAGATCACCTGGGATGATGCGCTGGGTCTCGAATCGATTCTTGAATGGCGCGTGCTGGAGTGCGACGGCGGCGCCCTGCTGCAATTGCGGGCGCGTTCGGAAACACCGGACTTCCTGACCGAGGGAGCCGCGGGCTGGCAACAGATCCTTGCCGCGCTGGAGGACGTCGCCGCCGGCCGGGAGCCGGCACCAGGTGTTGATTGGGCGGCACTGCGGGACGCCTATGCCGAAGAGTTCAACCTCTCCAACACGATGGGCTGGCTGGAAACGTACGACGGCGTCACCATGGTCCATTTCGACCGTCGCCTCCCTTCCACCTTGCCGCTCGTGAAGGATGCAATCACTGCGGATCCCGAACAACAGCCGAGGGTCGAGCAGGCTGAAGTCGATTTCACCGCCGACGGCGGCGTTACCCGGGTGGCCGTTCGGCACGTCCTGGAAGACCCGGACGAGGCACCCTCCCTGCTGGCGCAGTGGCACGCCCATCTGGATGCTGTTGCGGTCTCGGTGGGCGGCGACCAGCCGCATACGAGCATGCGCAAGATGCACGCGCTTGAAGATTTCTACCGCGCGACGCTCACCGGGTCAGCGGACTGAGCGGCCGCCTTCTCGCGGGCCAGCAGGCTTGTCTTGACGGCAACACCCCATCGGAACCCTCCAAGGCTTCCGTCCGTCCGGATTACGCGGTGGCACGGAACAAAAAGCGCAGCAGCGTTGTAGGCACAGGCTCCGGCTGCGGCGCGGATGGCGGCGGGCCGGCCGACCAGGCGAGCATACTCCGAATAGGTCACCGGCCTGCCGGGGGCGACAGTGCGCAGCACGTCCCAGGCATGGTTACGGAACGGTCCTGACAACTGCTGCACGGGGACCGCTTCGATGGCGGCGAGATCGCCGTCGTAATAGGCAGACACGGCGTCCGTGATGAACGGGAGACTGCGTACAAAGTGAACAGGTTCCACCCTCAGCGTCGGGTGGATCTGGCCGGTCACGTCGGATAGCTCAGCGGTCCAGCCGGAGGCAAGGACTGCACCGTCCCGTTCCACGACCGTGAACGGCCCGTCCGGAGTGGAGACAGTGGTGGTCTGGGTCGTCATGATGCCAGGGCCTTTCTCGGAGTGCCGGTTGATGCACGCCTCTGGAGCGGTTTACTGGAAGCCAGACGCCAGAGGTGCATGGTGGCGTAGGAACGCCAGGGACTGAACTGCTCGGACCAGGCTGCTGTTTCCCGGGCGTCGGCGGGGCGTCCGGAAAGCCGGGCGAAGCCGGCGCGGACAGCGGCGTCGTTGTCGAGGTGGATATCCGTTGCGCCCAGTACCCGCATGGCGGCGTAGCGGACGGTCCACGGCCCGATTCCCGGCAGCGGCAGGAGCTTCTCCGCCAGTTCACCGGGTGTGTCCGCCACACCGATGTTGAGGCTACCGTCGGCAAGGGCCGCTGAGACCGCCAGCAGACTCGACCGACGGCGCGCCGGTCCCTTCAGCAGCGGGCCGGCCCCATCCGCCAAGGCAGCGGCGGTGGGGAACAGCCGGGTATGACCGGGACGGCCGAGCCTTGACGGCTCGCCCAGCACGCTGAGAGTGTTCAGGATGCCGGTGGCGGCCGCTACGGTGATCTGTTGCCCGATCATGGCGCGAATCAGGATCTCCTGCGAATCCACGGCACCTGGCAGGCGGATCCCCGGGTAGTGCTGCACCCGGGCTTCCATGGCCGGATCCGCCGAGAGGACAGCGTCGATGGCTGCGGGATCAGCGTCCAGATCGAACAGCCGGCGGATGCGGGACAGCAGGACGGGCAGGTCCTTCAATTGCTCCACCGTGACGGAGACGTCAAGTCCGCGTTGCCCAGGTTCGGCCCTGAACCAGCCCTCACCTCCGGGAAGGCGGAGCAGGCGGGCATAGCTCGCCGCGTCGCCCTGCTCGATCCCGTCGATGGCGCGGGCGCGCAGGAAGGAAAAGGTGCCGTCGTCGTACGGCATGCGCGCGGGCAGCGTCAGGCTGAGGGACGTCGGGGAGTCGGCCGCCGTCGATGCATGGGAAAGGGTACGGCTGCGGTGCCGCAGCTGTGAGGGGGAGAGGTCGTAGACCTCCTGCACCGTCTCGTTGAACTGGCGGATGCTGTTGAACCCGGAGGCGAAGGCAACGTCGGAGAGCGCCAGGTCGGTGGCGGTGAGCAACGTCCGCGCTGTTTGTGCCCGGGAGGCGCGGGCCAGCGCGAGTGGGCCGGCACCCAGTTCGTGGTGGAGGATCCGGCCAAGCTGGCGGGTTGAGTAGCCGAGCCGCAGCGCCAGACCCGGAACGCCGACGCGGTCGATCTCGCCGTCGGAAATCAGCCTCATCGCCCGCGCAGCGGTATCCGAGCGCAGGTTCCACGCCGGCGTACCGGGTACCGCTTCCGGCAGGCACCGCTTGCAGGCGCGGTATCCGGCCTCGTGTGCCGCCGCGGAGGTGGGGTAGAAGCTGACATTGGCAGGTTTCGGGGTTCGCGCCGGGCAGGACGGGCGGCAGTAAATCTTCGTCGTCGCCACGGCGGTGACGAACTGCCCGTCAAACCGGGTGTCCCGCGATTCGATCGCCCGGTACCGCTGCCAGAAGTCCATGAGTCTATCCTCGCAGGCGGACCGGTGTGCTGCTGGCGGAAATCGGACACGACCGTGCACAGTGCGCCCGCCGCGTCTTGATACGGTCTTTTCGTGGATCCAGCACTCCAGCGCACCCGGCTTGCGCATCCGGCCATCGAGGTTGCACCGCTCCTGCTTGGAGCACACCTGACGCACGACGACGGCGCGGAGCCGGTCACGGTGCGCATCACCGAGGTGGAAGTCTATATGGGGTCGGAGGACCCGGGCTCCCATGCCTATCGCGGACAGACGGCCCGTAACGCGACAATGTTCGGTGCGGCGGGGCACCTGTATGTGTACTTCACCTATGGCATGCACTATTGCGCCAACGTGGTCTGCGGGTGGCCAGGCAATGCCACCGGACTGCTGCTGCGGGCAGGGGAGATCGTCGGGGGAGTGCACACGGCCCGGCGCCGCCGGGGCAATCCCCGCCTGGACCGGGACCTTGCGCGCGGTCCGGCGCGCCTGGCGCAGGCTCTCGGCATCGACCGGGAGCTGGACGGCACGGATGTTTTCTCTGACCGGCTCCGGCTCGCTTTGCCGGACCATCCTGCAGATCCCCTGCGCCTGCAGACGGGCCCGCGCGTCGGCGTGAGTGGACCCGGCGGATCACCTGCCTACCCCTGGCGCTACTGGCTGGCCGGTGAAACAAGTGTCTCCGTGTACCGGCCGGCCGCCAAACCCCGCGGCGCACGGAGAGCGGCAGATCCCGCACGTGGAACCGCTTCCCGCGAAACATCCGGCAGCGTGCGCAGCGGCGGAACGGAAATTCGCACCGAAGGGGGATAGAATTGACGGTCCGCCTTGGCGAGAGGGAAACGCGCAATGCATGAAATGTCAGTAGCCCGGAACGAGCTGGACCACGAGCGAGGCTATGTGGCCGGCCTGTATCAACGGCTTGATGAACTGCGCGCCGAAAAGCAGCGCCAGCTCGATCAGGTGCGCCGGACAATATCCGCCGGCTCGCATCAGAACCGGTCCGAGCGCGATGCGTTCGCCACCATGTACGAGGACCGCCTCGCCCAACTGAACGCGGTGGATGACCGGTTGGTGTTCGGGCGTCTCGATCTGGACAGCGGCGAGGAACGCTACATCGGCCGCATCGGTCTGTCCACCGAGGACCTGCAGCAGCTCATGGTTGACTGGCGGGCTCCGGAAGCGGGCACCTTCTACCAGGCCACGGCTTTCGAACGGATGGGCGTCCGCCGCCGTCGCCACCTGATCCTTTCCAAACGGGACGTCGTTGCTGTGGAGGATGATGTCCTCGACGCGTCGATGCTCACCGACGCTGACTCGCTACAGGGGGAGGGGGCGCTGCTGGCAGCGCTCAATTCCCGGCGCACCGGCCAGATGTCGGACATCGTGGGCACCATTCAGTCCGAGCAGGACCGCGTGATCCGCGCGCCGCTGCCCGGCGTCGTCGTCGTACAGGGCGGTCCCGGCACCGGCAAGACAGCCGTCGCGCTGCACCGGGCCGCCTACCTGCTCTACACGCACCGGGAGCGGTTGAAGTCGGCCGGGGTACTGCTGGTCGGGCCCACAAGCGCGTTCATGAAGTACATCGAGCGGGTGCTGCCCTCGCTGGGTGAAACCGGCGTCGTGATGGCAAGTATCGGCAGCCTGATGCCGGGCATTCAGGCCGTCCAGGAGCCGTCGGAAGAGACGGCAGAGCTCAAGGGCAGGCTGGACATGGCCGGCGTGATGAAGCAGGCGGTCGCCAACCGGCAGCGGCTACCGGCCGAGAACCGGAGGCTCAACGTCGAGGGCACCATCCTGATCCTCACCCCACGGCAGGTCCGCCGCGCCCGGGACCGCGCCCGCGCTACAGGGAAACCGCACAATGAGGCACGTACGACGTTCGTGAAGATCATGTTGCGTGAGCTCACAGAGCAGCTGACTGAGCAGCTCGAGGAATCGTCGGGGGCTGGTAACACTGCAGACCGCTCCTATCTCACCGAGGACGTGCGGACGTCGCGCGATGTGCGGATCGCGCTCAATCTCGCCTGGATGCCCATGACGCCGGAGAAGCTCCTGCGGGACCTTTTCGCCAAACCGGCCCAGCTTGAAGCGGCCGCACCCCACCTGAGCGACGCCGAGCGGCAACTGCTCTACCGCACCGAAGACGCGCCGTGGACGGAGGCGGACGTCCCGCTGCTCGATGAGGCCGCGGAACTGCTCGGCGAGCTTGACCCGTCCGCCGGACGCAACGCGGCGGAGCGGGAACAGGAGCGGCGCCGGGACCTCGCCAACGCCGAACGTGCCCTGGAGAACGTCAGCGGCACACTGGAGGATGCCGGCATTGACGGGATGCTCAGTGCAGAGGAACTCGCGGAGCACAATACGGTTGCCGAATCGAGGCTGACGGCTGCCGAGCGCGCGTCCGGTGACCGCACGTGGGCGTACGGGCACATCGTGGTCGATGAAGCGCAGGAGCTTTCTCCGATGCAGTGGAGGCTGCTCATGCGCAAATGCCCCCTCAAGTCCTTTACGATCGTCGGTGACATCGCGCAAACCAGCTCCATCGCCGGTTCCCACTCCTGGCAGCAGGCGCTCGAGCCGTTCGCGGGGGAGCGGTGGCAGCTTGAGGAGCTGACGGTCAACTACCGCACGCCGGCGCAGATTGCCGAAGCCGCAGTACGGATGGCTAACGCGGCGGGCCTCGTGGTGTCTGCCCCGAAGGCGGTCCGCGAGGGGCGGTGGGATCCGGTGATTGACCGGGTTCCGAAGCTCGAACCGGCGCTCCTGTCTGCCTTGCCGGAGGAACTTGATGCCATCGCCGAAGGTCTCCTTGCCGTCATTGCACCGGCGCGGATCGTTGAGCAGATGCGGGCCGCCGTCAGGGGGGTGTACGGCAACCGGGTCGGCAGGGGTGCGGGCGGGCTTGGCCAGGACATCGTGGTCACCACCCCGCGGGAGGCAAAAGGCCTGGAATTCGACGGCGTGGTGGTCCTGGAACCGGCCGAGATGCTGCGGCAGGAAGCGGTCCGGGTCGGGGATCTGTATGTCGCAATGACCAGGCCGACGCAGCGTCTCCGCCTCATCTCGACGGGAGAAATTCCTGAGGGCATTGAGGGCTGATATTTTGAAGCAGTGCAACAATCCAGCGAAGCGGCGCACGCGACCGTGAACCAGCAGCAAAACGACGGCTCCTTCGAGAACCTCTGGCAGGAGTTGAAGTGGCGCGGGCTGATCCATGTCTCCACCGATGAGGCGGAGCTTGAGAAACTTCTCGCCGGGGCACCGATCACGTACTACTGCGGCTTCGATCCGACGGCACCAAGCCTGCACCTGGGCAACCTCGTCCAGTTGCTGACCATGCGCAGGCTCCAGCTCGCCGGGCATCGACCGATCGGGCTGGTCGGCGGTTCCACGGGATTGGTGGGGGACCCGCGGCCCTCGGCGGAGCGCACCATGAACACCAAGGAGACCGTTGCCGAGTGGGTCGGTTACCTTCAGGGCCAGGTGCAGCGGTTCCTGAGTTTCGACGGCGACAACGCCGCCCGGATGGTCAATAACCTTGACTGGACCGCGCCCATGAGCGCCATCGATTTCCTGCGCGAGGTCGGCAAGCACTTCCGGGTCGGCACCATGATCAAGAAGGAAACAGTTGCCAAGCGCCTTCACTCCGAGGAAGGCATCAGTTACGCCGAGTTCAGCTACCAGGTGCTGCAGGGCATGGATTACCTGCATCTTTTCCGCGACCACCAGTGCGTGCTGCAGACCGGCGGGTCCGATCAGTGGGGCAACCTGACCAGTGGCACGGAACTCATCCGAAAGGTTGAGGGTAAAAGCGTCCACGCAATCGGGACACCCCTGATCACGAACTCGGATGGCACCAAGTTCGGCAAGAGCGAGGGCAATGCCGTCTGGCTGGATGCGAACATGACAACTCCGTACGCGATGTACCAGTTCTGGTTGAACACTTCGGATGCGGATGTCTTGGACCGCTTGAAGATTTTCACCTTCCGCAGCCGTGCGGACATCGACCACCTGGCGGAATCCGTGGCCGACCGGCCGCACCTGCGTGAGGCGCAGCGCGCGCTTGCCTTCGACGTCACTTCACTGGTTCACAGCGTTGAGGCAACGAACAAGGTGATTGCTGCCTCCGCCGCGCTGTTCGGACAGGGTGACCTGACCGAGCTGGATGAAACTACCCTGCGCGCTGCCACCGCCGAGCTGCCGTCCGCAAAGGTCGACGGCGGCGGTTTGGGCATCATTGACCTCCTGGTTGCGAGCGGCCTGGCGCCGAGCAACTCTGCTGCCCGCCGCACTGTGGCTGAAGGCGGCGCCTATGTGAACAACGAAAAGGTGTCCGATCCCGACACAACCGTGGGGGCGCACCAGCTCCTGCACGGTCGCTTCCTTCTGCTCCGACGAGGCAAGCGCACGCTGGCGACGGTCGAAGTCGGCTAGATTTTCAGGTAGCGGCACGGCCGGCCCGGGGGCGATTTGCACGGGATCGGAAGCCCGTGTAATGTTTTCTGAGTCGCCGCCGCTGAGTGGTGACAAACCCCCTCCTAAAACGAAATGGTTCGGGCGTGCGCTGAGCGCACAAGCTCAAAACCAGTTAGTTTGTGGTGGGCGGATTCGAATTGTTTGGTCGAATTCCGGCAAATAAGCCGATTTGACAGAAACAATTCGGATGAAATAGATTTAGGAACACAGCAGCACGGAAATGTAAATAAAAACTTTGCAGAGTATGTGAATTGCTTCTGTTGTTTGAGAACTCAATAGTGTGCCATGTTTGTTGATACCGATTGTTTTTTGATTGGTTGATTTGCTGGTCATCTCACCTCGTGGGGTGGCTGGTTTTTTGGCTGGTTTCGAATTTTGTGCAGCATGGGTTTCTCTTTTTCCGGGGGGTTCGTGTTGTGTTCGTAGTTTTTTACGGAGAGTTTGATCCTGGCTCAGGATGAACGCTGGCGGCGTGCTTAACACATGCAAGTCGAACGATGATCCCTAGCTTGCTGGGGGGATTAGTGGCGAACGGGTGAGTAACACGTGAGTAACCTGCCCTTGACTCTGGGATAAGCCTGGGAAACTGGGTCTAATACTGGATACGACCTTCCATCGCATGGTGGTTGGTGGAAAGCTTTTGTGGTTTTGGATGGACTCGCGGCCTATCAGCTTGTTGGTGGGGTAATGGCCTACCAAGGCGACGACGGGTAGCCGGCCTGAGAGGGTGGACGGCCACACTGGGACTGAGACACGGCCCAGACTCCTACGGGAGGCAGCAGTGGGGAATATTGCACAATGGGCGCAAGCCTGATGCAGCGACGCCGCGTGAGGGATGAAGGCCTTCGGGTTGTAAACCTCTTTCAGTAGGGAAGAAGCGAAAGTGACGGTACCTGCAGAAGAAGCGCCGGCTAACTACGTGCCAGCAGCCGCGGTAATACGTAGGGCGCAAGCGTTATCCGGAATTATTGGGCGTAAAGAGCTCGTAGGCGGTTTGTCGCGTCTGCCGTGAAAGTCCGGGGCTTAACCCCGGATCTGCGGTGGGTACGGGCAGACTTGAGTGATGTAGGGGAGACTGGAATTCCTGGTGTAGCGGTGAAATGCGCAGATATCAGGAGGAACACCGATGGCGAAGGCAGGTCTCTGGGCATTAACTGACGCTGAGGAGCGAAAGCATGGGGAGCGAACAGGATTAGATACCCTGGTAGTCCATGCCGTAAACGTTGGGCACTAGGTGTGGGGGACATTCCACGTTTTCCGCGCCGTAGCTAACGCATTAAGTGCCCCGCCTGGGGAGTACGGCCGCAAGGCTAAAACTCAAAGGAATTGACGGGGGCCCGCACAAGCGGCGGAGCATGCGGATTAATTCGATGCAACGCGAAGAACCTTACCAAGGCTTGACATGAACCGGAACGGCGCAGAGATGTGTCGGCCACTTGTGGCCGGTTTACAGGTGGTGCATGGTTGTCGTCAGCTCGTGTCGTGAGATGTTGGGTTAAGTCCCGCAACGAGCGCAACCCTCGTTCCATGTTGCCAGCGGGTTATGCCGGGGACTCATGGGAGACTGCCGGGGTCAACTCGGAGGAAGGTGGGGACGACGTCAAATCATCATGCCCCTTATGTCTTGGGCTTCACGCATGCTACAATGGCCGGTACAAAGGGTTGCGATGCTGTGAGGTGGAGCTAATCCCAAAAAGCCGGTCTCAGTTCGGATTGAGGTCTGCAACTCGACCTCATGAAGTCGGAGTCGCTAGTAATCGCAGATCAGCAACGCTGCGGTGAATACGTTCCCGGGCCTTGTACACACCGCCCGTCAAGTCACGAAAGTTGGTAACACCCGAAGCCGGTGGCCTAACCCTTTTGGGGGGGAGCCGTCGAAGGTGGGACCGGCGATTGGGACTAAGTCGTAACAAGGTAGCCGTACCGGAAGGTGCGGCTGGATCACCTCCTTTCTAAGGAGCGCCTACAACTGTCCGTGTTCCACGTTGTGTGGGGTGTGGGGGTTGTCAGGAGTATGCCCATTGCGCAGGCGTTTGTTCTGCGGTGGGTGCTCATGGGTGGAATATCAACGAATTGATGGCTGCTGGTGCTGGTCGTGTTGAGTACGGGCTTGTGTCCTTCTGCTGGTCCCCTGTGTGGGGGTTGGTGTGGGGGGTGTGGGTTTGGGAAAGGCGTGGTTGGTGGTGGTGGTTTCATTGTGTGGCACACTGTTGGGTCCTGAGGCAACAGGAGTCTGCATCCTTTTGGGGGTGTGGGTTGTTGGGGTTTCTGGTTTTCCTGGGCATGTCTGCTCACGTCTTGATCCTGTTTGTTTGGGGTTGTGGGGTGTGGGTGGTGTGTTGACTGGGGTTGTTGTTTGAGAACTGCATAGTGGACGCGAGCATCTTAAATTTTGTGTATGCACGCAATCGTTTGTCGTACTGCTTCCTTTGGGGGGTGGTGTGGTGGTTGTGTGTGATCGTCAAGTTTTTAAGGGCACACGGTGGATGCCTTGGCATCAGGAGCCGAAGAAGGACGTGGGAATCTGCGATAAGCCTGGGGGAGTTGATAACCGAACTTTGATCCCAGGATGTCCGAATGGGGAAACCCCGCTCAGCGCGCGAGTGACTGGGTGACCCGTACCTGAACACATAGGGTGCGTGGGGGGAACGTGGGGAAGTGAAACATCTCAGTACCCACAGGAAGAGAAAACAATAGTGATTCCGTTAGTAGTGGCGAGCGAACGCGGATGAGGCTAAACCAGTGGTGTGTGATAGCCGGCGGGCGTTGCATCTCTGGGGTTGCGGGACTTTCCGTATCAGTTCTGCCGGACTGGTGAAGTGAGTGCAGGCGTATAGGTGAACGGGTTTGAAGGCCCGACCGGAGTGGGTGAGAGTCCCGTAGCTGTAATGCGTGCTGCCGCTTGGAGAGTATCCCAAGTAGTACGGGGCCCGAGAAATCCCGTGCGAATCTGCCAGGACCACCTGGTAAGCCTAAATACTCCCTGATGACCGATAGCGGACCAGTACCGTGAGGGAAAGGTGAAAAGTACCCCGGGAGGGGAGTGAAATAGTACCTGAAACCGTGTGCCTACAATCCGTTGGAGCCAGACTTGTTTTGGTGACAGCGTGCCTTTTGAAGAATGAGCCTGCGAGTTAGTGTTACGTCGCGAGGTTAACCCGTGTGGGGTAGCCGTAGCGAAAGCGAGTCTGAATAGGGCGAGTGAGTGGCGTGATCTAGACCCGAAGCGAAGTGATCTACCCATGGCCAGGTTGAAGCGACGGTAAGACGTCGTGGAGGACCGAACCCACTTCAGTTGAAAATGGAGGGGATGAGCTGTGGGTAGGGGTGAAAGGCCAATCAAACTTCGTGATAGCTGGTTCTCCCCGAAATGCATTTAGGTGCAGCGTTGCGTGTTTCTTGCCGGAGGTAGAGCTACTGGATGGCCGATGGGCCCTACAAGGTTACTGACGTCAGCCAAACTCCGAATGCCGGTAAGTGAGAGCGCAGCAGTGAGACTGTGGGGGATAAGCTTCATAGTCGAGAGGGAAACAGCCCAGACCACCAACTAAGGCCCCTAAGCGTGTGCTAAGTGGGAAAGGATGTGGAGTTGCTCAGACAACCAGGAGGTTGGCTTAGAAGCAGCCATCCTTGAAAGAGTGCGTAATAGCTCACTGGTCAAGTGATTCCGCGCCGACAATGTAGCGGGGCTCAAGTACACCGCCGAAGTTGTGGATTTCAAATGTTAGCCAAGCCGGAGACTTGTTCTCCTGAGTTCAGGCGTTTGGAGTGGTAGGGGAGCGTCGTGTGGGCAGTGAAGTCGCGGTGTAAACCAGCGGTGGAGCCTACACGAGTGAGAATGCAGGCATGAGTAGCGAAAGACGGGTGAGAAACCCGTCCGCCGAATGATCAAGGGTTCCAGGGTCAAGCTAATCTGCCCTGGGTAAGTCGGGACCTAAGGCGAGGCCGACAGGCGTAGTCGATGGACAACGGGTTGATATTCCCGTACCGGTGAAGAACCGCCCATACTGAACAAGGGATACTAACCACCCAAACCACCTTCCCGTGGTCTTCGGACCCAGTGTTGGTGGGGAGCGTGGGACCTGATCTTGGGAGGTAAGCGTATTAACAGGTGTGACGCAGGAAGGTAGTCGGGCCGGGCGATGGTTGTCCCGGTCTAAGGATGTAGGAGGGACCATAGGCAAATCCGTGGTCCTGGTTTGGATACCGTCTCTGAGACCCGATGGGCCCCGCTTTTTGGTGGGGATCCGATGATCCTATGCTGCCTAGAAAAGCATCGGCGTGAGGTTCCAACTGCCCGTACCCCAAACCGACACAGGTGATCAGGTAGAGAATACTAAGGCGATCGAGAGAATTATGGTTAAGGAACTCGGCAAAATGCCCCCGTAACTTCGGGAGAAGGGGGGCCCCAACCGTGAACCACACTTGCTGTGGGGAGGCGGATCGGGGCCGCAGAGACCAGGGGGAAGCGACTGTTTACTAAAAACACAGGTCCGTGCGAAGTCGCAAGACGATGTATACGGACTGACTCCTGCCCGGTGCTGGAAGGTTAAGAGGACCGGTTAGCCCTTACGGGCGAAGCTGGGAATTTAAGCCCCAGTAAACGGCGGTGGTAACTATAACCATCCTAAGGTAGCGAAATTCCTTGTCGGGTAAGTTCCGACCTGCACGAATGGAGTAACGACTTCCCCGCTGTCTCAACCATAAACTCGGCGAAATTGCACTACGAGTAAAGATGCTCGTTACGCGCAGCAGGACGGAAAGACCCCGAGACCTTCACTATAGTTTGGTATTGGTGTTCGGTGTGGCTTGTGTAGGATAGGTGGGAGACTGTGAAGCTTGGACGCCAGTTCAGGTGGAGTCATCGTTGAAATACCACTCTGGTCACTCTGGATATCTAACTTCGGCCCGTAATCCGGGTCAGGGACAGTGCCTGATGGGTAGTTTAACTGGGGCGGTTGCCTCCTAAAAAGTAACGGAGGCGCCCAAAGGTTCCCTCAGCCTGGTTGGCAATCAGGTGTCGAGTGTAAGTGCACAAGGGAGCTTGACTGTGAGAGAGACATCTCAAGCAGGGACGAAAGTCGGGACTAGTGATCCGGCGGTACATTGTGGAATGGCCGTCGCTCAACGGATAAAAGGTACCTCGGGGATAACAGGCTGATCTTGCCCAAGAGTCCATATCGACGGCATGGTTTGGCACCTCGATGTCGGCTCGTCGCATCCTGGGGCTGGAGTAGGTCCCAAGGGTTGGGCTGTTCGCCCATTAAAGCGGTACGCGAGCTGGGTTTAGAACGTCGTGAGACAGTTCGGTCCCTATCCGCTGCGCGCGTAGGAAATTTGAGAAGGGCTGTCCTTAGTACGAGAGGACCGGGACGGACGAACCTCTGGTGTGTCAGTTGTACTGCCAAGTGCACCGCTGATTAGCTACGTTCGGATGGGATAACCGCTGAAAGCATCTAAGCGGGAAGCCTGCTTCAAGATGAGATTTCCATACACCATTTGGTGTGAGAGGCCCCCAGCCAGACCACTGGGTTGATAGGCCGGATGTGGAAGCGAGGACTAACGACTCGTGAAGCTGACCGGTACTAATACGCCGATAACTTGATACACACAAAACACTTTTATGCTACGCGTCCACTATGCGGTTCCCAACCAACAACCCACCAGGGAACACAACACAACTACATACCACAGTTGTAACCACACAAGTTTTCCCACCCACACACCACAGCAACACCAGGTGCGCGGGGTCGGGTCACAGGGTTACGGCGGTCATAGCGTGGGGGAAACGCCCGGTCCCATTCCGAACCCGGAAGCTAAGACCCACAGCGCCGATGGTACTGCACCCGAGAGAGTGTGGGAGAGTAGGACACCGCCGGACAACACTTAGCACTGAGGCTCCGACAATATTGTCGGAGCCTCAGTCATTTAACGATTCGTTTGCGCCTGCCGGCTCTTGCCTACAATGGGAGGATCGGAGGCTGAGAATCCGACACTTCACACATAGATCAACAGCGAGAGCGTCCGGCGCAGGGTCAGGTCAGCTCATGACGAGAGGAATTGTGCTGCCATGGCTGACCGGGAACCTTTCCGCGACCGCGAAGAAAACCGTCGCGAGGATAGTAAGACTGGCGAAGAGCGTCGCGGTGCAGACCGCCGCAGCAATGATTCGGGTGAAGGGCCTCGGCGGGGTTTCTCCGCGCCTCGGGGCGCCGGTAGCGGAGATCGCCGCAAGCCTGAATCCGGCGACGGTCCGCGCTATGTCCAGAACCGCTCCGATGGTGGGTCCGGCCGGCCAACCCGTGAAGGTGGTGGCCAGCGTCGTGAGGGCGGTTTCTCTCGTGAGGGTGGTGGCCAGCGTGGACGCGACGATCGCAACGAGCGCGGCCCCCGCAAGGACACCGGCGGTGCAGGCCGCGGAGCGGACTCCGGCCGCCGTACCAACTGGCAGGACCGCGACGGACAGCGCGGTGAGCGCCGACCCAGCCGCGATCAGGACTCCCGGAACACCGGCGACGGGCCACGGCGTTGGGACCGGCCTACCGGCGGGGACAACAGGTCGCGTGAAGCGGGCACCGAACGCCGCTCCTATCGTGAGGGCGGAAGCGGCGGCTACTCGGGTGGGAAGGAGTCACGTCCGGGAAGCTCTTCCGGCCGGGATGGATCTTCCCGCGGCGGTGACCGCGGACAACGCCGCAGCTTCGGCGACGACCGTCGTCCGAGCCGTACCTACGGTGATGCACCGCGGGGAGGGGATCGCCGGGAAGCAGAGTACGGGCGGCGTCCCGAGCGGACGCCCAGGGAAACAGGACCGGACGACGCTCCGTTCGAGCGCCCGCATAACGCCCGGGATCTCCGCAGCGCCAACCGGCCGGATCGTGAACGTTCCCCGGAGATCGATGAAGACGTCACCGGAAGTGAACTGGACAAGATCACCCGCGCGGAAATCCGCAACCTGGAGGAGCGAAGCGCGCTCTGGGTAGCAAAGCATCTCGTCATGGCCGGACGCCTTATCGACGACGAGCCGGAGCTTGCGTTCCAACATGCTCTCGCGGCGAGCCGCCGTGGCGGCCGTCTCGCGGTTGTCCGTGAAGCGGTCGGTCTCACCGCATACGCTGCCGGTCACTACGGGGAAGCTCTGCGCGAATTCCGGACCTACCGTCGAATCAACGGATCGAACGTCCACCTTCCGGTAATGGCCGACTGCGAACGGGGACTCGGCCGCCCGGACCGCGCCCTCGATCTTGCCCGGTCCGAGGATGCTTCCTCCCTTGACGCAGCAGGCAAAGTTGAGTTGGCCATGGTGGTATCCGGCGCGCGGACTGACCTCGGCCAGCTCGACGCCGCCGTTGCCGCGCTCGAAATCCCGCAGTTGACCAAGAACCGCGCCTTCAGCTACAGCCCGCGCCTGTTCCGCGCCTATGCGGACGCTCTCGCGGCCGTCGGCCGGAGGGAAGAGGCGGCGTCCTGGCACCGTCAGGCGGAGATCGCGGAAAACGCTCTCGGCGTCGGAGCCTTCGAGGATCCCGACATCATCGACCTCGTCGGTGACGAAGAGGGTGCCGACCTGGACTACTCGGCAGCAAGGGGAACAGTCCAGAGCGTCAGTTCAGCGCCCACAGAGGATGCATCGGACAGCGAAGAGCTTAATAACGGTGAGGAGCAGCGTGACAGTGAGTGAGGCCGGTGCGCCCCTGGCACGCCGATACGGTGCCGTGCTCGCTGATCTGGACGGCGTCGTCTACGCCGGTCCGGCGGCGATTCCCGGTGCCACCGAAGCGTTGGAGAAGCTTGGAGACCTTGGTGTCGCCCTCGCCTACATCACCAATAACGCTTCCCGATCCTCGGCGGAGGTGGCAGCACATCTTCGCGAGCTGGGCGCCCCTGCCACCGCTGAGCAGGTCTTCGGGTCAGCGTTGGCGGGTGCCGAACTTTTGGCCGGACAGGTTCCGCAGGGAGCAACAGTACTGGTCACCGGTAGCGCGGTCCTTGCACAGCATGTAGCGGATCAGGGCCTTGTCCCGGTCACTACGGCAGACCCGGTTCCCGACGCAGTCATTCAGGGCTTCGAGCCTTCGCTCGGATGGAAAGACCTCGCCGAGGCTTCGTTCGCCGTTGCCGGCGGTGCGCTGTGGGTCGCCACGAACACGGACATGTCCATCCCGCAGGCACGCGGGATAGCACCCGGCAACGGCACGCTCGTCGCCGCGGTGAGCGCGGCCACCGGAAGAAGCCCGATCGTTGCGGGTAAGCCTGAAGCCCAACTGTTCACGACGGCGGCGGCTCATCTCGGTGTCGAGGAAGCGCTTGTCGTCGGGGATCGCCTTGACACGGACATTCTCGGCGGAAACCGTGCCGGTATGGCCACGGCGCTGGTGCTTACCGGAGTGGACACGGCAGCGAACGCGTTGGCCGCCGTCACCGGGCAGCGCCCAACGTACCTTTTTGCGGATCTCGACCAGCTCCACCACCCCTATCCTGACATCACCGAGCAGGACGGTATCTTCACCTGCGGTGAGTCGTCAGCGACGGTTGGGGACGGCGTCGTCATAATGGGCGGTGGGCGCGAGGATCTCGACGCCTGGCGCGCAGCGTGCGCTGCATGGTGGGCCGCCTGCCCGCTGCAGGACACCGCCACACTGCCCGGACTGGAATTCAGAGAAGAGGACACGCAGGGGTGAGGAGCCATCGTGGGAGCCACTGAACCGCATCCCGCTGGGCAACGCACACCGCCCGACAGCGATCCGTCAGAATTTCCAGCGGTTTCAGCCACGGGCGATGCCTCGGTAGACGGTGTCCTGCACACGCTCACCTCCATACCGGAGCTGGCCGAGACTGACCAGCACACGGCTTACGAACAGCTGCACGACGAGCTGCTCGCTGAGCTCAACACGGAGCACGGCTGAGCGTGGCCCGGCTGGACCAGGTGCTGGTGGCCCGCGGACTGGCGCGCTCACGGTCCCATGCGGCACAACTCATTGCGGAAGGCAGAGTACTTCGCTCCGGGTCGGTCCTGGCGAAGGCCTCGTCGTCTGTCTCGGAGGATGATGAGTTGTTCGTCACCGACAGCGGCGTCCCTGATTATCCGAGCCGTGCCGCACACAAGCTCGACGGCGCGCTGAATGCCTTCACCAGCGTCGGGGTTCAGGGCGCGCGCTGCCTCGACGCGGGAGCGTCCACCGGCGGCTTCACCGACGTGCTGCTTCGCCGTGGCGCCGCCACAGTGGTGGCAGTGGACGTCGGTCACGGGCAGCTGGTCGATCAGCTGCGGAACGATCCGCGGGTGCTCGTTCACGAGGGGCTCAATGTCCGGTTCCTCGACGCGGAGCAGATCGGCGGTCTGGTGGACCTGACAGTTGCGGACCTTTCCTTCATCTCGCTGACCCTCGTGATGGCACCGCTCGCGCACGCGACCCGGAGCGGCGGGGACCTGGTGCTCATGGTCAAACCGCAGTTCGAAGTCGGCAGGAGCGCACTCAGCCGTACCGGAGTGGTGACGGATGAGGAGCAGCGGCGCGGCGCCGTCGTCGGTGTGGTTCGTTCCGCACTCAAGGTGGGCCTTGATGTTGAGGGCGTCGCGCGTAGCCCACTTGCGGGTCAGAACGGAAATGTCGAGTTCTTCCTGTGGATGAAGGTGCCTTCGGGCACGATGGTGCCTAGGATCGATAGGGACGCAGATCTGCTGGCGCAAGACATTGTGCGCGGCAGCGCTGCCTTCGGCACCAGAGGCGATGCGTGAAGCCGTCCCCACCTGATACAACGGAGCGTGATGACTAGACGCATACTGGTACTCGCCCACACCGGCCGGCATGATGCAATGGCGGCTGCCCAGGAGGCCTGTACGCGCCTCCATGCGTCCGGGCTGACTCCCGTTATGCGCGCCGAGGAGCTGCGCGACATCCAGGCGGAGTACGGCACGCTGGCCGCGCCCACCGAGGCGCTCGGGGCTGATGTGGGTCTCGAGGATATCGAGCTCGGCATGGTGCTCGGCGGAGACGGAACCATCCTTCGCGCCGCTGAACTGGTCCGCGGGACAGACGTTCCGCTGCTCGGCGTCAATCTCGGCCATGTCGGTTTCCTCGCCGAAAGTGAGCGGGCGGATCTCGCTGAAGCGGTCCGCTGGGTCGTTGACAAGGATTACACCGTCGAGGAACGCATGGCCATCGATGTGCAGGTATGGCGCGGTGACCAGCTGACCGCGCAGACCTGGGCGCTCAATGAGGCAGCGATCGAGAAGGCAAACCGTGAACGCATGATCGAGGTGGTGCTCGAAGTCGATGGCCGCCCGGTCAGTTCCTTCGGCTGCGACGGCGTCGTCCTGGCTACCCCCACCGGCTCCACCGCTTACGCTTTCTCCTCTGGCGGACCGGTTGTCTGGCCGGAGGTGGAGGCCCTCCTGGTGGCTCCCATCAGTGCGCACGCGCTCTTCGCCAAGCCACTCGTGGTCGCTCCGACGTCGCTGCTCGCGGTGGAACTCCTGACCCGGACGGACGCGTCCGGCGTGCTCTGGTGCGACGGCCGCCGGACAGTCGATCTGCCGCCCGGCGCCCGGGTCGAGGCAACCCGGTCGGACATCCCGGTCCGGCTTGCGCGCACGCATCAAACACCCTTCTCCGAACGGCTCGTCCGCAAGTTCGAGCTGCCCACGCAGGGTTGGCGCGGCCCGGTCACCCACGACGCAGGGCCCGCCCGATGATCGAGGAAATCCGGATCCGCGACCTGGGAGTGATCGCCGACGCGACGCTCTCCCTCGGTGCCGGGTTCAGTGTTGTCACAGGCGAAACCGGCGCGGGCAAGACGATGGTTCTGTCTGCGCTGAACCTGCTGATGGGCGCGCGGTCCGATGCCGGCGCTGTGCGCCTTGGCGCGAAGAACGCGTCCGCTGAGGCAGTGCTTCGCGTGGACCCGGCGGGCGCTGCCGCGCAGCGCGCTGTGGAAGCGGGAGGCGAGCTGGAGACAGACGACGACGGCGGCGCCGGCCTGATCCTCGCCCGCACGGTCAACAGTGACGGCCGCAGCCGTGCTTACGTCGGTGGAAGATCAGCTCCCGCCGGCGTCCTGGCCGAGGTGGGGGAGAAGCTGGTCGTCGTCCATGGACAGTCGGACCAGCTCCGGTTGCGCAGCCCGGCGGCTCAACGCGAAGCGCTGGACAAGTTCGGCGGCCCGGAGCTGGCTGCCGCCCTGACTGCCTACCAGGCGACATACCGGCGCTGGCGCGAGGTGAGCGCGAGCCTCGAGGCGTTGCGCAGCGCGGAGCGCGACCGGCTGCGGGAGGCGGAGTCGCTCCAGGCGGCACTTGAGGAGATCGACGCCGTTGACCCGCAGGCCCATGAGGACGAGGCGCTGAAAGCGGAAGCAATGAAGCTCGGCAACGTCGAGGAGCTTCGCACCGCGGCCGCCGCCGCGCACCAGGCGCTGGTGTCGGGCGAGTTTCCCGAATCAGGCGACGCCACCACCCTGGTCGATGCGGCGAAGCGCCAGCTGGAAGCGGTCGGAGCGCATGACGCTGATCTCGCATCACTGGCTGAACGGCTCGCCGAGGTCGGCTACATCCTGTCGGACATCTCCACGGAGCTGGCCGGTTACGCGGCATCCCTTGACTCGGAAGGGCCCGAGCGGCTGGCCGAGGTTGAAGCGCGCCGTGCAGACCTCAACGTCCTCATTCGCAAGTACGCCCCGTCCATCAGCGAGGTGCTTGACTGGGCGGCCACCAGCCGGGACCGGCTCGATGAGATCAGCGGCGACTCAGACCGGATCGAGGGCCTGCACCAGGAAGCCGCCGCGCTGGAGAACAGCCTGGCCGCTGAGGCGGAGGTCCTTGGCCGGCTGCGCCGGGTGGCTGCCGAAGACCTGTCAGCACGGGTGAGTAACGAACTCTCCGCCCTTGCCATGCCTGATGCCCTGCTCATCATCGATGTTTCCTCGGGCGGAACACCTGGACCGCTGGGCTCCGACGAGGTTTCCTTCTCCCTCCAGCCGCACGCCGGGTCGGCCCCACGCCCGCTGGGCAAGGGCGCCTCGGGCGGTGAGCTGTCGCGGGTCATGCTGGCGATCGAGGTGGTTCTCGCTGCCGTGGACCCCGTACCGACCTTCGTCTTCGATGAGGTCGACGCGGGAGTCGGCGGCAAGGCCGCCGTCGAAATCGGACGCCGCCTCGCCATGCTGGCCCAGCACGTGCAGGTAGTGGTGGTCACCCACCTGCCGCAGGTGGCAGCGTTCGCGTCGCACCATATCCGCGTAACGAAGAGCAGGGCAGCAGACGGCGGTTTCACCGCCAGCGACGTCGAGGTCCTTCCGGAGTCGGAACGGGTGCGGGAACTCGCGCGAATGCTGGCGGGTCAGGAGGAGTCGGCCAGTGCCCAGGCACACGCCGAGGAACTCCTCCTTGATGCAGCGCGGACAGCCGCCAGGTGATAGGGTCGAACTCCGTGGTGCAGCAAACAATCTCCCGGTTCCAGAAGTCCGCTAAGACTACCAAGCACATCTTCGTCACAGGTGGTGTGGCGTCTTCTCTCGGCAAGGGACTGACGGCTTCCAGCCTCGGGCACCTGCTGCGGGCACGTGGCCTGTCAGTAACCATGCAGAAGCTGGATCCGTACCTCAACGTTGATCCCGGCACCATGAATCCGTTCCAGCATGGCGAGGTCTTCGTGACCGACGACGGCGCGGAGACGGACCTCGACATCGGCCACTATGAGCGCTTCCTCGATGAGAGCCTCGACGGGTCAGCCAACGTCACCACCGGGCAGGTGTACTCCGAGGTCATCGCCAAGGAACGCCGCGGCGAATACCTCGGTGACACCGTGCAGGTCATTCCGCACATCACCGATGAAATCAAGCGCCGCATGCGCCTGCCCGCTGAGCCCACAGGATCCCGCAAGGCACCCGACGTCATCATCACCGAGATCGGCGGCACGGTCGGTGACATCGAGTCCCAGCCTTTCCTTGAGTCAGCGCGCCAGGTGCGCCAGGACATCGGCCGCAACAACGTGTTCTTCGTCCACGTGTCGCTTGTGCCCTACATCGGCCCCTCCCAGGAGCTGAAGACCAAGCCCACCCAGCACTCAGTGGCCATGCTGCGCTCAATCGGTATCCAACCGGACGCCATCGTCATCCGTTCCGACCGCGAGGTCCCGGATGCCATGCGCGAGAAGATCGGCCGCATGTGCGACGTAGATGTCGATGCAGTGATCAACGCAGCGGATGCGCCGAGCATCTACGACATCCCCAAGACGCTTCACGCCCAGGGACTCGACGCCTACATCGTCCAGGCGCTCGACCTGAAGTTCAAGGATGTCAACTGGACCAAGTGGAACAAGTTGCTCGACGCCGTTCACCACCCGAAGCACCATGTGGAGATCGCGCTGGTCGGAAAGTACATCGACCTTCCGGATGCCTACCTCTCCGTGACTGAAGCGCTGCGTGCCGGCGGCTTCGCGAACAAGGCCAAGGTGCAGATCCGCTGGGTTCCCTCGGACGATTGCGCTACCCCGGACGGTGCGGCAAAGGCTCTGGAGGGTGCTGACGCCATCTGCGTGCCCGGCGGCTTCGGAATCCGGGGACTCGAGGGCAAGCTCGGTGCCCTGCGCTACGCCCGTGAGAACAAGGTGCCCACGCTGGGTCTCTGCCTCGGCCTCCAGTGCATGGTGATCGAATATGCCCGCAACGTTGTGGGCCTGTTGGGTGCTTCATCCACCGAGTTTGAACCCGACACCGACTTCCCGGTCATCGCCACCATGGCCGAGCAGCTTGAAATCGTTGCCGGTGAGGGCGACATGGGCGGCACCATGCGGCTCGGCCTGTGGGACGCGTCTCTCAAGGAGGGGTCCGTGATCGCAAAGACGTACGGCCGCACCGAGGTGAGCGAGCGCCACCGCCACCGCTACGAAGTGAACAACGAGTACCGGGAGAAGCTCGAAGCCGCCGGCCTGGTTGTGTCCGGTACCACCACGGACGGCAAGCTGGTCGAGTTCGTGGAACTGCCCGCTTCGACGCATCCGTACTACGTCTCCACCCAGGCCCACCCTGAATTGAGTTCTCGCCCCACCCGCCCGCATCCGCTGTTCGCAGGGCTGGTCAAGGCCGCCCTCGCACGCCGGGGCGTCAAGGCCTAGCCATGGGAGCCGAGCCGCAGGACGGAGCGGTAGCTGACCGGCAGAGTCCGCGCCGGTTGCTGAACTCCACCACGGCTTTTTCCGGCAAAATCTGGGACGTGGTCAGCGAGACCTTCCGCCTGGACGACGACGGCGAGCCGATCACCCGCGAGTACATCCAGCACCCGGGCGCGGTGGCCATCCTCGCCATGGATGACGCCGATCGGGTCCTGCTGCTTCGCCAGTACCGTCACCCGGTCCGGATGGACCTGTGGGAAATTCCTGCCGGTCTCCTCGACATCGACGGTGAGGACTTCGCCGTCGCCGCAGCACGGGAACTGGCTGAGGAAGCGGACGTCACGGCGAGCACCTGGCACGTCCTGTCCGATCTGTTCCTTTCCCCCGGATCCTCGAGCGAAGCCCTGCGCATCTATCTTGCCCAGGGCATCAAAGAAGTGCCGCGTGATGAACGGCACACCCGTACCCACGAGGAAGCCGAGATCGAGCTCGCCTGGGTACCTCTGCCGGACGCAGTACAGGCAGTACTCGAGGGGCGGATCCACAGCCCTTCCGCCGCGGCAGCCGTGCTTGCAGCAGCGGCCGCGAAAACGTCGGGGTACCGGTCCCTTCGCCCCGCAGACGCTCCCTGGCCGGAGCACCATAGCCAGCACGGAACGTGGCCCCTGGGCCCTGTCCTGCAGGACTGACCATGGTCGAGGGTAGGCAGGCAACCGTACAGGACGAGCTCCAGGCCACCGGACCCGGCCGGCTCATGAGTGAGTACCTCCAGCACATGCTGGTGGAGCGGGGCCTTTCCACCAACACCCTTGCGGCCTATCGCCGCGACCTGCTGAGATACCACCGGTTCCTCACAGCGGCGGGCATCGAGTCGATGGACACCGTCACGCGGCAGCAGGTCTCCGCGTTCGCGCAGGGGCTGGCCACCGGGGAGGACGGACAGGCGGCGTTGAGCCCCCGCTCCGCAGCCCGCACCGTGGTCGCCGTCCGCGGCCTTCACCGTTTCCTCGCACTCGAAGGAACGACGACGGCGGATCCCGCCGAGGATGTACACCCGCCCACCGCCGGCCAGCGGCTTCCGAAGGCAATTTCAGTCGACGACGTCACCCGGATCCTCGAATCCGTGGACACTTCCACTCCGGGGGGCCTGCGTGACCGGGCGCTGCTGGAATTCCTGTACTCCACAGGGGCACGCATCAGCGAGGCCGTGGGCCTGGACGTCGATGACGTGTCGGTCGATGCCGGCCTGGACGGTCCCGCCGTCGTCCGCCTGTTCGGCAAAGGGTCCAAGGAGCGGCTCGTTCCTCTCGGTTCCTACGCTGCGCGGGCTATCGAGTCCTATCTGGTGCGCGCACGTCCGGCACTGTCCGCCAACGCATCCGAGCGGAACAGTGCTCCTGCACTCTTCCTCAATCTGCGCGGCGGGCGGCTGAGCAGGCAAAGCGCGTGGACCATCCTCAGAGCCGCTGCAGAGCGCGCCAAAGTGGCCGGAGATGTGTCACCCCACACCCTTCGGCACTCCTTTGCTACCCACCTGCTTCAGGGCGGCGCCGACGTTCGGGTGGTCCAGGAACTTTTGGGACATGCCTCCGTCACCACAACCCAGGTGTACACGCTTGTCACCGCTGACACACTGCGCGAAATTTATGCTGCAGCCCACCCCCGCGCTCTTTAAAAGACACTTGATGCGCAGTGCCTGTAACTCCTTCCCCCATGCCGGAAACTAAAGGGGTATGGACAGGACACATACACCAGGGGGGACAGTGTTGCAGCGATACGACGACGTGTACGCGGCGCTACACAGGGAACACCGCGACCGCGTGTTTTCCTTCATTCACCGTCGGGTCAGCAGCCGGGAAGCATCAGAGGAACTGACCAACGACGTGTTCCGGATTGCCTGGCAGCGGAACCCGCAAGCCTCAGACGTCACGCCGGCGTGGCTTCTTACCGTCGCCCGCAACGTCATAGGCAACGAATACCGCCGCCGGGAACGGGCCGAGCACCTCATGGAGCGGGTACGGGAGTCGATTGTCATTGCCGCCCGTGCCGGACACGGAGCCGGGCAGCAGGCGGTTGCCGACTCATTGCTGCGGCTCAGGGAGAAGGAACGCGAAATCCTCCTTCTCGCCTATTGGGATGATCTGTCCACCACAGAGATCAGCGAGGTGCTGGGCTGTAGTCCCTCCGCCGCCAAGGTGCGCCTGCACCGCGCCCGCGCCGCATTCGCACAGATGATGCCTGCCGCCCTCATGGCAGAAGAAGGAGCCTGAAATGGACCGCATAGAGAACCTGATCCGGGGCCTCGACCCCGTGCGCGCCGAACGGGAATCCTCCGATTCACCCACTGAAGTCATCGCTTTCCCGACCGAGAGTGGCCAGCAGGAATCCGGAGCCACCATGAACACCGAACGCATAGACAGCGAAAGCGCCGCCCGTGAGACTGAGAACGACGGGAGCGACGCCTTCAACGATGACCGGCCGGTCGTCGTCCCGTTGCGTCGCCGTCGCAGGACGGCAATGATTCTCGCCGGTGCCGCCGCCGCGGCAGTGGTGGCGGGCGCCGTCGTCGTCGGCGGTTCACTGGGTGCCGATTCACCGCTGCCGGCGGGAACCACCGACCCCGCACCATCGGTCGAACCGACCCAGGAAGCAACCGCTGATCCGTCGCCGTCAGCGGAACCAACCGCCGAACCAAGTGTCGAGCCGAGTGCCGAGCCCAGCGCGGTGCCGACAGGTCCTCCGGCGGACGAGGGCTGTCGGGTGCAGGATGTCGACCGGATCGTGGAACAGGGCAGCGACTTCATGAGTCTGACCCCCTTCGCGGCTGATCCGGGCTCCTACGAAGTCGTCGGGTGCACCGATGACTGGATGACCATGGAGTTGACGGACGCGGGCTTTGAAGCCAACCCACAGGACGGCGGCAACGTCTGGTACTACGTCGCCCGACGGGCCGACGGCCAGTGGCGGGTCGAAACTGCGGGCTACAGCGCGCTCACGAAGTGGGAATTCCTCCCCGTCGTAGAAGGCAGTACCCCTCAAGAGGTGATGGACCAGCAGTTTATCGACGCGGGCATCCCGGTGGAGCTTCGCCCGGAGCTGGTGGGGGATGGGCCCGGTGCATCCCAGGCAGGAGCCCTTCGTGAGATCGTGCAGTCTGACATGGCCGTGAAGTTCGAGCTCCCTGAGGGCTGGTCAACCATGGGCGCGGCTGTGAGCCCGGTCAGGGAAGTAGGCGTCACCAATGCGGACGGCGATCCCGTGATGACGATCACGCGGACCTTTGAGAGCGGCATCGGAGGAGCGTGCAGCGGGGATCCGGTGCCGATCACAGAGATCTCGTCGACACCCGTAACCCTGCAGCTCCCCAGCGGGACGGCACTCGACACCAAGTTCGTCTACCGGGTCATCGAGACAGCAGATGGAGTGTATGGCTCTGCAGCGCTGGTCCTTGCGACCGAGCCGGCAAGTGGCAACTACTGCATGCTGTACAACGTCATCAGCACCCCCGAAATGGGATTATTCTCGATGGCGTCAGCCCTCATGATCGGGCCGGATAGCCTTGGTTCGCTTCATAACCACGCGAACCTCGAACAGGCACAGGCGTATGTGGAATCGGCTGAGTTCGAGGAGATGCTCGCGATCGCACAGTCACTGGAAATCACCGGCTAGCGGCTGTCTACCCTGCAGCCCTTGAGGCCTCGTGTGCTGTATGCCGGATACAGCACACGAGGTTTCATCCGTTTCATGAACTCCCGCGGTACGGATACCGGTGGTCACCGGCATACGAACGGAAGATGTCCTGTGTGGATTCGCCGTCGTGCTTGAACTCGTCCTTGAGGAAAGCCGCAAGCGAATCGAGCGCATCATTCAGGAGGGCGCCGGCCGTCTGCAGTGTCGGCTGAGCAGAACGGCTCGCCTGGTCAGCGAGGTCCACCGCGTAGGACAGCGAGGCCGGGAGCGAAAGATCTCCGTTAGCTTCCCAGAAGTAGTAGGACTCCGAGGTCTGGGTGAGGTCAACCCGAATCTGCACGAGATCGGCAACGAGTGTCTCCAGCGTGTTGGTGACTGCGGCAGCATCCAACTGCTCCAGCCGGGTAGCATAATCCGCTTTCTGGAGCAGCGAGAGCCGGATCGCCAGCGCACGGCGCTTGCCCAGCGCCGGGTAGATCTGCATGAACCAGGAAACCGCGGCCGTCAGCAGGGCGAAGCCGGTCAGCGCCTCCAGGGGAGCCAACAGTCGAATCAGGGGATCTGTTGCGATGACATCTCCGTATCCCAACGTCGTCAGGGTAACCATGGAAATGTATAGGGCCTCAGCGGCGTCGCCGTAACGGGCTGGATCAAGGCCCGGAGAGTAGGCAAACCCGTGCGGCACATGCGGATACAGCAGCAGTGCCCAGCCGATTGCCTGCAGGGCAGCCCAAAAGAGGATCACACAGACGAGCGCGAGCGGCCCGGCAATCGAGGCGCCCCGGTCTCCCAGACGCCGCATGATCCTCCAGACGGCCGCCACACACAATCTGCTGAGGCGTCCACGACCGCTGGGGTGAAGAAGCGTATGAAACACCTCGACCAGTCCAAGCAGGATCACCAGAACGCCGAGGACAGACAGCAGCCACAGCACTACGGTCTCCTGACTCGTCGGGTTCGTCGGGTCGGAGCAGTCTAACCGGTTCAGCATGATCGCGTGGAAAGATGGGCGAGGTGAACGACTCTCAGCTTCCCTCCTCCGAATCGCCCACTCCAGGGGACAGCCTGACCGCCGCCGAAATGCTCGCCCGCCGCCTCGATCGTCCGATGGGCGTGCTCGGGCTGGTCTTCCTCTTCGTGGTCCTGGGCCAGCTCCTCGCAACCAACCCGACACTGGTGTTCGCACTCAGCATCGCGGGCTGGGTCTTCTGGGCAGTGTTCGTCGCCGAATTCATTCTGCGTGCGTACATCGCCGGGTTCAGCAAGGCGTTCTGGAAGAAGAACTGGTGGCAGGTGATCTTCCTGCTGGTGCCATTCCTCCGGTTCTTCCGTGCGCTGCAGGCGGTGCGCCTGCTGCGGCTGACGCGGGTGGCACGGGTCGGCGGAATCCTCTCCGCAGGCATCCGGGGTTCGCGCTCGGCTGGAAAGCTGCTCTCCAGCCGGATCGGCTGGATGGCAGCCGTGACCGCCGTCGTCATTCTGGCGACGAGCCAACTGTTCTATGCGACCGGAACCCACACGAATTACGGCGAGGCGCTCTTCGAAACCGCAATGGCCACCATCACCGGCAGCGGAATCACGCCGCACACCGGCTTTGCCCGCGTCATGCAGGTTGTGCTCGCTGTCTATTCCATTGGTGTCTTCGCTACGCTCGCCGGCTCGCTGGGCGCATTCTTCCTTCGCGAGGACGACCGGCGGCAGACCACACCGGACGGCGAGATCAACCCAGCGAGCGGCCACGACTAAACTTGGCTCGCATGACCCCCCGCCGAGTTGCGCTCTGTTTCCTGTTCCGGCACACGGATGCCGGCCGCGAAGTGCTCCTCGGACTGAAGCGCTCCGGATTCGGAACCGGCCGGATCGTCGCCCTTGGCGGCGGCCTTGAACACGGAGAAACTGCGGCAGAAGCCGCCGCCCGGGAGGTTCAGGAAGAATCCGGCATCGTGGTTGAGGTGGCGGATCTCCTTGAGCTCGGCCCGGTCCGATGGCGTTTTCCGGCCAACCCCGCACTCGACATGGATGCAGTGGTCTTCACAGCCGACCGCTTCATCGGTGAGCCGGCCCTCACAGATGAGATCGACCCCTGCTGGTACCCGGTTGCGCAGGTGCCCTGGGAAGGCATGTGGGAGGACGCCAGGCACTGGATCGGTCACGTACTGCGTAGCCAGCCGCTGAACGTCACCGTTACTCTCAACACCGACAACGAAACGGTGCGGGCGGCGGACTTCGCTTAGCCCCCGGCAGGCCGCGGGCCGTCCACCGCAGCCAGAATCACTTCCGCGAGCTCTTGTGGCCGCGTGAACTGCGGCCAGTGTCCGGTTGGCAGGTCGACGTACTCCACGTCCTTCATCCGGCTGAGCTCCGCCACGTAGGGATGGCCCTGCGCAACCCACTCCTGCAGCTGGGCAGAGGGGAACTCGCACGCAATGATCGTGGCCGGCACGTTGTAGCGCCGCTCATTGCCCAACTCCTGCGGTTCTGAGGCGACACCCTGAGGCTGGGGAATTGCCCGGCGGCGGAAATCGGCCCGCAGGTCCTCGTCCAGATCCACGAGGTCTTCCTCATCAAAAAGCTCCCAGGGCGGCAGCGGAATCCCGTCACCCTCCACCGGCAGTTCGTCGTTGATGACACCGCCCTCTCCGAGCGGGCCGCTGTCCACAAAAATGGCCCGTGCTGTGCGTTCCGGGCGAGCGTCTGCGACGCCGTGGATGATCGCCCCACCGCCGGAGTGTCCCACAAGGACAACCGGACCTTCCACAGCATCCACAACGGAGACGACGGCGTCGATATGGGTTCGCAGGCCGATGCCCGCGCGCGGTGCATCCACAGCTTCCAATCCTGGAAGCGTCAGCGGATGAATACGATGACCCGCCGCGGTGAGCGGCGGCGTAACGTCAGACCACGAAGACGCGTCCAACCAAAAACCGGGAACCAGGATGATATCCATGTCCGGAACCCTACCCGTCCAGCACTGTGCGGTGAATGGATGGGACCGCAATTGCGGACAGATTCGGTCCGCGGGTTAGGAGAGGTGGCGTTCCTCCGGCCCGTTGTACGCGGCCAGCGGCCGGATCAGCGAATTCGCCGCGCGCTGCTCCATGACGTGCGCAGTCCACCCGGTGATCCGGGCGGCGATGAAGAGCGGGGTGAACATCTCGGTGTCGAATCCCATGAGGTGGTAGACCGGACCGCCCGGGTAGTCGAGGTTCGGCTTGATGCCCTTGGCCTCCTGCATGGCCGTTTCGAGGCCCTCGTACAAACCGAGGATCTCCGGTCGCCCATAGTGCTTGATCATGCCATCGAGGGCCGCTTTCATGGTGGGCACCCGGGAATCACCGTTCTTGTACACGCGGTGTCCGAAGCCCATGATCTTTTTCTTCTGGGCGAGGGCATCGTCCATCCACGCCCTGGCACGAGTTGCCGCCTCCTCGGCGGTCTCCTCCTCGCGGATACCGATCTCCTCGAAGGTATGCATAACGGCCTCGTTGGCGCCGCCGTGCAATGATCCCTTGAGCGCCCCGATAGCTCCGGTGACCGCGGAGTGAAGGTCGGCCAAGGTGGAGGTGATGACACGGGCGGTGAAGGTCGATGCATTGAAGGAGTGCTCTGCGTACAGGATCATCGAGGTGTTAAAGGCCTCGACGACTTCCGGCGCCGCCTCTTCACCGAAGGTCATCCACAGGAAGTTGGCGGAGTAGTCCAGATCATCGCGGGGTTCTAGCGGCTCGAGCCCGTGGCGGCGCCGCTGGTCATAGGCGACGACGGCGGGAAAGGCAGCGAACAGCTCCACCGCTTTCTCCAGTTCAGCCTCGCGCGACGAATCCTCCGCCTTCGGGTGGTTCGCTCCAATGACCGACACAGCGGTGCGGCTGACGTCCATCGGGTGGCAGCTGAGCGGCAGCAGATCGATGGCGGCCTTCACGTTGTCCGCCAGCGCACGGGATGAGCGTTCCGCCGTCCGGAAGTCACGGGCTTCCGATTCGGTCGGAAGCTCACCGTGCCACAGCAGCCAGGCGACGTCCTCGAAGTTCACTGCGGCCGCGAGCTCCTGAACCGGGTACCCCTGGTAAAGCAGCGAATTGGTTTCCGGGTTCACCTTCGAGATTGCCGTGGTGTCCGCGGTGACGCCGGCGAGGCCCTTGTAGATCTGGGGTTCGGTCATGCCTTGACTCCTTCGTCTGTGGAAATGTGGGTGTGCCGGGTTCGGCTCAGCGTCCGCCGGGAACCTGGAAGTTGAACACCGAGGTGTCGAACTGGTTATACGCTTCGTAGTCGACGAGCTCGTAGAGTCTGGTGCGGGTCTGCATGGAAGTAACAGCGCCCTGCTGGGTGCCGTCGGCTTTGATCGTTTCCAGCGTACGCTCCGCCGCCCCAATCGCACTACGCAGCAGTGTCACTGGGTAGATCACCATGTTGACGCCCACGGATTCGAGGTCTGCGATCGAGAAGAGCTCGCTCTTTCCGAACTCGGTCATATTCGCCAGGATCGGCACATCGACGGCGTGACGGATGGCCTCAAACTCGGACAAGTCGCGCATTGCCTCCGGGAAGATGGCGTCCGCGCCGGCGTCAACGAGGGCCTTTGCCCGATCCTGGGCTGCCTGCAGCGTGTCGGTGCCGCGGATATCAGTCCTCGCCATCACGAGGAAGTTGGGATCGCGGCGACCGTCGGCAGCAGCGCGGATGCGCTTGGCGGCAGTGTCAGTGTCCACAACGTTCTTGCCGTCCAGATGGCCGCACCGCTTCGGATTGAACTGATCCTCGATGTGGCAGCCGGCCAGGCCGGCGTTCTCCAGCTCCTGCACCGTCCTCGCGACGTTCATCGGTTCGCCAAAACCGGTGTCCGCGTCCACCAGCGCAGGGAGGTCAGTCATGCGGGCCATCTGGCCGGCGCGTGTGGCAACTTCGGTCAGGGTGGTGAGTCCGATATCGGGCAAGCCGAGGTCGTTGGCGAGGACGGCTCCGGAGATATAGACGCCGTCGAACCCCTTGTCCTCTATCAGGCGTGCGGAAAGCGGGTTGAAGGCTCCGGGGAACTGCTGGATGCGGCCTGAGGCCAAACCGGCGCGCAGCGCCTCGCGCTTCTTCTCCGGTGTGATGGAGGAATACAGCATTTAGAACAGTCCTTTCGGTGCTTCTGTCGGAAGGACGCCGACGGCGGCAGTCAGGTTCAGCTGGTCAAGCTCGCCGGACGCGAGGAGGGGGAGCCGCTGGACCGCTTCGAGGAAACGTTCAACTTCCGAGTCCTCCACAACTCCGTCGGCGAGGGTGCGTAGTTTGGCGATGTACTGCTCGCGTGCGAAGGGGCGGGCACCCAGCGGGTGGGCATCAGCGACGGCAATCTCGTCCGTGATGACGGTTCCGTCAGTGAGAGTGATTCCCACCCTGCCGCCGAACGCCTTCTCGCTGATGTCCAGGGAGTGATAGCGCCGGGTCCATTCGGCATCCTCCACCGTGGTGACTTTGTGCCAGAGCTCGACGGTGTCGGGGCGCGAAGCGCGTTCCGGCGTGTAGGAGTCGATGTGGTGCCAGC
Source organism: Arthrobacter tumbae (assembly GCF_016907495.1). Taxonomy (NCBI): domain Bacteria; kingdom Bacillati; phylum Actinomycetota; class Actinomycetes; order Micrococcales; family Micrococcaceae; genus Arthrobacter; species Arthrobacter tumbae. Next base: position 3,137,825 of record NZ_JAFBCC010000001.1, read on the forward strand.
GTCCGTCCTGCAGTGCGACCGTGAAGATGTACGGGATCGAGTGATCGAGGGTCTCACGGGAAGCCGTGGGATCGTACTTCTGCGGGTCATTGGCACCCGAGCCGATCACGTAATGGGTGTGGTGCGAGGTGTGAATCCGGACGGACTCGACCTTTTCAGGATCGGTGACGTCGGGGTGTGCGGCGTGAAGCCGGCGCGCCAGGTCAATCCATGCCTGTGCCTGGTACTCGGCCGAGTGCTCCTTGGTGTACGTGTCCAGGATGGCGCGCTTCGATTCACCGGGGACGGGCAGCGGAACCTCATAGCGGGCGTCGGGGCCGTCGAGCATCCACGCGATCACGCCGTCCTCGCCCTCGTAAATTGGTGTGGGGGAGGTCTGCCCGCGCATGGCCCGGTCCACGGCTTCCACGGCCATCTTGCCGGCGAAGGCCGGTGCGTGGGCCTTCCACGTCGAAATCTCTCCCTTGCGTGACTGGCGGGTTGCCGTCGTTGTATGCAGCGCCTGCCCGACCGACTGGAAGATCGTCTCGACGTCGAGGCCGAGGAGGGTGCCGATCCCGGCCGCCGCGGACGGACCGAGATGCGCAACGTGGTCGATCTTGTGCTTGTGCAGGCAGATCGCCTTCACCAGGTCCACCTGGATCTCGTAGCCGGTGGCGATGCCACGCAGGAGGTCGGCACCGGTTGCCCCTGTGTGCTGCGCGACCGCGAGGATCGGCGGGATGTTATCTCCCGGGTGCGAGTAATCCGCGGCGAGGAAGGTGTCGTGATAGTCGAGTTCGCGTACGGCGACCCCGTTGGCCCAGGCAGCCCACTCAGGCGAGGACTTACCGTCGATCCCGAAGACCGTTGCTCCGCGTCCGTTGACGGAGACCGGATGGCTCAGTGCCTGTGCCCGGGCGGCTTCGATCGGCGCGCGGGAGAGGGACGCGACGGCCACGGAGGCGTTGTCGATGATGCGGTTGATCACCATGTCGGTCACGTCGTCGTCGACTCCGACAGGATCGACGGCCACTTCGGCGATCTTCCAGGCCAATTGGCCGCTTCGGGGCAGGTTTTCCTCGCTGCGGTGCACTCGGACGGGGTGTAGCTCAACCATGGGGTATTTCCTCTCGGACGGTTTTCGCGGTGCTGTCTGTTCGGGCGGCCAGCAGGTACTGCAGGCTGTTGTGAAGATGGACTTTGGTCGAGGCCACGGCCAGGTCAGCGTTGGCCTGGGCAATGGACCGGGCGATCTGCGCATGTTCGGAGGCCGACGCCGTCAGGCGTGCAACGTCGTCCTGGGCCAGCCGGCGAACGCGGCTCAGGTGGGTGCGCAATTGCCGCTGAGCCTGAAGGAGGTACGGATTCGCGGCGGCTGCGTCGATTGCTGCGTCGAGTTCGGCGACCAGCCCGTAGTACTCCTGGCGTCCGCCGTCGGACTCCTGTATCAGCGAAGACGCCGATTCGAACCGGCGGGTCAGTTCGCGGAAGGTCCGTTGGTCCGCATGCGTTGCAGCGAGGGCGGCAGCCGTGCAGTCCAGGGAGATGCGGACGTCGAACAGCCCGGTGATCTTCTCCAGCGACACCTCGCTGACGATGACGCCGCGTCCCGGATGCGGAGCCGTCAGTCCTTCGGCGGTCAGCCGCGAAAGTGCCTCACGCAGTGGTGTGCGGGAGACACCGAGCCGGGCTGACTGTTCGACTTCCCCGAGTACGGTGCCCGGCCCCAGCCGCCATTCGATGATGTCAGCGCGCAAAGCCTGATAGGCGCGGTCACTGGCCCGCATCTGCCTGCTCCACCGCTCGTCCCACCGCTCCAATGTATACAGGAAAGACGAACGGGGCAACGTATCGCTTCTTTAAGGCGTGCTTTGTATACACAAACGACGACGGCGGTACTCGGCCGAGGTTGACGGACCTGGGTATTCAGCGGTTCCAGGTGTACTCGAGTTCAGGCCGGCCACGCGTGCCGTACCGGGGCATCCGGCGGGCCGAGCCGCTGTCGGCGAGATGCTCCAGGTAGCGCCGCGCGGTCACCCGGGACAGTTCCAGCGAGGACGCGACTTCCACTGCAGACACCGGCGCGGGCGCAGCCGACAGGAAGGAAACGACGGCGCGCAGTGTCTCCTCGGACAGCCCCTTCGGCAGGGCACCCTGCGACGGCGGACGCAGCGCTGCGAACGCGTTGTCCACTTCAGATTGTGTGGTGGAGGAGGCCTGCGCGTGCAGATTTTCGCGGAACAGCCGGTAGTTGCCGAGCTTCTCGCTGAACGCCGAGTAGGTGAAGGGCTTGATGAGATACTGCACGATTCCAGCTGAGATGGCCGAGCGCACTACGCCCAGCTCCCGTACCGCGGTGATGGCGATAACGTCCACGCCGCTGCCCGAACCGCGGATCCTGCGGATGATGTCGAGACCATGGAGGTCGGGCAGGTTCATATCGAGCAGCACCAGATCGACGACGGCGCCTCCCGCCCCGGATTGCCGGCGCAGCATCGAGAGCGCCTCGGATCCGGTGCCGGCGATACCGGCAAGGTCAAACCCTTCGAGGCGCTTCACATACAGCGCGTGAGCCTCCGCCGCGATGGGATCGTCCTCCACCACCAGTACCCGGATGGGCTGAGTGCCAGGCCGGTCAGCCACGGGGACCCTCCCCGTGCGCTCGCAGGCCGGCCGGGTCTGCGCCTTCCAGTGCGGACGGTCCGGCCGGGAGGTGGACCGTGAAGAGGGCGCCGCCGTCGTTGGTGACCTCAATGGTGCCGCCGAGCCGGTGCACAGCCTGCCGAACCAGTGCCAACCCGAGACCCCGTGTTCCTGCCGCGCCCTTTGAGCTGGAGCCCAGCGTGAAGATCGTGCCGAGCTGCGCGTCACTCAGTCCGGGTCCGCTGTCGCCGACCTCGATGCCGACAAAACCTGCGTCGTCGCCCGCTGTGTAAATCGACAGCGAGACGGACCGGTCCGCGGAGGAGGCCGCGGCGTCGAACGCGTTGTCCAGCAGGTTGCCGATGATCGTGACGAGGTCCCTTGGATCCATGCCGCAGGTTTCGAGGGTGCCTGCAACATCGATGTCCAGGCGCAGCCCGCGCTCATTGGCCTGCGCCGCCTTGCCGACCAGCAGCGCGGTGATGAATGGTTCGTCGATGGCCGCCACCACCTCATCGGTGAGCTGTTGCGACTGCTGAAGATCCCGGGTCGCGAACTCAAGGGCCTCGGTGCGGCGGTCAAGTTCGATCAGGGACACGATGGTGTGCAGCCGGTTGGCGTGCTCATGGGTTTGCGCCCGGAGCGCTTCGGTCAGCGTCCGCATGGTCTGGACTTCATCCGAGAGGGCCTCGAGCTCGGTGTGGTCCCGGATGGTGGTCACCGTTCCCAGGGGCTTCGTCCCAGACGCCGGGACGGCCGGCTCCTGGTTGACCACCAGGACGCGGTCATCGGTGACATGGATTTCGTCGACCGCGCGGCGACCGCTGGCCAGCAGCTCGCGGATGGAGGGAGAGAGGCCGACGCCGGATGCCGGCCTGGGCTCGCCCGGAGCCGATGGCTCCAGGTTGAGCAGCGCTGCGGCCTGGTCGTTGTAGAGCACCAGATCGCCGGAGAGATTGGTCAGCACCACCCCGTCGCGCACCGAGTGCAGTACTGAATCGTAGAAAACAAACATGCGGGCGAGCTGTTCGGTGCCTAGGCCGAGTGTTGCCCGGCGGAGGTGGCGGCTCAACACCAGGGACACGATCGTTCCGGCAGTGAGCGCACCCGTCGCGATAAGCCAGACGAGCGGCAACTGCGCATTGCGCGCAATGGACACGGTGTCCACGGTGACGCCGGCCGAGACCAGGGCGGTGACGGCGTCGTCCGGAGTAGTGACCGGGACAATCGCACGGACTGATGGACCCAGTGTCCCGGTGAACAACTCGACGTGAGGGTCTCCGCCAAGCGCCTGGTCGATCGATCCGATGTACTGGCCACCGATTTCACTGGTGTTGCGGTGGGTGTAGCGGGTGCGGTCGGTGTCCATGATGGTCACAAAATCGACGCCGAGCTCATCCATCACCTCTGCCGCGTAGGGCTGCAGGAGCTCCGGGGGATCCGGTGACTGCACTGCTTCAAGCACGAAGGGGTCATTGGCGAACGTCGTGGCGACTGCGAGCATGCGCGCAGATGCGGAGTCGAAGGTGTTGTCCTCCGCATCAAGATAAAGGACCCAGGAAATGGTGGTGGTCAGCGCGAGGACGAAGACGAGTTGGCCGATGAAAAACTGACGTGCCAGGCTCCAGTTCCTCACTCGGTTCACGCTCCTCTCACCTGCGACGACGCCCCGATCTTCGGGCAGCTGCCCCTTGTGGTTCACGGACCGGCGAACAGTATGAACGCAATGGTGACCGGCATCACTCTAGCGCCCACGATGGTAATGAACCGGCCATTGGGCCGCCTACCAGCATAAGGAGTAAACGTACATGGCGAAGATGCCTGCACAGTCTGCCGCTTCGGTCGACAAGCCCCGCAAGAGAGTGGACAAGACCCACTTTCTCTACATTGCCGTCATCGTCGCCGTGATTGCCGGCGCAATCCTTGGCCTCGCTGCACCCGAGGTGGCCAAATCCCTCAAGCCCATCGGCACCGCCTTCATCGGTCTGATCAAGATGATGATCGCCCCGATCATCTTCTGCACGATCGTGCTGGGCATCGGGTCCATCGCGAAGGCGGCAACTGTCGGCAAAGTCGGCGGTCTGGCCCTCGGGTACTTCATGCTGATGTCCACGTTCGCGCTGGGCATCGGCCTGGTGGTCGGAAATATCGTCCAGCCCGGTGAGGGCCTGGACATTTCCGGCGCTACCTATGAGACGGAGAGCACGGAAGCTGAAGGAACCGCTGACTTCCTGCTCGGCATCATTCCGGACACCCTGCTGTCCTCGCTGACCGGCACCAGCATCCTCCAGACGCTGTTCGTCGCCCTGCTGGTCGGTTTCGCCCTCCAGAAGATGGGAACGGCCGGCAAACCGATCCTGCGCGGCATCGGCCACATCCAGGCGCTGGTCTTCCGCATCCTCATCATGATCATGTGGCTCGCGCCGATCGGCGCATTCGGTGCCATCGCCGCCGTCGTCGGTGAAACCGGTGTCCAGGCCATCGTGAGCATGTTCACCCTGATGGCCGCGTTCTACGTCACCTGCATCATCTTCATCGTTGTTGTCCTCGGCGGCCTCCTCAAGATCGTCACCGGCATCAACATCTTCAAGCTGATGAAGTACCTGGGGCGCGAGTACCTGCTCATCTTCTCGACTTCATCCTCGGAAGCAGCGCTGCCCCGCCTGATCGCGAAGATGGAGCACCTGGGTGTCTCCAAGCCGGTTGTCGGCGTCACGGTCCCCACCGGCTACTCCTTCAACCTTGACGGCACCGCAATCTACCTGACCATGGCGTCGCTGTTCGTTGCGTCCGCCCTCGGTACCCCGCTTGCGCTCGGCGAACAGATCTCCCTGCTGGTCTTCATGATCATTGCTTCGAAGGGTGCTGCAGGCGTCACCGGCGCCGGCCTGGCCACCCTGGCAGGCGGTCTCCAGTCGCACCGCCCCGACCTCGTGGACGGCGTCGGCCTGATCGTCGGCATCGACCGCTTCATGTCCGAGGCACGCGCGCTGACCAACTTCACCGGCAACGCCGTTGCCACCGTTCTGATCGGCACCTGGACCAGGGAGATTGAGCGCGACCAGGTGGACGAAGTGCTCGCCGGCCGCCTGCCCTTCGACGAGGCGACCATGACTGCCGGTCACTTCGAAGATGCCAAAGCGGACACCGCCGAGGACGGAGCAGAGACCAAGACCGACATCGCGGAGTCTCACATCTCCGACCGTCGCGAAGAGGACAGGGTCGGCGCCAACCGCTGATCCCCTCGTTGAATTCGCAGGACACGCCCCTTTGGCAGACTCATAAGGGGCGTGTCCTGCTGTTTCAGTGCGCCGAACGCCAACCGGAACCCTCAAGCTTGAACCTCAACTTGAGACTCAAGGCTCGCGCACGGCGTGTGTCGCATTTCCACGGCTCCAAGGGGGAGCGGTTGTAACGTGGGGAAGCAAGCGAGCAGTAACTTGTTACTGGACAAGCACTAGACGGAAGCGTGGATAGATACGTGAGTAGCGAACAGGGTTCCACAACTCTGAAGGACGCAACCGACTCAGAGATTGGCCCCACCGGACGTCCGGTCACCGAATTTCCCGAGCCGCCGGTGCTGGCCTCCCACGGCCCCGCCCGCGTCATCGCCATGGTGAACCAGAAGGGTGGTGTCGGCAAGACAACGTCCACCATCAACCTGGGCGCCGCGCTCGCCGAGGCAGGCCGCCGCGTCCTCCTCGTCGACTTCGATCCGCAGGGTGCGCTGTCGGCGGGCCTCGGAACCAATCCGCATGAGCTCGACGTCACCGTCTACAACGTCCTCATGGACCGCAAGGTCAACATCGAGGACGCCATCCAGCACACCGGCGTCGAGAACATCGACCTCCTGCCGGCAAACATCGACCTCTCCGCCGCAGAAGTGCAGCTGGTCAACGAGGTCGCCCGCGAGCAGGTCCTGGACCGCGCCCTCCGCAAGGTCGAAGACAACTATGACGTCATCCTCATCGACTGCCAGCCCTCGCTCGGTCTCCTGACGGTCAACGCGCTGACCGCGGCGCACGGCGTCATCATTCCGCTGATCTGCGAATTCTTCGCGCTGCGCGCCGTTGCGCTGCTGGTCGAAACCATCGAGAAGGTCCAGGACCGCCTCAATCCGCGCCTGCAGGTGGATGGCGTCCTCGCAACCATGTATGACGCGCGGACCCTCCACAGCCGCGAAGTCATCGCGCGTCTCGTGGAAGCCTTCGGAGACAAGGTCTTCGAGACAGTCATCAAGCGCACCATCAAGTTCGCGGACGCCACCGTCGCCGCTGAGCCGATCACCACGTACGCCGGCAACCACTCCGGAGCGGATGCCTACCGCAACCTCGCCCGGGAGCTCATCTCCCGCGGCGGAGCGCCCTAGCAGGCACCCCGCCTGATGGCGCAGGACGCTAACGACGACGACGACGGCGCCCCCCTCGCACTGCCGGAGCCGGAGAAGGCTGGGCGGTTCGAAGTCCGGCTCGAGAACTTCAATGGGCCGTTTGACCTGTTGCTGAGCCTCATTTCCAAGCATGAGCTGAACATCACAGAGATTGCCCTCGCAAAGGTCACGGACGAGTTCATCGGCTACATCCGGGCTTTCAGCGCCGCCGGCGACAGCTTTTCACTGGACGAAGCGAGCGAGTTCCTTGTCATCGCCGCTACCCTCCTGGACCTCAAGGCGGCCCGCTTGTTGCCATCGGGGGAGGTCGAGGACGAGGAAGATATCGCTCTGCTCGAGGCCCGCGACCTTCTCTTCGCTCGACTGTTGCAGTACAAGGCATTCAAGGAAATCGCGAGGCAATTGGGAACGCGCCTCGTTGAAGAGGCCGGACGGTTCCCTCGTGAGGTAGCGCTTGAACCACAGATCGCAGCGATGATGCCGGAGCTCACCTGGCGGATGTCGCCGTCGGACTTTGCAGCGATAGCCGCGAAAGCGCTGGAGCCCCGCGAGCCGGCGCCCACGGAGGTTGGAATCGGCCACCTGCACGCTCCGGCCGTCAGCGTCCGCGAGCAGGCCGACATCATCGGGCACCGCCTGCGGGAGCAGGGAGTCCTGTCCTTCCGGCAGCTCACCGCAGACGCGGACTCACTGGTCGTCGTCGTCGCCCGTTTTCTGGCCCTGCTGGAAATGTTCCGGGACATGGTCATCACCATGGATCAGGCTGTGCCGCTGGGGGAGCTGACCGTCCGGTGGTCGGCGGGGGAGCGGGACTGGTCGGCGGAGCGCATCAGTGAGGAATACGATCAGGACGTTCCGTCGGTTGCGGATGAGAACGCAGCAGGAGGAGGAGTCCGTGAGCGAGCGAACTGAAATCCCTGAAGGCGCTCGTGCAGAGCCGGAAGGAGAGCCTGTGACCGACGTCGCGTCCTTGCCCGGGGGAGTGCCGGCCGCCGTCGAGGCCGTGCTCCTTGTCGTTGAGGAACCCGTGACCGAGCTGCAATTGGCCACAGCGCTCGAAGTTCCCGTGCACCAGGTGCAGGAAGCACTTGCGGAATTGATGACCGAGTATGACGGCTATACTGGTCAGGGCCCGGAACCCGGACCAGCGCGGCGTCGGGGTATCGAGCTCCGAAATGTCGCCGGCGGGTGGCGGTTCTACACGCGCAGCGAGTTCGCTGCCGTCGTCGGACGGTTTGTTCTCGACGGACAGAGCGCGCGGCTTTCGCAGGCAGCTCTGGAAACCCTCGCCGTCATCGCTTACCGGCAGCCGGTATCACGCTCGCGGGTGTCGGCAATCCGCGGGGTGAATGTGGACTCGGTGGTCCGCACCCTTGTTCAGCGTGGACTTGCCGCCGATGTGGCTACCGATCCGGAGACCGGCGCGGTGCTCTACGGAACAACGCCGCTTTTTCTGGAAAGATTGGGCATCGGCACCGTCGCCGACCTGCCCAAGCTCTCTCCGCACCTGCCCGGACTGGAAAACCTGCAGGACTTCGATCACACCACGTACTGACGTACAACAGCTAAGGACTTTCAATGACACAGGCGCCCCGCTCCGGATCCGGAAGGAACCGCGACGGCCGTAACCCTGCCTCCGATTCCGCGGGTAAGCCCGCCAGGGACGCCGGTGACGCGAAGCCCGCGCGCGCAGGCAGGGGATACGACGGCCCCAAAAGCACCGGCGCTTCCAAGAGTGCAGGCGGTTACAAGGGAGCCCGCGCACCCAAGGGTGCCGGCGCGTCCAAGAGCGCGGACGGCTACAAGGGTGCCGGCGCGTCCAAGAGTGCAGGCGCAGGCAAGGGCGCTCCGAAAGCAGCGCGCAGCGGTCAGCGCGGTGCGTCTGCCGGGTCAGCGCCATTCGGCAAGGAGCGGTTCGGCCGCAACCTCGGCGCAGTACACCGCCCCCGCCGCCCGAAGGCTCCGCCGGTCGACCGGCTCGACGTGCACAATCCCGACGGCGTCCGCCTGCAGAAGATCATGGCATCCGCAGGCGTCGCCTCCCGCCGGGTGTGCGAGGACATGATCCGCGACGGCCGCGTTGAGGTGGACGGCACCATCGTGACCGACCTCGGTGTGCGCGTCGATGCATCGACCGCAGCGATCCACGTCGATGGCCTCCGTCTTCAGCTCAACGAGACCATGATGTACTACGCCTTCAACAAGCCCAAGGGTGTCGTCTCCACCATGGAAGACCCGGAAGGCCGCCCCTGCATCAGCGATTTCCTGAAGAACCGCAAGGGTGAGCGTCTCTTCCATATCGGCCGCCTCGATGTCGCAACCGAAGGCCTGCTGCTGCTGACCAACGACGGCGAACTCACCAACCGCCTGACGCATCCGTCCTTTGAGGTGCCCAAGACCTACCTGGTGCAGGTCCGCGGACCGATGGCCCACGGGATCGGCGCCCAGATGAAGGAGGGCATTGAGCTGGAGGACGGCATCGCCCGGGTCGATTCCTTCAGGCTCGTCGATTCCACTCCCGGGCATGTGCTCGTGGAGGTCGTTATCCACTCCGGCCGCAACCGCGTGGTGCGCCGCTTGTTCGATGCCATCGGGCACCCCGTCGAGCGCCTGGTCCGAACCCAGTTCGGTCCCATCCGCGTCGGCGACCAGCGCCAGGGCAGCATCCGCGTTCTCGGCCGTCAGGAAGTTGGGCACCTCCTGGCCGCTGTGGAGATGTAGCCGATGACCGTAACAAACGGCGGCACACACCTGTCGGGGCCGGTGCTGATCGTCGGCACGGGTTTGCTCGGCACCAGCATCGGGCTCGGTCTGCGGGCGCGGGGGATCGACGTCGTGCTGTCGGACATCTCCCCGTCCACCCAAGCCGTGGCGCAGGACATTGGAGCCGGCCGGCCGCTTGAGCCGGCTGATGCAGCGTTCGCGCCGGAACTCGTGGTTGTTGCCGCCCCGCCGGACGTCACCGGTGCGCTCGTGACTGATGCGCTGGCAGCGTATCCGGCCGCCGTCGTCGTCGACATTGCAAGCGTCAAGGACGCGGTGCTGAAGTCGGTAACGGAAGCAGCCGACGACGACGCCCTCCTGCGCTATGTGGGCACCCACCCGATGGCGGGGCGTGAGAAATCCGGGCCTGTGGCGGCCCGCGCTGAGCTGTTCACTTCCATGCCGTGGGTGATCTGCGCGTCGCAACGCAGTGCCCCGGAAGCGGTACGCACGGCCGAGGCGCTGGCAATCGACCTGGGGGCAGTCGTGTCGCGGATGTCCGCCGAGGAACACGACCAGTCAGTTGCGGTTATTTCCCACCTGCCGCAGGTCTTGTCGTCCCTGCTCGCGAGCAGGCTGCAGGATACCCCGGCCCACGCGCTGTCCCTCGCCGGAAACGGGCTGCGGGACGTGACGCGAATCGCCGCGAGTGACCCCCGACTGTGGGTTCAGATCCTGTCGGCGAATGCCGGCCGGCTGGTGGAGATTCTCTACGGGGTTCGCGAGGACCTGAACCGGCTCATCGGTACGCTCGAGAATCCGGTGGCAGAGGGCGCCCGCCTGGATATGGCACAGCTGATGGCCGAGGGAAACATCGGTCAGGCCCGCATTCCAGGCAAGCACGGCACCCCGCCGGAAGCCTTCGCCCGGCTTACCGTGCTGGTGGATGACGTTCCGGGGCAGATTGCCCGGTTGCTCACCGACATCGGGGAGACCGGAATCAACCTTGAGGACCTCCGGCTGGAGCACTCACCGGAGCGGCAGGTGGGCATGGCCGAGGTCTCGGTGCTGCCCGGCAAACGGCACGAGCTGACCGATTTTCTTACGAACCGCGGATGGAAGGTGGTCCAGTGACCGGCTCAGTGTCTTCCCCAGATTCTTCCTTAGTCTCTCCCGTAGTGTCTTCGACTTTGGCGCACTTCCGATTGGGCAAGTCACTCGTGGTGGCCATCGATGGTCCGTCCGGATCGGGCAAGTCCAGCGTCAGCCGGGAAGCTGCCCGGCGGCTTCACGCGGCGTACCTCGACACGGGCGCCATGTACCGCGCGGTCACGCTCAACTGCCTGGAAAAAGGCGTGGATTTCTCCGATGCCGGTGCAGTGGAACGAGCCTCCCGCGAACTCGACCTGTCCATCAGTACCCAGCCGGACACCGAGTTCGTCATGATCAGCGGAATCGACGTCACGGACGCCATCCGGGAACCGCGGGTTTCCCAGGCCGTCAGCGCCGTTGCCACCACGCTCGGTGCGCGCAGTGAACTGATTCGCCGGCAGCGCCAGATCATCGCCGACTCCCACCACCGCATCGTGGCGGAAGGCAGGGACATCACCACCGTCGTCGCCCCTGACGCGGAGGTCCGTATCCTCCTGACCGCAAGCGAAGAGGCGCGGCTGCGGCGGCGCGGGGACCAGCTCGGCGGCACCCAGACCGCGGAGCAGCTGAAGCAGCAGGTCCTGGCGCGTGACGCAAAGGATTCCTCAGTGGTGAATTTTCAGCAGGCCGCAAACGGTGTGGTTACCGTTGACTCATCGGACCTGGACTTTGAGCAGACAGTGACAGCGGTGCTCGACGTCGTTCGCACCGTCGCCCACCAATAAAACGAAGGATCGCGAAATATGAGCGAGAACCAGACCGGACTTGAGGAAGAGTACGAGCCCACAGGCGAGGACTCCGTGACCGAACACATCCATGCCCTGGATGACGCGGAGGCTGAGCGTCGTGCAGAATCCCTGCGCGCCGGTCTGGAGGATTATGAGCTGGATGAGGAGGACGCAGCCCTCCTCGCGCAGGAGTTGGGCGATTACGACGACGACGCCCCAGTCCGACTGGATCCTGTCCTCGCGATCGTCGGCCGTCCCAACGTGGGCAAGTCCACTCTGGTCAATCGCATTCTCGGGCGCCGTGAGGCTGTCGTGGAAGACACCCCGGGCGTCACTCGTGACCGCGTCATGTACTCGGCCACCTGGAACGGCACCGGCTTCACACTGGTGGACACCGGTGGCTGGGAACACGATGCGCGCGGTATCCACGCTCGCGTCGCCGACCAGGCTGAGGCCGCCGTCGACCTCGCCGATGCCGTGCTGCTCGTTGTCGATGCAACGGTCGGCGCGACCGCGACCGACGAGGCAATCGTGAAGATGCTGCGGCGCAAGAAGAGGCCGGTCATCCTGGTCGCGAACAAGGTCGACGACATCCAGAACGAGGCCGACGCCGCAGCTCTGTGGTCGCTCGGTTTCGGCGAGCCGATGCCCGTGTCGGCGCTGCACGGGCGCGGTACGGCGGACATGCTGGACAAGGCCGTCAAGATCATGCCGGAGTTTTCCGAGCACGGGGGACTTGAGCGGTCCGGCGGCCCGCGGCGCGTTGCGCTGATCGGGCGCCCGAACGTCGGTAAGTCCTCGCTGCTGAACAAATTGGCGGGTACCGAGCGGGTTGTCGTTGACCCGTTGGCCGGTACCACCCGTGACCCGGTGGACGAGATGATCGAACTCGGCGGCCGCGTGTGGCGGTTTGTCGATACCGCAGGCATCCGCCGGCGCCAGCACATGGCGCAGGGCGCCGATTTCTATGCCTCGCTGCGGACGCAGTCCGCGCTGGAGAAGGCGGAGGTCGCCGTCGTCCTCCTCGCCGTTGATGAAGTACTGAGCGAGCAGGATGTGCGCATCCTGAATCTGACGATTGAATCCGGCCGTGCGCTGGTTCTCGCGTTCAACAAATGGGACCTGCTCGACGACGAACGCCGCCGCTACCTGGAGCGCGAGATCGAGCAGGACCTGGCGCACGTCGAATGGGCGCCGCGCGTCAACCTTTCCGCGATGACCGGTTGGCACAAGGACCGTCTCGTACCCGCGCTTGATCTTGCGCTGGAGTCCTGGGACAAGCGCATTCCCACCGGCAAGCTGAACGCGTTCCTCGGCGAGCTCGTTGCAGCCCACCCGCACCCGGTGCGCGGCGGAAAGCAGCCGCGCATCCTGTTCGGTACGCAGGCGTCATCGCGTCCACCGCGTTTTGTTCTCTTCACGACCGGGTTCCTCGATCCTGGGTACCGCCGGTTCATCACACGCCGGCTGCGTGAGACGTTCGGCTTCGAGGGGACCCCGATCGAGGTTTCGATGAGGGTTCGCGAGAAGCGCGGGCGCAAGAAGTAGCCACCGCAGGCCCTGTACCGGTTCGCCGGTCAGGGCGTCGATAGGATAGGATTCTTCAGGTGGTTCGGACGGTATGTCCGCGCCGATCGGGATGTGGCGCAGCTTGGTAGCGCACCTGACTGGGGGTCAGGGGGTCGCAGGTTCAAATCCTGTCATCCCGACAGATCAGCCCCGGAAACTCGTCGTTTCCGGGGCCTTTTTGTGTCCGGAACGTGCCGCTGGCGTAGCTGTCGCTTAGCGCTACGTGGCCAAAGCTCCCGTGATTTCCTGCACCGAAAGCCTTCGTTCTCCCACGTAGTAGAGAACTGCGCCTGCAGGCAGCGGCGCGTGCCACTCCGGGTTGATGACGGTTCCTTCGTGCTGGACTGCAAGTACCGTGGTGGTGAATGTTCGCCCCAACGCTTCCTGTACTTCGCCGAATCTCATAGTCGACAGCGTGTCAGGCAGTGCGGTGCTGTAGGTATTCCTTCCTCCATGGGACATCAGGTCCGCGTAGACAACCGCTATGCCCGGATCCTGAAGCTCTTCAATAGCAAGACGCGGTGAGTGCCACTGAACGCAGCGGACATCGTCGTCGACATAGGAGAAATTGCTCGCGCGGCTCATATCCCGCAAGGTGACGACGATATGCGCGTCGGGATTCACGTGCGTGACGGCCACGGTGACAGCCAGCGCTTCGTTATCGTCCCGGGCGTCGATGAGAATGCGCCTGGCGCGGTGGATCCCTGCACGCTTCAGCACGCCTTCTTCGGCGAGGTCGCCTCGGACGAAGCCGAGATTCGAGTGCTCCGCCATGGGGTTCTCAAGCACGTCATCCCACGTGCATAGCGCCACGGGGTCAGCGCTGTCTGACAGTATTTCCTGCACCAGCCGTTCGGTGCGGCCGGGCGTGTAGCCGACAATCACCAGGTGGTCCGACATATCGAGGTCCAGCTGACCCTTCATGCGCCGTCCTTTCGCGTTTTCGATCGCGGTTGCGATGCGGGTGAAGAGCGTGGTCAGCGTGACAATGCCGCCGATGATGACGTACACGCCGACGAGGTGGCCGCCGATTGTGGTGGGAAAGAAATCGCCGTAGCCGACAGTGGAAGCCGTGACCATGAACCACCACCAGTAATTCTCGGGTGAGGTGATGGTGTTGCTGGTCGGCTCTGCCCATGCCATGAGCGGCCAACTGGTCAGGAACACTGTAAGGATAATGAGCGTCGGCGCCACCCAGATGCGGGAGCGGCCGAGTCGGCGGATCAAGCGGGAGAGTACAAACGGCAACCCGGCGTTCCTTCCTGGGGATGGAGAATCACTCTCTGACCCTACGCCCTTGGGCCCGGCGGGCCTTGAGGCCATGAAGATTCCATGGAAATTGTCCGGGCGTGAGAAATTGGGGGTATGGATGCACCTTCGCCGAGAGCCAAGCCTGCCCGTCCTCAACTTGTCTTCGATGTCTTAGGGACTTCGTGGGTGACCCCGCACATGGTGCGGGTGACGCTCGGCGGACCTGCCTTCGAACAGTTTCGACCCAAGGACGTCACCGACAGCTACGTCAAGATGCTGTTTGCCAAGCCGGAACTCGGTCTCGAACCGCCGTACGATCTCGTTGCGCTTCGTGAACAGCTTCCGCCTGACGATGTGCCGGTCACTCGCACGTACACTGTCCGGCGGGTCGATTCGGTGGACCGAACCATCGACATAGATTTCGTCGTACATGGCGACGAGGGCCTGGCCGGGCCCTGGGCTGCCCGCGCAAAGCAGGGAGACCGGATTGCATTGATGGGGCCCAATGGAGCCTACGCTCCTGACGCGACCGCCGATTGGCACCTTTTCGTGGGTGATGCATCGGCGCTGCCCGCCATTGCTGCTGCTCTTGAGTACCTGCCGGCGGAGGCGGCCGGAGTAGCTTTCCTCGAGTGCCGCGGACACGACGACGTCATCGAGCTCACCAAACCGTCGGGTGTAGAGGTCGTTTGGGTTCACCGTGAGGCGCGCGATGACACGACGGCATCGTTACTTGCCGCTGCGGTAGCGGGTTATGAGTGGCCGGCCGGCCGAGTGCAGGTCTTTGCGCACGGCGAGCGGGAATCCATGAAGGCGCTGCGGGACGTGTTCTTGAAAGAGCGCGGACTGTCCAAGAACCAGCTCTCCCTGTCCGGATACTGGGCTGCCGGGCGTACCGAAGACAGGTTCCAGGCTGAGAAGCGTGAGCCGATCGGCGTGATTCTCCCGGCTTGACCCTGGGCGGCGTGCCGCACCGGGGATGTCCGTGGTCCCGCAGAGTATGTTGGACGCATGGCATCCGAGGCGACAGTCTTATCCGTTGATGGGCCGCACGGCACCCGCGAGGTTCGTATTTCGAGTCCCAGCCGCGTCATGTGGCCGGCACTCGGGTTGACGAAGCTTGACCTGGCCAAGTACCTCATTGACGTGGGTGAGGCTTTTATTACGGCCAACGGCGACCGGCCGCTTGCGCTGCAGCGTTTTGGTGACAACATCGACGGCGACCAATTCTTTTCGAAAAATCCGCCGAAGGGTGCACCGGACTACATCCGGTCCGTGAAGGTCGAGTATCCGAGTGCGCGGTCTCACCCGCAGCTGGTGATTGACGAGCCGGCGGCAGCGGTGTGGGCAGCCCAGATGAACACCGTTGTGTTTCACCCCTGGCCGTCCCGCGCCGATAATTCGGACAACCCTGACCAGTTGCGCATCGACCTGGATCCTCAACCCGGTACTGATTTCGACGACGCCGTACCTGCTGCAATTGAGCTGCGGAAGGTGCTTCAGGAGGCCGGACTCAACGCCTTCCTGAAAACGTCCGGTAATAGGGGAATTCACGTGTACGCGCCGATCGAGCCGGTCCGGGAGTTCCTCGACGTACGGCATGCGGTGATTGCTGCTGCGCGTGAGCTTGAGCGGCGTATGCCTGAGCAGGTGACCACGTCCTGGTGGAAGGAAGAGCGTGGAGAACGGGTGTTCGTCGACTTCAATCAGGCGAACCGGGATCGCACTATCGCAGGCGCGTACAGTCCTCGTGCGCTTTCACATGCGCCTGTTTCCTGCCCCATCACGTGGGACGAACTTGAGAAGGTTCATCCGAAAGACTTCACGATTCTGACCGTGCCGGATCGGTTGCGTACGGTCGGTGATCCGTGGGCCGACTTCCATGAGAAACCCGGCACCATCGATACGCTGCTCGAGTGGTGGCAGCGCGATTTGGATTCCGGTCTCGGGGAGCTGCCGTTTCCTCCCGACTACCCGAAGATGCCGGGGGAGCCACCCAGGGTTCAGCCGAGCCGGGCGAAGAAGGACAAGTAGGTCCCTCTAGCATCCCCACGCTGACGGGTTCTCTGCGCAGGTGCCGTCCACCAGCCGGTTATCCGAGCGCCAGACACTGATGAGATGCGGCTCCGATTGGACTGCAGCTTGTCCCGCGATAGGAATCCAGGGCCCGTCATTGACCGAATAGTCACCGTTGAAGCGGGTGCTGAGGACGAGATTGTAGTCGCCGGTCGCGCTGTAGACATGGCTGGTGGGCGTTTCCACCAGGAGCCAGTCTGACTCCGTAACGGCGTTCCCTGCCGTTTGAGTGGTCCGGGTAGTGCCGTCGCCGTAGTTCCAGTCGTAAGCCACTGGCCACGCACGGATGCGCACCTGGTCGCCGAGGGTTTCGAAGGTGAACTCCTGTTCCTCAACGTCCGCCCAGAAGTTGTTGTGTCCGCCCAGTAGGCCAAAGTTGTTCGGCTCTGAAACCACGGCAGCGGCGATGATCGGCTGACTCTGGAAGTCCTCGAGAGTAATGACGACCGCAGGTTCCGCCACCTCGCCGCCATTTGGCGGTTCCGGCGCAGGGGAGCCGGGGTAGAGGCAGGACCTGTCGCCTGTGGGGGTTTCCGTAGGCGGGGTAGTGGAGCTGTCGATGGCAATCCACTCGACTAATGCGCCGTCCGGCTCAGCATCACACTGCGCGTTGAGGTCCACGCAGACCGCGGGGTCAAGATTATTGCCCACGTTTTGAAGACAAACCCGCTCGTAGGTGTAGGTGATGCCAGCCGATTCAGCCAAAGCGTTCGATCCACCGTTGGAGCCGTCCGCTTCGCCTGCCGAAGGTCCGGGGGGACTCTGCGCTGGCGCCGGATCACCGTTTTCAACGACCACCTTGCCGGGCCCCCACCCTGCGTCGACAGGTTCCTCAGGCGGGGTCAGACCCGGTCCGGGTGCAACGGCAAGGAAGGCTATCAACGCTGATATTCCGACTCCTCGAAACCTCGCAGAGGACACTGTCTCAACGCAGCTCAACATCAGTTTCAATCCACGTTCACGGCGCCGACATCGAGAAGGCGCCAAGCACGGTTCTCGTAAAAAGCAATGAGTTCATTCAGGTCTGGATCGGTGAAGCCGGGTGTTTCGTTGAGCAACGTTCCGTCGGACGCATAGTACGTAGCGGACTGTTGAGTGATTGTGATGAAGGAGGACACAGACCCGTGAACGTTCTGCTCAAACTCGCTGTCGAAATTTTCGACTTGAATCTCGTTACCGACGACCCAGCCGTCTTTTGCGAATGCTTCGCCGATGGAACCCGTTATGTTGCTACAGGTTCCACACTCCGGATCCGTTACCGCTTTCAACGGCTCGAGATCGTTTGTCGCGTATGCATAGTTCAGCAGCTCAAACCACCACGTCGTGAACGCCTCCAGCCCCTCCACTGAATTTTCGTCGGCTAGAGCCGGCTTCTCGGGAACCGGAATGTTCACGGCGGGCCCAGCTGCGGAAGCAGGGGACGGTGTAGGCGTCGGAGTCGGCGTCGCTGAAGGCGATTCTGACGCCGTAGCAGCAGCTGACGCCGACGGAGCCTCGGACGGCGTTTGAGCCGCGCCGGGGTCACCGCCGGTGCACCCGGTGAGAACAAGTACTGAAAGGGTGGCGCCGGCAAGGGCGTTCGCCACGCGAGACTGAGCCATGAATTCCCCGAACATGTGATTTTGTGGGCCGCCAACCATCCTAACCAGAGTCGGTTGGCAACCCTGTAGTTATCCACAATCCGGGGTAACGAAGCTAGGCGAGTACCTCGCTCAGGTCGTAGGCCGCCGGAATTTCGAGCTGCTCGAACGTACAGGACCGCGCCTCCCGGTCCGGGCGCCACCGCTCAAACTGCACCGTGTGCCGGAACCTGTCGCCTTCCATCTGGTCGTACCGCACCTCCATTACCCGCCGCGGGTGTAAGCGGACGTATGAGACGTCCTTCGCGGAGGCGAACCGGCTCCGGTCCGTCTCCCCGCGAACAACCTCGCCGTCCTCGTCACGTAGGACATCGGGCTCAAGCTCGTCGATCAGTTCCAACCGCCGCTTGTCGGAGAATGCGGAGGCGCCGCCCACATTACGCAACTCACCGCCGTCGTCGTACAGTCCCAAAAGAAGCGAACCAACACCCTGACCGCTCTTGTGTACGCGGTAACCGAGCACGACGGCATCGGCAGTGCGCTTGTGCTTGACCTTGAGCATGCGGCGTTTATTCGGCTCGTAGCCGGCGGTCAGCGGCTTGGCGACCACGCCGTCCAGGCCTGCGCCCTCGAACTCTACGAGCCAGCGTCGCGCGAGTTCGACGTCGCCGGTCACCTGTGAAAGGTGCACCGGCTCCGAGAACGTCTCAGCGATTCCCTCCAGCGCTTTCCGGCGCTCGGCAAACGGAACTTCCAGCAGGTTATGTTCGTCGAGACCGAGCAGATCGAAGGCAATGAACGACGCTGGTGTCTCCTTCGCGAGCAGGCGCACCCTGCTGTCGGCCGGGTGGATGCGCTGCGACAGAGCTTCCCAGTCGAGGCGTTCAGCTCCCGGTTCACCGCGGCGGACAACAATTTCTCCATCGACCACGCACCGCTCGGGAAGGTTCTCAAGCAGTGCCTCCACGAGTTCGGGAAAGTACCGGGTGAGAGTCTTGGACCCACGGCTGCCGATTTCACACTCTCCGTCTTCGATGCGGATAACCGCTCGGAAGCCGTCCCACTTCGGTTCATAGCTCAAGCCGCCGGAAACGCTGTCGGGTTCCGGCACGGCGTCCACGGCTTTGGCGAGCATCGGCTGAATCGGAAAGGGCAGGTCAGTCATGGGTTGATCCTGTCTCATCGAGACTTGAATTTCCATGGACGCTGCGTACATACAGCTCGGGCGCGGCTGGAACTGAACCTTTTGAAAGGGGTCACACTGGGCAGGGCCACTGTGCCTATACTCGTTCCTAAGGCCCCGGATCGGAAGATAAGGGGCCGCCGCTTATTCACCGCATGCCAGGAATCTTCCGTCCGGTGCCCACGAAAGGCCGACAATGAGCAACATTCCCGAAGACCTTTACTACACCGCCGAACACGAGTGGGTTACAGCCCCCGACAACGATGGCGTTGTCCGTGTAGGCATCACCGACTTCGCCCAGGATGCGCTCGGCGACGTCGTCTATGTTCAGATGCCGGAGGCCGGCTCGAAAGTGGGCTCGTCCGACGTCATCGGTGAAGTCGAATCCACCAAGAGCGTCAGCGACATCTACGCGCCGCTCACGGGCGAGGTCGTCAACCGCAACGAAGCGCTCGACGGCGATCCTGCCCTGATCAACACCGATCCGTACGGCGATGGCTGGCTGCTTGAGATCAAGGTTGAGGACAACTCAGTGGTCAAGGAGCTTCTCAGTTCGTCGGAATACTCACAGCAGGTAGGCTAGAGTCACCGGCTAGGCAAACAGATGGTGGCCAGCCGGGTAACCGGTTGGCCATGTGTTTTGGGGAAGGAATTTTCAATGGTAGGCGAGAACAACGCAGCCGCGCAGGACGCTTCGGGATCGCATGTGCCTTCGCCTGAAACCACCACCATCGGACTGCCGCCGCAGACCTCCGCGTCCGTGGAGCCGCGGCTGACCCACGAGGAACTCGCGGCCGTTGCAGCACTCCCGGCCGGATCAGCGCTGTTGATCGCACATACCGGGCCAAATGCCGGTGCGCGTTTCCTGCTGGATGAAGACGTCACCACAGTTGGGCGCCACCCCAACGCCGACATCTTCCTGGATGACGTAACGGTTTCCCGCAAGCATGCTGAATTCCACCGTGAATCCGGGGGCTTCCGGGTTGTCGACTCCCGCAGCCTCAACGGCACCTATGTCAACAATGACCGCGTGGACACCGTTGTGCTGCGCAATGGTCACGAAGTGCAAATCGGCAAGTTCCGTCTCACCTTCTATGCTGCCGGGAGCGTGTCGCAGCCGCAGGGTCAGGTCTAGGGACCTCGATGCCCTCCTCCCAGCCGTCCCGGCGACCCGTGGGTGTAGCCCCGGAGCGCGTCAGCGGGAACGTACTGAATATCGGGGAGGTCCTCACCGAGCTGGCCGGGGACTTCCCGCAGATCAGCGCATCCAAGATCCGGTTCCTTGAGGAAAAAGGGCTGATCACCCCCCAGCGCACCCGGGCGGGCTACCGGAAATACACGCCTGTCGACGTCGAGCGCCTGCGTTTTGTCCTGGCCCTCCAACGCGATCAGTACCTGCCGCTCAAGGTCATCAAGGACTACCTCGACGCAGTGGACCGGGGAGAACGTCCCGACAACCTGCCCGGCGGCCTCACCCTCGCGCCGCGGATGGTGTCGGAGCAGCTCGCCCGCGAGCTCGGATCACACGCCCGGCGTCTTACGCGGGAAACCCTCGCCGCGGAGGCCGGCGCACGCCCCGAACTGGTTCGGGACCTCATGGCGTTCGGCCTCATCGCCGAGGTTGAGGGCCGCTTCGATGAACACGCACTGAAGATCACCCGTGCTTGTGTGCAGCTGGAGTCACACGGGATCGAACCACGCCACCTTCGTCCCTTTCGTGCAGCAGCAGACCGTGAACTGGGTCTTGTTGAGCGCGTCGTCGCCCCGGTCGCCTCCCGCCGTGACGTCGCTTCCAAGGCCAGGGCGGCAGAAACAGCTCGTGAGATCAGCGAGCTTTGCCTCAACCTCCATAGCGCCCTCGTCCAGGGCCAGATTGCACGGATGGAAAACTAGGAGGCAGACATGATCGAGATGGATGTTGTGGGCGTTCGCATCGAGCTACCGTCCAATCAGCCCCTGGTCCTGCTCAAGGAAGCGGCAGGCACCCGCCACATCCCCATTTGGATCGGGGCGCCGGAGGCCAGTGCAATCGCCTTCGTCCAGCAGGGCATCATCCCGCCGCGTCCCATGACCCACGACCTCCTGGTCAGCATCGTCGCCGCCCTCAATCACACGGTCACCGAGGTTCGGATAGTTCGGGTGGAGGACACGGTTTTCCACGCTGAGGTGGTGTTCACGGACGGCATTACAGTGAGTTCCCGCGCCTCGGACGCCATCGCTATCGCACTGCGCGTACCGTGCCCCATCTACTGCGCTCCACAGGTCATGGAGGACACCGGGGTGGAGATTGCAGAAGCAGATGACGACGACGCCGAGGCCGCCTCCCCGGAAGGTCAGGCTAACGCTGAGCGTGAGTTGAAGCAGTTCCGCGAGTTCCTGGCCGACGTCGAGCCTGAAGACTTTGAGAAGTAACCCAAAACGACACGCTTGGATTGTATGAGCGGCATCTTTGACCTCGGCCACCCGGGGATCTAACGTCGAAGCATACAGTTCCCATTGCACTAGCTGTAAACTCAGGGCAGACACTCAATAGACCCCTGTGGACCTCGGCTTGCGCCACTTCCCCCCGGGAACCAGAACGAGGAGGCAACACGTGAGTCCGAAAGGCGACGCCGGTACGGGTGCCAACGCGGCCGCTACAGGTACTGCGATACCTGCCAGCGCACAGGGCCTACTCTTCACCGAAGACCTTCCTGTGCTTGATGAGGACGCGGGTTACCGCGGACCTACAGCCTGCAAAGCCGCAGGCATCACCTACCGCCAACTCGATTACTGGGCACGCACCGGACTTGTTGAACCGGCCGTTCGGGGCGCCAAGGGCTCCGGGTCCCAGCGTCTCTACGGTTTCCGCGACATCCTCGTGCTCAAGGTCGTCAAACGCCTGCTGGACACTGGCGTCTCGCTGCAGCAGATTCGCAGCGCCGTTGAGCACCTGCGGGAGCGCGGAGTCGAAGATCTTGCGCAGATCACTTTGATGAGTGACGGCGCCAGCGTGTATGAATGCACGTCTGCTGACGAGGTGATTGACCTTGTCCAGGGCGGGCAGGGAGTCTTCGGCATCGCCGTCGGGCGTGTATGGAGGGAAGTGGAAGGCAGCCTCGCAGCGCTACCCAGCGAGCACGCCTCCGATCGGAATTTCCCGGATGACGAATTGAGCAAGCGACGGGAAGCCCGCAAGATCAGCTGACCAGGAGCAAGCATTATGCCCCGCCTCGAGCGGGGCGTTTTGTGCCATGCGTCAGGATCGGGCCGAGCGCTGGATGCGCCCGCCGTCTGTTGGAGCAATCTGGACAAGGCTGGGACCAAACTGGAGATCGGTGAGCAGTATTCCGCTCTCACTCGACCGGTTTGCTCACGCCGTGGTCCGGTCTGCTCACGCCGTGGTCCGGTGTGCAGCCCTCGCCCGAATGACGAGCCTTAGCGGCGCGCCACCCGATTGCGCATACGGCCGGAATCGAGCAGGGCGCGCAGCAAATCATCAAAGTATCCGGCGGCCTGCTTGGCCGATTCACCCGGCCAGTGGTGCACCGCATGCGCAGCGCCCTGAATCTGCTGCCAGTTCGCCTGCTCTGCAATGGTGGGGCTGAGCAGCAGGTCACCGAACATCTGCTTCATCTCGTTCAACCGGAACGTGTGCTCATTGGAACCGGTGCGCACCCGGTTGGCCACAATCCCTGCGGGTGCGAGGTTCGGCGCAAACTCGTTCTTGAAAAGTTCGATCGCGCGCATGGTCCGTTCAGTGCCGGCGACCGAGAACAGACCGGGCTCGGCAACAAGCAGAACCCGGTTGCTCGCGGTCCAGGCCATGCGCGTCAGTCCGTTCAGTGACGGTGGGCAGTCAATCAGGACAAGGCGGTAACCCTCAACCCGTTCCAGCAGCATCGACAACCGGCGCAGGTCACGCTTGCCGAGGTCGGGGCGGTCGTAGATGCCGGAATATGCAGAACCGATCGCGACATCGAGGACGGGAGCCGTCGTGCTGGAGCCGCGCTTCACCGCGTTATTCACCCAGCCGCTTGGTACCACATTCGCCGCGAGATCTCCCCGCCGTGCATTTTTCAGCAGGCGGCCGATATCAATCTGGTCATTGGCCTGCACACCCAGTCCTGTGGTGGCGTCCGCATGCGGATCGAGATCAACAACAAGTGTGGGAATCCCGGCGGACATCGCCGCGGATGCCAGTCCCAGGGTGACCGAGGTCTTGCCGACCCCACCTTTGAGGCTGCTGATGCTCACTACTTGCACTTGTTGAACCAATACCTAACGTTGAGATGCCCAGATGGCAGGGTTTATCGTCCCCGCACACCTATTCATCATAGGTGGACCGATAGATCGAACGAACCCGGCTCCACGGTGGGGCGCGACAAGAAGTTACCGGCTCATGAACGCAAATTACTGTGACCAGAAAGACCAAATGTAGGCTGGGGACGCTAAGTTGTCGTTCCATCGAACCCGCAAGAGCGCAGGAGAGCAATGTTCTCGAAGATTCTGGTAGCTAATCGTGGCGAGATCGCCATTCGTGCGATGAGGGCGGGTTTTGAAACCGGCGCGAAGACGGTGGCGGTTTTCCCGCAGGAGGACCGGAATTCGATTCACCGGCAGAAGGCGGACGAGGCGTACCTGATCGGTGAGGAAGGCCACCCGGTCCGCGCATATCTGGATGTGGATGAAATTGTCCGGGTAGCAAAGGAAGCTGGCTGCGATGCTATTTATCCGGGTTATGGCTTCCTGTCCGAGAACCCGAACCTCGCACGGGCAGCGGCCGAGGCTGGTATCACCTTTGTCGGTCCGCCCGCGGACGTGCTGGAACTGGCTGGAAACAAGGTCCGTGCGCTGGAAGCGGCACGTCAGGCTGGTATCCCGGTCCTGAAGTCCTCCCAACCTTCGGCTGATCTTGAGGAGCTGGTCGCGGCGGCGGATGAGATCGGTTTCCCGATCTTCGCCAAGGCGGTTGCCGGCGGCGGTGGCCGGGGTATGCGCCGGGTGGATAAGCGCGAGGATCTGCGCGAAGCACTTGAGGCGGCGATGCGTGAGGCGGATTCCGCGTTCGGCGATCCCACGATGTTCCTTGAGCAGGCTGTGCTGCGTCCACGGCATATCGAGGTTCAGATCCTCGCTGACGCTGAAGGCAACGTGATGCACCTGTTCGAGCGGGATTGTTCGCTGCAGCGCCGGCATCAGAAGGTCATCGAGATCGCACCGGCACCGAATCTGGATGAGAACATCCGGCAGGCGCTGTACCGTGACGCGGTTGCCTTCGCGAAGGCCTTGAATTACGTGAACGCGGGCACGGTGGAATTCCTCGTGGACACTGTCGGTGAACGCGCCGGGCAGCACGTCTTCATCGAGATGAATCCGCGGATCCAGGTGGAGCACACGGTGACGGAGGAAGTCACCGACGTGGACCTGGTCCAGTCCCAGCTGCGGATTGCTGCGGGGGAGACGCTCGCTGATCTTGGCCTGTCGCAGGATTCCGTGCGGTTGCGGGGCGCTGCCCTGCAGTCCCGGATTACCACTGAGGATCCGGCGAACGGGTTCCGCCCCGACGTCGGGAAGATCACCGCGTACCGGTCCGCCGGCGGAGCGGGCGTGCGCCTGGACGGCGGCACCGTGTATGCGGGTGCTGAGATCAGCCCGCACTTCGACTCGATGCTGGTCAAGCTCACCTGCCGCGGCCGGGATTATGAATCCGCGGTCCGCCGGGCACGCCGCGCGTTGGCGGAGTTCCGGGTGCGCGGGGTGTCGACGAACATTTCGTTCCTGCAGGCGGTGCTGGAGGATCCGGACTTCATTGCCGGTAACATCGCCACCTCGTTCATTGATGAGCGTCCGGAGCTGTTGACGGCACGGGTGTCCGCTGACCGTGGCACGAAGCTGCTGAACTGGTTGGCTGATGTCACGGTGAACAAGCCCAACGGGGAACTCACCGTGGAGCTTGACCCAGCCGAGAAACTACCCGAACTCAGCGAGTCGGAGCAGGACACGGCGCAGCGTCCGGGAAGCCGTCAGCGGCTCCAGGAGCTGGGTCCGGAGGGTTTCGCGGCGGAGCTGCGCGCCCAGACGGCGTTGGCTGTCACCGACACCACCTTCCGCGATGCGCACCAGTCTCTGCTGGCAACCCGTGTTCGTACCCGTGACCTGGCCGCTGCTGGTAAGGCCGTGTCAGCGAAAATGCCGGAACTGTTCTCGGTCGAGGCGTGGGGCGGAGCTACCTACGATGTCGCGCTGCGGTTCCTGGGCGAGGACCCGTGGGAGCGGCTCGCAACCCTGCGCGCCGAGATGCCCAACGTGTGTCTGCAGATGCTTCTGCGCGGCCGCAACACCGTTGGTTATACCCCGTACCCGGAAGCGGTCACCGAAGCGTTTGTGCAGGAAGCCGCTGCGACGGGTATCGATATCTTCCGGATCTTCGACGCCCTGAACGATGTTTCGCAGATGGAACCTGCGATCCGCGCGGTCCGGGATACCGGAACCGCCGTCGCCGAGGTAGCCCTGTGCTACACCTCGGACATGCTCGATCCGGAGGAAAAGCTTTACACCCTGGACTACTACCTCGACCTCGCGCAGCGCATCGTGGACGCCGGAGCGCACATCCTCGCAATCAAGGACATGGCCGGGCTGCTGCGCCCGGCCGCGGCGGCGAAGCTCGTCACCGCGCTGCGGGAGCGGTTCGACCTGCCGGTCCACCTGCACACCCATGACACCGCGGGAGGCCAGCTCGCCACCCTGCTGGCGGCTTCCAACGCCGGTGTCGACGCCGTGGACGTTGCCAGTGCGTCGCTGGCAGGCACCACCAGCCAGCCCTCGGCCTCCGCGCTGGTCGCAGCCCTCGCGCACACCGAACGGGACACCGGCATGTCGCTGGAGGCAGTAAGCTCCCTCGAACCGTACTGGGAAGCAGTGCGGCGGGTGTACGCACCGTTCGAGTCCGGGCTGCCCGGGCCTACAGGCCGGGTCTACCGCCACGAGATCCCGGGCGGTCAGCTCTCCAACCTCCGCCAGCAGGCCATCGCACTCGGGCTCGGCGAACGCTTCGAGGCCGTCGAGGACATGTACACGGCAGCGGACCGGATGCTCGGCCGGCTGGTGAAGGTCACCCCGTCCTCGAAGGTCGTGGGCGATCTTGCCCTGCAACTCGTCGGCTCCAACGTGGACCCTGCAGCGTTCGAGGAAAACCCGCAAAGCTATGACATCCCGGATTCTGTGATCGGGTTCCTCAGCGGTGAACTCGGCGACCCGCCCGGAGGCTGGCCTGAACCGTTCCGCACCAAGGCCCTACAGGGGCGCACCGTCAAGGTACGCGACGCCGACCTGGCCGCCGAAGACCAGCAAGCCCTGGAGGGGGACTCGGCGACCCGCCGGACCACGCTGAACCGGTTGCTGTTCGCCGGTCCCACCAAGGACTTCCAGAGCACTCGCGAAACTTTCGGTGACGTGTCCGTCCTGGACACCCGCGATTACCTCTACGGGCTGCAGCAGGGCGGCGAGCACGTCATCGAACTCGAGAAGGGTGTGCGGCTCATCGCTACCCTCGAGGCGGTCTCCGACGCCGATGAGAAGGGTATGCGCACCGTCATGTGCACGCTCAACGGGCAGATGCGGCCCGTTGTCGTACGTGACCGGAGCGTGCACAGCGACGTCAAGGCCGCGGAGAAAGCCGACCCTGCCCAGCCCGGGCACGTCGCCGCCCCGTTCGCCGGAGCAGTGACCCTCAGCGTCGCCGAGGGAGACACCGTCCAGGCCGGAGACACCATCGCAACCATTGAAGCAATGAAGATGGAAGCAGGCATCACCACCACCGTCGGCGGAACCGTCAAACGACTGGCCATCAGCGCCATCGAACAGGTACAGGGCGGCGACCTCCTCCTGGTCATCGACCCCTCCTGAGGCCCGCCTGCGCTAAGGTGATGCAGAATCCACCTGCAGCCTCCTGCTGTGGGCGTTATGCGAGCGTGAGGAATCATGGCGAACGAGAAGAAGCCGGCAGAGCGGTCCACGAACCAGGGCGGGGTGCCGCAGCAGCCGGGAGAGGCGGTCATCACCGAGGACCAAGCCTCCGTTGAGGCGTTCGCTGATAACGTCCGCCAGGCAGAGCCGGATGCGCAGGCAGAACCGGATGAGCAGGCGGAGGCCGCTGAGGCGGAGGACACAGCGCCGGACGCTACCGGGGAGTACACGCTGAGCTCCGAAGGCGACGCCGCAGTGTCAGGCGGCTCTGACCCGGCCGGTCCTGCAGTGGTCCAGGCACCGTTGCCGGATCGCCTCCCGCACATCTTAACGACGCCCGCCAGTCCCGGGCAGCGCCCGGGACAGCACCCCACCGATTCTGCTGATCTCACCCTGGCCGACAGCGACATCCGGCTCGCCGACGATGAGGAGTCGACAGGCTGGATGCCGTCGGCTGGTCTGAGCGGCGAAGTATCGGAAGCGCCTCAGGCAGCCGCCCCTGCGGTTCCTGACCGGAGCGCCCGGCGGAACAAGGAACAGGGCCCGGAGCCGGCGTCGTCGTTGACGGCGGACAGGCTGTTGACGTCGCAGCAGCGCGCTCCGGTCAGCGGGTGGCGGCACTGGCTGTACAGGGCGACCTTCGGCTACCTGAACCTCGGCGATTCCGATGCCGTGCGCATCCGGCGTGCGCTTGAGCACCGGGTGAGCGTCCGGTTGGGGGAGCGGACCCGGTATGTCCCCGTGCTCTCCCGCAAGGGCGGCGTCGGGAAGACAACAGTGACCACCCTGCTTGGAATGGCTCTGGCAGACATCCGTGAGGACCGGATCATCGCCATGGACGCCAACCCGGACCGCGGCACTCTCTCCGACCGGTCGCCGGGCAAAGCGGAGTTCACCGCCCGCCAGCTGGTGCAGAACCGGTTCATGGTGGATTCCTTCGCACAGCTGTCCAGCTACGTCGCACGCGACGGTTCACGCCTGCACGTCCTCGCCTCGGACACCGATCCGGCCGTCGCCCAAGCTTTCGATGACGCTGATTACCGCGCCGTGACGGACATCCTCGGGCGCTACTACTCGATCGTCCTGACCGACTCCGGCACCGGTATGGTGCACTCGGTCATGAAGGGCACCCTGGAGAAGGCCGATGCCGTCGTGCTCGTTTCGGGCGGCAGTGTCGACGAGGCGCGCCTTGCGTCGGAGACGCTCTCCTGGCTGGAAGCGCACGGCCGCCATGACCTGGTGGCCAAGGCTATTGTCGTGGTCAACCTGTCCTCCGGAAACCGCACCGAGGTCAACGTCAACGAGATCGAGGAACACTTCCGTTCCCGTGTCAGCACTGTGGTACGCATCCCGTATGACCGTCATCTCGCGGAGGGCTCCCGCGTTGAGCTCTCCAAACTGCAGCCCCGCACCAGGGACGCAGTGGTTGAGCTCGCCGCTCTTGTCGTAGATCAGCTGCACTGATCCGTGACCCACTACGACCTCGCGATCATCGGTTCCGGCTCCGGCAACACCATCATCACGCCCGAGTGGGATGACAAAAAGATCGCGATTATCGAGGGCGGCACGTTCGGCGGAACCTGCCTGAATGTGGGCTGCATCCCCACCAAGATGCTTGTCTACCCGGCGGAGCTTGCCCGCGCAGCCGACGACGCCGGCCGCCTCGGCGTCGACCTGCAGCACACCGGTACACGCTGGGCAGACCTGCGGGACCGGATCTTCACCCGCATCGACAGTTTCTCCGAGGCGGGGCGTGTGTACCGCGCGGATGAACTGCAGCATGTGGACCTATACGAGGAAGACGTCCGTTTCACTGGCGACCGCACTCTGACGACACAGGCCGGCGCGGAAATCACAGCCGACCAGGTGGTCATTGCAGCGGGCTCCCGGGCAGTGATTCCGGATATCCCCGGACTGGACCTGCCGCAGGTCCACACCTCTGACACTGTCATGCGGCTGGAAGAACAGCCACGGCGCATGCTGATCATCGGCGGCGGGTACATTGCAGCGGAGTTCGCGCACATCTTCTCCTCCCTCGGCACCGAAGTCACCCTCGCGGTGCGGTCAGGACAGATGCTGCGGTCCCTCGACGACACCGTCTCCGAACGCTTCACCGAAAATGCACTGGTTCAGTGGAAGGTCCTTACCGAACGCCAGGTGATCGGGGTGGACAGCAACGCAGACGGATCGGTCACCGCTGCGCTGACGGGTCCGGATGGAACCGGGCTCAGCGTGGAGGCCGACGTCGTGCTTGTCGCGACCGGACGCACGCCGAACAGTG
The DNA here is from genome assembly GCF_016907495.1 of Arthrobacter tumbae. Classification (NCBI taxonomy): domain Bacteria; kingdom Bacillati; phylum Actinomycetota; class Actinomycetes; order Micrococcales; family Micrococcaceae; genus Arthrobacter; species Arthrobacter tumbae. Next base: position 3,167,310 of record NZ_JAFBCC010000001.1, read on the forward strand.
ACCGGGTGGGTGCATCGGGAGTTGGTTTCGACGTGACCGAAGACGGCAGGGTCGCGGTTGACGCGTTCCAGCGGGTGCTCAGGGACGGCGCGCCCGTCTACGGAGTCTGGGCTCTCGGGGACATCTCAAGCCCCTTCCAGCTGAAGCACGTGGCCAACCATGAAGCGCGGGTGGTCTCCCACAATCTGCTTCACCCGGAGGCCCTGCATGCCAGCGATCACCGTTATGTGCCGGCGGCCGTGTTCACCAGGCCACAGATTGCGACGGTGGGGCTTACCGAAGAGCAGGCTCTGGAACGCGCGGAACGAACGGGTTCACGCGTTGCGGTGGCGGTTCAGCAGTACGGATCGACCGCCTACGGCTGGGCAATGGAGGACACCACAGGAATCGTGAAGGTGATCGCGGAGGAAGACAGCGGCATCATCCTCGGCGCACACATCATGGGTCATGAAGCCTCGAACCTGATCCAGCCGATCATTCAGGCAATGCACTTCGGCATGGATGCGTTCACCGTGGCCCGCGGCCAGTACTGGATTCATCCTGCGCTTACCGAGGTGGTGGAGAACGCCCTGCTTTCGCTCAAGGCGCCCTCCACCTGAGAGCACCTAGGCCTGCTGCATGCGCTGCTGTACGTAGATCTCCTCAACCACCGTGGAGTAGTCCTTGAGCACCTGTGCGCGCTTGATCTTCATCGACGGCGTGAGATGACCGCTTGCCTCCGTGAAGTCCTGCTCAACAATGCGGAACACCTTGATGGCTTCCGCCTGGCTGACCGACTCATTTGCCGAATCGACCAGCGCCTGGATCTCCGCCCGGACCGCGGAATGATGCGCCGCTTCAGCCATGGTGGTGCCCGCGGGAAGGTCATGACGCTCAAGCCATCCGGGCAGAGCCTCTTCGTCGAGGGTGATCAGAGCTGAGATGAACGGCCGCTGGTCTCCCACGACCACACACTGGGACACGAGCGCGTTGGCGCGGATAGTGTCCTCCAGCTGCGCCGGGACGACGTTCTTGCCGCTGGCCGTCACGATGATTTCCTTCTTGCGTCCTGTGATACTCAGGAAGCCGTCCTCGTCGAGCTGCCCGATGTCGCCAGTGTGGAACCAGCCGTCGGTGAAGGCTTCCTCCGTGAGATCGGGACGCTTGAAGTAGCCTTTCAGGACGCAGACGCCCTTGGCGAGGATTTCGCCGTCGTCCGCGATCCTGACCGCGTTGCCCGGCAGCGGCGCACCCACCGTCCCTATCTTGATCTTCTGCGGCGTGCTGACCGAGATGGGTGCCGTGGTTTCGGTCAGCCCGTACCCTTCAAGCACCATCAGCCCGATGCCGTGGAAGAAGTGGCCGAGCCGGTCACCCAGGGGCGCGCCGCCGGACACAGCGTGCTGGACCCTGCCGCCCATCGCGGTCCGGATTTTGCCGTAGAGCAGCTTGTCGAAGATGGCGTGCTTGACCTTCAGGCCGAGGCCCACCTTGCCTGCCTGATCGGCTTTCGACCAGGCGATTGCGACGTCGACGCCGGCATGGAAGATCTTGCCCTTGCCGTTGTCCTCTGCCTTCAGCATGGAGTTGTTGTAGACCTTCTCGAACACGCGCGGGACGGCCAGGATGAAGGTCGGCTTATAGCTCTGCAGGTCCGGAAGCAGGTTCTTGATGTCCGGCGTATGCGCAACAGTGGCGCCGGCGGCGACGCAAAGCACGGAGATGAACCGGGCGAAGACGTGCGCGAGGGGCAGGAACATGATGGTCTGTGCGCCCTCATGTGCAACCTCGGGCAGGGCCGCCGCCGCGTTCTCGGACAGCTCGACAAAGTTGCCGTGCGTCAGTTCGCACCCCTTGGGCTTTCCGGTTGTCCCGGACGTGTAAATGATGGTCGCTATATCGTCCAGGCCTGCGATCAGGCGCCGTTCCTCAAGCGCCGCATCGTCAATGCCCGTGCCGGCCGTCCGCAGGGTGTCGAGCCCGCCGCCGTCGAACTGCCAGACGTCGCGGAACCCCTCCAGGCTCTCCGAAGCGACTGCCTGACGCACCACATTCTCGTGGCGGCCCGACTCAACGAAGGCAGCGACAGCACCGGAATCACCTAGGATCCACGCAACCTGCGACGGAGAGGAAGTCTCGTACACAGGTACGGAAACAGCGCCCGCGAACCAGACGGAGAAATCGACCAAAGCCCACTCATACCGGGTGCGCGCCATGATCGCGACGCGGTCGCCCGCTTCCACCCCGGACGCCATCAGGCCCTTGGCAATTCTGCGAACGTCGGAAAGGAAGTCCGTTGCGCGGATATCGGACCATTGCCCTGCGGCATCCTTGGTGGCAAAAAGGGCAGGATTGCTGGGTTTTTCCGCCTGCTTCACCACGAGGTGCGTAGTGTTGTTGTCCCGAGGGACCTTCACCTTGACCGGAACGCTGAATTCGCGCACGGGAATCTCCTTTGATCTTCATCACATCCTGTGAGTGGCCCTAGCCTATAGCTTTTCCCGGGAGCTCTTACTCTCCAGTAATGTACAAAACGGTAACGGTGAGCCGCAGTCATCAACGTGGCGCAGTCCCAGAACGACGGCGAGAGGCCGGTACCCATGCAGGCGGAACCAGAAGAGCGCCCCGCGGCAGGCGGAAACCGCTTCGGTAGCGGCAGCCGCCAATCCCCGAGATCGCCGCTGGCCGCGGATTCCCGTTACGCGGCGCGGCCGCTGCGTGCACGCGGACTTGCCATCGGCATTGACATCGGCGGGACCAAGGTCGCAGCCGGCGTCGTCGATCCCTACGGCACCATCGTTGCCTCCGCACGCAGGGAAACACCCGGCCAGGACCCGCGCGCCGTGGAAAGGGTCATCGTGGACCTGGTGCAGGAGCTGGGACGTGGTCGCCGCATCCGGTCGGTCGGGATCGGCGCCGCAGGGTGGATGGACCTCGACAACGGGACGGTCCTGTTCAGTCCCCACCTTGCCTGGCGCAACGAACCGTTGAGGGCCAACCTGGAGAAAGCGCTGCGGCGGCGCGTCACCGTGCTGAATGACGCCGACGCCGCGGCCTGGGCCGAGTGGCGTTTCGGTGCCGGTCGCGGGGAACCACGGCTCGTTCTCATCACGCTGGGCACCGGCATAGGCGGCGCTATGATCATGGGCGGTGTGCTTGAGCGCGGACGCCACGGCGTGGCGGGGGAGTTCGGCCACCAGATCATCGTGCCCAACGGGCATCGCTGCGAGTGCGGGAACCGTGGCTGCTGGGAGCAGTACGCCTCGGGTAATGCGCTGGGCAGGGAAGCCCGCGAGCTTGCGTACGCCAATTCGCCCGTGGCGCAAACGCTGCTGCAGGAGGTGAACGGCGACATCGACGCGATCACCGGCGCAGTGGTCACCCACCTGGCGCTTCGGGGCGATCCGGTGTGCCGGGAGTTGATTGACGACGTCGGCCAGTGGCTTGGTCTGGGCCTCGCGAACCTCGGTGCCGCCCTGGACCCGGGGACGTTTGTCATCGGTGGCGGACTCGGTGCTGCGGGGCAACTCCTCATTGATCCCGCGCGGCGCGCCTTCGAACGCAACCTGACCGGGCGCGGATTCCGGCCGGCGGCGACAATCACCTCAGCGGCGCTCGGCCCGGATGCCGGGCTCGTCGGAGCCGCGGACCTCTCGCGGATCAGATACCGCCCACTGCTGGGCAGGGCCTACGGAACCGCGCCGTCGGGCCGTTTCAGTGAGCGGCGCTGAGCGGCCGGTGGCGGGCTAGACCTCCGCGCCGTCGTCGTCGTAATCGCGGGTCTTCGGAAGGCGGAAAATCAGGAACGTCACGCTCGCAATGAAGATCGCGACGATTCCCAGCATCAGGGTGGTGGGGGCCGACCGCCAGAACATCGCGATCAGCATGAGCGTGATCGGACCGCCGACCGCGCACAGCCAGGCCAGCACCACGAGGGGTTCTCCCACGCCCAGGGCCGGAGGTTCGGGCGGCTGGTACGTGCCGTCATCCTCGTCTTCGACCGCCGCGTAATCCCGCGGACCGGGCGGGGCCGGCGCAGGTTGGTTGTCGAAGATCGCTCGAACGCGCTCCTCGGCGGTAGGTGCAGGTCCTGATGCCTGCCGCTCGGGAAGTTCACTGCCGGGGGATTCTTCCAACCGTGCGACGAGGTCCTGCCAGACGGCGTCGTCAGTGGACTCGTTAGGGTCCTGTGCTCGGGGACTCATGCGGTGGTACCTGCCGTCACGTGCTCGATGAATGCTGCGGAGCGCTCGAAGATGAGCTCCTGGTCGTGGTCCATGGTGGCCACGTGGTAGCTGTTCTCCAACCGTATTACCTCCAAGTGTGCGCTCCCAATGCGCCGCTGCAGAACTTCCAGACTGCTTTCCGGGACAATCCTGTCCACGTTGGACCGGAAGACCAGCGTGGGCGCGGTGATCTGGGGGAGCCGGTCGGTGGTATCACGGAAGAGCTGCGCGAGCTGGTGGACTGCAGCGACCGGCGTGCGGGGATACGCCCGCTCGTCCATGCCCTCCTTTCGGATGTCATTGCCGATCGAGGGGACCGACCGGAGCAGATACTTCAGTACGCCGGCGTAGCGGGCGCGCGGATCACCGATGGTGAGACCGGGATTGACGACGACGACGCCGGCCACAGGTTCCAGTGCCGCCAGCCGGAGAGCGAGGGCACCACCCATCGACAGCCCTGCCACAACCACCGCGTCCGTAGTGCGAACCAGATCCCGGTATGCGGTATCGATTCCCTCGTACCAGCGCTGCCAGGGCGTCCTCGCGAGCTCCTGCCAGGTGGTGCCGTGACCTGCAAGCAACGGGAGCCGCACCGCAAAGCCCTGATCAGCCAGGTACCGGGCCCATTCGACCATGCTCGCCGGCGAGCCGGTGAAGCCGTGGCTGAGGAGAACCCCGATGCGCGCCTTACTGCCTGAACCGTTCGAGGAGAATGCTGCGAGAGTGGGGTCGGCCGTCATGATTCCAATGGTGTCACCGCGTTCCGTGGACTGCCAGTGACGTCCCGCACACCGTCCGCCCGTAGAGTAGTGTTCCAAGAACCCGTTTGCGGAAGGCATGGTTTTGCCTGTTTCCAGATAATCGGAACATCCACGCAGGAAGGCTGGCAGAGTGTTCTACTGGATCATGAAGAGGATCTTTATTGGTCCACTTGTGAATCTCCTGTTCAGGCCATGGGTCAAGGGCCTGGACAACATTCCGGCAACCGGTGCAGCTGTCATTGTGAGTAACCACCTGTCCTTTTCGGATTCGATCTTCCTCCCACTTGCGGTGCCGCGACCGGTGGTGTTTCTCGCCAAATCCGAGTACTTCACGGGTAGGGGTTTGAAAGGAAAGCTGACCGCTGCTTTTTTCCGGCTGACGAACCAGCTGCCGATGGACCGGTCCGGGGGCGCTGCTTCCGCTACGTCGCTGTCGGCTGGGGAAGAAATACTCAACTCCGGTGCGTTACTGGGAATCTATCCTGAGGGGACGCGTAGCCCGGACGGCAGGCTGTACCGCGGAAAGACCGGCGTCGCGAAGCTTATCCTCGCCACCGGGGTACCGGTCATACCGGTCGCCATGATCGGTACGGACAAGGTGCAGCCCATCGGAAGGCGGATCCCGAATATTCGCCGCGTGGGCATCATCGTGGGGGAGCCGATGGACTTCCGGCGCTACGCAGGGATGGGCGAGGACCGCTTCATCCAACGCTCGGTGACCGATGAAATCATGTATGCGCTCATGCGGCTTTCCGGCCAGGAGTATGTCGACGTCTACGCCAGCAGCGTCAAGGAGCGCCTTGCCGGCGCGAAGACGGCGGGCAAGAAGACCGGCAAAAAAGCCGAGCGGGTTGCGGATCCGTCCCGCCAGGCCGCCGTTCGGCTGGAAGGCTCCGCTCCGGCAGACGCGGTTCAGCCGTCGTCGGACACCGCCTTGCCGCCGAGCACTGAAGGCCCACTGCCCGGTGAAGTGCGGACGATCGGACGTGAGCCCGGCGAGGCCGCCGATGAGACGCCGGATCCTCCTGCCGCCCCGCGGCGATCCAGGACCAGGCACGAGGGCGATTCCAGCAGTCGGGCTATGTGACGGGACGTGCGCCGCCGCATGACAAGGGAGTCCGCCGTCGTCCGGTATAGCCATTAGGCTTAAGCGGTGACCGAAACAACCGTGACCTCCGCATCCCATTCAGCAGTACCCGACCATGGGCTGGATTCATGGCGGGAGCTGGCGATTTCCCAGCAGCCCAGCTGGCAGGACTCCACGGTTCACCGGTCTTCCCTTGAAGAGCTTTCCACGCTGCCGCCGCTTGTGTTCGCGGGCGAGGTGGATGTGCTGCGCGAGCGGCTCGCTGCCGCTGCCCAGGGCAAGGCGTTCCTCCTGCAGGGAGGCGATTGCGCGGAAACATTTGAGGGTGCCACCGCGGACAGAATCAGCGCCCGTGTGAAGACCATCCTCCAGATGGCCGTAGTTCTCACCTACGGCGCCTCGCTCCCTGTCATCAAGATGGGGCGCATGGCCGGACAGTTCGCAAAGCCGCGTTCATCGAATGATGAAACCCGCGAAGGCGTGACACTGCCCGCATACCGCGGGGACATGGTGAACGGGTATGACTTCACGCCGGAGAGCCGGGGACATGACGCGTCCCGAATGGTGAGGGCGTACCACACCTCCGCATCGACGCTCAATCTGATCCGCGCCTTCACCCAGGGTGGCTTCGCTGACCTGCGTCTCGTCCATCACTGGAACAAGGGCTTCACAGCCAACCCGGCCCACTCGCGCTACGAATCGCTGGCGCGCGAGATTGACCGCGCCGTCCGCTTCATGGAAGCCTGCGGCGCCGACTTCGATGCCTTGACCCGCGTCGAATTCTTCGCCAGCCACGAGGCGCTGCTGCTCGAGTACGAGCGCGCGTTGACCCGCACCGACTCGCGCACAGGGCTGCCCTATGACACATCGGCGCACTTCCTGTGGATCGGCGAGCGAACGAGGGATATCGACGGCGCTCACATTGATTTCCTGTCACGCGTCCGCAACCCCATCGGGGTGAAGCTCGGCCCCGGTACGTCGCCTGATGATGCTTTGGCACTCATCGACAAGCTGGATCCCAACAGGGAACCGGGCCGCCTCACGTTCATCACCCGCATGGGCGCGACGAATATCCGCGAGAAGCTGCCCAACCTTGTGTCGAAGGTGACTGATTCCGGCGCCAAGGTCCTCTGGGTCACTGATCCGATGCACGGCAACACCGTCACTTCCCCCAACGGGTACAAGACCCGCAATTTCGATGATGTCATGGATGAGGTGCGCGGATTCTTCGAGGTGCACAACGAACTCGGCACCTTCCCCGGCGGCCTTCACGTTGAAATGACCGGTGACGACGTCGCTGAGTGCCTCGGAGGAGCGGACCCGATCGATCAGGAAGCGTTCCTCGACCGTTATGAGTCCGTGTGTGATCCACGCCTGAACCACATGCAGTCCCTTGAGATGGCTTTCCTCGTCGCTGGGGCGTTGTCCCGACGCTGACCGCGGCAGCTACCTCCGCCGGCGCTTCGTTCTCACGTCACGGTGATGGTGACCGTTGATCCTTCCGGATGCTCGCCCGTGAGGTCCTGCCCGGCTACGAGGCCGAGCACAGAGCGGCCGAAGGCGTAGTTCACTTCAACGGTGAATCCAGCCTCTTCCAGGGTGGCGATGGCTTCTGCCTCAGGGTCGGAAAATACATCTGGGACGGGAATGATCCGCGGTCCGTCGGAGAGGGTCAGCGTGACTGTTTCGCCGGGACGCAGCTGCCCTTCAGCCGGGCTCTGGGCAAGGACGGAGCCCGCCGGTACGTCGAGGTCGTTGACCGGCGCAGCTGCGATCACCGGACTCAGGCCGGCGTCCTCCAGGATGTTGAGCGCCTCTTCCTCCGGCAGACCTACAACGGAAGGAACTGCGACCGGCTCCGGTCCCTGCGAGACCGTCAGGCTCACGGGCGTAGCCGCGGGAACGTCTTCGCCTGCTGCCGGAGTGGTCGCAATCACCACACCATCGCTGACGGTGTCGCTGAACTGGGGTGTCACTTCTCCGACCTCAAAACCGGCGGCTACCAGCGTAGCCGCCGCTGTTGCCTCGGCGAGACCGGCAACCTCGGGAATCGCGAAAAGTTCGGGCCCCAGCGACACCAGGAGTTGAATCTCTTCCCAGGGCCTGACCGTGGTGGAGGCCTGCGGATCACTGGTGATCACAAGGCCCTCCGCGACTGAATCGGAATAAGACTGCTCTGCGCTCGATGACAGTCCGGCTTGAGTGAGCAAGGCCTGTGCAGCGCTCACGGATCGGCTGGACACATCCGGAACGGCCACCAGCGCACCCGGGCCCACACCGAAGAACCAGCCGGCCACTGCGGCCAGCGCTGCGAGGACTGCGAGCAGGAGGATCAGTAAGGCGTTCCTGCGGCGGGCATTGCCCGGCCGGAGGGACTTTGCCGGGCGCTGTACAGCTCTTGCCTGCTCTTTCCGGTAGGCCTTGAAGTCCCTGGCGGCAATCTTCTCGCGAGTGGCTGGGTCGGGTTGCCGCTCCGGCGCTGATCGCGCAACCGGGGTGGAGCCAAGAACGGTGGTCGGGTGGGAGCCATTCCCCAGCACTGTTGTCGGAGAGTCCGTAGCGCCGAAGACTTCTGTGGGGTGCGGATGCGATCCCACTACCTCCGTGGGGGAGTAGGCTGCGCCGATGACTTCCGTGCGTTCGGCACGGTCAGATGCTCCTGCGTCTTCCCCTCGCGGCGCGGAGACGGGTCGGTGGTCGCTGCCGAGATCAAGCTCTTCGTCCCTCAGGGTGGTGCGGATGTGTCGCAGTTCGCCGAGGAGGGCATTGCCGTCGATAGGGCGTTCCTCCGGATCGACCGCGGTGCACCACAGCACCAGTTCGTCGAGGTCCTCAGCCAGTCCGGGCACGATCGTGGAGGGTGCGGGAACCCGAGAGTTAACGTGCTGAAATGCGACCTGGATAGGCGCTTCACCGGAATACGGCTGCCTGCCCGTGAGGAGTTCGAACAGCACGATGCCGGCTGAATAGATGTCGCTGCGAGCGTCCGCGGCGCCGCCTGTTACCAGCTCCGGTGGGAAGTAGGCCGCGGTACCCACAAGCGTTCCGGTGTGGGTTGCTGCCGAGACCGCGCGGGCAAGCCCGAAATCTGCAATCTTGATGCCGCCGCGTTCGGCCAGCAGTACGTTCTCCGGCTTGACATCCCGGTGGATGAGCCCGGCATCATGTGCCGCACCCAGCCCCTCAACTACCGGGTCAAGGACCGCGAGGGCCTGGCGGGGTGTGAGTCGTCCGCGTTCGATGAGGAGGTCCCGGAGAGTTTTTCCCGGAACGTACTCCATCACCAGGTAGGCGATGCTGCGCTCCGGTCCGTCCTCCACACCCTGATCCAGCACCCCCACTACATGTGGGTGCGAAAGCCTGGCCGCGGACTTGGCCTCGCGCTCGAACCGTTCAAGGAAGCGCTCGTCCTCGGCGAGGTGCGGGTAGAGAACCTTCAGTGCAACGTCGCGTTCCAGGCGTTCGTCGGTGGCAAGATAGACCGTCGACATCCCGCCGCTCGCAAGCCGCGAACGGACGTGGTAGCGCCCGTCCACAACGGTGTCCACCAGTGAGTCCTTCGGCCGCTCCCGCACCCTTCGATACTAAGTGAAACAGCGGCCGACGCCCGCACCAACACAGGTCGGTGGGGTGTCGGCCGCTGTAGGAGCACAGCCGGTGGGAAGGTCTACCGGAAGTTCTTCTGGTGCGCCTTGATCGCAGCCACGTAGTTCTTGGTGTCAGCGAACATGCCGTGGGTTTTCACTGAATACTGGCCCTGGTAGTAGGACGCGATAGCCGTATCCAGGTTCGGGCTGGTACGGATAAGCGCCTTGATGATCGCCACGCCTGCAGTCGCATTGTCGTAGGGATCCAGCAGATTCAGCTTCCGGCCGACGAGGTCGGAGGCCCACCCGCCGGACATCGGGATGACCTGCATGGCACCGATGGCGTTTGCCGGTGAGACAGCCCGCTGATTGAACCCCGACTCCTGGTAGGAGAAGGCGAGCGCCAGACTCGGATCCACGCCCATCTTCCGTGCAGTGTCCGCGACGATCGCTTTCATCTGGGCCTGCGAGGGAACCGGCAGGCCGTTCAGTGTGTGCTTGTTCTTGTTGGCTTCCGCCACCACTGCATCCGGGTAGGTGTAGTGGAGGAAGGTCGACGGAACGAGGTCGGCGGGCTTCTGCTCCGGCGCAGCCTTCGAGCCGCCGGGGATCGTGAGCTTCTTGCCCGGGTGGATGATGGTGGTCGCGCTCAGCTTGTTGGCGGACAGCAGCGCGCTGAGGCTGACTCCATGCCTGGCGGCGATGGCACCGAGTGTATCGCCCGCCTTGATGGAGTAAGTACCGCTGGTCGTTGGGCCGGACGGCTTCGGTGCGGCGGGCTTTGGCGCCGCGGGCTTCGGGCTCGTCTGTACAGCCACGCTTGATCCGCCGCCCAGCTTGATCTTCTGGCCCGGGTGGATGACCGAGTTCATGGAGAGCCCGTTTGCCGAGAGCACAGAACCCAGACTCACATTGTGGCGCGCAGCGATTGCGCCCAGGGTGTCGCCTGGCTTCACGACATACGCTGCTCCGGAAGCCGAGGCTGCCGGCTTGGGCGCTGCAGCTTCTGGCGCCGGCGCGGAAGCTGTCGATGAGCCTGAGAGCTTGATCTTCTGGCCGGGATGGATGATTGAGGTCATCGACAACCCGTTTGCCTTCAGGACGGACGGGAGGCTGATGCCGTGGCGGGCTGCAATTGCGCCCAGCGTATCTCCGGACTTCACGGTGTACGTTGCGGAGGATTGCTGTTTGGCGGGAGCAGCCTGCTTTGCGGGAGCAGCAGATCCCGATGAACCCGACAGCTTGATCTTCTGGCCCGGGTGGATGATGGAGTTGACCTTCAGCCCGTTCGCCTTGAGGACTGTGTGCATGCTCAACCCGTGGCGGATTGCGATGCCGCTGATGGTGTCTCCCGCACGGACTACGTAGGTTGTGGGGCTGCTCTGCATGGGAGCGATCCGCGGTACCTGCGTTGCCACCAGGGCTGCGGGGATCATCGCGGAAACCGGACCTGCAGCAGCCGGCATGGTCTTCAACGGCTGGTAGGCGGTATGGCCCGGCGCCGGTGCGGCGGCCGCGGGTGCCGCAAGTGCAAGCGAGGAAAGAACGACGGCGGGTATCGCCGCAGAGGATACTGCGATCCCTATTCCGCGGTTCCTGAAAGGCGTGGTGCAGGCGGCTGGCACGTTCAGCGGCGATGACGGGCGCTGGGCGGTCATGGTCTGTCCTCATCTGTGATGGCGGGCTGGCCCGCGTGGCAGGGCAAGGAGCGCCAGCCGATGCCGCCGTGATCCCCGAACCCCATGGTGCAGTTGATACACAAGTTGTTACTGTTACTCGTGTGACTTATGTGAATCTACACCATGAGCCACTTACCACAACAGTTCATAAAGTCTCAGTATTTGCGCAGTTTTGGCGTGTCGGTGACTTGACCGGAAGGACGGCTGCCGAGTGGAGTTGAGGCAGCAGGGCATGGCACGCTTAAGGGCGTGAATACACTGGAGAACCTCGTGGGCAACTGGCTCACCCTTCCCGATGTCGCGGAAGCGCTCGATCTGTCCATTACCAAGGTCCATGGACTCATCAACGAACGGGCGCTGGTATCGATACGCGTCACTGATCGCGGAATCCGGTCGGTGCCCGCAGAATTCATCGCTGACGGGCACGTCCTCGACAGCCTCAAGGGAACAGTCGTTGTCCTTGGCGACTCGGGGTTCTCGGATGAAGAGATCATTCGTTGGCTCTTCACGGAAGACGAGTCCCTGCCCGGCAGGCCCGTGGACGCGCTGAAGGCGGGGCGCAAGACCGAGATCCGTCGACGTGCGCAATCCATGGCGTGGTAGCCGCCGTCTTCAGGCAACCCGGGTAATAGCGGCTTCCGCAAGAACGGAGAGCGCGTCCCTGCATAACGGATCCAGGGGGAGCGCCTCCAGTGCTTTGTGGCTCGTGTGGGCGCGTTCAGCTATCAGCGCTTCGACCTCATCACGGGCACCTGTTGCATCGATAATGCGCTGCAGGTGCAAAATTTCGTCCTGCCCCAGGCCCTCGCGGCCAAGACCGGAGTTGAGGGCCAGGGCTTGATCTGCAGTGCCGGCATGCAGCGCCTTGGCAATCAGTACCGTTCGCTTTCCCTCCCGCAGGTCATCACCGGCGGGCTTGCCGGTAAGCGCGGGGTCCCCATAGACCCCCAGGAGGTCGTCTCGGAGCTGGAACGCCTCTCCGAGGGGGAGTGCGAAGTCGGAGTAGCCGGCAAGCAACGACGGCGGTGCTCCCGCGAGAGCGCCGCCAATGCACAGCGGGTGCTCCGTGGAGTATTTGGCGGACTTGAAGCGCACGATGCTGAGCGCCCGCTGAGCCGCAACTTCCGGCTGCCGATCCGGCCCGATCGCTTCCTCCAGGAGGTCCAGATACTGGCCGGCCATGACTTCCGTGCGCATTCTGTTGAAGATCGCGCGGGCAGACGCGACCCGGTCCGGCGCCGCGGCGATCGAAGCGAATGCTTCCTCGCTGAGGGACAGGCACAGGTCACCCGCAAGAATCGCGGCTCCGGTTCCGAAATGTTCCCCATCCAGGTGCCAGCCGCCGTCGTCATGACGGCGCTCGAATTGCTTGTGCACGCTGGGGGCTCCGCGCCTGAGGTCCGATCGGTCGATGATGTCGTCATGGACGAGGGCGGCGGCCTGAAACAGTTCCAGCGACATACCCGCAATGACGACGCCGGCGTCATCCGCTGCCCCGCCCGCGCCTCGCCAGCCCCAGTAGCACAGCAGCGGACGCATCTTTTTGCCGCCGGCCGCCAGCCGCTCTATCGCATCGACAAGGACTGTGCTGTCGGTCGACACCGTCTCAAGGATGGATCGCTGCGCTGAGAGGAAGCGGGAGGTAGCTTCGGTAAGCGACTTCCTGAAGCGATGCTGCTCGTCCTGCATGGGCGTGGAAAGAGCAGGGATACCGTCAGTCATAGGCCAAGTCTAGGTGCTGGCTGTGGGAGGAAGCTGGCTCCCGGCGCGTCCGCCCAACGGCTCCGGGAGCACACGGCAGTAGGATGGATTGCATGCCCGTCCGTTCCGACCTCGCGGGAATCGAGGACGCGGATTGCACAATCCTCCACGTTGACATGGACGCCTTTTATGTCTCGGTGGAGTTGCTTTCACGCCCTGAGCTGCAGGGGAAGGCCGTCATTGCCGGATCCCCGTCAGGCCGGTCGGTAGTGCTGTCGGCCTCCTATGAAGCACGGAGGTTCGGGGTGCGGTCCGCTATGCCCATGGCCAACGCCATGCGGCTCTGTCCTCACGCCGTTGTCCTCGAACCGCATCACCACCTCTATGCCGAGGTGTCGGCGTCCATCATGGAAATTTTCGGTGCCGTCACGCCGATGGTCGAACAGTTGAGTGTCGATGAGGCTTTCCTCGACATTGCCGGATCCATCCGCAGACTGGGGTCGCCCAGGACGATCGGCGAGTTGATCCGGACAACGATCCACCGGGAGCTTGGAATAACTGCCAGCGTGGGTATCGCCTCCACCAAGTTTGTTGCAAAGATCGCTTCCACGCGCGCAAAGCCAGACGGTCTGCTTTTGATTCCGGCAGCACGAACAGTGGAGTATCTCCACACCCTTCCGGTTTCGGCACTCTGGGGCGTGGGTGCGAAAACCCAGGAGGTGCTTGCGCGGTTGGGGATCCGGACCGTCGAGGATGTCGCCCGTACTCCCGTATCGGTTCTGCAGCGGACTCTCGGGGCCACCGGTGCTCACGTCCACCGGCTCGCCTGGGGGAAGGACCCCCGTCCGGTGACCGTGAGCAGGCAGGAAAAGAGCATCGGTGCCGAGGAAACCTTTGCAACAGATGTCGACGACGACGACCTCCTTCGAGCGGAACTGCTTCGCCTTGCGCATCGCACGGCCACCCGTCTTCGTTCCGCAGGGCTGCAGACGGGAGGGGTGTCGCTGAAGCTTCGCTACGCCGACTTCTCCACCCTGACCCGGTCACGACGCCTCCCCGAACCGGCTGACAGCGCTCACGCGCTGTATTCGGCGGCGTGTCAGCTCCTCGAATCGTTGGGTGCGCGTCCGCTGAGCGTTCGGCTCATCGGGATCCGGGCGGAGCGGCTCGAAGGTGCCGCAGGCAGTTCCCACCAGCTGACCATTGACCGCCAGGATGACAATTGGCGCCTCGCAGAGCAGGCCCTCGACAAAGTGAACGGTAAATTCGGAGCTTCGATGGTCCTCCCCGCGCGGCTGCTGAAGTCTCCGTCCGATACAAGGAACGGGCGCCCTCCGAATGGGCAGCCGTGACGCTGGGAAACCGGCGAGCGGTGGCCGGCCGGCCGCTGACCGTGGCTTTCCCTTCGCGTGAATGCAAACTATCCTTAGCAGTAGGGATCAATTAGGCGTTGACCCACTCAGATCAGCATGCTGCCGCGCATCGCGGCCGCAGCGGCCGGGAACCAGTTCACGGCTGAACTCGTTGTTGGGTTTGAGGGATTCGGTATAAGTAGCAAGGAGGCAGTGATGGCACTCTCGGAACACGAGCAGCGGCTGCTTGACCAGTTGGAACAACAGCTTCATGCCGACGATCCCAAGTTTGCCCACTCCATGGCGTCGAACACCGGTCGCTCGATGTCCACTCGCCGCATCGTGCTTGGATCGCTTGTGACCGTCGCCGGCCTGGCGGTCCTGCTTCTGGGCATTTGGAATCAGTTCATTCCGGTAGGAGTGGCGGGTTTCCTCATCATGGGTGCCGGCGTCTACTACGCCACCACGAGGTCCAAGCTGGACGGCGCGGCGCCCGGTGCGGGCAGGTCAGCAAAGGCCTCCAGTTCTCCGCGCGGCAGTTTCCTGAGCAGTCTCGAAGAAAAGTGGGACGAGCGCAAACGGGATCAACCGTAAGCCCCACTTCCTCCACTTTCCCCCACAGGGTCAGCCGAAAGGCTGGCCCTGTGGCATTTAAACGTGACGTGGTGCGGTGCGTCAGATCCACAAGTCCTGTTGGCCGCGATTTCCCTCCACTCTGCACCACACGCCAACACCGCCTTATTGGGGGGGTTTTTCCGACCAGCGAGTCGCGAAACACGCGTCGGATGATTGACGGGGGAGGATTGTGGAGTAAAGTGGAGGTCATAGGAGCGTAGTGGTAGCGCTTGGCTCTCGGGGCGGATCGGCGGTGACGAATGTTCCTCGGAACACACTCGCCGCGGTTGGACGAGAAGGGTCGGTTGATCCTTCCGGCGAAGTTCCGCGATGAGCTGAGCGACGGCTTGGTTTTGACTCGAGGGCAGGAGCGCTGCATTTACGTTTTCAGCCAGCGGGAGTTCGGGAAGGTCCATGAGCAGATGCGTGAGGCGCCGATCTCATCACGTCAGTCAAGGGACTACATCCGGGTATTTCTATCGGGCGCCTCGGATGAGGTGCCGGACAAGCAGGGCAGGGTCACCATCCCGTCAATACTGCGTACCTATGCCGGGCTGGACCGGGAGCTTGCAGTGATTGGCGCAGGAAACCGCGCCGAGATCTGGGATGCAACCGCCTGGAACGACTATCTCGAAGAGAAGGAAACCGCCTTCTCTGAAACTGACGAAGATGCACTGCCGGGAATCATCTGACGGTCGCTGCAAAGCTACGAGAAACAGAGCAGTACAGCAAGACGGAGTTGCCCGAGGATCTTCGATGAGACCTCCAGCCGCCCAGCGGCCGACTACCTGGATCACCTTCCCCGGAGCCAGGCAGACGGAAGCCCGGAGCGGATGGGGATCTGATTGAAGAACCACGGCAACCGATTCACGCAGGCGGCAGCCGGAACGAAACAGCAGGAAGGAGCGGGCGTATGGGGGAGGAGCGTCCCACCCAGGAACGGCATACCCCCGTTCTGCTGGATCGATGCATCAACCTCCTCGCTCCCGCAATCGAAGCTGCCGGTGAGGGAGCCGTCGTCGTTGATGCGACCCTCGGCATGGGGGGTCACTCCGAGGCGCTGCTCCAGCGGTTCAGTGGGCTTCATCTCGTGGGAATAGACCGCGATCGTCAGGCACTGCGGCTTGCCGGAGAGCGGCTGGCACCGCATCAGAACCGTACTGACCTCGTGCATGCGGTCTACGACCAAATCCCTTCTGTCCTCGAGGACCTCGGTATCGGCCAGGTTCACGGCGTGCTCTTCGACCTCGGCGTCTCGTCCCTTCAACTGGACGAGCGCGACCGCGGATTCGCCTACTCCTACGACGCCCCCCTCGACATGAGGATGGATACGAGCGCCGGGCAGAGCGCCGCGGACGTCGTCAACACCTACTCCGAGGATGAACTGCGCCGAATCATCCGTACCTGGGGCGAGGAGAAGTTTGCAGGACGGATAGCGTCAGGAATCGTCTCGACACGGCAAGCCAGGCCATTCGCCACGACCGGTGAGCTGGTTGACGCAATCCGCGCGGTTGTACCCGCCGGAGCTGCCAGGACCGGCGGCCATCCCGCGAAACGTACCTTTCAGGCACTGCGTATCGAGGTCAATGAAGAGCTCTCAGTACTGACACGCGCAATTCCGGCCGCGCTCGGATCGACGGGCGTGCAGGGAAGGGTGGTCGTGATGTCCTACCACTCCCTCGAGGACAAGATCGTGAAAGCTGCGTTCACCGCGGGAACACGCTCGTCCGCGCCCGTCGGATTCCCCGTGGAGCTCGAGGAGCACAAGCCCTACCTCAGGACACTCACAAAGGGTACGGAGGCTCCTACCGACCAGGAGATCGCCGACAACCCGCGAGCCGCTTCGGCGAAACTCAGGGCAGTGGAACGCACCAGATCCAGCACAACAGACAGGAACGCGAGATGAGCCAATCAGTGCAGCAAAGGCCGTCTGTGCGTCACAGCGCTCACGCGACGGCCGGCGCAGTAGCCGGAAACACCGCCCGCGCGCTGCAGCACCCGGCAGTGTCCAGTCCCGGCACGCAACCGGGAAGGGAACGACGCCGGACCCCCCTTTCGGTGGTCCCCGCCGCACCCACACGGGGGCGGGTCCCCTTCGCTGTGTTTTCCATGGTCGCGCTGATTGCAGCCCTGGTAGTGGTTCTCATGCTGAACATCTCCGTCTCGAGCAGCCAGTACAAGCTGGTCTCGCTGCGCGGCGAGGAAGTAGCACTGGCCGAGCGGAACCAGGCACTCACGCAGCAGTTGGAGAACCTCAGGGCACCCCAGAATCTCGCAACAGCGGCGCACGAACTCGACATGGTTGCCTCCCCGACATTCGGAACCATTGATGTAAATTCGGTGGCAGTTACCGGAAGCCCGGAGCCAGCCAAGGAGTCGGATGCACCGCCAGTTCTTGTACCCGCACCCGCTGTGAACGTGCCCAGCCAGGTCGAAGCGCCTGCCGCTCCGAGTGAGCCGGTGGAGCCCGCCGCCCCGGCCGACGCTCCGGTTGCGCCCGCCGGCGACGGGACAATACCCGCACCGGCCCAGGCCGCGCCCGGACAGTAAGAGACCGCAGTACACCAACGCAGCGAGGAACCACGGTGGCACCAGCCGACAATCCCAAGCATGAAACATTACGGGTAGCGCTCGGAGCCGCGAGGCTCCGGGTCGGGCTAGCGTTCGTCCTGATTCTGCTGCTGGTCCTTGGTGTCCGCCTCTTCCAGGTCCAGGGCCTCGACCTCGGCGGAATGGCACAGGTCGGGTTGAACAAGCGGCTCGTCACCCAGCAGGTGCCTGCGCTCAGGGGCAGCGTCCTGGACGACGAGGGCAACGAGCTGGCGCACACCGTGCAGCGCTTCGACATCGTGGTTGACCAGAGGCTCAGCGGTGGTGAAACGTTTGACCGGTACAACCCGGAGACGGATGAGCGCATTGAAGACATTCCCATGGAGCAGGGTTTCGAGGAGCTCTCCGCAATCCTCGGGCAGGACGCGGGGACGCTCAAATCTTCCATCCTGGGAGACGCCTCGTTCGCCTTCGTAGCGCGTTCGGTGACGCCCGAGGTCAGAAACCAGGTGCTCGCCGTCGGAATGCCGGGAGTCTATGCCGATCCCACGACACTGCGTACCTACCCGTCGGGAGCAGTTGCAGGCTCAATCCTTGGGTTCATGAGCGGCGACGGACGGGCCCTGAGCGGAATCGAACTCACGCAGGAAGAACAGCTGACCGGGACACCGGGCAGCCGCACCTTCGAAATCGGGGGCGACGGCATCCGCATACCGTACGCAACCAACGAGGACGTACCCGCACAGGACGGTCAATCCGTGCGCCTGACCATCGACCAGGACCTCCAGTACTTTGCGCAGCAGACCATCGCCGCGCAGGTCGAGGACTACAACGCCGAATGGGGCAACATCGTTGTCGTGGAGGCCAAGACGGGTGCCATCAAGGCGATGGCCGAGTCAACCACTCCGGACCCCAATGACTATGCGGCGACTGATCCCGAGTTCTGGAAGCCCCTGTCCGTCACCGCGTCGTTTGAGCCGGGCTCTACGACCAAGCTGATCACCATGGCCGCGGCGCTTGAGGAGGGTATCATCGAACCGACCAGCAGGTTCGAAACACCGCCCACCTATACGGTAGACGGCCAGACCTTCAAGGACGCGTTCGAGCACGGGACGGAGAAGCGCACAGCGGCGGGCATCTTCGCCAAGTCGATGAATACCGGGACGGTCATGATCGGTGAGCAGCTGAGCAACCAGCAGCGTTATGACTGGCTGCGGAAGTTCGGCATCGGCGAACCGCTCAACGTGGGCCTCAACGGTGAGACGTCAGGCATCCTGCCGACCCCCGACACCTGGGATGAACGCCAGCAGTACACCGTCCTCTTCGGTCAGGGACTCGCACAGACTGCTCTGCATACCGCCATGGTGTACCAGGCCGTCGCCAATGACGGCGTCCGCCTGCAGCCGCGCCTCATCGACGCTTACATCGATGCCGACGGCACGGAGCACGCTGTTCCTCAGGCAGAGGGAACCAGGGTGGTGTCGGAAGACACGGCGGATGAGCTTCACACCATGCTGGAAACCGTCACGGTGGAAGGGTCCGGCGCTTCGGGAGCACTCGAGGAGTACCGGGTGGGTTCCAAAACGGGTACCGCTGAAGCGCCCAGTCCGCAGGGCGGCTATGACGGCTACACTCTCTCCTACGCCGGGATGGCTCCCATGGAGGACCCGCAGTACATCGTCGTCGTGACCCTCCAGCGGCCGCAGGGGGACCTGTACTATCTGGTTCCGGGGGAGTCCTTCCAGAAGGTCATGAAGTATGTTCTGAATTCGAACAACGTCCCGCCCTCGACCGGTAAGCCCGAGACTTACCCGGTCGTGTACTGAACCTCGTAAGCAGGCCCCACGTGTCCACAAATGAAGAGTCCACCGCGCGCATGCGGCCGGACATGGTCGTTGCGCGCACCATGGATGAGGTGCTCGCCGGGCTCCCAGCGGAGCTGGCCCCTGTGCAGCGGGTAGCCACAGATAACGACGGCGGTGTCCCCGCCTCCATTACGGGCGTCACGATTGACTCGCGAGATGTCCGCGCCGGCGACCTGTACATTGCACTTCCGGGCACCGGCCGCCACGGGGCGGATTTCGCAGCACAGGCGGTCGCCGCCGGAGCCGCGGCGGTGCTCACGGACGATCCGGGTGTGGTTGTCGCTCTGTCGGCGCTGGGAGACTCATCTGTTCCGCTGTACCGGGCAACGCCGGTGCGGGATTACGTGGGGCCCCTTGCCGCCGTCGTATTTGATAGCCAGCCTCCCGGCAGCCGTCCCGTTCTCTATGGGGTGACCGGCACCAACGGGAAGACCACCACGACCTACTTCCTCACTGCACTGGAGTCGGCGCTGGGCAGGAGTACCGGGCTGATCGGAACGATCGAGATCCGGGCCGGCGAGACGGTCATTCCGTCTATTTTGACCACCCCTGAGTCACCCCAGGTGCACGGCATCCTGGCGCTGATGAGGGAGCGGGGGATCGAAGCTGCCGCCATGGAGGTCTCCTCGCACTCCATCGAGTACCGTCGTGTCGATGGAGTGAGGTTCGACGTGGCCGGCTTCACCAATCTGACCCAGGACCATTTGGATCTCCACGGAAGCATGGAGGAGTACTTCGCCGCGAAGGCCGCCCTGTTCCGGCCACATCGAACACAGCGCGCTGTTGTCCTGGTTGACGATTCCTGGGGTCGCCGCATCGCCGACGAAGCCGGCGTCACTACGCTCACTGTGTCCGTGACGGGTACGTCGCAGGCGGACTGGAGCGTCTCACAGGTGCAGCGCACCGGCCTTGGGCACACCTTCACCCTCACTGGTCCGCAGGGCGAGCAGTTGCGGCTTCACTGTGGCCTTCCCGGTACCTTCAACGTAGCCAACGCCGCACTGGCTGCGGTGATGGTCCTGGCAACGGGTGTCGAGGTCGACGCCCTGCAGCGTGCCGCGGACGCGCACGATCCGTTCACGACCCAGGTTCCCGGCCGCATGCAGCTGGTCGGTGAGCGTCCCGCCGCCATCGTCGACTTCGCCCATAACCCCGACGCGCTGGCCCTGACGCTCGACTCGGTGCGCGTGCCGGACGCCGGCTCCCGTGTCATCGTCATCTTCGGCGCGACCGGGCAGAGGGACGTGTCCAAGCGCCCGATCATGGGCGCCACGGCAGCCCGGCGGGCCGACGTCGTGATCGTCACCGATGATGATCCCCATGACGAGGATGCGGCAGGCATCCGGTCGGACGTGCTGAAGGGTGCCCGTGCTGCACGGGACAGCGAGAACCTTGCATGCGAGATCATCGAGATTTCCCCGCGTGCCCAGGCTATTGACCGGGCGGTGGCCCTCGCCCGGGAAGGCGATGTGGTCCTCGTCGCCGGGCGCGGCCACGAGGTCTGGCAGGAGGTCAAGGGGGTGAACCTTCCGCTCGATGACCGGGTCGAGCTGAGGGCCGCATTGACACGGCACGGATTCTCTGCGCCTTCCGGCAACAGGATAGAGTCCTAGATCGTCATGATTGAACTCAGCGCAGCCGACATCGCGGCAGTCACCGGCGGAACGCTCTCCCCGTCGGCTCAGGAGACACCCTCCCTGGTGGCCCACTCAGCTACCACGGACTCTCGCGAGAGCCGCCCGGGTGGCCTCTTCATCGCCAAGCCGGGCGAGGCCACAGACGGTCATCACTTCGTCTCCAGTGCCTTCGCCAACGGCGCAGTCCTTGCCCTTGTCGAGCGGGTGATTACTGACGACGACGGCACCGATTTCCCCGCTGTTGTGGTGCCTGATGCTGTGGAAGCAATGGGCCGGCTCGCCGGGGAGGTGGTACGCCGCCTCCGCGCGCACTCGCCGCTGACCGTCATCGGCATCACTGGTTCCGCCGGCAAAACCACCACAAAGGACGTACTGGCGCAGCTGCTCCGCGAGGAGGGCACCACCGTTTCCCCCATCGGCTCGTACAACGGCGAGATCGGGGTTCCGCTGACCGTTTTCTCCGCCGAGTACGGCACCCGCTACCTGGTGATCGAGATGGGCGCGACGGGCGTCGGGCACATCGAGTACCTAGCGTCCATGGTGCAGCCTGACATCGGGATAGTCCTGTGCGTCGGATCCGCGCACGCCGGCGAGTTCGGCGGCGTCGACATGATTGCGACGGCCAAGGGGGAACTTCCACGGTCTCTCGGGTCAGGTGGTGTGGCCATCCTCAACGGTGATGACCGGCGGGTACTGGCGATGGCCGATCAGACACAGGCGCAAACCGTTCTCTTCACCGAGGACTCCACCTTCGACCGCGCGGGCGGCAGCGTCGTCCGGGCTGAGAACGTAACGCTCTCCGTCGAAGGCAATCCATGTTTCACGCTGCTCCTCCCGGACGGCTCTCGCCGAGAGGTGCGGCCGCTGCTGATCGGGCGGCATCATGTCGCAAACCTTCTGGCGGCGGCCTCCGTTGCCTGCGTCCTCGGAATTCCGGGGGAGCGGATCGCATCCGGACTCTGCACTGCGCGGGCGGTCAGCCGGTGGCGCATGGAGCGCACCGACAGGCCGGACGGCGTGACGGTGATCAATGACGCCTACAACGCCAACCCGGAATCAATGCGCGCGGCGCTTGCAACGCTCGCCGAGCTGGGACGCGGCCGGCGCACCTGGGCCGTGCTCGGGGAGATGCTCGAGCTGGGCGAGGATTCCATCACTGCCCATGATGCACTCGGCAGGGTGGTTGTCCGACTCAATATTTCCAAATTGCTGGTTGTCGGAACCGGCGCCAAGGCGCTCCACACCGGAGCAGTGCTGGAAGGATCATGGGGAGATGAAGCGATCTTCGTAGAAGATGTCGCCCAGGCTGAGGAAGTTCTCGATCGAGAGCTGCAGCCGGGTGACCTCGTCCTCGTTAAATCCTCGAATGGCGCCGGGCTCCGCCATCTGGGCGATCGGCTAGCATTAGCGTCAGACGAGTCGTCGGCAGTGCCCGAAGCAGCCCCGGGATCACGGGCTGAATCGAATGGACCCGGTCCAAAGAACCAAGGGGGGCCCTCGCTGTGATTGCGCTGTTGATTGCCTCCGCGTCTGCGCTCCTCCTCGCGCTGGTGGGAACGCCTCTTTTCATCAGGCTTCTTGTACGCAAGAGCTACGGCCAGTTCATCCGCGACGATGGTCCAACTGCCCACCACACAAAGCGCGGCACGCCTACCATGGGCGGCGCTGTCATCGTCGGATCTGTTGTCCTTGCCTACTTCGCCACGCACCTGATCATGATGGCGGCGGGTGGGTCGGACGGTCCGACCGTGTCCGGTCTTCTGCTGCTCATGGTCACCGTCGGCATGGGAGTGGTCGGCTTCTTCGACGACTACATAAAGATTTCGAAGCAGCGCAGCCTGGGGCTCAGCGCACCGGCGAAGATCATCGGGCAAACCCTGGTGGGCGTCCTGTTCGCCGTGCTGGCCCTGAATTTCCCGGATGGAAACGGCCGCACCCCGGCGTCGACTGCAATTTCTTTCGTCAGGGATACGGCCTTCGACCTGACCTTCGCCGGATCGATTCTTGGTGCAATCCTTTTTGTCCTGTGGTCCAATCTCATCATCACGGCCGCCACGAACGGTGTAAATTTGGCGGACGGCCTGGACGGCCTGGCCACCGGTGCGTCGGTCTTTGTCTTCGGCGCCTACATGCTGATGGGTATCTGGCAGTTCAACCAGAGGTGCGCATCACCAGATGTTCCGACCAACATCTGTTATGAGGTACGCGATCCCCTGGACCTCGCGCTGATCGCCGGTGCTATGTGCGGGGCTCTGGTTGGATTCCTCTGGTGGAACACCTCACCGGCCAAAATCTTCATGGGTGACACCGGTTCGCTGGCCATCGGCGGAGCAATTGCCGGCTTCGCTATTCTCTCCCGTACACAGCTTCTCCTGGTGATCATGGCGGGTCTGTTCGTCATGATCACGCTGTCGGTGATCATCCAGGTGGGCTTCTTCAAACTGTCCGGAGGCAAGCGGGTCTTCAAAATGGCACCACTCCAGCATCACTTCGAGCTGAAGGGGTGGCAGGAGGTTACGGTGGTCGTGCGCTTCTGGATCCTTGCCGGGCTGTTCGTGGCTGTTGCGCTTGGTATCTTCTATGCGGAATGGGTTGTACTTCTGTGATCAGTGCGGGTGCAAAAGAGAACCCTGGACGCCTCGAAGACCTGACGTCATGGGACGCCGACTGGACAGGACTACGGGTAGTGGTGACGGGGATCGGCCTGTCCGGCTTCTCTGCCGCCGACACTCTGATCGAACTCGGTGCGCGGGTTGTGGTGTGCGACGCCACGGATTCGGAAGAGAACCGGGCGAAGGCAGACACTCTCCGTATCGTCGGGGCAGTGGATGTCCAGCTCGGGCCCGAGGCCGCTGCTGCACTCCCGCCCGTGGATGGCGAATTGCCCGAGCTGGTGGTGACTTCTCCCGGTTGGCGTCCGGACCAGCCGCTGCTTGCCGCTGCCGCCGCTGCCGGCGTCCCGGTATGGGGCGATGTCGAACTCGCCTGGCGCGTGCGCGTCCGTGAGGGCAGACCCACGGCCGAATGGCTGGCCATCACCGGAACCAATGGCAAGACAACCACGGTCATGTTGGCGGAGTCGATGCTCCGTGCGGCGGGTCTTCGCGCCATCGCCGCCGGAAATGTCGGCATCCCGTTGCTCGACGCCATCCGGGATCCCCAGGGCTATGATGTCGTCGCTGTCGAGCTCTCCAGTTTTCAGCTGCACTGGAGTACCAGCCTCGCTCCGCTCGCGAGTGTCTGCCTCAATCTCGCCGAAGACCACGTGGACTGGCACGGAGGGTTCGAGGCCTACCGCGCGGCCAAGGCAAGGATCTACGAGAACACACGCGTTGCCTGCGTCTACAACGCCGAAGACCTGGCCACCGAGCGGATGGTGGAAGAAGCCGACGTCCAGGAAGGCTGCCGTGCGATCGGCTTCACCACCAACACTCCTGCCATCAGCATGCTGGGGGTTGTGGATGGTCTGCTGGTGGACCGTGCATATATCGAACAGCGAAAGGACTCAGCCGCGGAACTGGCGTCCGTGACGGACCTCGGGGAAGTGGTTCCCCGTCACCTCGTCGCCAACGCCCTGGCGGCGGCCGCCCTGGTGCGGGCAGCGGGGGTCCCGACGGCCGCGGTGCGGGAAGGCGTCCGTAACTACCAGCCTTCCGGGCACCGGATAGAGCTGGTTACGGCACGGGACGGCGTGCTCTGGATCAACGATTCCAAGGCAACCAATCCGCACGCGGCGCACGCGGCCCTGTCCTCCTTCTCCAGCGTCGTCTGGATTGCAGGTGGACTTTCCAAGGGCGTGGACTACAACGACCTGGTCCGGGAGAATTCGGCACGCTTCAAAGCGGCTGTCCTTATCGGCCGCGACAGCTCGGACCTTGCTGCCGCTCTCAGCCGACACGCGCCGGATGTTCCGGTGATCGACCTGGCCGCGGGTCACACTGGTAGGGACGAGTTGCCGTCCCAGCACTCGAGTTCAGACGGCGTCCAGGCCATGCGCGCGGCAGTCGCCGAAGCGCTGCGTATCGCCGTGGACGGCGACACTGTTCTCATGGCGCCGGCAGCAGCGTCGATGGACCAGTTCCCTTCCTACGCCCACCGTGGCGCCGCCTTTATCGAGGCGGTTCGCGGGATTGTGGAGGGGCAGGGATTCACCGCTAAGGAGTTGTAATGGTCAGCACGCCCACCCGGCATCCGCGCCGGAAGCCGGCGGCGCGGCAACCCTCCAGCGGCAGCACAGGCTCGTCACGGGTGAAAGGCCCTCAAAGCCCTCCGGTCGATGCCGGGGCAGAGCGTCCGGACCGCAAGGGCGTCCTCGGAGCATTCGTGCGCCTGTGGCGCTTCCTCGAGGGGTCGGACCGGCAGACGAGCGGCTCCAGCTACTACATGATTCTTGGCGCCACACTGGCGCTGACGGCTATCGGGCTCATGATGGTGCTGTCGGCGTCGTCCGTTGAGTCGATTGCCAACGCAGCATCGACGGTCGAGCCCACTGATGAGGGCGCGATCGTCTTCGACTTCTTTTTCAAGCAGAGCATGTACGCGGTGCTGGGTGTGGTGCTGATGCTCATCCTGTCCAGGCTGGGACCACGGATCTTCAAGTTCCTTGCCTGGCCGGGGCTCGGCGTGGCCATTGTCCTGCTCGTGCTGGTGCTCCTCATCGGCGAGAACATCAACGGGAACCAGAACTGGATCCGGATCGGTAATCAGTCCCTGCAGCCTTCCGAACCCGCGAAGCTCGCACTCGCGCTGTGGTGTGCCACTGTCCTGGAACGCAAACGCGGCCTCATCCGGGACTGGAAGCACGCGCTGATACCAGTGGCGCCGCTCGGCGGAGTCATCCTCCTGCTCGTCATGCTGGGCGGCGACCTGGGTACGGCCATCATCCTCGGCATGATCATGGCCGCCGCTCTGTTCTTCGCAGGCGCGCCGATCAAGCTGTTCACTCTGGTCGGCCTCCTAGGAATTGCCGGCGCTTTTGGTGCCATTCTCCTCAACAGCACCCGAAGTACCCGCATACAGGCCTGGCTCAGATTGAACTGCGAGAGCGCGACCGACCCCTGCTTCCAAACAAACCAGGGACTCTTTGCACTGGCGTCCGGGGGCTGGTGGGGGGTGGGAATAGGCCAGAGTCGGCAAAAGTGGAACTGGATCCCTGAAGCGCACAATGACTTCATCTTCGCCATCATCGGTGAAGAATTCGGGTTGATCGGTACCCTCGTGGTGATCGCGCTGTTCGGAATCCTCGCCGTGGCGACCCTTCGTGTGGCCCGCCGCTACACCGACCCCTTCGTGCGTATCCTCATGGGCTCCATTCTCGTCTGGCTGATCGGCCAGGCCTTTGTGAACATCGGCATGGTGACGGGGGTTCTTCCGGTGATCGGTGTGCCGCTGCCGTTCATCTCCTACGGCGGTTCGGCCCTGACGTTCACGCTTGCCGCCGTCGGGGTGCTCCTCGCCTTTGCGCGGCGGATGCCGCCCGCCGTGCCTCGCACCGCCGGACCGGCCGTCGGCTCCGACCAGACTTCTGCAAGCGCCAAGTGAAAGATCAAGAGAACCCATTGACTGAATCCGCTGCCCTGTCGGTCGTACTCGCCGGCGGGGGAACTGCCGGGCACATCAGCCCGCTGCTCGCCATTGCGCGTGCTCTGATCGAGGCCCGCCCGGACGCCCGTGTGGTGGCCGTCGGAACGGCTGCCGGAATGGAGACCCGGCTGGTTCCTGCAGCCGGTTTCCGGCTGGAAACCATCGAACGGGTTCCTATGCCCCGCCGCCCGTCTGTCGACCTGCTGAAGCTGCCGGTCCGGCTGGTCCGCGCCGTGCGGCAGGCACTGAAGATTATCGACGCGGCACAGGCCGACGTCGTCGTCGGGGTTGGCGGGTATGTGTCCACTCCGCTTTATGTGGCGGCGTGGATTCGACGCATCCCCGTGGTTATCCATGAGGCGAACGCCCGCCCCGGGCTGGCCAATCGGCTGGGAGCCCGTAGTGCACGGAGCGTGGCGGTGGCATTCCGCGGCACCGGACTGCCGGGCGAGGAATGGGTGGGCATGCCGATGCGACGGGAGATTTCCACTCTGGACCGGGCGGCCGCCCGACGGGATGCGCGGGCCGGCCTTGGGCTGGATCCGGATCGTGCAACGCTCATCGTGACCGGCGGATCCTCCGGCGCCGCGAGCATCAACCGGGCGGTAGCTGAAGCAGCGCCGACTCTAGCCGACGGCTCGGTGCCGGTGCAGGTGCTTCACATCACCGGACGCGGCAAGCAGGTTACCGGCCCCGACGGCGCGCTTCTTGCCGCCGGGGGCTACCGGCAGGTCGAGTATGTCGACGGCATGGAGAACGTCTATGCGGCGGCAGACCTGCTGCTGGCGCGTGCCGGCGCGGCAACCGTCAGCGAGGTTGCGGCGGTCGGCCTCCCGGCTGTCTTTGTCCCTCTGCCGCACGGCAACGGGGAGCAGCGGCGCAATGCGGCCGAGCTTGTCGGGGTTGGCGGTGCGCTCATGATTGATGACGCGCGGCTCACGGCGGACTGGCTGCTCACCGAAGCCCTGCCGCTCGTGCAGGACCGTGAGCGTCTCGAAAACATGTCCGCTGCCGCCGCGCCGCTCGGCGTGCGCGACGCCGACACGCGCATGGCGAAGCTGATTATCGAAGCCGCGGGAGGCCGCTCATGAGCACGGTTGTCGAAGATCTGGGCCGGGTCCATTTCATCGGACTCGGCGGAGCGGGCATGTCTGCTGTGGCGCGTGTCCTCCTCGGCCGGTCCGTAGCGGTGTCCGGGTCTGATGCCGCTGACTCACGCGGTCTGCAGGCCCTCGCTGCCCTGGGCGCGACGGTGCATGTAGGCCACGATGGAGCACATGTGAGCGGCGCGGACACCGTGGTGGTGTCCAGCGCCATCCGAAGCACCAACCCTGAGCTCATGGAGGCGACAGCACGCGGACTGCGCGTGCTGCACCGCTCGGAGGCACTTGCCGCCGCGATGGACGGACGGAAAGTGGTTGCTGTAGCAGGAACCCATGGCAAGACCACGACCACCGCAATGATCACCGTCATGCTGCAGGCGGCCGGCACCAGTCCATCGTTTGCCATCGGCGGGGACGTTGCGGCGCTCGGCGTCAACGCTGAGTGGGCTGACGGAGAAGTCTTCGTGGCCGAGGCGGACGAGTCGGACGGCTCGTTCCTCAACTATCGCCCTCACCTCGGCGTTGTCACCAACGTCGAGGCTGACCACCTGGACCACTATGGATCCGCCGCGGCGGTGTACGAGTCCTTCGACCGGTTCGCTGCGCTGCTGCCCGCGGACGACGGCGTGTTGGTGGCCTGCCACGACGACGACGGCGCTGCCGCCCTAGCTGCGCGAACCACCGGTTCACGCCGGGTCCGGACTTATGGCTACAACCCGGGCGCAGACGTTCGGATCAGCAACACCCGTGCGTTGGGCAGCACGTCGAACAGTGTCCTCTCTTTCTCGATCGACGGACTCGACAGCCAACAGGAACTCCAGCTCGGGGTGCCCGGGCGGCACAACGTCCTGAACGCAGCAGCGGCGTTCAGCGTGGGACTGGAGCTCGGCGTGGATCCGGCTGCTGCCGCCGCGGGCCTTGCCTCCTTCTCCGGTGCTGCCAGGCGTTTCGAAGCGAAGGGTGAAGCAGACGGCGTGCGCGTCTTCGATGACTACGCCCATCACCCCACGGAAGTGGCGGCAGCGCTGGGCGCTGCCCGGACCGTCGCGGGAGGCCATCGCGTGCACGTCCTGTTCCAGCCGCACCTGTTTTCCCGTACGCAGGAGTTTGCCGAGGAGTTCGCCGGTGCCCTCTCACTGGCTGATACGGTGCGCGTGCTTGACATCTATGCCGCACGGGAAGACCCGATGGAGGGCGTGACGAGCCGGCTCATCAGCGACCGGCTCACCGTTACTGGAGGGTACGCGCCCG
Source organism: Arthrobacter tumbae (assembly GCF_016907495.1). Taxonomy (NCBI): domain Bacteria; kingdom Bacillati; phylum Actinomycetota; class Actinomycetes; order Micrococcales; family Micrococcaceae; genus Arthrobacter; species Arthrobacter tumbae. The sequence goes on from NZ_JAFBCC010000001.1 coordinate 3,196,286, forward strand.
ACGCGGACGAAGCCCTGCGGGAGCTCGTCCTTTCGGCGCAGAGCGGTGACATCATCCTGACTGTCGGGGCGGGTGACGTTACCCGCTTTGGTCCGCTGCTGGTCGACCTCCTCGCAGGGAAGGGGCGTCCGCAGTGACAACACGTCCTCCGCGCAAACCGGGCAGGTCAGCGAAGCAGGGCGCGCGTGCGCCGGGAAATGAGACCATCACCGCCGAGAAGCAGGTGCACCCTCCGCAGTCCGGCAGTACGCGGGCAGGCACAATATCCGCATCGCTTGAAGCGCCCGTTGCCCTGCTGAACCGCGAGGACGACGACGGCACGGTCATTGCCTTCCCGGAACCTCCCGGCCGCCGGCGCAGAAGGTGGTGGCTGGCGGGCATCATCTCAGCCGTGCTGATCGTCGCCGGTGTGATCGCCTACCTGGTGTTCTCACCGGCGCTTGCCGTGCGCACGCTCGAAGTGCAGGGGAACCGCTTGGTACCGGAGGACGCGATCGCTGCGGCGCTGGAACCCCTCGTGGGAACGTCGCTGACGCAGATCGGCGACGACGACGTCCGTGCACTGCTCGACGGGTTCGCTCCGATCGAGGACATCGCCGTGGCCGCGGCACCGCCTTACACCCTGAGCGTGACTGTCATGGAGCGCACGCCTGTCGCCATCCTGGAAAGCGGCGGTGAGTACATCCTCATTGACTCCGAGGGCCGGCAGCTCACCACAGTCGCGGACAGGCAATCCGTTGCCTTGCCGCTCATCGACGGGGGTACGAACGCTGTCAACAGCGCTGTCTTCTCGTCGATCGCCGATGTCCTGGCCGCCCTGCCGACAGCCATCCGGGAGCGCCTTGTCCACGCGTCTGCAAAGTCAATCGACTCCGTCGAACTGAAGCTGACGGACGGGAAGACGATCTTCTGGGGGAGTGCCGAAGAGAACGCGGCGAAGGCCCGGGTCATCGCGACGCTGCTGACTCTTCCGGAGCAGGATCCACCGGTCAGCGTCTACGACGTGAGCACCCCGTCGCGGCCAGTAACCCGATGAGTTTTCCGACACGCGGGAGTGGTCATTGCATGCCGGTGTCCGGGCACCTAGCGTCTCAATAAGAAACTACTTGACATAACATTAACTTTCAACCTGAAGGTGAATGTTAGCCAAGTTGAAGGTTGGAACCTCCAGCCCACAAACCCAACCAGCGCACAGATCGAACAAGGGACACAGGACGTGGCAGCACCGCAGAATTACTTGGCCGTCATCAAGGTCGTCGGCATCGGCGGCGGTGGCGTGAACGCCGTCAACCGAATGATCGAGGTGGGCTTGCGCGGCGTGGAATTCATCGCCATCAACACCGACGCGCAGGCACTACTCATGAGCGATGCCGATGTGAAGCTCGACGTCGGACGCGAACTCACCCGTGGGCTGGGCGCCGGAGCTGATCCGGAAGTGGGTCGTAAAGCGGCCGAGGATCACGCTGAGGAGATCGAGGAAGTCATCCGCGGAGCGGACATGGTGTTCGTGACAGCAGGTGAAGGCGGCGGTACTGGTACCGGTGGCGCACCTGTCGTCGCAAGGATCGCCCGTTCCCTTGGTGCGCTGACTATCGGCGTGGTGACTCGGCCGTTCACATTCGAGGGCCGCCGCCGTTCCAACCAGGCGGAGACCGGTATCGACACGCTCCGGGATGAGGTCGACACCCTGATCGTTATTCCCAACGACCGCCTCCTGTCCATCAGCGACCGCAATGTGTCCATGCTGGACGCGTTCCGCTCGGCGGATCAGGTGCTGCTCTCGGGTGTCCAGGGCATTACGGATCTCATCACCACACCTGGCCTGATCAACCTCGACTTCGCGGACGTGAAGTCGGTCATGCAGGGCGCGGGTTCGGCTCTCATGGGTATCGGCTCCGCCCGCGGCGAGGATCGCGCGGTCAAGGCAGCAGAACTGGCCATCGCCTCGCCGCTCCTGGAAGCTTCCATCGACGGTGCCCACGGCGTTCTGCTATCCATTCAGGGCGGTTCGGACCTCGGACTGTTCGAGATCAACGAGGCTGCGCGCCTGGTGCAGGAAGTTGCGCACCCGGAGGCGAACATCATCTTCGGTGCCGTGATCGACGACGCACTCGGTGACGAGGCACGGGTTACGGTCATTGCCGCAGGTTTCGATCAGGTGGATGCCACCTCGCAACCAGCGGCCCCCGCTGCAAAGCCGGCATCAGCTCCCGCTATCGGACGCGAGTCCGCGCCGGCACCGCAGACCGTTGCCGCAGGAGCGGGCTACGGTTCGTGGTCGCAGCACTCATCCAACGGACGCGGCAACGATGTCCCGGGCGACGCCGGGTTCGATGTCGACCTGCCCGCAGTCGTCGAGCCTGGCTACTCGACCGGACGCTCCGATGACCTGGACGTTCCCGATTTCCTGAAGTAGCCGGTGTTCTTCTGGACATCGCTTGTAGCGCCCGGCATCCGGGTTGCCTTCACTGATCGTGGCGCGGGGAACCTCGCTCCGCACGTCGGGGGCAACCCGGATGCCGCCGTTCGTTCCAGGCACGCGCTGGAGGTTGAGTTGGGAATTGGTCCGGATTCACTCCATTTCATGAACCAGACCCACTCGACCGTCCTGGCAGAGGCAGGGACAGGCACAGGCACACGCACCGTACCCGACGCTGATGCCCTTTTGAGCTTGACCGGTACGGACACACTCGCCGTCCTGGTGGCGGACTGCGTTCCTGTCGTGCTCGTCGGATCCACTGCTCGGAATGAGCCCATGACGGCGGTCATCCACGCCGGCCGAAAAGGCGTCGAAGGGAACATTGCTGGGCGAACGGTCGGCGCAATGCGTCGGCGCGGGGCTGAATCCATTTCAGCGTGGATCGGGCCATCCGTGTGCGGCCAGTGCTACGAGGTGCCGGAGGCCATGCGTGAGGAGGTCGCCGGGACCGTGCCGCTGACCCATGGCACTACACGCTGGGGGACTCCTGCGCTCAACCTCCCCGCGGGCGTTCGGGGCCAACTCGAGACGCTTGCCGTCTCCGTGCAGGATCTTGGCGCGGACGGCAATCCATGCACGCTCGAGAACGAACGCCTCTTCTCCCATCGCGCCGTTGGGCAGGGCCGGCCGGCGGGGCGACTGGCCGGATTGGTGTGGCCGGATGCCTGATTCGATGGGAAGGCACGCTGAACTGGAGGCCAATCTTCGGCGCGTCAACAAACGTATTGATGACGCGATGGCGGCATGCGGCCGCACGGACCGGCCGAACCTCATTGTGGTGACCAAGTTCTTCCCACCGGGGGACGTGGTGCTGCTTTCTAAGCTCGGGGTTCGGGACGTCGGCGAGAACCGCGATCAGGAAGCTGCTGCCAAAGCGCGGGAAATCCCGGACTCGGAACTGCGCTGGCACTTTATCGGCCAACTGCAGAGCAATAAGGTGCGATCAGTTGTCAGCTACGCACACTCCGTACACTCTGTCGACCGCAATTCACTGGCGATTGCGCTGGAAAAGGCGATGGCACGACACTCCGAACATTCCGATCTGGTCAAGGAAGAAAGTACGGGCAACCGTCCTGCGCTGCTGGACTGTTTCGTCCAGGTCAACCTGTCAGCCGAAGACGCCGGTCGCGGGGGAGCGCAGCCTTCCCACGCGCTTGAGGTCGCCGCGAGAATCCACGACGCCGGCCATCTGCATCTGGCGGGAGTGATGGCCGTTGCGCCGCTTGGCGGGGACCCGCGCGACGCCTTCAACCGGCTGGCTGACATTTCTTCCGAGCTCGTATCCCGCTACCCTGCGGCAAACAGCATCTCCGCGGGGATGAGCGGCGACCTTGAGCATGCGATCGCGGCCGGTGCGACACACCTGCGCGTCGGTTCAGATGTCCTCGGTGCCCGCCCTCCTGTGGGGTAGCGTCAACGCTGTAACCGCGGGGAATCTCAGGAGGTGCCTGGGCGGTGTTGAATCACACCTTGCTTTACCTCCTGCATGACGGATGCAGGACGAAGGACTGACAGGAGCAACCATGGCTGGCGCACTGCGCAAGACAATGATTTACCTTGGGCTCGCCGACGGTGACGAGCACTACGAGCCCGAGCCAAAGACATCTCACAGCAGGAACGAGGACTACTCCGTGGACTACGACCGTGACGAGCGCCATGTCGAAGCCGCGCCGGTAGCGAAGGCGGCTCCGGAGGAGTACCGCGCCCCGGTCACGCCCATCAAGCGAGCACAGTCGGCACGCGAGGACGCTTCATCGCTTCGTCAGATCACCACGGTGCACCCGCGCTCCTACAATGACGCGAAGATCATCGGAGAAAGCTTCCGCGACGGCATTCCTGTCATCATGAACGTCACGGACATGGGCGAAGGTGACGCCAAACGGCTGGTTGATTTCTCGGCCGGCCTCGTCTTCGGCCTCCATGGCTCGATCGAACGCGTCACCAACAAGGTATTCCTCCTGTCGCCCTCCTACATCGAGGTCCTCGGCGAAGACCAGAAGACCAGCGACGGTCAGGCGAGTTTCTTCAATCAAAGCTGACACTGTTTACTGGTACTCGTAACTATTCCGTTCATGCCAGAGGACTGTGACTGACACGTGAGCTTGGTCTTCGCCCTGATCTACCTGGTGCTGATGCTGTTCCAGCTCGCGCTAATCATTCGTATTGTTTATGACGCCGTTCAAATGTTTGCCCGCAATTGGCGACCCAGAAGGCTGGCGTTGGTTCTCGCATCCATGGTGTATGCAGTGACAGATCCGCCTATCCGGTTATTCCGCCGGCTCATCCCGCCGCTCCGGTTGGGTGGCGTGTCGCTTGACCTGGCGTTCATCGTGGTGTTCCTGGGGGCTACTATCCTCAAGGCCGTCGCGGGTTCTTTGGCAATGGCCTGATCCGGTTAGTTTTCGAGACCTAAAAGATATACGCTGAATCACATATTGGTGTGAAGCAGGAGATTTACCTCCACAAGCACGTCCACAATTCGGTAATGTTGTCAGGTCTGCTCGACAGGCGGCTTCGACTAAATCCATATGAGGTGACCAGATGGCCCTGACGCCAGAAGATGTTGTCAACAAGCGGTTCCAGCCCACCAAATTCCGGGAAGGCTATGACCAGGACGAGGTGGATGACTTCCTCGACGAGATCGTCGTCGAACTGCGTCGCCTGAACCAGGAAAACGACGACCTTCGCCGCCAGCTTTCGGAAGTTCCCACGGGCACGGCACAGAACTCCGCTGTCCCCGCTCCAGTGGCCGCCAGCACCACTACCGAAGAGGTCCGCGAGGAAGAGAAGCCCGAGGAGCCCAAGGTGGAAGCGCCAAAGGCCGAGGAGCGCCCGGCGCCTCAGCCGGTCGCCGCGGCAGCGCCCGTCCAGCAGGGCGGCACTGCAGAGTCCGCCGCGGGCGTCCTTGCCATGGCGCAGAAGCTTCACGACGAGTACGTCAACGCCGGCGTTGAGCAGCGCGACAAGATCATCGCCGAAGCCCAGATCGAAGCCAGCGGACTCGTCAATGACGCCCAGGAGAAGAGCCGTAAGGTGCTCGGCGCACTCGAACAGCAGAAGGCAGTCCTCGAGCGCAAGGTCGAGCAGCTCCGCAGCTTCGAGCGTGACTACCGCTCCCGCCTCAAGGCATATATTGAAGGTCAGCTCCGCGACCTTGATTCCCGCGGTTCCGTTGCATCGGAAACGGCAGACGCCTAAAGCTGAAATCAAAGCTCACGAGGCCAGTCGCAGGTTTATCCGGCGGCTGGCCTCTGCCGTACTCTGGATGGAGAGCTAAGCGTCCATTGCCGCCCTTTCGGCGCGTACAACTGAAAGCACCATGACCGAGCATCCTTCCGCCTCAGGCCCCGATTCCGGCCGGTCGCATCGCAAGCACGGCAAACGCATCGGAGCACGCTACGCGCTGCTTCTGGTTGCATTTGCACTGGTCGCCTATATCATCGATCAGCTCACCAAGATCTGGGTGGTGTCCACCATGGTGGAGGGTCAGATCACTGAGGTACTGCCGCCCGTGCTGAGTTGGCATTTCATTCGCAATTCCGGGGCGGCTTTCTCCATCGGAACGGAGATCACCTGGGTATTCACCATCATCCAGGCCCTCGTTTCCATCGCGATCATCACACAGATCGGCAAGGTAGCCTCAAAAGGCTGGGCTGTTGCGCTGGGACTGGTGCTGGGCGGTGCCGTCGGGAACCTCACAGACCGCCTGGTCCGCGAACCCACCTTCGGGCAGGGGCATGTCGTCGACTTCATCGCCCTGCCGAATTTCGCGATCTTCAACATCGCCGACATCGCCGTGGTCAGCGGAGTCATTCTCATTTGCCTGCTGACACTGCGCGGTATCGGTATGGACGGACTGCGCAGCAACGAAGAGCGGGAGGATGCGGACAATACCGGGGTGGCCGATGACGAACGCCAGTAGTACTTTTGACATTCCGCAGTCGGCTGAAGGCCAGCGGATCGATGCCGTGTTGGCCGCTTTGACCGGAGCCTCCCGTTCGATTGCAGCGGGATGGTGCAGCGGCGGATACGTCACCATGGATGGTACAACCGTGCAGAAGTCGACCCGCGCCGTCCCTGGTGGGCTGCTCACCGTCGTCGTTCCGGAAAAGACCGATCCGCTGCGGATTGTGGCCGAGCCGGTTGACGGGATGGGCATCCTTTTCGATGATGATGACCTGGTGGTCATCGACAAGCCGGTGGGAGTTGCCGCGCATCCCTCTCCGGGTTGGGTGGGTCCCACTGTTGTCGGAGCGCTGGCGGCCGCCGGGTACCGGATCTCCACGACGGGTGCCCCGGAGCGGGTAGGCATCGTTCACAGGCTCGACGTCGGGACCTCCGGAGCGATGGTGGTCGCCAAAAGCGAGCATGCCTATACCGTCCTTAAACAGGCTTTCCGGGAGCGTACGGTGGACAAGCAGTATCACGCGCTTGTCCAGGGTCTGCCGGATCCGCTCCAGGGAACCATAGAGGCTCCCATCGGCCGTCATCCCGCTCACGACTGGAAGTTTGCGGTCATGGAGGACGGACGTCCGTCCGTCACGCACTATGCGGTGGAAGAAGCGTTCGGCAAGGCGAGTCTCGTCAAGGTACGGCTGGAGACCGGACGCACGCACCAGATCCGCGTGCACTTCTCCGCGCTGCGCCATCCTTGCGCCGGTGATTTGACATATGGGGCGGACCCCCGCCTGGCAGCGGAGCTCGGACTTACCCGGCAATGGCTTCACGCCAGCAAGCTCTCATTCGACCATCCGCGCAGCGGCGAACGGGTAGCTGTTGAAAGCGGGTTCCCCATGGATCTGCAGTACGCCCTCGACGCGCTGACCAGCGGAACGGTCTGAGACCGACACCCGTGCGCGGGAGCGCGGGAAGCGTCGCCGGCGCTCGCTAGAATGAGTCGGTGGTTTCCTCAGCTCCGTCCTCATCCCCAGTGGCCCCGGCTTCGTCCCGGGATTCCTTCGTCCACCTTCACAATCACACCGAGTACTCGATGCTCGATGGCGCCGCCCGCCTGAGCGATCTTTTCAGCCATACGGCGGAACTCGGCATGAATGCGTTGGCCACCACCGACCACGGGTTCGTATTCGGTGCGTTCGACTTCTGGAACAAGGCCCGTGATGCTGGAGTGAAGCCGATTATCGGCGTCGAGGCCTACCTGACGCCCGGCACTGCCCGCGCGGACAAGACCCGTGTCAAATGGGGAGGCGGCGGACGCGACGACGTGTCGGGTGCGGGCGCATACACCCACATGACCCTGTGGTCGGAAACGACCGAGGGCATGCACAATCTGTTCCGGATGTCCTCCCTTGCTTCGCTCGAGGGCTACCTGTACAAACCGCGCATGGACCGCGATCTGCTCCAGACCTACGGCAAAGGGCTGATTGCCACCACCGGTTGCCCTTCGGGAGAGGTCCAGACAAAGCTGCGCCTCGGCCTGTACCGGGAGGCAGTTCAGGCGGCGTCCGACTTCCGCGACATCTTCGGTCGGGAAAACTACTTCTGTGAACTCATGGACCATGGGCTGGATATTGAGCGGAACGTCCAGGCAGACCTCATCAAACTCGCCCGTGAACTGGGCCTTCCCCTTGTAGCCACCAATGACCTCCACTACACCCATGCAGAGGACGCAAAGGCGCACGCGGCACTGCTGTGCGTGCAGTCAGGGTCCACCATGGCGGACCCCAAGCGCTTCAAGTTCGACGCCGACGAGTTCTACCTCAAGTCCCCGGCCGAGATGCGGGCAATCTTCCGCGACTTTCCTGACGCTTGCGACAACACCCTGCTCATTGCCGAGCGGTGTGATGTCGAGTTCAACACCAAGGCCAACTACATGCCGCGCTTTCCGGTCCCGGAGGGTGAGAACGAGCAGTCCTGGTTCGTCAAGGAAGTCGAGACGGGCCTGCAGTACCGCTACCCGGGAGGCGTACCGGACGACGTCCGCAAGCAGGCGGAGTTCGAGGTCGGCGTCATCACGCAGATGGGCTTCCCGGGCTATTTCCTGGTTGTGGCCGACTTCATCAACTGGGCCAAGAACAACGGCATCCGGGTGGGTCCCGGGCGCGGATCAGGTGCCGGTTCCATGGTGGCGTATGCCATGCGCATCACCGACCTGGACCCCCTGAAGCACGGCCTCATCTTCGAGCGGTTCCTCAATCCGGAGCGCGTTTCCATGCCGGACTTCGACGTTGACTTTGACGATCGCCGCCGCTCCGAGGTCATCCGGTACGTGACCGAGAAGTATGGCGACGAGCGCGTCGCCATGATCGTCACCTACGGGACGATCAAAGCCAAGCAGGCACTCAAGGATTCATCGCGTGTCATGGGCTACCCGTTCTCCACGGGGGAGCGCCTCACCAAGGCCATGCCACCGGACGTCATGGGCAAGGGCCTCGCACTGGCGGACGTGCACAACAAGGACGCCAAGCGCTTCTCGGAGGCGGAGGAACTGCGCGAGCTCCTGAAGACCGATGCCGAGTCTGCGAAGGTATTCGAGACAGCCCTGGGACTGGAGGGGCTGAAGCGCCAATGGGGCGTGCACGCGGCCGGGGTCATCATGTCCTCCGACCCGCTGATCGACATCATTCCGATCATGCGCCGTGACCAGGACGGCCAGATCATCACGCAGTTCGACTACCCCACGTGTGAGGGCCTCGGCCTGATCAAGATGGATTTCCTCGGCCTGAGGAACCTGACGATCATCACCGACGCCGTCGAGAACATCAAGGCCAACCAGGGCGAGGACCTCGTTCTGGAAGACCTTGAGCTCGACGACAGGGAGTCCTATGAGCTGCTGGCGCGCGGCGACACCCTTGGCGTCTTCCAGCTCGACGGCGGGCCCATGCGGTCCCTCCTGAAGCTCATGCGCCCCGACAACTTCGAGGACATCTCCGCGGTCCTCGCGCTTTACCGACCCGGTCCCATGGGCGTGAACTCCCACACGAACTATGCCCTGCGCAAGAATGGCATGCAGGAGATCGAGCCGATTCACCCCGAACTCGAGGGACCACTCGAGGAGATCCTCGGCGGCACCTACGGCCTGATTGTGTACCAGGAGCAAGTCATGTCGGCTGCCCAGAAGCTGGCGAACTTCACTCTGGGCCAGGCGGATATGCTTCGCCGTGCCATGGGCAAGAAGAAGAAGTCCGAGCTGGACAAGCAACAAGCTGACTTCTTCGCCGGCATGAAAGCGAACGGTTACTCCCAGTCGGCCATGGACAAGCTCTGGATCGTGCTTGAGTCGTTTTCCGACTACGCCTTCAACAAGGCCCATACCGCCGCGTACGGCCTTGTATCGTACTGGACGGCGTTCCTCAAGGCGCATTATCCCGCCGAGTACATGGCGGCCCTGCTGACCAGCGTCGGAGACGACAAGGACAAGCTAGCCATCTACCTCAACGAGTGCCGACGGATGGGCATCACGGTACTGCCGCCGGATGTCAACGAGTCGAGCGTCAACTTCACCCCGGTCGGAACCGATATCCGCTTCGGGATGGGCGCCATTCGAAACGTCGGCGCAAACGTGGTCGGTGGGATGGTGGCTGCGCGGGAGGAGAAGGGCGCGTTTGGATCCTTCTCGGATTTCCTGCAGAAGGTGCCCGCCGTCGTCTGTAACAAACGGACTATTGAGTCGCTCATCAAGGCTGGTGCCTTCGACTCACTGGGTCACCCGCGCCGGGCCCTGGCGATGATCCACGAGGAAGCCGTGGATTCCGTCGTCGTGCTCAAGCGCAACGAAGCCGCCAACCAGTTCGATCTCTTCAGCGCCTTCGACGATCCGGGCGCCGGGACCGGGCTCTCGGTCGAGGTTCCGGATCTGCCGGAGTGGGCCAAAAAGGACAAGCTCGCGTTCGAGCGGGACATGCTGGGCCTCTATGTATCCGACCATCCCCTCCAGGGTCTGGAAGGCTTGCTCAGCCAGCATGCTGATTCCGCTATCACCTCGGTTATCAGCGAAGACGGCCCGGCGGACGGCGCGATCGTCACCATCGCGGGCATGATCACCTCACTGCAGCGCAGGATCGCGAAGAACAGCGGAAACGCCTACGCCAGGGCGGAGATAGAAGATCTTGGCGGGTCGATGGAAGTGATGTTCTTCGGCCAGGTATACGGACCGATCGCGTCGGTGCTTGAGGAGGATCTGATCGTGGTGGTCCGCGGACGCCTGCAACGGCGCGACGACGGCGCGGTCACCCTCAACGCGCAGGAACTCTCTGTTCCGGACCTGACGGAGGGACACTCCGGCCCGGTGGTCATCTCCATGCTTCACCACAGGGCCACCGAACCGGTGATCCATGAACTCGGCTCAGTGCTGAGGCAGCACCGTGGCAACTCGGAGGTGCGGCTGCATGTCCGCAAGGAACGCCAGATGTCAGTGCTTTCGCTGCCGGTTGACCTTCGGGTGAACCCCACGCCCGCACTGTTTGGGGACCTCAAGGTGCTTCTTGGACCCACGTGCCTCGATGCATGAGTTCGGACAGATGAGGAACGGTTAGATGAGACGGATGCAGGAATCAGCGGCGGAGTCCGGTACGTATCCGCCACCGGTCTATGCCGGCCCCGCCGCCGAGACGACGGTGCCGCCGTCGTCGCTGCTCTGGTGGGCCGCGGCAATGACACTGCTCGGACCGGTGCTCGGTGTGCTCTGGTGGTTCGCATCTCCCGGCGGAGGACTGTATGGCGACCGGGCGAACGCCGAGTCCTGGCTGATCCGGGACCTGGTGCTCGGCGGCCTGCAGTTGCTGGCCGGCGTCGTTGTCGGGTGGCTGCTGACAAACCGCATCGACCTGCCCGGCGCCTGGCAGCGTGTGTGCGCGGCCGTGGGCGGGAGCCTGCTGGGCTCGGTCCTCGCCGTGGTGGTTGGGCAGGGGCTCGGATCCCTGTTCTCCGGCGGTGACGGCGAGTTCCCATTTGTGCTGCGTTCCCTCGGTGTGGCTCTGGTCTGGCCCGCAGCGGCAGCATTGGTGGTTTTCCTGGCCTCGCTGCTCGGGCTGCTGCTTATCCGGCGGAACCGATAGCGCCACCTTCCCGTCGTGGGCAGGAGCCGGAGCAGCCGCCGGTAGAATTGCGGGTGTGACTGCTCAGACCGCCTCCGGATCATTCGACGCCTTCCACACGATCGACCTGCGCGGGACGCATCTATCTCCAGCGGCACTCCGGGCCGCTATGCCGCGGAGCACCACGTCGTCGTTCGATTCGGTCGCCCCGCGCGTCGAAGAGATCATTACTGCTGTCCGGACGCGCGGATTCGACGCGCTCAGCGAATTGGCACAGCGGTTCGACGGCGTTGAGCAGTTCCACCCGCGGGTGCCGGCCGAGGCATTGAGTGAGGCGCTTCGGACGCTTTCGCCCGACGTGCGTGCGGCGCTGGAGGAGTCCATTGACCGCGCCCGCGTCTTTGCCCTCGCGCAGAAGCCGCAGGACGTCGTCGTCGACATCCGCCCCGGAGCAGCCCTTACCCAGCGGTGGGTGCCGGTTGGCAGGGTAGGGCTCTATGTCCCCGGGGGGCTTGCGGTCCTCGCCTCGTCGGTCATCATGAATGTGGTGCCGGCACAGGCAGCCGGTGTTGAATCCATTGCACTGGCATCGCCGCCGCAGAAGGAATTCGGGGGACTGCCGCACCCGGTGATTCTTGCAGCGGCTGAACTGCTGGGCGTCAAGGAGGTCTATGGCATCGGCGGTGCCCAGGCGATTGCCGCCTTCGCACACGGTGTGTCGGGTCAGGAGAATCGTGCCGCGATTGAGCCGGTTGACGTTGTCACCGGCCCGGGGAACATCTACGTCGCCACAGCGAAGCGGCTGGTCAAAGGCATTGTCGGCATTGATGCTGAGGCCGGCACGACAGAGATCGCGGTGCTGGCCGACCGGTCGGCACAGCCGAGGCTGGTTGCAGCAGACCTCATCAGCCAGGCCGAACACGACCCGAACGCCGCGTCGGTGCTGATCACGCCTTCGGCTGAACTGGCAGCCGCCGTCCGCGCGGAGTTGTCGATTCAGGCCGAATCCACCCGGCACCGCGACCGGGTGGAAACTGCGCTGGCCGGAGCCCAATCGGGCACCATCCTCGTGGACGACATCGACCACGGCATCGCAGTGTGTGACGCGTATGCGGCCGAGCATCTGGAGATTCACACCGATCAGGCGTCGGCGGTGGCGGCCCGTATCCAGAACGCGGGGGCTATCTTCGTGGGCGATTACAGTCCCGTAAGCTTGGGGGATTACTGTGCGGGCTCGAATCACGTCCTGCCCACAGCCGGCACTGCGGCCTTCGCGTCGGGGCTGAGCGTGTTTACCTTCCTGCGGGCGATGCAGGTCATCGACTACAGCGTCGACGCCCTGCGGGAGGTCAGTGAGCACGTCGTCCAGCTCGCCCAGGCTGAGGATCTGCCGGGACACGGCGACGCAGTGAGGATCCGCTTTTCCTGACGTAAACCACCACATCTAGTAATCACATGGTTGTAGTTTCACTACATCTAGTTCTACAATGGTGTGCACGGCGCCGCTGAAAGTTGCGGCAGATCCAATGAAAACGCTGATCGCCAGAGTTGAAACGAGGGTGGAGTGCACTGTCCGTTCTGCCGCAGTTCCGACTCCCGTGTCGTGGACAGCCGTCTCACCGATGATGGATCGGCGATCCGCCGTCGGCGCCAGTGCCCCGAATGCGGCAAGCGATTCACCACCGTGGAAACCACCAGCCTGTCGGTCATCAAACGGTCCGGGGTCGCCGAGCCCTTCAGCCGCAGCAAAGTCATCAGCGGCGTACGCAAGGCCTGCCAGGGCCGTCCAGTCACTGAGGATGACCTCGCGTTGTTGGCGCAGGACGTCGAGGAGGCCGTTCGTGCAAGCGGCGTCGCAGAAATCGATGCCCACGAAGTCGGGCTGGCTATCCTTGGGCCGCTCCAGAAGCTGGACCAGGTAGCCTACCTTCGCTTCGCGAGCGTGTACCAAGGCTTTGATTCCCTCGAGGACTTCGAAAAGGCTATCGAGAAGCTCCGACGCGAAGCGGAGAACGCGGCCGGCAAGGTTCCGTCGGGTACGCAACGGCCGCTCACGGCCACATAATCTCCGGTGGTGGCTGCGGAGGGGAAGCCGACGCCACCACCGGCACCACAGCTACTTCGCCTCGACCGGCTCGCTCTTGAAGTGGAGCGCCGCTTGGAGCGCTGCTCCCACGATGCCGGCGTGGTTCCGAAGCTCGGCAGGAATGATGGGGGTGCGCAGCGACAGTTTGGGAAGGAAGTCCTTGCTTCGCTTCGAGATGCCGCCGCCCACAATGAAGAGTTCAGGCGAAAACAGGAATTCGACGTGGGAGAAGTAACGCTGCAGCTTGACGGAGTACTCGTCCCAACCCAGCCCCAGCCGTTCGCGTGCTACGGCTGAAGCCTGGGTTTCTGCGTCGTGCCCGTCTATTTCAAGGTGGCCCAGCTCCGCGTTTGGAACCAGCTTTCCATCGAAGATGAAGGCGGAACCAATTCCGGTGCCGAGTGTAATCACGAGCACCGTACCGTTGACGCCCTTGCCGGCCCCGTACTGAACCTCGGCAAGGCCGGCGGCGTCAGCATCATTGATGACGTGCACGTCGCGCCCAAGCACTTTGGTGAACAGTGCGTCCACGTCAGTGTCAATCCAGCTCTCATCCACATTGGCCGCCGAGCGCGCCACACCGTGCTGGATGATGGCCGGGAACGTCACCCCAATCGGCAGCGCTGCAGGGGGCGCTCCCTCCCGTACGGACAGTTCGGCAACAATGTCGGCGACGACGAAGGCGACAGCCTCCGGTGTGGCCGGCTGCGGCGTTTCCACACGGAACCGCTCACCCACGATGGCGCCTGCGGCCAGGTCAACAATGCCGCCCTTGATACCGGTACCACCGATGTCGATTCCGATGACTGTGGCGGGCAGATTCCTGCCGCCCTTCGCCTTGCCGCTGTTCTTGCCCATGTTTCTCCAGGAATTGTGTCGGGTGTGTTGGTTGGTCCGCGCCTTACCGTTGATGCGCAGGGTGGTGCTGGTCTTGCTAGGGGAGCGTCAGGACTTCGGCGCCGGTCTCAGTTACGACGAGCGTGTGCTCGAACTGGGCGGTGCGCTTACGATCCCTGGTGACAACCGTCCAATCATCAGGCCACATGTCCCACTCAATGGTTCCGAGGGTGAGCATCGGTTCAATCGTAAACACCATCCCAGGCTCGATGACCCGGTTGTAAGCCGGTGCAGCATCATAATGCGGGATGATCAGCCCGGTATGGAAAGCCTCCCCGACTCCGTGACCTGTGAAGTCCCGCACAACACCGTAGCCGAATCTCTTCGCGTAGGACTCAATGGCACGGCCGATGACGTTTATTTCACGTCCGGGGGCGACAACCTTGATGGCCCGATTGAGTGTCTCCTCGGTGCGCTCCACCAGCAGGCGTGACTCCTCGTCGACCTCTCCGACGAGGAAGGTGTAGTTGGTGTCCCCGTGCACACCGTCGATGTAGGCGGTGATGTCGATGTTGATGATGTCGCCGTCGCGGAGCTCGGTCGAGTCCGGTATGCCGTGGCAAATGACCTCGTTAAGCGAAGAGCACAACGACTTAGGGAATCCACGGTAGCCCAGAGTGGACGGGTATGCGTTGTGATCGATCAGGAACCGGTGCCCGACTGCATCAAGCTCGTCAGTGGTGACGCCTGGCTCGATGTGCCGGCCGACTTCCCGGATGGCCTGGGCGGCGATCTTCCCGGCCCGGCGGATTCTTTCGATTGTTTCAGCCGACTTGACCTCGGATCCTTCGAACCGGGCAGGTCCGGGACGGCCCACATACTCCGGGCGCTCGATCGAGCGCGGCACCTTGCGGGGAGGGCTGAGAGTCCCCCCGATGAGCGTGCCGACGGGTGCGGTGGAGGAATGCTGGGACATACTCTTGATCCTATCGGTGTGGAACCACCGGAGCCGAAAGTGAAAGCAAGACTGAGGAGGCAGCGATGGTGCAGTACTGGTACAACGTTCGGACCCACGAGGTTGAAGAAGATGCCCAGTCTGACTGGAGCCAACTCATTGGTCCGTATCCCACGCGGGCAGAAGCCGAGCGGGCACCGGAGAAGGTCCAGGAGCGCAACCGCGCGTGGGACGCACAGGACGAGGAGTAGCTTCCCGGAACCTGCTAGAAGCTGTGTTCGGGACCGGGGAAGCTTCCGTTCCGTACCTGATCGCCGTAGGCGCGCGCGGCATCCGAAAGCACGGAGCGGACATCCGCGAACTGCTTGACGAATTTGGCCTGCTTGCCTGAGCGCAGGCCGGCCATGTCCTGCCACACCAGTACCTGGCCGGTGGTCGCCGAACCCGCCCCGATGCCAATGGTGGGCACGCTGACCATTCGGTCCACCTCAGCGGCGACATCCGCCGGCACCATCTCCATCAGGACGCAGAAGGCACCCGCCTCTGCGACGGCGACGGCATCATCAATCACCTGCCGGCCAGTCTCGCCCCTTCCCTGCACACGGTAGCCGCCCAGGGAATGCTCGCTCTGCGGCGTGAAGCCGACATGGGCCATGACGGGAATGCCTGCGCGGACAATGGCGCGGACCGTTTCCGCATAGTGAGCTCCGCCCTCCATCTTCACCGCATGAACCAGCCCTTCCTTCATGAGACGGACCGAGGATTCCACGCCCTGCGCCGGCGAGACTTCATAGCTCCCAAAGGGCAGATCAGCCACCACAAGAGCGCGCTTGGCTCCCCGTGTGACGGCCCGGGAGAACAGGATCATCTCATCGAGAGTGATCGGCAGAGTGGTGGCGTGGCCGAGAACATTATTTGCGGCGGAATCCCCGATCAACAGCACCTCGATGCCGGCGGCGTCAAAAATTTCTGCTGCGTACTGGTCATAGGCGGTAAGCATGGCAAACCGCCGGCCGCTGTCTTTCGCCGCTTGAAGATGGTGTGTCCGGATCCGCGGCACGGGCTGGGATGACGGGGTACCTTCATGCTGGGATCCGGTTCCGTAGGGGGCTGAAGTTTCCGCGGAATTCATGACCACGAGCCTACTTCACGGGTAACGCCGGCGTAACACAAGCGGGACATACTGGACGGGTACGGTCCCGCGCATGCCGGTGCCCGCGTTGAGCGCGCATTGTCAGTAAAGTGAGCAGCGGACCGGGAGCAGGCACCCGGTTGTGCGGGAGGTCGTGCAGACAAACGGGCAAGTGGGAAAGAGGTTGGAATGGATCGGCAGCAGGAGTTCGTCCTACGCACCATCGAGGAACGCGACGTCCGCTTTGTCCGGCTGTGGTTCACCGACGTCGTCGGTTCGCTGAAGTCAGTTGCCCTTGCTCCCGCGGAAGTTGAAGGTGCTTTCGAGGAAGGCCTCGGCTTCGACGGATCCTCGATCGAGGGCCTCGCCCGGGTCTTCGAGTCCGACATGCTTGCCCAGCCGGATCCCTCGACGTTCCAGATCCTGCCCTGGCGCGGTGAAAAAGAGCAGACATCCAGGATGTTCTGCGACATCCTGACTCCGGACGGCCAGCCGTCATCGGCTGACCCGCGCGGTGTGCTGAAACGGACCCTCGCCAAAGCCGCAGATATGGGATTCACCTGCTACACCCATCCAGAGATCGAGTTCTACCTTCTCAAGTCCGATGAGCTCGGACCTGACGGCCAGCCTGTTCCGGTGGACCAGGCGGGGTACTTCGACCATGTACCGGGCGGTGTGGCGCAGGATTTCCGGCGGACCGCGGTCGCGATGCTCGAATCTGTCGGTATCTCGGTCGAGTTCAGCCATCACGAGGCCGGACCGGGACAGAATGAAATCGACCTGCGCTACGCCGATGCGCTGCAGACTGCCGACAACATCATGACGTTCCGCACCGTCATCAAGGAGGTGGCGCTGACGCAGGACAGTTATGCGACCTTCATGCCCAAGCCCTTCTCCGATCACCCGGGCTCCGGGATGCATACGCACTTCTCGCTGTTCGAGGGGGACACCAACGCATTCTTCGAAGCCGGTGCCGAATTCCAGTTGTCCAGGACGGCACGTCAGTTCATCGCGGGCATCCTTCGCCATGCACCGGAGTTCACGGCTGTCACCAACCAGTTCGTCAACTCCTACAAGCGCCTCTGGGGTGGCGGGGAAGCACCAAGCTACCTTTCCTGGGGTCACAACAACCGTTCTGCGCTGGTACGCGTTCCGCTGTACAAGCCGAACAAGGGCCAGTCCGCCCGCATCGAATACCGCGGCATAGATTCCGCCACAAACCCCTACCTCGCCTACTCGGTGCTGCTTGGTGCCGGGCTGAAGGGAATCGAGGAAGGCTATGACCTGCCGCCGGGAGCGGAGGACGATGTCTGGAGCCTGACAGCCGCGGAGCGGCGCGCCATGGGCCACGATCCGTTGCCGGCAAGCCTTCATGACGCTGTGCGGGCCATGGAGGACTCGGAGCTGGTGGCTGAGATCCTCGGCGAGCAGGTCTATGAGAACTTCCTCCGCAACAAGCGCGCCGAGTGGCATGACTACCGGATCCAGGTAACCCCCTACGAGCTCAGGCGCAACCTCGGCATTCTCTAGCACGAAGGACGCTGTACATGAGCCTGAACAGGGAACTGATCAGCAGAGGCTTCACCGACCTCGACAAGAGCACCCGCTTCCTCGCCGCGGAAGAACTTGCCGACATACCGGAGGACCGGCTCTTCGCCGGGCTTACGCTCGCGGCTAACCCGGACCTGGCACTCCAATCCCTCGTTCGCCTCCTCGCGGTACAACCCGAACTGGGCGACCTCGTACGGCTTGGGGACGGCAGCGCGGAAGCCCTCTTCCGTTTGCTCGGAGCCTCGGAAGCGCTCGCTGAATTCCTCATGCGCCATCCGGAACACTCCGACCTGGTCAGCGTCGGGACAAGTGCGGAGCCCGGAAGGGTAGACGCCGCGGTCTTGCGGGACTCGTTGCTGAAATCGGTGGGCGCTGACGCAGGAGATGACAACCCCGTCGCAGCGGTAACAGGAGAAGAAGCGTACCGCGCCCTGCGCACAGGCTACCGCCGACACCTTACAGAGCTGGCCATACGCGACCTCGGCGCAGCGTCACCGACTGATTTTCTACCCGCGGTCGGCCAGGAGCTGTCCGACCTTGCCGCAGCGGCACTCGAGGCAGCCCTCGCCGTCTCACGGGCGGAGCTGGCAGCCAGTTTCCCGGCCGCAGACGTTGCGGCCGTCCGGCTGTCGGTGATCGGAATGGGCAAATGCGGAGCCGGAGAGCTGAATTACATCTCCGATGTCGACGTCATCTATGTCATCGAGGCCGAGGGGCTCGAGGAAGAGACGGCTGTGCGCATCGGGACCGCTTTGGCCGCCGGCATTTCGCGGGCGGTGACATCGGCCGGACGGGAACCCGGGCTCTGGGAGGTAGACGCCAACCTCCGACCTGAGGGTAAGGACGGCCCGCTGGTCCGCACCCTGGACTCCCACCTGACGTACTACGCGCGCTGGGCGCGGACCTGGGAGTTCCAGGCGCTGCTCAAGGCCCGCCCTATTGCGGGTGACCCGGCTCTGGGCGCGCGCTATGCCGAGGCGGTGTCCGACCTCGTCTGGGCTTCATCGGAACGCGATGGTTTCGTCGAGTCCGTCCAGGCGATGCGCCGGCGGGTCACCGACAACATTCCCTCCCACGAAGTCAACCGGCAGCTCAAGCTTGGGGCAGGTGGGCTGAGGGACGTTGAGTTCACGGTGCAGTTGCTCCAGCTGGTCCATGGGAAAGTCGACGAGACGCTCAGGACCCGCGCCACCACGTCGGCCATTGAGGCGCTGAGCGCAGCTGGTTATATCGGCCGCCGGGATGCCCAGCAGTTTGACCAGGCCTACCGCTTCCTGCGCGTCCTCGAACACCGCATCCAGCTGGTTCAGATGCGCCGCACCCACCTGATGCCCGACGACGAAGCGAGCCTGAAGGCGCTTGCCAAGTCATCAGCGAGTTCGCTGCTGGAGACCCGGCCCACCGCAGCTGCGCTTACCGAAGAGTGGCAGCAGACCAAACGCCTGGTGCGCCGCCTGCATGAAGCCATCTTCTATCGACCGCTGCTCAACGCTGCGGCGAATCTCAGCGCCGATGAGGTCCGGTTGACGCCGGAGGCAGCCCGCGCCCGTCTCGCCGCTCTCGGTTACCTGGACCCGCGCGGGGCCCTGCGCCATATTGAGGCACTCACTACGGGGATCAGCCGGAGATCGGCATTGCAACGGCAGCTGCTGCCCGTCCTGCTTGACTGGCTGGCGGACGGTGTGGACCCGGACGCGGGGCTGTTGGGCTTCCGACGCCTGAGCGAAGCGCTGGGGGAGACGCACTGGTACCTCGGAATGCTTCGGGACTCCAAGGCCGCGGCGGAGCGGCTGTGCCACATCCTGTCCTCCAGCCGATTCATCACGGACCTGCTGGAGGTCTCTCCAGAGTCAACAAAATGGCTGGGCTCGGACAAGGAGCTGATGCCCCTTGCGTTCGAAACACAATGGCAGGAAATTCAGTCAAAGATGTCCCGCCACCCCGCACCGAAGGAGGCGATGCGCCTCATCCGGTTGATTCGCCGCCGTGAAATCCTGCGGATCGCCATTGCGGACAGCTCGGGGCTGCTCAAGCAGGAGGACGTCGGTCCTGCGCTGGCCGATGCGGACCGCGCCGCTGTTCTTGGTGCTCTCAACGTTGCTGAAGCGGACGTGTACGCCGGGGAGCAGGCGCTGACCGACGTCGTCGTCGTTGCCATGGGGCGCCAGGGCGGGCGGGAGATTACCTACGGTTCCGACGCCGATGTCATGTATGTCCACCGGCCGCGCGACGGAGCTGATCCAGCTGCTGCGCAGACGCAGGCCGAGCGGATCGTCGGTCAACTGCGGCAGCTCCTGCAGCAGCCCTGCACGCCTCCGATCATGGCCGAGCGGGTTCTGGAGATCGACGCAGACCTGCGCCCGGAGGGTAGGCAGGGCCCGATGGTGCGTTCGCTCGAGTCATTCCGCGAGTACTACCGGCGCTGGTCGCTGGTCTGGGAATCCCAGGCACTGCTGCGGGCCTCGCCCATGGCGGGAAACGACAGGCTGGCCTCCGATTTCCTGCAGCTTATTGACCCTCTGCGCTACGAACGGGAGGTGACGGAGGGGGACCTGCGGGAAATACGCCGGCTCAAAGCGCGGATGGAGTCTGAGCGGCTGCCGCGGGGTGCCGATCCCTCACGTCATGTGAAGCTGGGCAGGGGCGGCCTCAGCGACGTTGAGTGGCTTATCCAGCTGCTGCAACTGCAGCATGCGGACGGCTTGCCGTCATTGAGAACGACGTCGACCCTTCAGGCGATGGACGCGGTCGAGGAGCAGGCGCTCCTGCCGGCCGACGACGTCGCCACCCTCCGTTCGGCCTGGCGGCTCGCCTCGCGGGTAAGGGCGGCAAACACCGTGTGGGGAGGAAGGCAGTCGGACCTGCTGCCCTCTTCCCGTCGGGACCTCGAAGCGGTGGCCCGCTGGTGCGGTTACGGCCCGGGGCAGGGGACCTTGCTCGAGGAGGACTATTTGCGGTTGACCCGGCGGAGCCGTGCGATCTTCGAGCGCTCTTTCTATGGCTACGGCGATTGACGTCGTCGGACTCCCGTGAGCAGCAGCAGTTAGACAGCAGCAGGGCCGCACCGGAGTGCGGCCCTGCTGCTGTTCACGGTGCGTGGTGACTAGACGCCGTAGTACAGCTCGAACTCATAGGGGTTCGGGCGTGCAGCAAGCGGGGCGATCTCCACTTCACGCTTGTAGGCGATCCAGGTGTCGATCAGGTCCTGGGTGAAGACACCTCCGGCCTGCAGGAACTCGTTGTCGGCTTCCAGAGCCAGCAGCGCTTCCTCAAGGGAACCGGGGGCCTTCTGGATATCCTTGGCCTCCTCTGCGGGGAGTTCGTAGAGATCCTTGTCGATGGGATCGGCGGGTTCGATCCGGTTCTTGATTCCGTCCAGGCCGGCCATCAGCTGGGCGGCGAAGGCGAGATACGGGTTGGACGACGGGTCCGGAGCGCGGAACTCGATGCGCTTGGCCTTCGGGTTGGAACCGGTGATGGGGATGCGGATACCTGCGGAGCGGTTGCCCTGCGAGTACACCATGTTGACGGGAGCTTCGAATCCCTTCACCAGGCGGCGGTAGGAGTTCACGGTCGGGTTGGTGAACGCGAGCACAGCCGATGCATGCTTCAGGACACCGCCGATGTACCAGCGTGCGAGGTCCGACAGGCCCGCATATCCGCGCTCATCGTAAAACAGCGGCTCGCCGTTGCTCCACAGCGACTGATGGCAGTGCATGCCGGAACCGTTGTCACCGAAAATGGGCTTGGGCATGAAGGTCGCGGACTTCCCCCAAGCATTCGCGACGTTCTTGACGATGTACTTGAACTTCTGCAGGTCATCGGCGGCATGGACCATCGTGGTGAACTTGTAATTGATTTCCGCCTGTCCCGCGCCGCCCACCTCGTGGTGCGAACGCTCAACCTCGAGACCCACGGCGTCCAGTTCGACGCACATCGCGTCGCGGAGGTCGGCCTGCTTGTCGACCGGAGCAACAGGGAAATAGCCGCCCTTGAAGGGGGTCTTGTTGCCGAGGTTTCCGCCAACTTCCTCACGGCCGCTGTTCCACGGAGCTTCGATTGAGTCAACTTTGTAGAAGCTGCCCTGAGGGCTGGACTCATACTGGATGTTCTCGAAAATGTAGAACTCCGCCTCGGAAGCGAAGAACGCGGTGTCCGCGATGCCTGTGGAGGACAGGTAGGCTTCGGCGCGCTCTGCAACCCCGCGCGGATCGCGATGGTACGGATCGCCCGTGCGGGGGTTGACGATGGAGAAATTCAGCGCAAGCGTCTTCTCAATCCGGAACGGATCGATGAATGCGGTGGTGACGTCGGGAATCAGCTGCATGTCGGATTCGGCGATGCCCTGAAATCCACGGATCGAGGATCCGTCGAACAGCTGGCCGTGGACGAAGAAGTCGGCGTCAACCGATTTCGCCGGGACGTTGAAGTGCTGCTGCACGCCCGGGAGGTCGGTGAAACGGACGTCGACGAACTTCACATCTTCGTCGGCGATGTACTTGAGGACTTCGTCCGCATTCTTGAACATCGGATTATGCTCCTTACGCATATTCGGGAAGAGCGACCGGGGCCGGTAGCGCGGGGGAGACGCCACAAGGGTTGACCTGCTGCGGTCGCAACAGCCTCCACACTATGAATGCGCAGTTACCCACTGGTGTCGCAAATGTTTCCGGCATGTAACTTATGCCGGCAGCTACGCATACGTGCTCTTGTTCCACCCTATCGGTAGCACCGCTGCCCTTCGAATAAGCACTGTGTTCAGCTGGTCAGGATTCCGCTGGGCAAGCGGGGCAGCAGAGCCGGGTACCCGGAGACTTCGCAGGATAGAGTGGAGCGGTGGTTGACCGCAGAGACATTGGTTCATGGCTGGAAGGACCGCCGTCGCGGGGTGACGGCCATTGGCCGGGACAGCGCCTGGGCAGGCCGAGGAATGGCGCAGGTTCAATTGCCCGCCCCGGACGCCGGCTTGGCGCCCTCGCTATTGACTGGGCGCTCTGCAGCCTGATTTCCGCGGCGTTCTTCGGATACGACGGCACGGCGACGCTCGGCATCTTCGCAGTCG
Source organism: Arthrobacter tumbae (assembly GCF_016907495.1). Classification (NCBI taxonomy): domain Bacteria; kingdom Bacillati; phylum Actinomycetota; class Actinomycetes; order Micrococcales; family Micrococcaceae; genus Arthrobacter; species Arthrobacter tumbae. The sequence goes on from NZ_JAFBCC010000001.1 coordinate 3,219,381, forward strand.
AACAGATGCTCCTCGTCGGGACACTCGGATACAGCGTCGGACACCGCACTTTCGGCATGCAGGTCCAGCGGCTGGAGGGTAAACCCGCAGGGCTGGGAGCAGCGATTGTTCGTACCCTGCTCATCTGCCTGGTGATTCCGGCGGTTGTCTTCGATGAGGATCAGCGCGGTTTACATGACCGAGCCGTCGGAACCGCCCTGGTACGGATTTAGGGAATCCGCCAGCCTAGCGGCCGCGCATCGCCTTTCGGTCCGGGCGGGCCTTGAACGGGTCCACGCCCTTGGGAATCGGCATCCGGGTACCCAAAGCGCTCAGCCGCTTGTCAACGGCCGAGACTTCCTGGCGGGTAAGATTCTTCTTCATCTTCTGAAGTTTCTTCGAGAGGCGTTGAAGGGGAACCTGGCCTTCGCCGTTGCCGGCGTGAACAACCTGAACTGGCACGCCGGGCACGATTCTGTTCATCTTGACCCGTTCAGCATTGACCAGCGGCTTGACCCGGTTCACCGGTCCTTCTGCCACGAGGATTATGCCGGGACGCCCAATTGCACGGAAGACGGCGTCCTGGGTGCGGGCGTTGACTGCAACCGGTTCATCCTTCAGGATCCAGCCGCGGCGCAGGACACTGAGGGCCGCTCCGGATGCGCCGGGTTTTCCCTCGATCTGCGAGAACGCAGCTCGTTCGGCTCGCCTCGACAGGATAAAGAGTGCAGCGAGAAATGCCAGGGGAATGGCAATGATGAGCATGGTCACGACGTTGCGGATCAGGAACCCGATGAGCAGTCCGACGGCAACTACGGCCAGGAACGCCAGCAGCATGATCCAGATGACGTTTGGATCATTGCGCCGCGTCATCGCGAACACCTCGCCGATGCGCTTCAGCGTTCCCGGCTTCTTGGGAGGCTTGTCTGCCTTCGGCTTCCGTGAGAAGAGGCGGCGCCGCGAGCCCGGTCCGTCTGCGTCGGAGGTGGCGGTTGAGCTGTTGTCAGTACTGTTGGCCATAGTGCATTAAGTCTACGGGATACCTAGCGCGTCGGACGTCCGCGCGCAGCGCGAACGTCCGACGAAAGGCTTGCGCCCGGTGGCACCTGGTCAGCCGGGAATGAGGCTCGAAGCTTCCTGCAGCGTGCTTCCTGAATCTTCAATATGGGCAAGTTCAGGGGGCAATTCGAGCCCCTTCTTCCGCATCGCCCGCGCCCAAAGACGGCCCGCGCGGTAGGAAGATCGCACCAGTGGACCGCTCATGACACCGAGGAAACCGATCTCGTCAGCCTCCTGTTGAAGCTCCACAAACTCCTGCGGCTTGACCCAGCGATCCACCGGAAGGTGGCGTTCGCTGGGGCGCAGGTACTGGGTGATCGTAATCAGGTCGCAACCCGCGGAATGGAGGTCGCGCAGTGCTTCGGAGATTTCCGCCCGGGTTTCACCCATCCCGAGGATCAGATTCGACTTCGTGACCATGCCGTGGTCCCGGCCCTGCGTGATGACGTCCATCGACCGCTCATAGCGGAAGGCGGGACGGATGCGCTTGAAAATACGCGGGACCGTCTCCACATTGTGGGCGAAAACCTCCGGCCGGGCGTCGCAAATACCGGCGATGTGTTCGGGTTTACCGGAAAAATCGGGGATCAGAATCTCGACGCCGGTTCCCGGGTTGAGCGAATGGATCTGACGGATCGTTTCCGCGTAAAGCCACACCCCCTCGTCTTCAAGGTCATCGCGTGCCACCCCGGTCACCGTCGCGTAGCGCAGGTTCATCGTCTGCACTGACTGAGCGACCTTGAAAGGTTCGCTGCGGTCAAGAGGCGCCGGCCGGCCGGTGTCGATCTGGCAGAAGTCGCACCGCCGGGTGCATTCTGAACCGCCGATCAGGAACGTTGCCTCCCGATCCTCCCAGCACTCGAATATGTTGGGACACCCTGCTTCCTCGCAGACGGTGTGCAGGCCTTCCTTCTTCACAAGGTTCTTCATCCCTACGAACTCGGGACCGATGTTGACTTTGGCTTTGATCCAATCGGGCTTGCGCTCTACCGGAACAGCGGCGTTCCGTGCTTCGACGCGCAGGAGGCGCCTTCCCTCGGGGGCCAGGCTCACAGTAAGACTCCTTCCGGCCGGTCGTTGCCGACGGCCTGTGCTGTCTCGGTTGGCTGGAGATTGCCCTCGGTACCGAGCACCAGCGACGTCTCATTCTTGCGCAGTTCCTCTTCAACGCGCGAAACGATGTCGGCCGGTGATACCGAGCGGCCGATCTCCTCGGAAATGCTCGTGACACCGGCATCCGTAATACCGCAGGGCACGATCTGCGCGAACGGCGCGAGATCGTTGCTGCAATTGACTGCGAAACCGTGCATGGTTACCCGCCTGTTGATGCGGATCCCGATGGCAGCAATCTTGCGTGCCGGGCGCCGCGAATCAGCTGATACCCAGACCCCTGACCTGCCCTCGATGCGACGTCCTGTGATTCCGTAATCGTCGAGGACCGCGATGATGACGTCCTCGAGAATTTCGACATAGTCGGCAACACGCGTCGGTTCCGGAAGCGCAAGGATGGGGTACCCGACCAATTGGCCCGGGCCATGCCAGGTCAGTTTGCCTCCCCGGTCTACCGGAACCACGGGGGTGCCGTCGAAGGGTTTCTCATGTTCCTCGGTCCGTTTGCCTGCAGTGTAGACCGGTGAGTGTTCGAGGAGGAGAACGGTGCTCGGCGACGTTCCGGCGATCACCGACTCATGCAGGGCCTTCTGGCGGTCCCATCCTTCGAGGTAGTCGACGAAGTGGGGATCGAATCCGATTCGGGAGAACTCCAGCGTCATTCCTCAAGGGTAGACCCGGGCGGGGACGATCCCACATTCGTGGTTCTTAGCCGGGGTGTGGATAACTTCTGCGCCGCCAACGGGATTAGCCAACACTTGTCATCATGGACAACTTTCTTCGCCAGACAGCAGCAGCAAGGCGAGCGGCATCTTCTGATGGTTCAGAAAGCCAGCCGCCTCCCAGACTCAGCAGGTACCGCACAGGGAGGCTGCTGGGTGTTGGCAGCAGCGCTCATGTCTGGCTGGTTGAAGATCAACGCACGGGTACCGTCAGCGCTCTCAAAGTGTTCTCGACGACCGCGAGCCTTTCTGGAGCAGGCCCTGAAAGCGGGAAGGAGTCGGCAGCTGCCTTCAATCGGGAGCTTGCTGTACTGGGCGCGCTGAAGCATCCTCATCTCCTGGGGGTCCGCGATGTCGTCAGCACCAACCTTGGTCCGGCACTCCTGATGGACCATGCCGGCGGGGGATCCCTCCTCAACCTGGTGACCGCACGAGGTCGTTTGGGCGTTGGTGAATGCATCACCGTCCTGGCCCCGATTGCACAGGCACTTGCGTACCTGCACTCTTCCTCCACCCAGCATGGCGATGTGTCTCCGGGCAATGTGCTGTTCACGGCGGAAGGAAAGCCGCTGCTTGCCGACCTGGGTGTCGGACGCCTGCTGGGGGAGGCGGCTGGTCATGCTCACGGGACGGCGGGCTTCGCTGATGCGAGCCCGCTGCCCGGTCTTTCCGCCGGTTTCGCTTCGGATGTGTTCTCGCTGGCCGCGGTCGGATGGTATTCCCTGACAGGTAGCCCACCGGATCGGGCGAGGGACCGGGCGCCGCTGAGTCTGATTGTGCCTGACGTGCCCGGGGAACTGCTCCACATCCTTGAAGCCGCCCTGCAGGACGATCATGACGAGCGCCCGACGGCGGGCGAATTGGCGGATGCAGTCCTCCGTGCCGCACCACCACAGCCGCTGGACCTCGTGGCAGCTGTACACCCTTCGGTTCTGCCCCAGCTGCTCACGCGGCGCGCAACTATGGGCGATGCGAAGGCGACCCGGCGCCGGCTTCCCGCAGCCCTTGCGCGGTTTCACGCGAAGAAGCTTCCCCTGACCCTGCCAAAAGCGTCGAGCCGGGCGCATCGGTCGCGCCGGTCGCGTCGCCCGGAGCTCAGCCGAGCTGAGCTTGTCCCACATCCAGGGAAGGCGCGGCGGCGGGGTGAACGAGGCTCCGAAGGTCAGAGCAGGCGCTGGGCGTCAGCTATCCCGGGCGCCGCCGCGCTGCTGGTGCTGTGTGGAGTGGTGCTGATCGGCCCCCAGCTTCTGGACACGATCGGCGGCAGCGCTGACCGTGCAGAACGGGGGTCTGCTGCGTTCCAGGAGACACTGGAAGCGCCCGAGGGAGTTCCGGCAGGCCCTGCAGCGGACCGCGCTACGGTGGACCCGCGAAGCGGGACTGCTCAACCGGATGACGTGGCCCTCACCGCCGAGATGAAGCAGCGGCTGGCTGATAGGGACCCGGTCACGGCTTTGTCCGCACTCGTTGCCGTGAGGGCCATGGTTCTTGCAACCGGGGAGGCGGGCCTCCTGTCCGTCGTGAATGTTGCAGAGTCGGAGGCGATGGCAGCTGACCGGCAGATTGTGGCTGAGCTGCAGGAACACGGCCACGTCTTCAACGGGCTGAGCATTCGTCTGGAGAAGGCGGCGCCGGTGAAATCGATCTCCGTTCCGGAAGGTGCTGCAGCGGTGACCGCCACGGCGGTCATGTCCGGCTACACCGAGATGGACGGCTCGGGTGCTGCAGTGCGAAAGGTCGCCGAATCGACGCTGCAGGACCTTGTTTTCGTTCTGATGAGGGAGGAAGGAACATGGAGAATCGCGAGCGTGCACAATAGCGACGCCGTCTGAGAGGGCGTCGCGGGAGTGGTTATGATCGGATAATGGCTCCTTCCCACTACCTGCGCTATCCGCACCTGTCCGGAGATCTCCTCACATTCGCAGCAGAGAACGATGTCTGGGTGGCGCCGGTCTCGGGCGGGCGTGCCTGGAGAATATCCTCGCTCCAGCAGCCGGTACGGAACCCGAGATTCTCTCCTGATGGCTCCACCATCGCCTGGACAGTGGTGCAGGGTGCTGCGCCGGAGGTAGTTGCAGCTGACACAGACGGAGGAAATTTCCGTCGGCTCACCTACTGGGGGCATCAGAGCACCAGGGTGAAGGGTTTCACTGCCGACGGCCGAATCATCGCAACGAGCGCCTTCCGGCACGAGGATCCCCGGCATACCTGGGCGTACACCCTGCCGGCGGATGGTTCCCCCGGCGACGTCGTGCCTTACGGACCACTCGACGCGGTTGTTCACGGGGAAGCAGTCGGCGACGAGCGTCCAGTTGTCATCGGCAGTGTCATGACACGGGAGCAGGCCTGGTGGAAACGTTACCGAGGGGGAACCGCGGGCAAGCTCTGGATCGATCCGGATGGTTCCGGCGACTTCAACCGCTTCCTACCCGAGCTCAACGGCAACCTGACTGACCCGATGTGGGTCAGTGGCCGCCTTGCCTTCCTTTCAGACCACGAAGGTTTCGGGAATCTGTATTCGGTATCGGCAAATGGTCAGGATCTCAGGCGCCACACGGACAATGAAGCGTTCTATGTCCGGCACGCAAGCACGGACGGCAGCCGCATCGTCTACGAATCAGCAGGGACGCTGTGGCTGCTTGACGCACTGGACACGGAAGCGCGGCCACTGGCTATCCAGCTCGGCTCCGCGTCCACGGGCAGGCGTCCACAGCCGCTCAACGTCGCGCGGCATCTCGCGGCCGCTGTCCCCGTCAGGGACGGCCGCGCCAGCGTGGTTGAATCACACGGGACCCTGCACCTTCTGACCCACCGCGACGGACCATCCCGCGTTGTGGATGCAACAGCAGGGGTTCGGGCACGGCTCGGTCGGCCCGTTGGCGATGACCGTGTTGCGTACATCGCCGACCACGACGGCGAGGAGGCCCTGTACATCCGCAGCGCGTTTGACGTCGATGTTGCTGTTGCCGCCGGTCCAACGCGTCCGGAAACCGTCGCAGCGGATGATGGTTTGCCTGCGCCGGTGCCGGCAGCGAAGCCAGCCGGTGCGAACGAAGATCAGCAGTCGGCCGGAGCAGAGTCCGCCGTCCATGGGATGCCGGACTCCGCCGTCGTCGTTGCGCAGGATCAGGCCGGCAGCACAGCACTTTCCTGCATCCGCTTTGAAGGTCGCTTCAGGGCAAGCAACCTCGCGGTGAGCCCGGACGCGAACGTCATCGCTGTTGCAGGTGAGATGGGCGAGATCCTGATCCATGAAGTTGGTACGACGGGCTTTTTCACCCTGTCCACGACGCCTCACGGCGCGATCGACGATGTGGCGTTTTCCCCCGACTCAGCATGGCTCGCGTGGGCGGAGCCCGTCACGGGAGAGGGGGCGCGCACCCGCATCCGGCTGGGCCGGGTAGCCCGGGATGCCGAGATCCACGATGTCACGGACGGCCGTTTCCGGGACCATGCTCCGTCGTTCACCCCCGATTGCAAATTCATCGCCTTCCTGTCCGACCGGAGTTTCGACCCGGTGTATGACACCCACCGTTTCGACCTCAGTTTCCCGGCCTCGACCAAACCGTTCCTGGTAGCCCTTGCGGCCGGTACGGCGTCACCATTCGGGCCGGCCGTGCATGACCGGCCGGCGCCAATTGAGGACAAGGAAGCTCCCACGCCGGTCATAGACGTTGCTGCGGAACGCCTTGCCGAACGGATCATCCCAGTACCGGTGACGCAGGGATCCTATGAAGGTCTGCGCGCCGTGGAGAACGCGTTGCTCTGGATGGCAACTGACACGATGGGGATCACCGGCGATGGCCGCGCGACCACGGATGCCAAGGAGCCGGCAAGGCGGCTCGAACGCTTCGATATGGTCAAACGTGAGACCTCCACACTGGTTCAGGAGGTGGACTCATTCGAGGTCAGCGGCGACGGCAAACGTGCCGTCATCATCCATGCCGGAACCATTACAGCGGTACCCACCTCTGGTCCTGCAGACCCGGACTCCGCTGAACGGGTCACGGTGGACCTCAACCGGATCCGGGTACTGCTCGATCCTCCCAGCGTTTGGCGGCAGGCGTTTGAGGATGCGTGGCGTCTTCAACGCGACTTCTTCTGGGCCGAGGACATGGGCGGCCTGGACTGGGAGGGTCTGCGTGAGCGCTACCGGCCGCTGTTGGACAGTATCGGCTCACACGATGATCTGGTCGACATTCTGTGGGAGCTGCACGGTGAGCTTGGAACGTCCCACGCCTACGTCACTCCCGCCCTTGCCAGCGAGATGGGCGCGGGCGCACAGGGATTCCTCGGAGCCGAGCTCAGCCGAGCCGAGCATGGCTGGCGGGTGGATCGGATCTTCGCCGGCGAATCTTCGGATCCGCAGGCGGCCGCGCCGCTCGCCGCGCCGGGAGTCGCTGTGGAGCCCGGGGACATTATTCAGGCGGTGGACGGCGTGCCTGTACCTGCGGATCTTGGTCCGGCGGTGCTGCTGACCGGCGCTGGCGGGCGGCCTGTCGAATTGACTGTGGCAAGGTTCGACGACGACGGCGGTGGCCAACCCGCCGTTCGCCGGGTCGCGGTTGTACCGCTGCGAAGTGAGGAACGGCTCCGCTACCAGAACTGGGTCAGCGCGAACCGTACGATCGTCCACGAGGCCTCGGATAACCGATTTGGCTACCTGCACATTCCGGACATGGTGGCTAGGGGATGGGCGCAGCTGCACAGGGATCTCGACCGCGAGACTGCCCGCGACGGCTTGATCATCGACGTGCGCCGCAACCGTGGCGGGCACACTTCGCAGTTGGTTGCCGAACTCATTGGCCGCAAAGTCACGGCCTGGTCATTGCCGCGGGGTGAGCAGCCCGGCACTTATCCGGCACATGCACCGAGGGGCCCGGTCGTTGTCCTGACCGATGAGTTCGCGGGCTCCGACGGCGACATCATCACCCAGGTGGCAAAGCTACGGGGGATTGGGCCGGTCATCGGCACGCGGACGTGGGGCGGCGTCGTCGGAATCGACGGTCGGTTCAGCCTCGCTGACGGTACCGGAGTCACGCAGCCGCGCTACGCGTTCTGGATGACCGGAGGCGTTGAGTGGGGTGTGGAGAACTACGGTGTTGACCCCGACATCGAGGTACCGTTCCCTCCCCACGCATACGCCGCGCAGGAGGATCCGCAACTGGAGCACGCCGTCGGAATCCTGCGCGAGATGCTTGTTGAACTGCCGACGGACGTGCCGCCGGTGCGCAGCAACCATCCGCAGCTTGCTCCGCCGCCACTGCCGCCGCGCAGCTGATCCGCTACTGCTCTCATACTGTGCCCCGGTCACCGTAGTTGGTGACCGGGGCACAGTACTGCCAGTTGTAAGCGGGAGTCAGGACTCCAGGGTTGCCTCCAGCGAGATGTCTTTGACGCCGGCGAGGGCCTGGGAGACAGGGCATCCCGTCTTCGCTTCGTCGGCGAGGCGCTGGAAGTCTTCCTCGCTCAGGTCCGGCACCGATGCCTTCAGGGTGAGCCGGATGGCGGTGATGCCAACGCCTGGCTCGAAGTCAACCTCGGCCTTGGTCTCGACTCGGTCCGGCGTCTTTCCTTCCTCGCCAAGAGCGTGGCTGAAGGCCATCGAGAAACACGCCGAATGCGCTGCAGCGATCAGCTCCTCGGGGCTGGTCTTGCCTTCAGCCTGCTCTGCCCGCGCCTTCCACGTGACGTCGTAGGTCCCAAGTCCGGAAGTGTCCAGTGAAACCTGACCTGATCCGCTGGGCAGATCTCCACTCCAGACGGTGTGTGCTGAGCGTACGGTAGCCATCAGTTCTCCTCTTCAATGGTTGAATCATGTGAACCGGACGGGCGTCCGGTTTCTCGCGCATCGGCTGATGCGGAAGCGTGGGCTGCACCCCCGGAAGACAGAAGGCAGCGCGCCGGGTAGTCGGAGCGCTGCCTTCTGCATCTACGTGGGTTACAAGCCGAGGTCGGCCTCGAAAGAGCCTTCTTCAAGGCGGGACTTCAACGTCTGAAGGAATCTGCCTGCGTCCGCACCGTCCACCAGCCGGTGATCGTACGTGAGGGACAGGTACATCATCGACCGGATTGCAATGGTGTCTTCGCCGTCTGCATCGGTGACCACCACTGGACGCTTGACGATCGCCCCGGTTCCCAGAATGCCGACCTGGGGCTGATTGATGATCGGAGTGTCGAACAGGGCGCCGATCGAGCCGATGTTGGTGATCGTGAAGGTGCCGCCGGAAAGTTCGTCCGGTCCGATCTTGCCGCTGCGCGTACGCGCACCGACATCGGCGATCTTTTTGGCGAGACCTGCAAGATTGAGGTTGCCGGCATCATTGATTACCGGAACCAGCAGGCCCTTTTCGGTGTCCACCGCGATGGCGAGGTGCTCGGCGTCGTGGTAGGTAACCTCCTTGGCTTCCTCATCGAAGGACGCGTTCAGCTTGGCGTGCTGCTTCAATGCCTCTGTCACTGCCTTGGCAATGAACGGCAGGAATGTCAGCTTCGCGCCGTTTTGCGCCTGGAAAGTTTCCTTCGCCTTCGTACGGAGACGGGCGACGCGGGTCATGTCGACTTCGATGACCTGCGTAAGCTGCGCTGAAACCTCCAGCGACTCGCGCATACGCCGCGCAATGGTCTGGCGGATACGCGGGGCCTTCTCCACGGTACCTCGCAGCTTCGACGCTGCAGGCGCGGCTGCGGGTGCGGCGGAAGGAGCGGAAGGAGCAGGGCTCGGAGTGTCCTGCTGCGGAGCCTTCGAGGATTCGGCCGCCTCAAGCACGTCCTGCTTCCGGATGCGTCCACCCACACCGGTGCCCTTGATGGAGCCCAGGTCCACGCCATGCTGATTGGCAAGCTTGCGGACCAGGGGAGTGACGTAGACGGAATCTGATCCGGATCCTTCGTCCGTCGGTGACTTGGCGGGCGCCGGTGCTTCCTCAGCCTCAGTGGGCTCCTTGCTCCCCGACGGCTCCGGCTGCGGCTCCGACCGGGCTGCCTCCGGTTCTGCTGTAGGCTCTTCGCGCTCGGCCGATGGCGCTGCGGCGACCGGTTCGGCGCTCTTCGGCTCCGCCTGCGCAGGAGCCGCGCCGGCCGATCCGATGACGGCGAGTACGGAGCCGACTTCTGCGGTCTCGTCTTCGTTGACCCGGATCTCCTGCAAGGTGCCGGCGACGGGCGAAGGGATCTCGGTGTCTACCTTGTCGGTGGACACCTCGAGAAGCGGCTCGTCCACCTCCACTTCATCCCCTACTGCTTTGAGCCAACGCGTTACTGTCCCCTCGGTTACGCTCTCCCCGAGAGCGGGCAGCGTGACTTCGGTTCCCTGTGCGCCGCTTTCGCCTCCACCGGAGTCCGCAGACTCCGGTGCGGCAGGGGCCTCTGCTTCTTCTTCGCCCTGTTCGGCCGGCTCGGAAGGCTGATCCTGACCAGCATCCTCCCCGGCATCACCCGCAGACGACTCCGCGCCCGAATCATCGCTGTCGGAATCTTCCGATTCGCCTGAGCCGTCTCCGATCCTTACCAGCGGAGCGCCCACCTCGGCGGTCTCGTCTTCGGCGACGAGGATCTCCTCGATGACCCCGGCGATGGGGGAGGGGATCTCGGTGTCGACCTTGTCAGTCGATACCTCGAGCAAAGGCTCGTCAACTTCAACGCGGTCGCCGACCTGCTTGAGCCAACGGGTGACGGTACCCTCGGTAACGCTCTCGCCGAGGGCCGGTAAGTTCACGGATTCAGACATGGTGTCCGGTTCTCCTTGTTCGTTCTACCTTCGACCGCCGGTACCGGGAACAGCCGGTCGGTTTGAGGTTGCCAGTGATGCTATGTGGAGTTTGATGATGCTTGAAGCAGCGGGGGATAGAGCGGTCAGCCGTGGAGCGGTTTGCCGGCGAGGGCAAGGTGTGCTTCGCCAAGCGACTCGTTCTGGGTGGGGTGCGCGTGCACAAGTTGGGCCACATCTTCCGGATAGGCCTCCCAGTTCACGATCAACTGCGCCTCACCGATCTGCTCACCCATGCGGGTGCCGATCATATGGACGCCGACCACCGGACCGTCCTTCTCGCGCACCAACTTGACGAGTCCGCCGGTGCCGAGAATGGAGCTCTTTCCGTTACCCGCGAGGTTGTACTCCTGGATTTCGACCTTGTCATCCCCGAGCTTCTCGCGGGCGGCCTTCTCGGTGAGCCCGACAGAGGCGATCTCGGGTTCGGAGTAAGTCACCTTGGGAATGTTGACGTCCTCGACGACGACCGGCTTGAGTCCGGCGATTTCCTCTGCGACGAAGATGCCCTGCTGGTACCCGCGGTGTGCAAGCTGGAGTCCGGGAACGATATCGCCGACAGCATAGATGTTCCCAACGCCTGTGTGCAGGCGTTCGTTGGTGATGACGAATCCGCGATCGAGCGTGATCCCGGCTTCGTCATAGCCGAGGCCGTCGGTAACTGGCCCACGGCCGACTGCGACCAGCATCAGGTCCGCCTCGAAGGTCTTGCCGTCGACGAGTGTCACCTTGACGCCGTCGTCGTTCTGCTCGACCTTGTCAAAGAAGGTGCCGGTGTTGAACTTGATTCCGCGCTTCTTGAAAGCACGTTCGAAGTTCTTGACGATGGAGGCGTCCTCATTGGGCACCAGTGAGGGCAATCCTTCGATGATGGTGACGTCCACGCCGAACGACTTCCAGACGGAAGCGAATTCGCAACCGATGACACCGCCGCCCAGCACGATGGCGGTCGAGGGAATCGTCTCCATGGTGAGTGCCTGGTCGGAGGTGATGACCTTGCCGCCGATTTCCAGTCCGGGAAGCGAGCGTGAGTACGAGCCGGTGGCAAGGACGATGTTCTTGCCGGTGTACGTGGTGCCGTCGACCTCAACTGTGTTCTCGCCGGTGAGCCGGCCCGCACCCTCGATGACGGTGATGCCCTTGGCCTTGATGAGCCCCTGCAGACCCTTGTACTTACCGGCGATGATGCCGTCCTTATAGGCGTTCACGGCGGTCATGTCGATCGACTCGAACGTGGCCTTGATGCCGTACTTCTCAGCGGAACGCGCGCTGTCTGCAACCTCGGCCGAGTGCAGAAGCGCCTTGGTCGGGATACACCCGTTGTGGAGGCAGGTTCCCCCGAGCTTGGCCTTTTCGATGAGCCCGACCGTGAAGCCGAGCTGAACGGCGCGAAGGGCGGCGGCGTAGCCCCCGCTGCCTCCGCCCAAAACCAGGATGTCGAATTCTTGCGCAGTTGCCGTATCGGCCACTTGGACGCTCCCTCGCGTGATCGGTGACGCACTTAGGTTCGCGCGTCGGTTGATGTCTGGCGGATTGCATTGGTGTGATCTGGGTTCACCCTATCGCCAGATCACACCATCAGCCACTTGATGAAGGGCGAAGCACACCCCTGTGTGTCGAGTGTCACCCCAGGATGAACAGGTTCAGGCGGAGTGCTTCTCGGCACGTTCGACGACGTCTTCCACATAGGCCAGCAGAGTGCGCACGCCGACGCCTGTTGCACCCTTGGGTGTGTAGCCGTACGCGCCGCCCTCGTTGAAGGCGGGACCGGCGATATCGAGGTGCGCCCACGGGATCTTCTTCCCGTCGACTTCCCCGACGAATTCACGGAGGAACACGGCGGCGGTCATCATGCCGCCGAATTTCTCCCCGATATTCGCTATGTCGGCGACCGTCGAGTCGAGGCTCGGACGCAGTTCCTCCGGCAGGGGCATGGGCCAGAACTGCTCACCGATACGATCAGCAGCAGCTTTCACCGCATCCCGTACGCCGTCATCCCCCATGACACCGGAGACGCGCTTTCCGAGCGCAACCATCTGCGCACCGGTCAGGGTGGCTATGTCGATAATCGCGTCCGGGTATTCGCAGCTGGCGGCCGCGAGGGCGTCGGCCATCACCAGGCGCCCCTCGGCATCCGTGTTGAGCACTTCAACGGTGCGGCCACCGAAGGTTGTGAGCACATCGGAGGGGCGCTGTGCCGTACCCGAGGGCATATTCTCCGCCAGGCAGAGCCAACCACTCACGCTGACCGGCAGACCAAGCCGGGCAATCGCGGCAACGGAAGCAAGTACGACGGCGGCGCCCGCCATGTCCAGCTTCATCGTCTGCATCCCGGCGCCGGGCTTCAGGGACAAACCGCCGGAGTCGAAAGTGATTCCCTTGCCCACCAGCGCGAGGTTGATTTTCGACTTGGCGGGAGAGTATTCGAGCTTCACCAGTCTCGGCGGACGGGAAGAACCCTTGCCCACGCCAAGAATCCCACCGTAGCCGTCCTTCTCCAGTCTCTTTTCATCCAGCACGGTTACCTTCACCGGCAGACCCTTGACATGCTCCCGGGCGAATTGCGCGAACGATTCCGGGTAGAGATGGCTCGGTGGCTGGTTGACAAGCGTGCGCGTCACGTTGACTCCGCGACCGAGTGCCTGCGCCCGCTCAAGCGCCGCCTTCAGCGTGCGGTCCTGTGCAGCGGGGGTGAGGATCACGACGCGCGAAAGAGTGGCCGCGGAGGGGCGCGGCGCCTTGCCGCCGACTGCTGAGTAGTGCTCGGTGTACGTGTAGCTCCCCAGGAGGATCCCCTCGGCTATGGCCGCAGCCTGCGCGACTGTTGCAGCGGGAAGGGCAACAGCGAGGCTCTCCACGCCGCCCAGCTGCCGCGCCGCAGCTCCTGCTGCGCGGCGTAGCGTCTCATCCGACAAAGGGGTTCCGGCGACGGTGCGTCCCGTACCGGAAAGAACCAGTACATCGGCCCCGGTTTCAGGCAATCCGGGAAAACGGCGCACTTCATCAGCGGCTCCAGTCACTCCCAGCGAAGGGAGGCTGTCAGTAAGCGCGCGGGCGGATTTTGCCGTGAGCGGGTTCTCCAGGAGCACGGGTCCGTCGGGGCTCTGGGCGGTGCCGATCACCAGGACCTCGCACGCGGATTTCTTGATGTCCCGGGAGACTGCGGTCAGGTGGATATCGCTGGTGTTGCTCACGAAGGTTCTTCCTCGCTTCCGATGGCTGGAAAGTGCTGCAACAGGCGTGCGGGTCTGGTCACGCCCATTCGTTCTATCGATCGTAGCCGCACGCTGTGACATGCGTCCTACAAGCATGCGGAGGGAATGAGAGGGGGCAGCCCGGGCGTTACACAGACCGGGTGAAGCCAAGGTGTATCAACTAGGGTTGACGCAAGGTTGGCAGCACTGGCATTAGGGCGAGCGGCGTTGGCCGTACCTGCCTAAAAACGAGTTGAGGAGGACGCAATGTTGGAGCCGCAAAGCCTGTACAACGTCAGTAACTCAATTCGTGATGATCCGTCCCTCCAGGGACTTCCGCTGATTGCCGGCTTCACCGGCTTCGTCGACGCCGGCCAAGTGGTAGCGCAGGTGCGCGATGAGCTGCTCGGGTCGCTTGACCACGAGGTGCTGGCGGTGTTCGATACCGACCAGCTCATTGACTACCGAAGCCGCCGGCCCCGCATCACGTTCGAGCAGGATCATTTGCGGGATTACCAGCCGCCCGCCCTTGAGCTCCGGGTCCTTCAGGACGGGCTGGGCGAAAAATTCCTTTTCCTGAGCGGCATGGAGCCGGACCTGCAGTGGGAAAGGTTCTGCGCCGCCGTCGCGCAGCTCATTTCCCTGTTCAAGGTTCCGTTGGTCTCCTGGGTCCATTCCCTTCCCATGCCCGTCCCTCACACCCGCCCGCTCGGCGTCACCGTGCACGGGAACCGGGGGGACCTGATCGAAGGGATGGGTTCCACCTGGCGGCCCACGGCCGAACTGCAGTCCTCCATCGGACACCTGCTGGAGCTGCGACTCGCGCAGTCCGGTCACGACGTCGTTGGTTATGTCGTACACGTGCCGCATTACCTGGCGGAAGCGGAATATCCGCCCGCTGCGGTGACCGCACTGGAATATCTCGGCGCATCCATCGGCCGTGTTTTGCCCACTGACCGGCTACGGCAAGCAGGCCGGGACGTGGAGCGGCAGATCGCGCGTCAGGTGGACAACTCTGCCGAGGTGCAGGGAGTGGTGTCGTCGCTGGAGAAGCGTTACGACGAGCACTCGGACGGCTCCCGCCGGTCACTGCTGGTCAAGCAGAACATGGAGCTCGCCGATGCCGAGGAGCTTGGTTCCGCCGTCGAGGCCTTTCTGGCGGGGCCGCGTGCGGCCGATGAACTCGCCGCAACACTGAATGATTCAGGAGACGGCGAAAGCGACGCGTCAGGCGCGACGGATGATACCGAAGACGGAGGGGACCGGACTGGGCACTGATCCGGTTGCCGGAATGAACCGGCGCGCCTGGCTGGTATGGGGCGCCGGTGTCCTGGCGTACCTCATAGCAGTTACCCAGCGCACTTCCTTCGGTGTAGCAGGAATCGAAGCAACCGAGCGGTTCGACGCGTCAGCGTCTGCTCTGGCTGTCTTCACTGTGGCGCAGCTCGTGGTGTACGCCGGACTGCAGATTCCAGTGGGCGTCCTGGTCGACAGATTCGGCCCGCGCATCATGATTGTCAGCGGTGCGGTTCTGATGGCGCTGGGACAGACCCAGCTTGCGTTCGCCGATTCTATTCCGTCCGGGATTGTTGGCCGGCTGCTGGTCGGCGGTGGAGACGCGATGACTTTCGTTGCAGTCCTCAGGCTGCTTCCTGCATGGTTCGAAACCCGGAGAATCCCCGTGCTGACCCAGCTCACGGGCATTCTTGGACAGCTCGGCCAGATCCTCAGCGTCATCCCATTCCTGGCCGTCCTGCAATTCGCCGGCTGGAGCACCGCTTTCCTGTCCGCGGCCGGTCTGGGAGTCCTGTCGGCCGTCCTCGCTCTTGCCTTGATCCGCGATCATCCGGAGGGACACGATCAGCGAAGCCGCGCCTCACTGCGGCAGACCGGAGTCTCCCTCACCGAAGCGTGGAAGCAGCCCGGAACCCGCCTCGGCCTCTGGTGCCACTTCACTACGCAGTTCTCGGGTACCGTCTTCGTTCTGATGTGGGGCTACCCCTACCTGGTGAGCGCTGAAAAGCTCGCCGCAGGGACAGCTTCGGTGCTGATGACCCTCTTCGTTGTGGTTGGAATGATCTGCGGGCCGCTCCTGGGCGTGTACGTCGCCCGGCACCCGCTGCGCCGCTCGACCATGGTCCTGGCAATTACCGTGGCCACCGCGCTGGCGTGGCTGGTGGTACTGACCTACCCCGGAAGAGCTCCCGTCTGGCTGCTCGTGCTGCTGGTCGTTACGCTGGCCGTCGGCGGCCCGGGGTCCATGATCGGTTTCGACTTTGCCCGCACCTTCAATCCGGCGTCGCGGCTCGGGACCGCGACCGGCATCGTCAACATCGGCGGATTCACAGCGGCACTCCTCACCATGTTCGCCGTAGGCCTGACTCTCGACCTGCTTCTGGCAAGCGGGTTCTCCAACGGAGAGCTGTATGCGCTGAATTCATTCAGGATTGCTTTCGCCGTTCAGTTCGTTGTGCTGGGAATCGGAACCGTGGCAATCCTGGTTCTCCGCCGTCGGGTTCGTGCCCAGTTGGCGCGTCAATCAATCATCGTGCCGCCGCTTCGGCAGGCAATTGCAAGGGAAGTACGACGGCGGCGCGAAGCCCGCAGATAGCGACTGCTCCTCCACACGCGGTCGAATCATGGGACTTACCCACATAGTGTCTTCGACAGGCCACAAGCGAGTGCTTCGGCGTCACAGTCGTATTCATGACAGCAAACGCACCCCATCCCGAAGCCCCCATCAAGGTCAGCACGCCGGCCGACATCCTCAGCTACGTTCCCCACATCCTCGGCTTCCAACCGTGTGAGAGCCTCGTCTTCCTCACGATGTCGGGCAAGCGCGTGGGCGCCACCCTTCGTCTCGACCTTCCGCCCGCGGACTCTGATCCGCTGGACTATGCATCCACGGTGCGGGATTACCTTGAGTCTGACTCGTCCGCTGACGGTGTGCTGATGGCGGTGTACACCGACGCCGAGTGGGCGGAGCCCGACTCACCGCCGTACGCACGGTTGATCCACTGCCTTGACCTGGTGCTCGACGCCGCAGGACTGCCCCTGTTGGACGGATGGCTCGTCAGCTCCAGCCATTGGCGTGACTACTTCTGCGAAGACGAGTCCTGCTGTCCCTGGCCGGGCCACCCTCTTACCCGCATCACCGAAAGCATCCTGAATGCGGAATTGGTTTACCAGGGGAGCACGTACGCCGAGTCTCTGGCAGCGGCGGTGGGGGCACCCGACGCCGGACACGGCAACGAAATCAATGAACTGGCCGCCTCCTACATCGAGCAGTGGCACGGAAGGTGGGACAAGACCAGCCTTGGCCGTGATTCCCTTATCCTCTGGGACGCGCTACTTTCCCGCCCGGCAGATACGCAGGAACCAGCAGCATCGCCGGAGGTTGTTTCTTTCCTCCTCGCTGGTCTGACCAGCGCGCCCGTGCGGGACAGCCTTATTGTGCTGGCGGCTGCGGGTGCGGACGCTGCCCAGAAATCCGCCGTCTCGGCCGGAGTACTGCCGGCGGATCCGGACGAGGTGGACCTTCCGAACGCCTGCGACGCGCTGAAGAGCATTCAGTCTGCACAACCCGGGGAAGTCTCTGCTGAACCTGTGGATCCTGAGAACAGTGACAATCCCGCGGCTCTCTATCGAGAGGTTTTCCTGGCCACGCTCAGCATGCCGGACTGGGATCGCCTGGATGCAGCGCACGCTCTCTTCCTGCGGCTGACGGCCGTGGCGAGTGGGCAGCCGCGAGCGGCACTCTTCAGTATTCTCGGCTGGCTCGAGTGGGCGCGAGGCAGGGGCTCCCGTGCCCACCACTACCTGCAGCAGGCTCTGGACGAGGCGCCGGGTTACACCCTCGCTGAACTCCTGATGACGCTGGTCGGGACGGGTTCCCTTGCACCGTGGGCGCGTCGGCGCGAGACCGCATGGACCTCCGATTCCCGCAGGGCAGCCTAAAACCGGGGAGCCGGCTCGTCGGGAAGAAGAGGGAAGTGCCGGAGGCGTTGATCGTCGGTTCAGGAATTACGTGGGGTTCGCAAAGCGTGCGACAATGGAACCGAGACCCGGTTGGGTTCGTGTAACAGATCGACGCGTTTCAGACACTGCAGATGTGGGTGTTCACACCACTGAATGTCCGCAAGGGAATAGCGCATTCGGCGGAGCTGTTGTAGGTACGAACAGTTCCCGCTGACAGGTCTGATTTCAAACACGGACTTGACAGGGTCATAGTGGTGTTGCCCCCTTGGCGGCGCCGCAAACCGCCGTATGAAAGGTTCTTGAGTGTCGGCCAAGAAGACAACAGCACCGGTGTTAACAGAACCCGGTACAACTGCAACCAAGCGCAAGACCTCCGCTGCTAAACCGGCGTCGAAGGCCGCCACCGCGCGTGGCGCCAAGCGCGTGGCAAACGAAGGCAGCGTAGACACGAAGGCTCCTGAGGCTACCTCTGGAGAAGTTCCCGAGCAGGAGGCCGGGTCGGGCGCCGCGGACGTCGACGCCGCAGACACTGAAACTGCAGAGCCGGAGGCCGCGGAAGCTACTACCGGCAGCGGGTTTGTCTACTCGGACGCTGACGACGACGATGCGCCGGCACAGCAGGTCGTTTCCGCAGGAGCAACTGCGGACCCGGTCAAGGACTACCTGAAGCAGATCGGCAAGGTCGCTCTTCTCAACGCCGAACAGGAAGTTGATCTCGCTCTCCGCATCGAGGCGGGCCTGTTCGCCGAGGAGAAACTTGCGGCGAATGAAAATATCGACCCGAAGCTGCGTCGGGAACTCGAATGGGTTATCCATGACGGAAAGCGCGCCAAGAACCACCTTCTCGAGGCAAACCTCCGTCTCGTAGTTTCGCTGGCCAAGCGCTACACCGGCCGCGGCATGCTCTTCCTGGATCTGATTCAGGAAGGCAACCTGGGCCTCATCCGTGCTGTGGAGAAGTTCGACTACACCAAGGGTTTCAAGTTCTCGACCTATGCAACATGGTGGATTCGCCAGGCGATTACCCGGGCCATGGCAGACCAGGCCCGCACCATCCGTATTCCGGTACATATGGTGGAAGTCATCAACAAGCTGGCCCGCGTCCAGCGCCAGATGCTGCAGGACCTCGGCCGCGAACCCACACCGGAGGAGCTTGCGCTTGAACTCGACATGACCCCTGAAAAGGTTGTCGAAGTTCAGAAGTACGGCCGCGAGCCCATTTCCCTGCACACTCCGCTCGGCGAGGACGGAGATTCCGAGTTCGGCGATTTGATCGAGGACTCGGAAGCGGTTGTCCCCGCGGACGCGGTGAGCTTCACCCTTCTTCAGGAGCAGCTTCACTCCGTTCTGGACACTTTGTCGGAGCGTGAAGCAGGTGTGGTTGCCATGCGGTTCGGTCTCACTGATGGTCAGCCGAAGACCCTCGATGAGATCGGCAAGGTGTACGGCGTCACCCGTGAGCGCATCCGCCAGATAGAGTCCAAGACCATGTCGAAGCTTCGGCACCCGTCACGGTCACAGGTGCTCCGGGACTATCTGGACTAGGAACGGCAGCAGGCAGATTAACAGGAAGAACCCCCTCCACGGAGGGGGTTCTTCCTGTTAATCTGCCATCCCGTTCGGGAGGCTCCAACTATGCTGCGCTTCGGCGGACGGCCGGTGCGCGGCTACGCCTCTACAGTGCTCTGCGCCTTCTCGGTCAGCCGGGCGGTTTCATCCTGCCACTCTGACGTCTGCGGACGGAGAGTGCTCTCCACGGCGCGGGCGTGATGCCCGCAGAAGAGAAGCTCACCACCGGAGGACTGAAGGACTGCGCGCACATAGGCCTGAGCCCCGCACCGGTCACAACGGTGCAAAGCGGTCAGCTCACGGGTTGCTGTAGCTGTTGTCATGGATGCCTCCTTAGTGGTTCCTGTAGTTCATATAACCACTATTCGTTGCCGTTTCTTCGCAAGCTGGGTGTGCTTTCGCTGAGCGCGTAGGCTCGCACGGGGGCATCCGACAGGCATGAACCGCACACCTAACAGCCCGGCACGCCTGC
Organism: Arthrobacter tumbae; assembly: GCF_016907495.1. NCBI lineage: Bacteria > Bacillati > Actinomycetota > Actinomycetes > Micrococcales > Micrococcaceae > Arthrobacter > Arthrobacter tumbae. Next base: position 3,239,232 of record NZ_JAFBCC010000001.1, read on the forward strand.
CGTCCATAGCGGGGACAAGGGAATATGCTTGGGAGGGCGTGCCGCTACCGGTTCGCAGACGCACGCCGAGATAGACCGTGATCCCAAGGAGTTTCCAAGGAAGTGGCACCCAGCTCTGAATACACAGCCCGCCATCTTTCCGTCCTCGAAGGGCTTGAGGCGGTCCGTAAGCGTCCCGGCATGTACATCGGTTCCACTGATTCCCGGGGCCTCATGCACTGCCTTTGGGAAATCATCGACAACTCGGTTGATGAGGCGCTCGCGGGCCATGGGCAGAGCATCAAGGTCATCCTCCATGCTGACGGGTCAGTGGAGGTACATGACGACGGCCGGGGCGTTCCGGTAGATGCGGAACCCAAAACCGGTCTAAGCGGCGTTGAGGTGGTCTTCACGAAACTGCACGCCGGCGGCAAGTTCGGCGGCGGCTCCTACACCGCCTCCGGCGGCCTCCACGGCGTCGGCGCCAGCGTGGTCAATGCGCTGTCGGCCCGCCTCGACGTTCAGGTGGACCGCGGCGGCAAGACCTACCAGATGTCCTTCCGGAGAGGTGAGCCGGGGCGATTCGCCGACGAGCGCAAGCCGCTGCCTACGGCGAAGTTCGCCCCCTTCGTCGACAGCTCCCGTCTCGAGGTCGTCGGCAACACGAAGCGCGGAGTGACGGGAACGAGGATTCGGTACTGGGCGGACCGGCAGATTTTCACCCCTGATGCAAAGTTCTCCTACGAAGAACTGCAGGCTCGTGCGCGGCAGACTTCATTCCTGGTGCCAGGGCTGAGCATCACTCTTCGGGATGAGCGAGCCCTTCCAGGCACGGACGGGGTGGTCGAGGAAGTCTTCCATCACGACGGTGGAATCTCCGAGTTCGCTGAGTTCCTCGCCATTGACCACGCGGTCACCGACGTATGGCGCCTGCACGGTTCCGGCCGTTTCAAGGAGTCCGTGCCCGTCCTCGATGACCAGGGCCACAGCCGGATCGCGGAGGTCGAGCGTGACTGTGAGGTGGATATCGCGCTGCGCTGGGGGATCGGCTACGACACCACGGTGAAGAGTTTCGTCAACATCATTGCCACACCCAAGGGCGGAACCCACCAGTCCGGCTTCGAACAGGCGCTGTTGAAAACCTTCCGGAAAGTGGTCGAGGTCAACGCCCGCAAGCTCAAGGCGGGCAGTGACAAGCTGGAGAAAGACGACGTCTTTGCGGGCCTCACAGCGGTCCTGACCGTGCGGCTTGCCGAGCCGCAGTTCGAAGGGCAAACCAAGGAAATCCTCGGAACGTCTGCCGTCCGGGCCATCGTTGCCAAGGTGGTGGAAACCCAGATCCTGGCAAAGCTGAGTTCATCGGCCCGCGGAGACAAGGCACAGTCCGCACTGCTGCTGGAGAAGGTTGTCGCCGAGATGAAGTCCCGCGTATCGGCTCGCGTGCACAAGGAAACCCAGCGCCGGAAGAATGCTCTGGAGACGTCCTCCATGCCGACCAAGCTTGCAGACTGCCGCATTGACGACTCCGAGCGTTCTGAACTGTTCATTGTTGAGGGAGACAGCGCGCTGGGGACCGCCAAGCTGGCGAGGTCCTCCGACTATCAGGCGCTGCTGCCCATCCGGGGAAAGATCCTCAACGTGCAGAAGGCCTCGGTGGGTGACATGCTCTCCAACGCCGAGTGCGCAGCGCTGATCCAGGTTGTCGGTGCGGGGTCGGGCCGCAGCTTCTCACTCGATGCGGCCCGCTACGGCAAGATCATCCTGATGACGGACGCCGATGTCGACGGCGCCCACATCCGTACCCTGCTGCTTACCCTGTTCTTCAGGTACATGCGTCCGCTGGTTGATGCCGGCCGGGTCTTCGCGGCCGTTCCACCGCTGCACCGGGTGGAGATAATCAACCCCGGCAGCAAGACGAACGAAACCGTCTATACCTACTCGGACCAGGAGCTCCACCGACTGCTCACCACCCTTGAGGGTGAGGGCAGGCGCTACAAGGAACCCATCCAGCGGTACAAGGGGCTGGGGGAGATGGATGCCGGGCAGTTGGCCGAGACCACCATGGACCCGCGCCACCGCACCCTGCGCAGAGTCCGGATTCAGGAGGCCGAATCGGCTGAGCGGGTCTTCGACCTCCTGATGGGTAGTGACGTTGCGCCGCGCAAGGACTTTATTGTGGCGGGCGCAGCGTCCCTCGATCGTGACCGCATCGACGCTTAGGGCGGTTCCATCGCCCGGACGGCAAGCTCGCGCAGGAGCTGAAACAGGCAGCCCGGAAGCCAGACGGGTCAGCCCAGGAAGCCGGGCGCGATCAGCAGGGCTGTCGGGACGGTCAGCAGCAGTGCCGATGTGGCGAGGGCCGCGAAAGTCTGGGCGGGGGTGAGCGGCACCTGCGGCTCAAGCAGGCGGCGCAGCCGGTGAACCGTTGAGAGGGAGGCATCATCCTGCTCGGTATCCTGCCCTGCTGCGGCATCAGACCATGCCTGATCCGGGGTGACACCCGAGCGTCCCTGTGAAGCCGACGGACCGTGCGAGCCGGTCGCCACAATGGCGATTGCTCCGACAAGGGTCTCCTGGTCCACTTCCTTGACAGCCTCATCGTCCGCGAGCATCTCGATCAGCTCGTTGACCGCCCGCTGGGCCAGGCGCGACGTCGGAAGCCAGGGCAGCGCCGAACGCCAAGCCGCGAAGGCCCAGAGCAGAAGGTGATGCCGCTGGCTCAGGTGAGCACGCTCATGCACCAAAACCGCCCGCAGTTCCTCCTCCGAGAGCAGCCCCATCAGGCCGTCCGAGAGGACCGTCACGGAGCGGGCACCGCCGGGCAGACAATAGGCCACGGGTGCCGGGTGCTTGATCACGAGCGTGGATGGGTTAGTGTGCGAGGGCGAACTCAACAGGTTGAGCAGGTTCCGGTGCCGTCGTCGTTGCCCCTTGATCCGCGCATAGGTGATCAGCAGGGTGAACACGAGGTGGGCGGTCAGGAGGCTCGCGGCGCTGAGCGCAAAGACGTGGACCAGGCCGAGAGTGTCCGCCGGGCGGTTGTTGACCAGAATATCCCAGAGGCCGCGCAGCGCTTCGGGCAGATTGCCTCCCAGCGGTTCCAGCCCCCACACCAGCATGGCGCCGATCATCGAGAGACCCCCGGCGAGGGCTATTGCCTGCCACAGGATCATCGCCGTAAACGGCGAACGCGAGGGCCACTGTGCGCGGGAAAGTGCGATGGGCGCAGGCCAGGCCAGAACCACGGCAAGCGCAGCCAGGAAGTGTGAGGCCCAGAACATGGCCGGTTAGTTGCTGTCCAGAAGCCGCCGGAGCGTGCGGGCCTCGCTCTCAGAGACACTGCCGATGAAGCGTGCGAGGACGGCCTCGCGATCGGGAGCGGTTACCAGTACTTCGTGCATGAGTTCAGCGGTGTGGTCTTCACGGCTGGTTACTGCGCGGTAGCGGTGCGGACGGGTGTCCCGTTCACGCTCGACCAGGCCCTTCTTCTCAAGCCGGGACAGGACGGTCAACACTGTGGTGACCGCGAGTTCCTTGCCTTGCGCCGTACCTTCCGGGGCGAGTGCCAATGCATCACGAAGGGTGTTCGCGGTCATGGCCTCCTGGGTGCCCCACAGCAGGTCCATCACTGTGCGTTCGAGTTCACCGAGCGTGGCCATTCTTATTCCTTTGTTGATTCTGATCTGCGGCTGGATGGGGAAATCGCGCGTGCAATGCCAGTTCCAGGTCCCTTTAATCTACAGCTTTTTCGCGCAAGGTTCTACGCCATGTAGAACTGTGCGGAGAAGTTGTTCTACGATGTGTAGAAGAAGTTTTCTACAAAACGTAGAAACGGCTCTCCCATCGCCAGTGCTTGAGGAATTGAGGACCTGTGGAAGCACTTGAAATTGCACGCTGGCAGTTCGGTATCACCACGGTCTATCACTTCCTGATGGTGCCCCTGACGATTGGGCTTGGCCTCGTTGTCGCGGTCATGCAGACCCTCTGGTACCGGACCGGCAAGGAACACTACCTGCGCATGACGAAGTTCTGGGGAAAGCTTTTCCTCATCAATTTCATCATGGGGGTTGCCACCGGCCTGGTGCAGGAGTTCCAGTTCGGGCTGGCATGGAGCGAGTACAGCCGGTTCGTCGGCGACGTCTTCGGTGCACCGCTTGCCATGGAAGCGCTGCTCGCGTTCTTCGTCGAATCGACCTTCCTGGGCCTCTGGATTTTCGGTTGGCAGCGGCTGCCGAAGGTGCTGCATCTTGGAGCCCTGTGGGCCGCAGTCCTGGCATCAGTATTCTCCGCCTACTTCATCATCGTCGCGAACTCCTGGATGCAGCATCCCGTGGGCGTAGAGCTCGTGGACGGCCGCGCCCGCATGGTGGACGCCTGGGCGGTGTTCACGAACAACACGGCGCTGGTCGCCTTCACCCACACCGTCTTCGGTGCCCTCGCCGTCGCCGGCGGCTTCCTGCTCGGTATCGCCTGGTACCACCTCTGGAAGCGCCGCCATGACGGACTGGATACGGTCGACGGCGAGGGGAAAGTCCTCGTCGGCACCGAAGACTCCCGCTCCCGCGGACTGATCGACCACCAGGTGTGGCTGCGCTCAGCGCGGATCGGCGCCGTCGTCGCTCTCATTTCCTTCGCCGGAACCGCCGTGTCGGGGGACCTGCAGGCGAAGCTGATGTTCGAGCAGCAACCCATGAAGATGGCGGCAGCGGAAGCGGCCTGCCACGACGGGACCGGCTTCTCGGTCCTCTCGGTCGGCAACCTGGGATCGCAGGACTGCGATGACATCGTTGCGGTCTTTGAGGTTCCGGGCCTGCTGTCCTTCCTCGCCAACGGCGACTTCACCACCGAGGTCAAGGGTGTGAACACGCTCCTGCCCGAGTACAAGGAGCAGTACGGACAGACCCTGCCGGATGATCCGATGTACGGCGAGCGCGCCGGAATGACCATCGACTACCTCCCGGTCATGGAAGTCACTTATTGGGGCTTCCGCATCATGATCGGTTTCGGCGGACTCGCTGCCTTCGCTGCCCTGGTGGCCCTGTGGATCCTGCGGAAGGGGACGGTCCCGGAATCGCGCTGGCTGATGCGGCTCGCGGTGTTCGGAATCCTCGCGCCTTTCGGGGCGAACTCCGCGGGCTGGATCTTCACGGAGATGGGCCGCCAGCCGTTTGTCGTGGCTCCCAACCCTGACCCCAGCGGTATCGACGGCGTCTTCATGTTCACGGCCGCCGCAGTGTCACCGGGGGTATCGCTCGCCGAGCTCGTCTTCTCACTCGTCGCGCTCACCCTGGTCTACGCCGTCCTGCTGGTCGTCGAAGTGAAGCTGCTCTTTACGTATGTGCGCGGCGGCGTTGCCTCCGCCATGCCTGAGCTGGCTGCGAAGCACGACGACGACAGCTCCTCACGCGGAAAGGACGACGACGATGTGCTCGCCTTTGCCTACTGAGCCGAAGCCCCCTGCTTCCTGCGGAAAGGAACCCCGCGCATGACCGAGCTCCTGCCCACGATCTGGTTCATCCTGATCGGCGTGCTGTGGACCGGCTTCCTCTTCCTTGAGGGATTCGACCTCGGCGTCGGCATGCTGATGAAGCTGTTCGCGCGAACCGACCGGGAACGCAGGGTCCTCCTCAACACGGTCGGTCCGGTCTGGGACGGCAACGAGGTCTGGCTCGTCACCGCAATCGGAGCCACTCTCGCAGCCTTCCCGCTCTGGTACGCCTCGCTGCTTTCCACGCTCTACGTGCCCTTTATCCTCGTGCTCCTGGCACTCATTTTCCGGGCGGTCGCCTTCGAGTACCGCGGAAAGATGAACGGCGACTCATGGCGCCGACGCTGGGATCTGGCGATCTTCCTCGGCTCCTTCACCGCAGCGGCCGGGATCGGCGCAGCTCTCGCACTGACGACCTCCGGCCTTCCGCTCAACGAGAACGGTGACCGGGTGGGTGGACCGTTCGTCTGGATGACGTTCGACGCCCTCCTGGGTGCGGCCGCCGTCGTCCTCTTCTGCCTCGCCCACGCGCTGGCGTTCCTGGTGCTGAAAACTGACGGGCCCATTCGGGAGCGGGCGCGGAAGCTCCTGATGCGGCTGCTGCCGCTCGCCGTCGTGCCGCTGCTGCTGTGGGCAGCGAAGGTCCACCTGGCCGGGGGAACAGTGTGGACGGGCCTCGTCCTTCTCGTGGCTGCGCTTGCGGCGGCTGCATCGTGGCTCGCCGAGCGGTGCTCGCGGGATGGCTGGGGGTTCTTCTGGCTGGGTGCCGCGCTGGCGGCCTCGCTGGCCTGCATCTTCGGCTCCGCCTATCCGGTCGTGCTGCCGTCGACGCTGAGCGAGGCGTTCAACCTCACGGTGGAGAACGCTTCGAGCTCGCCATACACCCTCGGATTGATGAGCATCGTTGCCGCTATCGGGGTGCCGCTTGTGCTCGCCTACCAGGGCTGGACCTACTGGGTTTTCCGGAAGCGCGTCACCGAACAGAGCATTCCCGAAGCGCACTCGGTGAGCCCTCTGTGATCGACCGGCTGCTGGCACGCGGCCCCGGCGGCATGTCCGTCCCGGTCCGTCCCGTGTACATCCTCGGTGTCCTTGCTGCGGTCAAGGCAGCCGGCCTGGTCCTGATTGCGGAAGCGATCGCCCGCGGCATCGCGGCACTCGCCGGCGGTGCTCTACCCTCGGCGGACCTGTTGGAGCTCGGAGTGGCGGGCGCAGTGCTTCGCGCAGGCGCCGCCTGGGCCCAGCAGGGAACCGCGCAGCGCCTGGCACACGGTGTGAAGGAGCAGTTGCGGCGGGAGGCGCTCGAGCGGGTGCTTGCCGACGGCGGGACCACGAGCGGAAAGCAGGGCACGGGCGCGCTCAGCGTGCTGCTCACCCGCGGGTTGGACGGCCTCGACAAGTACCACACGCAGTACCTTCCGGCCCTGATCACCTGCGCGGTGGTTCCCCTCATGGTCGGCGCGCGCATCCTGGCTGCGGACTGGGTGAGCGCCGTCGTGATTGTCGTGACCATCCCGCTGATCCCGGTCTTCATGGTGCTGATCGGCTGGCACACGCAGGACAGGACAGCTGAGGCGAGGGCGTCGCTCGACCGGCTCTCGGACCACCTGCTGGAACTGGCGAAAGGGCTGCCGGCACTCGTTGGCCTTGGCAGGGCCAGTGCCCAGACGCGTGCACTCCAGGACATCGGCGCCGGCTACTCCCGCCGCACCATGGAGACCCTGCGCATCGCTTTCCTGTCTTCCCTGGCGCTCGAACTGATCAGCACGATTTCGGTGGCGGTCGTGGCCGTCTTCGTGGGCGTGCGGCTGATCCATGGCGATGTGGGACTCGAAGTGGGTTTGCTCGCCCTGATCCTCGCGCCGGAGTGCTATCTGCCGTTGCGGGACCTGGGCGCCGCGCACCATGCAAGCGATGACGGACTGGAGGCCGGACGGGCTGTCCGTGCCATCATCGATGCGCCACGTACTCCCGCTGCTGTGCCGGCCAGCCGCCCGAAAGACGACGACGACGACGACACTGACGACGACGCGGACGACGCCGCTGCCGGCGCCGAACAGCTCACCCTGCGCTTCGATCGCTCAGTGGCACCGATCGTCGATGACCTCACCTTCACCCTGTTGCCGGGATCCATCACCGCGCTGCGGGGACCCAGCGGTTCCGGGAAGTCAACGCTGATGGGCCTGCTGGCAGGAGTTCCCCAGCCCGGCCTGCTGGTTGATGGCGCGGTCAGGCCGCTCAGCGGTCAGCTCGGATGGGTTCCGCAACATCCCGAGACCCTGCTGGACACCGTTCGGGAGGAACTCGCCTTCTATGCAGAATCGCCACTGACCGACCAGGCACTTCTCGGGCTGCTTGCTGCGGTGGACGGCACCCGGTTGCTGGACAAGTCGACCGGTGAATTGAGCCCCGGCGAGCTGCGCAGGGTTGCATTCGCCAGGGCCCTGCTGCGCATCGGACCCGACGGGGGAACGCTGCTGCTCGACGAACCCACTGCCCATGTGGATGAAAGCACCTCGGCGGTGATCCGCCGCACAGTGCGGAACCTGCCGCCGACGGTGACTGTTGTGCTGATTGCACACGATGACCGGACGGCCCGCCTCGCCCACCACACTGTCGACCTCGGATCCACGGGAAGCCTGCCTGACCCACGGTCCCCTGCGCGCACTCCTGATCAAGGCGGAAATGACCCCGGCCTGCGCGAAACCCCGCTACCTGCGCCCGCTCCATCCGGGTTGGCCGCGCCGATGACGAACTACGGGACGGTCCGGACTGCGCTGAACGCGCTTGCACTGGTGCGCCCCTGGTCACCCCGGTTCCTCGCGGCGCTCGCTTTCGGCACGGGCTCGTCTGCTTTCGCCGTAGCGCTCACAGCGCTGTCGGGCTGGCTGATCGTCCGCGCGTCCGAACAGCCGCCCATCCTCTACCTCCTTGCGGCCATCGTAGGGGTTCGGTTCTTCGGCATTGGACGCTCCCTGCTGCGCTATTGCGAACGGTTGTGGCTGCACGGGAGCATCCTGCAGACTGCTGACGCCGTCCGGCTGCGTCTCTGGCAGGCTCTGCTTGGCAGGGCGGAAGCCTGGCGCTCGCTGTCCCGCGGATCGGGCGGCATCGAACGGCTCGTGGGCGACATCGACGAGCTGCGGGACACTGCCGCGCGGGCGGTCTTTCCGCCGCTTACGGCCTTACTGACCGGACTGGCCGCCATCGGGACGACCGCGCTGCTGTTGCCGGACGCGATTCCCTGGCAGATCTTCGCCGTCGGTATCGGCCTTCTGGCCGCCCCGGCCGCCGCGCTGCTGGCCGAACGGTCGGCGGGAGCAGCGGGCATGACGCTGCGGGCGGCCTCCCTCGCCCAGACCACAAGCCTTCTGCGGGCGTCGCAGGACGTCGCAGTCAACGGGCTCACTGCCCGCGCCCTTGCCCGCCTCGCACAGCTGGAATCCCGTGCCGCCCGAGGACTGCGCCGCAGCTCCTGGGCTGCCGGCATCGGGCAGGCGCTCGTCATTTCTGCCTGCGTACTGGCCGCCGTCGCCATCCTCGCCGGCTCGGCAGGGCAGAGCGCAGAGGTGGTGGCCGTCGTCGTACTCATGCAGCTTGCGCTCATTGAGCCGCTCGCGGCCGGCGTTACGGCCGTGCAGCAGTGGGCGCCGCTGGGAACCGTGACGCGCAGGCTCGACGATCACCTGGAGCCCAAGGGCGCCACCGCCGGCCCGATGCTCCGGAGAAATCTTCCGGAGCCTGCGCTCGGCGAGGACCCACCGGCGCTCGCCCTGGTCGACGCCGCCGTGGGGTACGAGCCCGGTGTCGCCGTGGTGGAGGGTGTCACCCTCGCCGTGCGGAGCGGATCCTGGACCGCACTCACCGGCGCATCGGGCAGCGGCAAGTCGACCCTCATCGGCGCACTGCTCGGATTCCTCCCACTCAACAGCGGCAGGTACCTCGCAGCTGCTGCGGCGGACGGCGGGGTGCTTCCCGCTGCCTGGTGCCCGCAGGAAGGCCACCTGTTTGATTCCTCTATCCGGGCGAACCTCCTGCTTGCCTGTGCTCCGCAGGAGCCGGCCGATGATGACGAGCTATGGAGGATTCTCCACGCCGTAGGGCTGGCGGACACGGTACGGGCGCGCACCGGCGGGCTCGACACCAGAATCGGCCCGGGCGGGAACACGCTCTCCGGCGGCGAGAGGCAACGCCTCGCCGTCGCCCGCGCCCTGCTGACCCGCGCGCCGGTGCTGATCCTCGACGAGCCCACCGCCCACCTCGATGCCGACGGCGCGTCCCGTCTCCTGCGTGACCTGCGCAGGGGACTGGGGGACAGGCCGGTGCTGCTCGTCACCCACGACCGCGCGGAAGCGCTGAGCTGTGACACCGGCGTCGAACTTGCTGCCGGCAGGAAGGGCAATCACTTAAGCTGGGAGCATGCCTACGCCTGAGCTCACACCAACCGACCAGCAGCTGAGCTGGCGGGCAATCACGGCTGCAGACCTTGATGGCTGGGAGGCGCTGCTTCGCCGGATGGCGGTCGCTGACAAGCCGGACTGGATTGAACAGCGCGCTGACCTCAAGGAGGTCCTCGAAGCCTCGAAGAACGATCCCTCGCTGGATACCGTCATGGGTTTCGATGACGCCGGCACGCCGCGCGCCTTCGGACGGATCAGTGCGAATGCGGGTTCACAGCTGGTGCACGTTTTCGGTGGAGTCGACCCGGAATGGCGGCGGCGGGGGATCGGCCGGTCGATCCACGGCTGGTACGTCGACCGTGCGCGGAAGCGCCTGTCGGACGCAGGGGTGGAGGGAGGCTTCATCCGCTCGTACGTGGAGGAGGTCAATTCCGGGCACCGCGCGCTCATGGAGTCGACCGGCAGCACCATCACCCGCTGGTTCACGGAGATGACCCGGGATCTTTCGGCGGACATTCCGGAAGTCGACCTCGACCCGGAGTTTGAGATCGTGGCGTTCAGCGATGATCTCTCCGAAGCCATCCGCCTGGCCCACAACGAGGCCTTCCAGGATCACTGGGGGAGCGAACCGCGGGATGAGGAGAGCTGGCGGTTCACCGTCACCCACCCCGAGTTCCGGGCCGGGTGGAGCCTCGCGGTCATCGACAACTCGTCGGGTGAGGTGGCCGCCTACGAGATCGCGAGCTACGATCCCGAGTCGAAGGAGCTGGTCGGCCACGACGAGGGCTATACCGAACTGCTGGGCGTGCGGCGCGCCTGGCGTGGACGCCGGCTTGCACCTGCCCTCCTGGCCGAAGCCATGCGCCGCTTCAAGGCAGACGGCATGGAAAACGCCGGGCTGGGCGTGGATACCGAGAATCCGTCGGGCGCGCTCGGCCTGTATGAGCGCATGGGATACACACCCACGCGCCGATCGATGGCCTTCGAGAAGCAGCTCGGGCAGCCGGAGTAGTACCCGCGTCTACTCGGGACTCGGCCCGATCGCCTCGACGGGCTGCGGCAGTGCCACGCCTGACCCGTCGCGGCGGCCGTGCTCCGTAGGAAGCGCCCGTGCCACACCGGTGGCTGATACTGCCCGCGCCGGCCCGTGTCCCGCCCACGCAAGCACCAGGTGGTCCTCGCCCTTCAGGAAGCGATGACAGCGCACCCCGCCCGTAGCCCGTCCCTTGGCCGGGTACTCCGCGAACTCCGTCACCTTCACCGATCCCGGTGTGGTGCCCGGCAGTGCGCCGCTTCCGGCTGCAATGGTGACGACGACGGCCGCAGGATCCCCGGCGCGCACCGCACCGAAGGAGAGGACGACGTCGTCAGCTCCCAGTTTGATCCCGGCCACGCCGCCTGCGGTGCGCCCCTGCGGCCGCACCGCGCCCGCGGGGAAGCGCAGCAGCTGCGCTTCCCGGGTGATGAAAACGAGGTCGTCGGAGTCGTCAGCGGCAGCAAGGCCGATCACGCTGTCCCGGGGTTTGAGGGTGATGGCCTCCCAGTCATCCCGGTTCAGCGGGTAATCCGGAACAACACGCTTGACGATGCCCTGGGCGGTTCCGAGCGCGAAGGCCTTGTCCAGCGGCACGAGCCCCACCAGCGACTCGCCGCGCTCCAGCGTGATGAACTCCTTGATGGAGACACCGCCGGCCAGGTTCGGCGTGGTGTTTGTCGGCGGTAGGGCGGGCATGTCCATGACCTGCAGCCGCAGCATGCGGCCGGCCGAGGTGAGGGCACCGATCTCTGCGCGTGCGGTGGCTGCGACCACGGAGGTAAAGGCGTCGTGCTTGACCCGTTGGCCGCCGTCGGACATGGGCTCCCGGCCGGTGGTGCGCGCAAGCTGCCCTGAGGTTGAGAGAAGAACCCAGCACGGATCATCGGCAATCTCCAGGGCGAGAGGGGCCTTGGCTCCGTTGCCGGCAGGTGTGGGCATCACCGTTCCCTTCAGCGGCGCGCTGGCCTCCGACTCCAGCAGCACGGTGCGCCGCGGCGTGGCGAACTGGTCAGCGACGGCGGCGAGCTCATCCGAAACCAGTCCGCGCAGCCGCTGCTCGGATCCGAGGATCTCTTCGAGTTCAGCGATCTCTTTGCGCAGCTCATCCTGCTCTTTCTCCAGTTCGATGCGGGAGTACTTGGTCAGCTGGCGCAACCGGAGCTCGAGAATGTAGTTGGCCTGGATCTCGGTCAGATCATAGATTGCCATCAGCCGCTCGCGGGCAGCTGCGGCCTCATCCGAGGACCGGATGATCTGGATGACTTCGTCGATGTCCACGATGGCAATCAGCAGACCCTCGACAAGGTGGAGGCGGTCCTTCTTCTTCCCGAGCCGGTACGAGGTTCGGCGCCTGACAACCGAGATCCTGTGGCTGACGTACACCTGCAGCAGTTCCACGAGCCCGAGAGTGCGGGGCTGGCCGTCCACCAGGGTGACATTGTTGATGCCGAAGGAGTCCTCCATCGGCGAATACCGGTAGAGCTGGGCCAGCACGGCGTTGGGATTGAAGCCGTTCTTGAGCTCGATGACCAGCCGCAATCCGTGGGTACGGTCCGTCAGGTCAACGATGTCGGAGATGCCCTGCAGCTTCTTCGCCGTCACGGCATCCTTGATCTTCTCGATCACCTTCTCAGGCCCCACCATGTAGGGCAGCTCCGTGACCACCAGACCGGTGCGGCGGGCCGAAAGCTGTTCGACCTCGACGGTTGCCCGGGTCTTGAAGGATCCGCGGCCCGTCGCATAGGCGTCACGGATGCCGTCCAGCCCGACGATCTTGCCGCCGCTCGGGAGATCCGGGCCGGGCACAAAGCGCATGAGGTCTTCCAGCGTTGCGTCCGGGTTCTCGATCAGGTGCCGGGCCGCTGCAATGACCTCGCCGAGGTTGTGCGGCGCCATATTCGTGGCCATGCCGACCGCGATGCCGGTTGCCCCGTTGACCAGGAGGTTGGGGAAGGCCGCAGGGAGGACCTCGGGCTGGGTGAGCTGGTTGTCGTAGTTCGGGATGAAGTCGACGACGTCCTCGCCGAGGTGATCCGTCATGGTGAGCGCCGCGGCCGCGAGCCGCGCCTCGGTGTAACGGGCGGCGGCCGGGCCGTCGTCGAGCGACCCGAAGTTTCCGTGCCCGTCAATCAGGGGAAGGCGGAGCGCGAAGTCCTGGGCCATGCGCACCATGGCGTCGTAGATCGCGGCATCGCCGTGGGGATGAAGCTTGCCCATGACTTCGCCGACTACCCGCGCCGACTTCACGTGGCCGCGGTCGGGCCGCAAGCCCATGTCGGTCATCATGTACAGGATCCGGCGCTGCACGGGCTTCAGGCCGTCGCGGGCATCAGGGAGGGCTCGCGAATAGATGACCGAATACGCGTACTCCAGGAAGGAGCCCTCCATTTCGGAGGTGACGTCGATGTCGATGATCTTCTCGGTGTAGTCCCTGTCCGGGGGTGTGGCTTGGCGCCTTGCCATGGTGTGTCGGGTCCTTCGGCAGCTGATCGCGTAGGTGGAATGCGGTGGTCGATGTGTGGTGCGTGGACGGACGGTAACTGTGCCCCGGCTGACGGGAGCCGCAGCCGCCCACTACTGTGAGTCTATGGTGGCTGACGGACTATACCCCGAATATTGGGAGGCGGACGTCGTGTTGCGGGACGGCTCCACCGGCCATCTCCGGCCCATCTCGCCGTTGGATGCGGATGCGGTCCAGGCATTCCACATGAGTCAGTCCCAGAACTCCATCTACCTGAGGTTCTTCACCTACAAGTCCTCGCTGAGCGCCAAGGAACTCAAGCGGTTCACCGAGGTGGACCACGTGGGCAGGGTGGCGTTCGTGGTGACCCGCGGCCAGGACATCATTGGCATCGGCCGTTATGACCGCCTCGACGATCCCGACGAGGCCGAGGTCGCCTTCAATGTATCGGACGCCTACCAGGGCCGGGGACTGGGGTCCATCCTGCTCGAGCACCTCGCCGTCGCAGCACTGGAGAACGGCATCCGGCGATTCACCGCCGAAGTACTTCCCGAGAACCGAAAAATGATCACGGTGTTCGCCGAAGCCGGCTACGAAGTGGACCGCCGGTTCGATGACGGTGTCGTGGAACTGACGTTCAACATCGACCCGACGGACAAGTCGCGCGCGGTGATGGAAGCACGCGAGCACCGCGCGGAGGCGCGCAGTATGCAGACCCTGCTGACGCCGTCGTCGGTTGCCGTGATCGGTGCCAGCCGCAGCTGGGGGAGCGTGGGCTACTCGCTACTTGAACACATCGTCAATGGGGGATTCACCGGGCCGGTTGCCGGAGTCAATCCCGAGGCGTTCGAACTGAACGGCATGATTGCCTACGGTTCCGTCGCCGAGATACCCGAGCCCGTGGATCTCGCCGTGATCGCAGTGCCCTACGATCAGGTGCTCGCGGTGGTCGAGGAGTGCGGACGGGCGGGTGTCAAAGGCTTGCTTGTTGCGACGGCAGGATTCGCGGACGACGACGGCGAAGGGCTTGCGCGCCAGCGCGCGCTGGTGCACAGCGCCCGCTCCTACGGCATGCGGGTGGTGGGCCCGGCATCGTTGGGCATCATCAACACCGATCCCACGGTCCGGCTGAATGCGTCGATGGCGCCGGAAATGCCGCAGCGCGGCGGGCTTGGCCTCTTCAGCCAGTCAGCAGCGATCGGCGTCATGCTCCATGCCGCCGCCGGCCGGCGTTCACTGGGCCTGTCTTCCGCGCTGTCCGCCGGCAACCGGGCGGACGTCTCCGGTAACGACGCCATGCAGTACTGGGAGGACGACCCGGACACCCGGGCCGTTGCACTGTACCTGGAATCGATCGGCAACCCGCGCAAGTTCTCGCGGATAGCGCGCCGTCTGTCCCGGATGAAGCCGGTCCTCGTGGCGAAGTCGGATGTCATGGGCCTGCAGCTGCCGCCCGGCCACGCGGTGCGCACAACGCAGGCTCCGAGCGGTGCGCTGGACGCGATGCTGCGGCAGTCCGGGGTGATCCGTGTCGAGACCACCGAACAGCTGATGGACGTGGCGCAGATCGTGGTCGGCCAGCCTGTTCCCAGTGGATCCGGAATTGCTGTCTTCAGCAACTCACTCGCCCTGGGGAAGGTGCTCGCGGACGCAGCCCTCGCTCAGGAACTCGACGTGGTCCGGCTGAATGCACACCTCGATCTCGACGCGGGGCAGTCAGTGGCGCTGTCCGCGCTCAAAACCGCGTTCACCGATGCGCTCGCGGACCCGGGCGTGCATTCCCTCATCCTCACGCTCATTCCCGTGGTCGGTCTTTCCTTCGAGGCGGTCCTGCCGGTCCTGCAGGAGTGCGGCAGGGCGGCGGGAAAACCGGTCGTCGCGTGCTTCGCCGGGGTGCTGGATCCGGCCGCGCAGCTTGAGGGGTTGCGCGCCGCCGGCGGTATTCATCCAGGCCGCGGGGACGGGGCAGCGGACGACGGCGCGTCAGTGCCCTGCTTCGCCAGCCCGGGGGCCGCCGTGTCGGCGCTGGGTGCCGTCGTCCGGTATAGCCGGTGGAGGGAACGCGAGCATGGTGTGTTCGCGGAGCTGGACAACGTTGATGAGGAAGGCGCCGCTGCGTTGCTCGGCAGTGTGCTGTCCGGCGTACGGGATGTGGGGCTGCGCCGCCTCGATAGCGGCCAGCTGCAACGGCTCCTTGGCTGCTACGGCATCAAGGTGCTGCCCTCGATACCCTTCGATTCAGCCGATGAGGCGGTTGAGGCTGCAGAATCGCTGGGGTGGCCGGTTGCGCTGAAGACGGTCGAGGAGAATCTGCGGCACCGACTGGACTTCGGCGGAGTGCGGCTCAACATCTCCGACGCTCCGGGTCTACGCGCAGGGATTGAGGCCATGCGCGCCGAACTTCGTCCGTTCGGTAATCCCGGCCTGGAAATCCAGACGATGGCCCCGGCCGGGCAGGCCTGTGTCATCAGGGCGATCGAGGACCCCCTTCTTGGACCCGTGGTCTCATTCGGGATGGCCGGAGATGCGGTCAACCTGCTCGATGACTGGGCGCACGGCACACCGCCGCTGACCACCCTGGACGCGGCGGATCTGCTCCGGACGCCGCGGGCCAGCCGCCGGCTGTTCGGGTACCAGGGGCTGCCGCCGGTAGACGTCCCCGCCATCGAGGACTTGCTCCTGCGGGTCGCACTGCTCAAGGACCGGCACCCCGAGATCGCGCTCCTGCGGTTCAACCCCGTCCTGGTCTCGGCTACCGGGCTCGCCGTCCTCAGCGCGGAAATCAGCGTGGGAAACCCCCAGCAACGCACGGACAGCGCGCGTCGGGCGATGCGCGACTGACTTCCGCCGGGCGGCCCCGCCGGGCCCTGCGCCGGTTAGGCGTGCGCCGTCGGCATAAGTCACACTGGAACCATGACTCCATCGCTGTCGGCTGAACGCCGCGACCTGGATGCCTCCCTCGAACGAGCGGGCTTCTACCCGCGGCTGGTGGCCGACGTCGTTCATGATGCCCTGGACGGCAGGGAACCGCTCTCGCATGTGGTTCATCTGGAGACCCACTTCGAGCGGACCGAGATCCGCCGGCACATCACCGTTCTGGTCCTGACCGAGGACATGCTGGTGATTACCCACGTTGATGACCAGCAGCTGGACGACGCCGGTGAACAGGTGACGGCGCAGGTGTCCACCGAGTCGGTGCCGGTCAGCCAGATCCGGTCAGTGGTTCTCAGCTACCTGTATTCCCAGCCCCAGAACTACAAGCCCTCCGACCCGGCCCGGGAGCTCACCCTCGGAATCGCCTGGTCCGGCGGCCAGCGGCTCGACATGGGACCGGCCAGCTGTGGTGATCCGCAATGCGATGCTGACCACGGGTACACCGGGACCATCGCCCAGGAGGACATTGTGTTGCGGGTCAGCGCGGAAGCGGACGGCCTGCAGGCTGTGCAGAGTGCCAAGTCCTTCGCCCGCGAACTGCGCACGGTGAGCACTGCAAATCCAACCGTCTCCGGCGTCGTCGTGAACCAGCCGGGCGCCAACCGGAGGCAACCCGGGCTGGCCACCCGTTTCAGCCGCGCCCACCACGGGCGGTAATCCCGCTGGTGACGACCCCACCGCTCCACACGGAGCCTCTTCCAGCCGCGCCCGCCTACGGCCGTTCAACCGTTGCCGAGGTTTTCACCAGTTCGGCTGCAGCTCTCGGACTACCCGGATTTTCCAACCCCCTGGATCTGCCGGCTGCGCGCAGGGTATGCGTGGTGCTGGTGGACGGACTTGGCGCGGCGCTACTGCGTAAGCGCTCCGGCCATGCACCTTTCCTGCGGCAGTTCCTCGACTCGTCGCGCAAGCTCGGGTCCGTCTTCCCAAGTACGACGGCGGCCGCGCTGGCCTCACTCGGCACCGGATTGGCTCCGGGGCAGCACGGCCTGGTGGGCTACGACGTGCTGGACCCTGGACAGGGCAAGGTGGTGAATATGCTCGGCGGCTGGGATGCCGCAGTGCAACCCGGACGCTGGCAGCCCCATCCCACGGTGTTCGAGCGTGTAGCTGGCGATGTACCCGTGACGAGCGTAGGGCTCGCACGTTTCGACGGATCGGGACTGACCCGGGCAGCACTGCGCGGCGGCACCTACGTGGCTGGAGGCACCCCGGAGGCACGCGTACAGGCGGTGTGTAAGGCGCTGGGTGCGAATGATCAAGCGCTCGTCTATCTCTATCTGAACGAGCTCGATAAGACCGGACACCGCTCAGGGTGTGCCTCGCCGGACTGGGGCGACCGGCTGGAAGACCTGGACCGGACCATGCGGTCCCTCGCCGCCAAGGTCCCGCCCCACACCCTGCTTCTGCTGACTGCCGACCACGGCATGGTGGATGTCGCCCCCGCCCAGCACGTCGACTTCGCGGCTGATCCCTCTCTCGTCGACGGCGTCGCACACACGGGAGGGGAGCCCCGCATGGTTCACCTCTATACCGAGCCGGACCTGCCCGACGCCGGCAGGCAGCGCCTGGTGGACTCCTGGCGGAAGGTACACGGTGCGCACGCGTGGATCCTTCCGAGGGAAGAGGCGATCACCGCAGGATTGTTCGGGACAGTCTCGCCGGAGGTCGAGCCGCGGATCGGGGACGTCCTGGTCGCAGCCCGGGAACCGGTAGCGTTCTATGACACCCGAAGGGTGCCGGCCTCAGCTCTTGAGGTCATTGGCCAGCACGGCTCGCTTACGCGTGCCGAGCGTGAGGTGCCGTTGCTTACCCTGGTGAAACCGGGGCCGGGACCGGCGCGGATAGTCGGTCGCTGACCCATGGCTGAACTCATTTTCTTCTCCGGGACCATGGATTGCGGCAAGTCCACCCTTGCCCTGCAGATGGATCACAACCACAGCGCCCGCGGACGCGCCGGACTGCTCTTCAGTTCTCACGACCGTGCGGGGGAGTCCGTCATCTCGAGTCGGTTGGGACTCATGACCCAGGCGATCGAAGTTCGTCCGGACACCGATTTCTGGGAGGAGCTGGTCCGGCGGCGCACCCACGGAACGCGCGTCAATTACCTCATCTGCGACGAAGCACAGTTCTATACGCCCGCGCAGATCGAGCAGCTTGCGCGCATTGTCGACGACATGGCCATCGACGTTTTCGCCTTTGGAATCACTTCCGACTTCCGCACCCAGCTGTTTCCAGGATCCCGGCGGCTGATTGAACTGGCCGACAGAACCCAGGTGCTTCAGGTGGAGGCGTTGTGCTGGTGCGGGCGCCGGGCCACGCACAACGCGCGCACGGTGGACGGCGTCATGGTCGTTGAGGGTGAACAGATGGTGGTCGGAGATGTTGAGCCGTCTACCGCCGAGAGCGATCCCGGACAGCCCCGGCTGACAGGCGGAGGTCTCGATGAACTCGACCTGCCGGCCGGTCCGGTGATCGGGTACGAGACACTCTGCCGGCGGCACCATATGCGCCGGGTGACCGCGCATACGGCGCGTACGCATGCCGGCAGCGACGTGCCGCTGCCGTTCGATCCGGCGGCCGCGCGGCTCTGAAACGGGGACCGTCAGTCGCCCTTGGTGCCGAACACGATCTCGTCCCAGCTCGGCACGCTGGAGCGCCGCGGCTTCATCTTCCGGTCAGCGGAATGATCCGCGGCTCTGGCCGCTGCATCATCCGGTCCTGCTTCCGGCGCCCGGTCCGGTGACCCTGCCGCGCGCGGGCTGTCCGAACGCCTGCTCTCTGATCGTGGAACGGAAGCTTCCTCAGTGTCGCGGGTGTCACGGGTGTTGCGCTGCGGCCTCGCGATCACGCTGATCTCACGGGTTTCCGTACTGACGCCTTCGAACAGACGGGGAGTACCGTCGTCGTACGTTTCTTCAGAATCCTCGCCCTCAAAAATGGAGGGGGCCAGACTCAGGCCCGGGAAGGGCCGCGGGTCGGTGGTCAGGGAATCCTCGGCGTCCTCCTGTCCCTGACGGGGGTGAGCGGCGGGAATGTGTCCCTTGGCAAGCATGAGTGCCAGCGCGTCATCTCCGTCCTCATCCACACCCAACCGCTGGCCGCGGCGTGTCCGCAGCACCTCGAGCAACTCATCCGAATCGTCCGACTGGTCGTCGTCGGGCGTGTCAACCGCGGCATCGGTTTCGAAATCGAAGACCCTGTCCGCGACCGCGCTCAGCTTCCGGGAGGGCAGCGGGCCATCGAGCGGCTCAAGCTCGCTCAGGACCTGGGCCCAGCGGTTCGCGTTGAGGACCGTCCGCCGGGACGGGTTGAATGTCCACTGTGCCGGCGGCTCCTCACCGACGGAGGCGGAGGATCCCGTGGGCAACTCGAACGTGACCACGACCGCCCACAAACCATCCGGCTTCCGCCAGGCGTCCCATTGAGCCGTGTCAGGGTCGACTCCGAAGGCCCGGAGACGGAAGCGCACCATATCTTCGAGCTGGGCCGGATTCTCGCCGAAAGCGGAACGGTAACCGTCATTGGACGGCAGTGGTGAGGCCACTTCCACTCGTTGCGCCAGGTGGGCCATGTAGTCACGTTCGGCGCGGACCGGGCCTTCGTAGCGCAACACATGCTGCAGCTCTACACCGGTCTCGTCAACGATGTCCTGTGCGGTCGCGCCGGCACGGATCCTCGCCTGGATATCACGGGGAGCAAGGGACGGGCGCTTGACTGCGCCGCCCGGATTCTCTGAACCAGCGGACGGTTCCTGCCGTGCCGCCGGACGTGTGGACGGCCTTGAACTCGCCATCCGCAGCGCCTCGTTCACGGGCAGGCGGAACGAAGCCCCGCCCTCACCGCTCAGCAGCAGATGACCTCCGCCCTCATCCACGCCTACCAGCCGTAGCTCCTGCATGAAAAACCCTCCAGCCGACGTACATTACTTTCACTGAAACTTTGCCATTCAAAGGGGTTCGCTCCTACTTCATCCTTGGTGTGGCGCGGAACTTATGCCCCAATTGGCTTTTGAAGGGCCTATCAGCAACAATCTCTGCGGTACGGGCACAAAATTGCCCCTCTCAGCGTTGTGAAACGGACAGGAGCCTTGCCCTTCACGGCACCGTTCCAGTACTGCAGATTCGACCGTGGCACTTGTTGACCACTACATCCTCCGGAGCGTGAACTACCAACTATGGCGACTGACTACGATGCGCCGCGGAAGACCGACGACGAACTCAGCGAAGACTCGATTGAAGAGCTGAAGTCCCGCCGCACGGACAAGCAGTCTGCGGTGGTCGACGAGGATGAGACCGATGCTGCGGAAGGTTTCGAACTTCCGGGCGCTGATCTCTCCGGCGAAGAACTGCTCGTGCGCGTGCTTCCCGCCCAGGCCGATGAATTCACGTGTGCCTCCTGCTTCCTGGTGCGTCACCGCTCCCAGATTGCGAAGGAAAAGGGTGGGCTGGCCTACTGCAGGGACTGTGAAGGCTGACTCCACCAGTTCGCGGAATCGAAGCGGACGCGTCAAGCGCCCGCTTCATACTCCGTCGGGGCGGTCAGGGCGGCTTTCAGCTGCTCCGGCCGCCTCGTCGACGTTAACCAGTATGGTGTGGGGTCTTCGGCGTCGTCGATTGTGATCCTGACAACGGGCGAGATCCACCCGCGGATGCACAGGTATGCCCTCCCGTGAAGCTCGGTTCCGCGCTGGGCGGTGGCGTCGGCGCCGGTGAAGGCCGTGACGTCTCCGAGATACCTGCGCTCGATCTGTGCCTTGCCGACCTGGAGTTCCGCAGGGGTTACCCGAATACGCGGCGTGGAGAGTACCAGCAGGGTGGTCAGGACGGCAGCAACAACGACGGCGGCGATGATGCCCGCCTCGATGCTGATCGGTATGAACGTGAACACTGAGGCGACAGCCGCGCCTGCCACCACCATCCAGATCCACGGTGCCGGCCACAATTTCTCTTCGTATAGAACCGATTCACCGGCGGATCCTGTAGGCATGTCAGCTAGCTAAGCACCTTTCCGACCGCTTTTCATCCCGGCGCGAAGGCGCTGGCCGGCAGGTGGAAGCGCTAGAGTAATTGGAGCTAAGGGCTCCGGTGCATTCCGCACTGTCGGCGCATCGCGCCGGTGAGCTGCGCGTGCAGTGCCCGCCGTCAAAAGAACCATGCCATCACAGAATCGTGCAGGAGTAGACATGCTTGATACCGCGGAAGCTCTGTCCGTGCAGATCAAAATGCTCGACGACGGACTCGAGCCCCCTGCCTACGCACACCCCGGCGACGCCGGCGCCGACCTTTGCACCAGGATTGACTTTGATCTCCAGCCCGGCGAGCGCGCACTCATCCCTACCGGCGTCTGTCTCGCGCTGCCGGACGGGTACGCAGGCTTCGTCCACCCCCGGTCGGGGCTGGCTGCACGGCATGGGATCACAGTTGTCAACGCCCCTGGCACGGTCGACGCCGGTTATCGCGGAGAAATTGCCGTGACGCTGCTCAACACGGATGCGTCCACGCCGTTGACCTTCCGCAGGGGAGACCGCATCGCCCAGCTGGTCATCCAGAAAGTGGCGCAGGCTACGTTCGTCACTGTGGAGGAGCTGCCGGACTCCGCACGCGGAGCCGGCGGTTTCGGATCCACGGGCGGATTCGCTCCCATCGCAGACGCCGCACTCTGACGCAACCGACCGGCAGCGACCCAGCTGCCCATGACCATCGAAGGAGGAACCCGATCATGATTTTCGGGCGCCGCAAGAAAAGCCAGCATTCCAGCGAAGCATCAGACACAGCTCAAGACACAGTGTCGAGCTCCCCTGACGAGACCGCAGAGGTCCGCGAAGAACCCGTTGACACTCATGCTCCAGCCCAGGGTGAGCCGATGGCCGGACGTTCCGCAACAGGACCATTCGATGAGTCGGAGAAAGACACTCCGGCCGGGTACATAGACCTCGGGGCACTGCGCATCGCCGCTACCGAGAACCTTCAGCTCCGCCTCGAGGTCGAGGAACGGACCAAACGCGTGATCGCGGTGACGCTGGATATCAACGGTTCCAACCTGCAGCTCCAGGCCTTCGCCGCACCCCGGTCCGAGGGGCTTTGGGATGAGATCCGTGAACAGATTGCTGCGTCGGTAGGCTCGCAGGGCGGAACAGTGTCGGAACGGCAGGGCGAGTTCGGAACTGAGCTGATCGCCAAGCTCCCCGCGCAGACACCTGACGGCCGTGCCGGGTTCCGCGTCGCCAGGTTTGTGGGCGTGGACGGTCCGCGATGGTTCCTCCGGGGAGTGTTCGGCGGTCCGGCAGCCATGGATCCTGCCATCGCGGGGCCGATGGAGCAGCTCTTCCGCAACGTCGTGGTCGTTCGGGGAGATCATCCCCTGCCCCCGCGTGAACTGCTTCCGCTCAGGCTGCCGAAGGATGCCGGAGCCCCGAAGCAGCCAGAGCAGCCCGAGCAGCCGAAAGCGACACCGGATGACCCGCTTCGGCGGGGCCCCGAGATCACCCACATTGGCTGACCATGGTGCAACGGGGCACCCGGCAGCGACACCGGCGCCCCTTCCGCAGCGCGGACGATTCGCCGGGAGCGGCTTCGTCGAGCGGGTAAGAATTCTGCCCCGCAGCTCTGCGCCGCAATTTGACGCGACGGTGGCCCTCCACACCCAGCGGGCCACCTCTCCAGCAGCGGAAGCCAAGCAGCCGGGCCGGCGTATCCGGCTCGTCTGGATCGGCCAGCGCCGCATCCCGGGGATCGACCCCGGAGTCGACCTCGCGTTCGAAGGTATGGTCAGCGTCATCGACGGCATTCCCACTATCCATAACCCGCGGTACGAGATCGTCGGCCGTCCTGAGGAGTCACCGTGAACCAGCCCGCTGAGGACCGCACCGGCGGCGAAGCGTCCGACAATCCCGGGAAACATCCCGGTAAGCCTGACTCCGACTCGGGCGTAGGGTCCCTTGCCGGCCAGTATGCGGCGAAAGCCGGAGTCCGTCAGACCGAGAGCGGGCGGATCGACGTTCTCCAGTCCATCGGGGGAGTGCGCGGTCTCGCGGAAAGCATCCTTCCGGGTCTGCTGTTCACGGTGGTCTTCACCATCCTGCGGGACCTGCAGGTCTCCCTCATCGTTGCCCTTGCCGTCTCGGCCGTTTTCACCATCATCCGGCTGCTGACCAAGACACCGCTCACCCAGGCTTTGTCCGGGCTGATCGGGGTAGGAATCTGTGCGTTCGTGGCCAACCGGACCGGTAACGCGGAAGACTTCTTCCTTCCCGGATTCTTCACGAACGCCGCGTATATCGTGGGCATGGTCGTTTCCATCGCGGTCAAGTGGCCGCTGGCCGGGCTGCTTTTCGGCTTCATTCGGGGAGAGGGCACCGAGTGGCGCAGGAACGAGTCAAGGATCCGCGCCTACTCGCTGGCCACCTGGCTGATCATCGCCGTGCTCGCGCTGCGGCTCATCGTGCAGGTACCGCTGTATCTCGCGGACAACATCGCGGCGCTCGGCACCGCACGCGTTGCCATGGGTGTCCCGCTTTATGCACTCGGGCTGTGGTTCGCCTGGCTCGTGTCGCGGCCGGCGCTCGTGAAGAAAGAGCATCCGCCGGCGTGACGCGGTCGTCGGGAAACGGGCCGTCAGGAAGCGGGCCGCAGAGCCGTTCTCAGAGCGTCTTCGGCGGCGATCGCAGCGACAAAGAACAGCTCATCGCCTGCCTCCACCACATCATCGGGGCTGGGCGTGATGGGAGCATCGTCTCGGAGGATCGCCACCGCCGTGCAGTCGGCGGGAAGTTCAATCGATCCGAGCGTCCGTCCAACGAGCGGCGAATCCTGCGGAACAGTGAACTCCACAATGGCTGAGACACCGGTCTGGAGCGTCAGCAGCCGCACCAGGTCGCCGATCTCCACGGCTTCCTCCACCAGGGCCGTCATCAGCCGGGGGGTGTTCACCGCCACGTCCACTCCCCAGGAGTCATCGAACATCCAGTCGTTCTTCGGGTTGTTGACCCGGCCCACGGTGCGTCCTACCCCGAATTCGCTTTTCGCGAGCAGGGACACCACCAGATTCACCTTGTCATCACCCGTTGCGGAGACAACGACGTCGGCCTCGTCCAGTCTGGCGTCCTTCAGTGTGGTGAGTTCACAGGCGTCGCCGATCAGCCAGCGCGCGCCCTTCAGCCCGCTTCGGCCGACCACTTCCGGCTTCTCGTCAATCAGCAGGATGTCGTGGTTGTTGGACAGCAGCTCCCGCGCGATGGATGACCCGACACTTCCCGCCCCGGCTATGACAACCTTCATTCCTGCTCCTCCCGCGGCGGCTTAGACAGCACCCGAGCCACTTCGTCTGTTGCGACGGTTTCCATCATGGCGTGGACTACGTCGCCTTCCTGGTAACTGGTCCCGGCTGCCGGCAGCATTCCCTCGCCGAACCGGGTGAGATAAGCGACACGGACCCCGGCCGCTGCTTCGATGTCCCTGACGGACCGGCCGAGCCAACCGTCATGGAGGGCAAGTTCACCAAGGATCAGCCGGCCCGAGGACTCGCGGAAGTCGCCGTTGATGCTCTGTTCAGGAAGAATCCGGCGCAGGACCTGGTCGGCGCTCCACCGGACAGCCGCGACGGTGGGTATGCCCAGCCGCTGATAAATCTCGGCCCGGCCGGGATCGTAAATCCTGGCGACGACGTGCGGCACGTGGAAGATCTCGCGGGCAACACGGGTGGCAAGGATATTGGAATTGTCTCCGCTGGAGACGGCTGCGAAGGCGTAGGCGTTCTCAATGTCGGCGTTTTTCAGGGTGTCGCGGTCGAATCCCACGCCCGTGACCTTGCGGCCGCCGAATGAGCCCCTCAGCCTGCGGAACGCGCGGTCGTCCTGATCGATGATCGCAACGCTGTGCCCGGACTCGTCGAGCGTATGCGCAAGGCTGACTCCCACCCGGCCGCAGCCCATGATTACGAAATGCGCCACTGCGCCACCCCTGGTTGTCTGCTTCCCTGTTGACAGAACCAAGCGTAGTGGGCGAGTGGAGGAGACGCCGCTCAAACGCGCTAGTCTGTGGGCTGTGCTGACTTTCTTCGAGGCCGTCAAGCGGGTGCTGGTGGGCAAACCGTTCCGCAATGATCGGCTCCGGCATGAGACGCTGCCCAGGAAAATCGCCATGCCGCTGTTTTCCACCAGCGCGCTGTCCTCCGCAGCGTACTCGCCGGACGAGATTCTCCTCACCCTCGCGCTGGCGGGGGTCACAGCAGTTGCTGTTTCGCCCTGGGTGGGCCTTGCCGTCATCGTGGTCCTGTTGGTGGTCATTGCGTCCTACCGCCAGTCAGTGCACGCCTATCCCTCAGGCGGCGGCGACTACGAGATCGCGCGACGGAATCTGGGCAACGGGGCCGGCGTGACCGTCGCTGCGGCGCTCATGGTGGACTACGTCCTTACCGTGGCGGTATCGGTCTCTGCCGCCGCGCATTATTTGATCTCATTGGCGCCGGCACTGGCAGGCACGCAAAGCGCGCTGGCGGCTGGCGCCGTCGTCGTTCTGGTGCTGGTGAACCTGCGGGGGTTCACCCGGGACGCCCGCGTGCTTGCCGTCCCGTCCTATGTTTTCATGGCGGCAATCCTCGCGCTCTGCGTTACCGGTATCGTGCAGCGGCTCAGCGGGACGCTGGGGGAGGCGCCGAGCGCCCGCTTCGAGATCATCCCGGACCCGGCGTTCGAGAGCGGGCTGGTAGGACTGGCCGGGGCGCTGCTCATCCTGCGGGCGTTCTCCTCGGGTGCGGCAGCACTGACGGGGGTTGAGGCGCCGAGCGCAAACGTGCCGAGCTTCAAAGCGCCGCGCGCCCGCAACGCAGCGAGCACGCTGCTTATTCTGGGCGTGGTTGCGTCCCTGATGACGGCCGGGGTCATCTACCTGGCGAACGCGACCCGCGTGCACGTGGTGCAGAGTCCGTCGGAGCAGCTGCTCCTTGACGGCGACCCCGTAGGCGGCTCCTACGTCCAGAACCCGGTCATCAGCCAACTTGCACGCACCATTTTCGACGGCGGAAGCCTGCCGTTCATCGTGGTTGTGGCAGCGACTGCCCTCATACTCCTGCTGGCGGCGCACGGCGCGTTCAACGGCTTCCCGGTGCTGGCGTCGATCCTCGCCAAGGACGGCTATCTTCCACGCCAGCTGCGTACCCGCGGTGACCGCCTCACCTTCAGCAACGGCATCATGGCGCTCGGCCTCGGGGCGATCCTGCTGATCGTCGTCTTCCGGGCGGATGTCACCCAGCTGGTGCAGCTGTATATCGTCGGCGTCTTCGTCTCCTTCACCGCAACCCAGCTCGCGCTGATCAAGCACTGGACCCGCGAGCTGCGCAGCACCGTTGACAGGAAGCACCGCCGGCAGATGAACAAGTCCCGGGCCATCAACTCGATCGGATTCGTTCTCACTGCCGCAGTGCTCGTGGTGGTGCTGGTGACCAAGTTCGAGTTCGGAGCCTGGATCGCGGTCCTTGCGATGGTGGTGCTCTTCGCTGTCATGCTCAGCATCAAGAAGCACTATGACCAGGTGGCCCGTGAACTGGCCATCGACGACGCCGCCTCCGCCCGCGCCCTGCCGTCAAGGGTCCACGCCGTCATCCTGGTCTCGCATGTGCGCAAGCCGGTGCTGCGCGCGCTCGCCTTCGCCCGTGCATCCCGCCCCTCCCGGCTCGATGCGATCGTGGTCGATGTCGATGCCGAGGAGACCCGGCGCACGCTCGAGGACTGGGACCGCCTGGAGCTTCCGGTGCCGATAACCGTCCTCGCCTCGCCTTACCGTGACACCATCCAGCCGATCATGGACTACATCCAGTCCATGCGGCGGGACTCGCCACGCGACCTCATTGTCGTCTACATCCCGGAGTACGTCGTCGGTAAATGGTGGGAGCAGCTGGTCCACAACCAGACGGCGTTGCGCATCAAGACCCGGCTGCACTTCGAGCCGGGGGTTATGGTGGCAAGCGTGCCATGGCAGCTGGCATCCTCCGACGCCGCCCGCGAATCCCAGGACAACAGGTGACCCAGAACCCAGAACTCGAACTGACCATCGGTCCGCCCGCACACGGCGGGCACTGCGTTGCCCGGCACGAGGGCAGGGTGATCTTCGTGCGTCACGCTCTGCCCGGAGAGGTGGTGAGGGCCCGCCTGACCGAGCACGACGACGACGCCCGCTTCTGGCGCGCGGACGCCACGGAGGTGGTGCAGCCCTCTTCCGACCGGGTGAACCATCCGTGGCCGTTGGCGGACGCCGGCCTCGCCGGAATGCGCGGCACGCGGCCCGTGGGCGGCGCGGAATTCGGACACATCGAACTGTCCGCGCAGCGTCGCCTGAAGGGTGAGATCTTCTCGGAGCAGCTTGCGCGCCTGGGAAAAATTGAACGCGCCATCACTGTCGAACCGGTTCCGGATGAAGCTGCGGACGGACTGGGATGGCGCACCCGCGCGGGCTTCGCCGTTGATTCCGACGGGCATCTCGCCATGCATGAGCACCGCTCGACCGTGCTTATCCCGGTGGCCGATATGCCGCTCGCTGTTCCTGAAATCAATAAGCTGGCGCTGTGGAATCTGGATTTCAGCGGCGTGGATGGCGTGGAAGTCGCCGCGGGCTCCGGTGATCAGGAGCCGCTGGTGCTGCTCAAGACCCGACAGGACCGGCCCAGCCGCAGGGTCCGGGAGGTGGCTGAGGAAATCCAGGGTGCGTCGGTGGCGGCGTGGAACCCTGAGACTGGCTCGCTCACGCAGCTGCGCGGTCGGACCTGGGTGCGCGAGACCGTCGGTGACCATAGCTTCCGGGTCACCGGAGAGGGATTCTGGCAGATACACCGCAGCGCCCCGCGGGTTCTGACCAACGCGGTGCTCGAGGGGCTCGACGCAGCGCCCGGCCGGCGGGTGGCGGATCTGTACGCCGGAGCCGGGCTGTTCACTGCTGCGATCGCTCAGCGGGTCGGTGAGACAGGTTCCGTCCTGTCCGTCGAAGGATCACCGTCGGCCAGCCGGGACGCACGGAGGAATCTGCACGGGCAAAACCACGTGGACATCGTGCAGGGGAAGGTGGAAAAGGTGCTGCGTGAGCGCCGACCGCATCTTGACGCCGTCGTGCTTGATCCGCCGCGGGCAGGCGCGGGCAAGGAAGTCGTCAGGGCAATGATTGGAACCGGTGCGAAGTCGGTGGTGTACGTTTCCTGCGACCCGGCTTCCTTCGCCCGGGATGTCGCCTACTTCGCCGGGGCGGGATGGAGCCTCGAATCCGTGCGCGTCCTCGATCTCTATCCGCACACGCACCATATGGAGTCCGTGGCAGTCTTCCGCGGAGAGTGAGCCCGCAATCCCCGCATACCGATAGGATGAAAACGTTGTTCCGCGTGGACTTCGCCGCCTTTGGTTTGGCGCGAAAACCCGATACCTGCTCCTGCTGGAGTCTTAGGTACTCCTAACTAGCAGCTCGCGCCCGCCGGAACAAGGATAGAAGACGGCGAGAGGAGTCCTGACATGAGTAGTGTGGACAGCTTCGGTTCCAAAGGCGTACTAGACGTCGCCGGTGCCGAATACGAGATTTTCCGGTTGAATGCAGTTGAAGGCGCCGAGAGCCTTCCGTACAGCCTCAAGGTTCTGCTCGAGAACCTGCTGCGCACCGAGGACGGCGCAAATATCACTGCGGATCACATTCGCGCCCTCGCAGACTGGGACGCAGACGCCCAGCCGAGCACCGAGATCCAGTTCACTCCGGCGCGCGTCCTCATGCAGGACTTCACCGGCGTGCCCTGTGTCGTGGATCTGGCCACCATGCGGGAAGCCGTCAAGGAGCTCGGCGGAGATCCTGCGCGGGTCAATCCGCTCGCACCTGCTGAAATGGTCATCGACCACTCCGTGCAGATCGACGTGTTCGGAAATTCCGACGCTATTGAGCGCAACATGGAGATTGAGTACGAGCGCAACGGCGAGCGTTATCAGTTCCTGCGCTGGGGGCAGACCGCCTTTGATGACTTCAAGGTTGTTCCCCCCGGAACCGGCATTGTGCATCAGGTCAACATCGAGTACCTGGCGCGCACGGTCATGACCCGCGAAATAGACGGCACCCTGCGTGCTTATCCGGACACCTGCGTCGGCACCGACTCCCACACCACGATGGTCAACGGGCTGGGCGTGCTGGGCTGGGGCGTCGGCGGTATCGAGGCCGAGGCCGCGATGCTGGGTCAGCCCGTATCGATGCTGATTCCGCGCGTTGTCGGCTTCAAGCTCACCGGCTCAATTCCGGCCGGTGCAACGGCAACCGACGTTGTACTGACCATCACCGAGATGCTGCGCAAGCACGGCGTCGTCGGAAAGTTTGTCGAGTTCTACGGCGAAGGCGTTGCGGAAGTGCCGCTGGCAAACCGGGCCACCATCGGCAATATGAGCCCGGAGTTCGGTTCAACGGCCGCGATGTTCCCCATCGACGATGTCACCCTTGAGTATCTGCGCCTCACCGGTCGGTCCGAAGAGAGCGTCGCGCTCGTGGAGTCCTACACGAAGGAACAGGGCCTCTGGCATGATTCCTCGCGTGAGATCCGCTTCTCGGAGTACATCGAGCTGGACCTTTCGACCGTTGTTCCGTCCATCGCGGGCCCCAAGCGGCCCCAGGACCGCATCGCCCTGACGGACTCGAAGGAACAGTTCCGCAAGGACATCCACAACTACACCGGCAACGCTGATGATGCAGCGCTGGACGAGGCACTCGAGGAGTCGTTCCCGGCCTCGGACGTTCCTGCCATGACCTCCACGCTCAAGCATTCGGCTGCAGCGACGGCAAACGGACGGCCGTCCCGGCCGGTCAAGGTCAACATGGCAGACGGGCGGGAGTTCATCCTGGATCACGGTGCTGTGAGCATCGCGTCGATCACGTCATGCACCAACACCTCGAACCCGTCGGTAATGCTTGCCGCGGCCCTGCTGGCGCGGAACGCCGTAGAGAAGGGCCTCGCCTCGAAGCCCTGGGTGAAGACCTCCGTGGCACCGGGATCGAAGGTTGTCACCGATTACTATGACAAGTCCGGCCTGACTCCGTACCTGGAGAAGCTCGGCTTCTACATCGTCGGTTACGGCTGCGCCACGTGCATCGGCAATTCCGGTCCGCTCGAGGAGGAAATCTCCAGCGCGATCCAGAACAATGACCTCTCCGTGGCTGCCGTGCTCTCGGGCAACCGCAACTTCGAGGGCCGGATCAACCCCGACGTGAAGATGAACTACCTCGCATCCCCTCCGCTCGTGATTGCTTTTGCACTTGCGGGAACCATGGACTTCGACTTCGAGAACGATGCGCTCGGACAGGACGAGTCGGGCAACGACATCTTCCTGCGGGACATCTGGCCGAGCCCCACCGAAGTGCAGCAGGTCATCGATTCCTCGATCGACGAGGCAATGTTCTCGAAGGGGTACGAGGGAGTGTTCGACGGCGATGACCGCTGGAAGGCGCTGGATACTCCGGAAGGCGACACGTTCGCCTGGGCCGAGGACTCCACCTACGTGCGCAAGCCCCCATACTTCGAGGGCATGCAGGCACAGCCGGAGCCGGTTGCTGACATCGAGGGAGCCCGCGTGCTCGCCAAGCTCGGCGATTCAGTCACCACCGACCACATCAGCCCGGCAGGATCGTTCAAGTCCGACAGTCCGGCGGGCCGCTACCTTCTTGAGCATGGCGTTGCCCGGAAGGACTTCAACTCCTACGGATCACGCCGCGGCAATCACGAGGTCATGATTCGCGGCACCTTCGCGAACATCCGGCTGCGCAACATGCTGCTGGACGGTGTGGAGGGTGGCTTCACGCGCGACTTCACCCAGACCGGCGGACCACAGGCCTACATCTACGATGCCGCAATGAACTACCAGGCTGCCGAGACACCGCTCGTGGTCCTCGCGGGCAAGGAATACGGTTCAGGTTCATCCCGGGACTGGGCTGCCAAAGGAACTGCGCTGCTCGGAGTGAAGGCTGTGATCGCTGAGAGCTACGAGCGTATCCACCGGTCAAACCTGATCGGTATGGGTGTGCTGCCCCTGCAGTTCCCCGCGGGTGAGAATGCTGCAACGCTCAAACTGACCGGAACCGAGACGTTCGCCATCGAGGGCGTCACCGAGTTGAACAACGGCAACTCGCCGGCAACGGTCAAGGTGACCGCCACCCCGGAGGAGGACGGTAGTCCGGTGACCTTCGATGCTGTTCTACGTATCGACACGCCGGGTGAAGCCGACTACTACCGCAACGGTGGAATTCTGCAGTACGTCCTGCGCCAGCTGGCAGCGGCGTCCTGACCAGGCCCGCCCACAAGAACACGCCGTCTCCGGTACCGGAGGCGGCGTGTTCTGCGTTGGGCCGGAGGCGCGCAACGCCG
The DNA here is from genome assembly GCF_016907495.1 of Arthrobacter tumbae. Classification (NCBI taxonomy): domain Bacteria; kingdom Bacillati; phylum Actinomycetota; class Actinomycetes; order Micrococcales; family Micrococcaceae; genus Arthrobacter; species Arthrobacter tumbae. The sequence continues at coordinate 3,270,896 of NZ_JAFBCC010000001.1, forward strand.
CGGGCACGGCTGGGCGGCAGGCCGCGTTAGAGTTAACAGCGTGTGAGAACGCACCGGTGCCGCAGATCACAAGTATCAGAAGGAGGCGCGATGGGACTCCTGGAGACCATCCACAGCCCACAGGACCTCACCAGGTTGTCAGGACAGCAGCTTTCCCGCCTGGCCGCGGAGATACGCGCCTTCCTCATCCGGACTGTGTCCCGCACAGGCGGGCACCTGGGCCCCAACCTGGGTGTTGTCGAGCTGACGATCGGCATTCATCGCGTGTTTGACTCCCCGCGCGACAGCATTGTCTTCGACACCGGGCATCAGTCCTACGTGCACAAGCTCCTGACCGGACGGCAGAACTTTGATTCCCTGCGCCAGCAGGGTGGGCTCTCGGGCTATCCCTCGCGCGCTGAATCAGTGCACGACGTCGTGGAAAGCTCACACGCTTCGGCGTCGCTTTCGTGGGCTGATGGCATCTCGCGGGCGCGCATGCTGAACGGCGAGGAGGACCGCTCTGCCGTCGTCCTGATCGGCGACGGCGCGCTGACCGGCGGAATGGCCTGGGAAGCGATCAATAACATCGCGGCTGACAAACGGCGCCGGGTGGTCATCGTCGTCAATGACAACGGACGCTCCTACGCCCCCACGATCGGCGGAGTGGCGGACTACCTCGCCTCGCTGCGGCCGACCCTTGACTCGGTACGCACCCACCGCGTGTATGAGGGCACCCTCGACTGGTGGAAGCGGAAGCTGCAGAACGGCGGTGCTGTGGGCCGCTTCGCCTACAAAAGCCTGCATGCCACCAAGAAAGGCGTGAAGGACTGGTGGGCGCCCCAGGGACTCTTCGAGGACCTGGGCATGAAATACATCGGTCCCATCAACGGCCACGACCTCGCGGCGGTGGAGCACGCACTGACGCAGGCCAAAAACTATGGCGGGCCGGTCATCGTCCATGCCATCACCGAGAAGGGCCACGGCTATGCGCCGGCGCGCGCCGATGAAGCGGACCAGTTTCACGCTGTCGGAATCATTGATCCTGAAACCGGTGAGCCGATCGGCGCCGGGGGAGTGCAGTCCTGGACTTCGGTTTTCGCCGAGGAGATTGCGGCCATCGCGGATGAGCGGAAGGACATCGTCGGAATAACCGGCGCCATGCTCATCCCGGTCGGGCTCCACAAGTTCGCCGCGAAGCATCCGGACCGGGTATTCGACGTCGGCATTGCGGAACAGCATGCTCTCACCAGCGCCGCGGGCATGGCCTTCGGCGGCCTCCACCCGGTCATCGGCCTGTACGCCACCTTCCTGAACCGTGCCTTCGACCAACTCCTGATGGATGTCGCCCTCCATAAGGCGGGCGTGACCATCGTGCTGGACCGCTCCGGCGTAACCGGACCGGACGGCGCAAGCCATCATGGCATGTGGGATCTCTCGATGCTGCAGATCGTTCCGGGGCTGCACCTGGCGGCGCCGCGCGATGCCACCCGGCTCCGGGAGGAACTCCGCGAGGCCGTGGCGATCGGCGATGCTCCGTCGGTCGTGCGTTACTCGAAGGGCAACGTCGGCGTCGAGGTGGAAGCCGTTGAACGGCTTCCCGACGGCGTGGATGTCCTCTGCCGCAGGCCGGCCGGCTCGCGGCAGAATGATGTCCTCATTGTCAGCGTCGGCGCCATGAGCGAACTCGCCCTTGATGTATCCAACCGGTTGGGCGCGCAGGGGATCAGCTCCACCGTCATCGATCCGCGCTGGGTGCTTCCGGTGGCCCGTTCAGTCATTCAGCTGGCAGCCGAGCACCGCATCGTGGTCGTCATTGAGGACGGGGTGCGTGCCGGCGGTGTCGGCTCGCGTATTCGTCAGGAGATGCGGTCTGCGGGCGTTGATACGGCGCTCAATGAGGTTGGCCTGCCGGTGGAATTCCTCGACCACGGCTCACGCAGCGAAGTTCTGGAGCGGGTCGGGTTGACTGCCCGGAAGGTTGCACAGGACACCGTGGAGCAGGTGCTCGGAACCAAGGTGCCTGTGGCACGTCCACTGCCCGGCGAGGTTCCCTCGGCTACGGGTCAGCTGCCCAAGCTCTAGCCCACGGGGCGTGGCTCAGCCGAGGAACGCCCGGGAAAAGCTGAAGAAGACCGAGGCCGCCGTCGCCACCAGGAGCAGCACGGTGAGCGGCCAGGCCCATTCGGCGAGGATCCGGCGCGCGCCTGCCGGTGCCGGCAGATCGCCATGGATGATGTTTCTCGCTGTCAGCAGGACGGTGAGGACTGCCATCGCTGCCCACACCGCCATGCAGTACAGGCACAGGATGTGGATCGTGAACAGCGCCTGGCTCCACAACCACACGACAAATGCGAACCCGAGACTGACCCCGAGCTGTAGTCCGCGCCAGTACCAGCGGGCCGGACGGCCACCTGAGAACAGAACCATCGCCGTCGTCAGGATGATGGGGAAGGCGACAAGCCCGATCAGCGGATTGGGGAATCCGAACAACGCGGCCTGCCAGGTGCGGAACACTTCGCCGCAGGAGACAAAGGGGCTGATGTCGCAGGACGTCACGTAGTCCGGATCCTCGTACAGCGCGATCCGTTCCAGGACCAGTTGGCCCGATGCCAGGAAACCGACGACGCCGCACACCAAGAGCAGCCACGCCATGCCCCGGTTGCGGGCGAAGGCAGGTTCGTCGCTTGCGCCCGGGTCTGCGGACTCCGTTCCCGCGTGTCGCGCTTCCTCGGTCATGCGCGCTCTCCTCGGTGTCGCTGTGGCGGCGTGTATGCCACCAGCGAGTCTAGCGGCCGGTACAGCCGGTAGTGATGGGCATGTGAGACAATGAACGTGGCTGGTACGGGAACCACATTCCGGTGCCGGTCCAGTGACAGGCTTCCGGTTCTGCCGGCGACGCTCCTGCGGATTTGGCACTTCATGGTGAACCCCGCAGAATCCGCCGGGCAGAACCCGCGCTGGTTTCAGCGATCGGGCAGGAAAAGCGCCACTGGTCATCGAGTGATGCCGCGCCCCATGGTTGGCGCGACCTTGAGCGACACAATAACGACTTCCGGGTGACGCGTGCACATACGCCGCGGACACCCGACCAAGCGCCTCGCGGCGACGGAATGTGGACGCCGTTCGCGGGGGTGGAGCACAGCCGAATATGGATTCAAACGCATCAGATACCTCAGAGGTCCTGACGGACACAGCTGAGCAGGAAGCGCCCGCACGCAAGGCGCCGCGTACCCGACGCAAGAAAAACGACGACGCCGCCGAGAGCCCGGATGCCTCACCGGCCTCCGCGCAGAGTGACGACGCCCCGCAACCCACACGCCGCCGTCCTTCCCGCCGGGCGTCGCAGCCTGAGGTCAGCCTGCCGGAGTCCCCGTCCGAGCCGCCGTCAGTCGGCTCAGTCCCGGCCGGGTCTGCTGCTGACGCGCCGACCGGCGAAGCTGTCGTCGAAGATGGCCAGTCCTCGAGCGATGCGGCTCCAGCAGAAAAGCCCGCGCGCACCCGGCGTACCCGTAAAGCCACAACCGACGTCAGTCCTGAGTCTTCCCCGGCGGCAAAGGAGGCCCCGGATGCGGCCGGCTCCGCGCCGGAGCGGCCCGTCCGCCGTCGTCGTGTGGCAACGAAAGCAGCAACCGTAGAGGACCCTGCCGAGCCTGCAGTGACAGAACCTGCAGTCACAGAGCCTGAGGCAGCTGAACCTGCTGTCACGGAACCTGTTGTCAAGAACTCTGCTGTCACTGAATCTGCGGCGCCGAATGCCCAGTCCGTTGATTCTACCGAGGCGCCGGCCGCCGACGAGGAAGCTCCTTCCGGGGGCACCGAGCCTGATGGCCGTGGTGGCCTGGACCCCTTCGCCGTTCCGGATTCACCGGTATCCCTGCTTTTCCATGCCCCGGACCTCACCGCGGTTGTGCCGCGGACGCCGCCGAAGACCGCACCGAAGGTCGTTACCGAGGTTGTCGAAGACGACAATGAGGGCGATGACGACGGGCGCGGGCGTCGCCGAAGCAGGCGCAGCAGGAGCCGCAGCCGGGCCGCGGAGTCAGAGGCCTCCGAATCCGGGTCGGAGTCCCGGAACCAGGCGCCGGCGGAATCCGGTGAGGAGAGCGAACCGGTGACCTCCCGCCGTCGCCGTCGCCGTCGCCGCGGGGATGAGGACCTCGAACTTACCGGCGGGCAGGATGATGACCCGCCGAACACGATCACGCGTGTACGCGCTCCGCGGCAGAGCCAGGAGGCGCCGTCGGACCAGGTGACGAGCGTGAAGGGTTCCACCCGGCTGGAGGCCAAGAAGCAGCGCCGTCGTGAGTCGCGGGATTCGGGCAGGCGCCGCCAGGTCATCACCGAGGCGGAGTTCCTTGCGCGGCGTGAATCCGTTGACCGCCAGATGGTGGTCCGCCAGCGCGACGACAGGATCCAGATCGGGGTCATGGAAGACGGAGTGCTCGCTGAGCACTTCGTGTCCAAGACCCAGCAGGATTCGCTGATCGGGAACGTGTACCTCGGCAAGGTCCAGAACGTCCTGCCCAGCATGGAAGCCGCGTTCATCGACATCGGGCGGGGACGGAACGCCGTGCTGTATGCCGGCGAGGTCAACTGGGACGCGGCCGGCCTGGACGGCCAGCCACGCCGCATTGAGCTTGCGCTGAAGTCGGGTGACCCGGTGTTGGTGCAGGTCACCAAGGACCCGGTGGGTCACAAGGGCGCGCGCCTGACCAGCCAGATCTCCCTGCCCGGGCGGTACCTGGTGTACGTGCCGGGAGGTTCCATGACGGGCATCTCGCGCAAGCTTCCCGACGTCGAGCGCAACCGCCTCAAGCGCATCCTCAAGGACAGGCTTCCGGAGAACGCAGGCGTCATCGTGCGCACGGCGGCAGAGGGAGCCAGCGAAGAGGAACTGACCCACGACATCAACCGCCTCCGCTCCCAGTGGGAGACGATCGAGGGCAAGGCGAAGTCCACCAAGACGCTCGCGCCCGAGCTGCTTTACGGAGAGCCGGACCTGACCATCAAAGTGGTCCGGGACGTCTTCAACGAGGACTTCTCCAAGCTGATCGTCTCCGGTGAGGAAGCCTGGGACACCATCGAGGCGTATGTGATGTACGTAGCTCCTGACCTCGTGGGCAGGCTCGAGAAGTGGACGAAGGACGAGGACATCTTCGCCGCCCGGCGCATCGATGAGCAGATCCACAAGGCGCTGGACCGCAAGGTGTTCCTGCCTTCCGGCGGCTCGCTGGTGATCGACCGGACGGAAGCCATGACGGTGGTCGACGTGAACACCGGAAAGTACACAGGCAGCGGCGGCAACCTTGAGGAAACCGTCACCAAGAACAACCTCGAAGCAGCCGAGGAAGTCGTCCGGCAGCTTCGCCTGCGTGACATCGGCGGCATCATTGTCATCGACTTCATCGACATGGTGCTTGAGGCAAACCGTGACCTCGTGCTGCGGCGGCTCGTCGAGTGCTTGGGACGTGACCGGACCAAGCATCAGGTCGCTGAGGTCACCTCGCTTGGGCTCGTCCAGATGACCCGCAAGCGGATGGGAACCGGGCTGCTTGAAGTGTTCGGCGAGAACTGCGAGCACTGCGGCGGGCGCGGCGTCGTCACCCATGACGAACCGGTTGAACACCGCAGGCATGCCGTCTCCACGGAGAACCACCAGCAGCACCTGCGCCAGGAAAAGATCTCCCGCAGCGAGCGCAAACGGCGGGCGAAGACTCCGCCGGTGGAGGAGCACGTTCCCGCGCCGGAACCGACGAAGGCCGACGACGCCGAACGCCAGGCTCGTGCCGAAGCGGCGCGGGCTGCCCTGGCGAGTATTGCCGCTGCCACCCATGCGGCGCATGAGCACGATCATGAACAGGGCAGCCCTCCTGCGGCGGAAGCGCCGTCGTCGGCCGCTGTGCTGACGATCAACGGCGAGAAGGTGACGCTGCCGAAGGCGAAGAACGCTTCCGCTTCCGTCCGTCCTGAGACCGCCCTGACGCTGGAGAGTTTGACGGAGGCCTTCAACCGCTACCCTGCGGCGGGTGAGACAGACCCAGTCAGTGCGGCGCGCGAGTCTGCGAGCCCGGCCGGCGGGTCCGTGGCGCCTGTGGATGACATACCGGTGGCCGGTCCGGAGGCGGCGCGGCAGGGGGCCGCCGCAGCCGACTCCGGTGCGGCGCCGTCGTCGGGCCGTCGCAACCGGCGGCACCGCGCGGCCAGCAGCGCCCAGGGCTCGGCCGCGAACGCCACGATCGAGCGTGCAGGCACTGAGGCGGCCGCCCCGGCAGCCGGAACACAGTACGTCGCCCGCGCCGGGACGCCTGCAGCCAAACCGCAGCAGTCAGAAGAGCCCATGATCCTCGGAGTCGGGGTTCCGGCCTCCGAGCTGTAGCCGCCGTCGCCTGAGCAGAACACGCCGTTCCCCTGAATCCGGGGGAACGGCGTGTTTCGTTGTGCGGTGTTTCGGTGTGCAGCGGTGAGCCGCCGCACGGTAGGGTAGGCCACAGTGACACGCGGTGCCCGTTCGGGGCTGAGATAAAACGCGTTGAACCTGATCTAGAGATGGCCGCCACCAGGCGGCCTTTGGCCTAGCGGAGGGATGTCGCGGATGAGTATTCGCACGCTCGTGGAGCACAGAGAAACACCATCGGTCCCAGCTCGGGCGCGGACCATTCCGCGCGTGCTGAGTATCGCGGGAACAGACCCCACCGGCGGAGCCGGTATCCAGGCGGACCTGAAAAGTATCGGGGCGCAGGGTGGCTACGGCATGGCTGTCGTTACTTCCCTCGTTGCGCAGAATACCCGGGGGGTGCGCAGCGTGCATACGCCGCCGTCGGCGTTCCTCGATGAACAGCTGCAGGCGGTCAGCGATGACGTCACCATTGACGCGGTGAAGATCGGCATGCTCGGCGACCCGGACACCATCCGGACAGTGAGGGGATGGCTGCCGCGGGCCTCCGGGGCCGTCGTCGTGCTCGATCCGGTCATGGTCGCAACCAGCGGGGACAGGCTCCTTGCGGCCGACGCGGAGGACGAGCTGCGCGCCCTGGTACCGCTGGCTGACCTCGTGACGCCGAACCTGCCGGAGCTCGCGGTACTGCTTGGCGAGTCGGTTGCGCCAAGCTGGGAAGCGGCTCTGGAGCAGGGCAAGCGGCTCGCAGTATCAACGGGTACCTCCGTGCTGGTCAAGGGCGGCCATCTCGAAGGTGCCCTTGGGTGCCCGGATGCGCTCGTGAACGCGTCCGACGACGCCGGCACCGTCACGGTGGTGGGCGGCACGCGGATTGATACACGGAACACGCACGGCACCGGCTGCTCCCTGTCGGCGGCCCTGGCGACCGTCCAGGTGCGCACCGGAAACTGGCATCAGTCGCTCATCATCGTGAAGACGTGGCTCCGGGGTGCGCTCGAACGGGCGGACGAGCTCAATGTGGGGCAGGGAAGTGGACCGATTCATCACTTTCATGAATTCGTTCCGGGTCCCATTCCGGAAGCTCCGGCAGACGACCGCCCGTTCAGTCAGCGGGTCTGGGAGCTCACCACGCGCCACCGTGCGGCGATCGACGCGCTAGGGTTCGTGCGTGCGCTCGGCGACGGAAGCCTGCCGGCTGAGCAGTTTGCCTATTATCTGGCGCAGGATGCAATCTATCTGGCGGGCTATTCGCGCGTGCTGTCCAGGACCAGCGCGCTTGCGCCCAGCGAGGCTGAGCAACTTTTCTGGGCGCGGTCTGCACTCACGTGCCTTGAGGTGGAGTCCGAGCTTCACCGGACGTGGCTGACCGGACGTGGGCAGCCTGCAGGGCAAGGGCCGGTGACCAAAGCCTATGTGGATCATCTGCTGGCGGCTGCTGCCCATGGAGGCTACGGCGTTCTGGTGGCAGCAGTCCTGCCGTGCTTCTGGCTCTACGCGCACGTGGGTAGCGCCTTGCACGCGCAATGGAGCGGCTCCGGAGCCGGCCAGGACCACCCGTACGCAAGCTGGCTGGAAACGTATGCGGATCCTGCCTTCGCGGAAGCCACTGCACGTGCAATCTCCATTGCAGATGCGGCTTTCGCAGCTGCCTCGCCCGCAGATAAGGCGGCGATGATCGAGGCTTTCGAAGCCTCTGCCTGGTACGAACACGAGTTCTTCGACGCGCCGACACGCCTTGATTTGCGGGATTCCACGAAATTGCCGTAATCTTGATCTTCGGTGCGGCGCCCTCGTATGGCTATTTTCGGGGCGTGGATGCATCGTGAGTGCATTAGCACCCCTCCGGCTGCGCTGAGAACAGCGTACGGCCCCGGAATCAGTATGCAAACAGTTTGATCGTCGAGAGAAGTGAGTTCCCAAGTGGTGTACGCGATTGTCCGCGCAGGCGGCCGCCAAGAAAAGGTTTCCGTGGGAGACCTCGTAACCCTTGACCGCGTCCCCGGTGAGGCCGGCAGCAGCTTCAAGCTGCCTGCTCTCCTTCTGGTAGACGGCGACAAGGTGACTTCAGCAGCACAGGATCTGGCAAAGATCAGTGTCACTGCCGAAATCGTCGAGAATCTTCGGGGCCCGAAGATTGTTATCCAGAAGTTCAAGAACAAGACCGGCTACAAGAAGCGCCAGGGTCACCGTTCAGAGCTCACCAAGGTCAAGATCACGGGTATCAAGTAACCGCTGCAGGTTCCTCGATCCAAAGATTCTGTTTCAGAAAAGGGCAGGCATAACAGATGGCACATAAGAAGGGTGCGAGTTCCACTCGCAACGGTCGCGACTCCAACGCGCAGTACCTCGGCGTGAAGCGCTTCGGCGGACAGGTCGTCAAGGCAGGCGAAATCATCGTCCGCCAGCGCGGAACCCACTTCCACCCCGGCGCAAACGTCGGTCGTGGTGGCGATGACACGCTGTTCGCACTCGAAGCCGGTGCCGTCGAGTTCGGCACCCGCCGTGGACGTCGCGTTGTCAACATCGTGGGTGCGGCTGCCGAGTAGTACTCGCAACCGCACACCACAGCAGCGTTACGCAAGAGCACTAGGTGGGGTGAGCCAATCAGGCTCACCCCACTTTCTTTTAAGCCGATAAGCTCGGCAAAAATGAGAAGTTTCTCAAGAGGAGTACACCGTGGCAAGCTTCGTTGACCGGGTAGTTCTGCACGTCTCGGGCGGCACCGGCGGACACGGGTGCGTCTCGGTCAAGCGGGAAAAGTTCAAGCCGCTGGGCGGGCCTGATGGCGGTAACGGCGGAGACGGCGGAGGCGTCATTCTTCGCGTTGACCCGCAGACCACCACCCTCCTGGATTACCATCATGCACCGCACCGCCATGCCACCAACGGTGGGAACGGCATGGGTGACTGGCGCGAGGGAAAGCGGGGAGAGACGCTTATCCTTCCCGTCCCGGACGGCACGGTGGTCAAGACGCGCGACGGCGAAGTATTGGCTGACCTTGTTGGTGCCGGTACCGAGTACGTGGCAGCTGCCGGGGGGCAGGGCGGCCTCGGAAACTCCTCCTTGTCATCGCAGAAGCGCAAGGCGCCCGGTTTCGCGCTCCTGGGCATTCCCGGCGATGCGCGCGACGTGGTGCTGGAACTCAAATCCATTGCAGACATCGCGCTGGTCGGGTTCCCCTCGGCCGGAAAGTCCAGCCTGATTGCCGCCATGTCTGCGGCTCGTCCAAAGATCGCGGACTACCCATTCACCACTCTCCGTCCCAACCTCGGAGTCGTACAGGCCGGGGAGGTCCGATTCACCATCGCGGATGTTCCCGGACTCATCGAAGGCGCAAGCGAGGGCAAGGGGCTGGGCCACGACTTCCTGCGCCACGTCGAGCGCTGCGCCGCCCTCGTCCATGTGCTTGACTGCGCTGCGCTGGAGACGGACAGGGACCCGCTGAAGGACCTGGAGATCATCGAAGGTGAGCTTGATCGCTACGCCGTTGACATGAGCTACGCCGGTCCCGGCGGTGAAGTTGTACCGCTCAATGAGCGCCCGCGCCTGGTGGCACTCAACAAGGTGGACGTTCCCGACGGCCGGGACATGGCCGAGTTCGTGCGTCCGGATCTCGAAGCCCGCGGATACCGTGTCTTCGAGGTCTCAGCCACCAGCCACGAAGGGCTTCGGCAGCTCGGCTTCGCCATGGCGGAGATCGTGCGCGAGGCACGCGAGGTGCTCGAGACCGTGCCTCCGGTTGTCGCTCCCGCTGTGCTGCGCCCCCGTGCAGTCAACGCCAAGGGATTTGTCATCCGGCGCGAGGAAAAGAATCTCGAGCCCCTCTTCAGGGTCCTGGGTGAGAAGCCGGAGCGCTGGGTGAAGCAGACGGACTTCACAAATGACGAGGCTGTTGGCTACCTTGCGGACAGGCTCGCTAAGTTGGGTGTTGAGGAACAGCTCTTCAGGAGTGGGGCCAAACCGGGGGACACCGTGGTGATCGGCGAGGGCGACGGCGTCGTCTTCGACTGGGAGCCAACCATGATGGGTGGAGCTGAACTTCTGGCCTCTCCTCGCGGCACGGATATTCGTTTGGCCGAGTTCGTGCGTCCCACGCGCGACGAGAAGCGGGAGGACCACCAGACCCGGAAGGATGCGCGGGCTGCGGCGCGCGACGAACTCGAGGCGGAGCGGAAGGCCGGCATCTGGACGGAGTCGGTCAACTACAAGCACTCCGGGCCCAAGGCAGCGAAGAACGACAGCGACACTGACACAGGTGACGGCGAGGACTGATCCCGCCAGGCACCAACAGAAACTCCGTAATCAACAGAAGGAATCGATGACCGTAAAGCGCCCGATCAAAACCCGCTCCGGACTGGCGAAAGCCAAGAGGATTGTTGTAAAGGTAGGTTCATCCTCGCTCACGTCGCTCTCCGGAGGACTTTCCGATGAAGCGCTGTTCGCGCTGTCCGATGTTCTCGCTGCGCGGCACAACGAAGGGACCGAGGTCATCCTCGTCTCGTCGGGCGCGATTGCAGCGGGTCTCGCTCCGCTCGGACTCGCGCGGCGACCCAATCAGCTCTCGTCCCAGCAGGCGGCTGCCAGTGTGGGACAGGGTCTGCTCATGGCGCGTTACACCCACGCATTCGGCGCTCACGGTGTCACCGTCAGCCAGGTCCTGTTGACTCTCGATGACCTGATACGGCGAAGCCACTACGCGAATGCGCACCGTGCAATGGAGCGGCTTCTGAACTTCGGTGTGGTTCCCATCGTCAACGAGAATGACACTGTGGCGAGCTCCGAGATCCGTTTCGGGGACAATGACCGTCTGGCCGCCCTGGTGGCCCACCTGGTCAAGGCTGATGCGCTGGTTCTGCTCTCTGACGTCGACTCCCTGTATGACGGTCCACCCAAGGACGGAGCACAGCGCATCCCCGAGGTCCGTGGACCTCAGGATCTTGAGGGCGTGAGCATCGGCCGGACAGGGAAAGCCGGGGTCGGTACGGGCGGCATGGTCACGAAAGTCGAAGCTGCCACGATCGCCGCTTCCTCCGGCATTCCGGCACTCGTCACTTCGGCAGAGAACGCCGGAGCGGCGTTGGCCGGAGAGGACGTGGGCACCTGGTTCAGTACCAATGGCCGCCGCCAGCCGATCCGCCTGCTCTGGCTGGCCCATCTGGCCCGGATCCAGGGAACGCTCACGCTTGACGACGGCGCGGCCAAGGCCGTGGGGGAGCGGCGGCGGTCGCTTCTGTCGGCTGGGATCGTCTCAGTCGGGGGAGAGTTCGAGGCTGGGGATCCCGTCGAGATGGTGGACCGTGCAGGTGCGGTCATCGCCCGGGGACTGGTGAACTACAGTTCATTCGAGTTGCCGCGGATGCTCGGCAGAACCACCCGCGAGCTGTCGAAGGAACTCGGCAGGGAATACGAGCGTTCGGTGGTGCACGTGAACGACCTCGTGGTCCTGAATGCGGTTGCCTCTTCCTGACCCCCAGCTGGGGTTGGGACGGTGTGCTCGTTAGACTGGGGTGATGACTGACGTGACTACACAGCAGACTGCCCATCAGACACCCACCGACCCTGCCGACGGCGAGGCGCCGGCCACGCCGGTGAACGTCGAGCAGGCTGTGCACGCCATAGCAGACCGCGCCAGAACCGCATCGCGGATCATCGCCCGGGCTAACCGGTCCCATAAGGACAAGGCGCTCGAAGCCATCGGTGAGGCACTCGTGGCCAACCAGGACGCCATTCTTCGCGCCAACCAACAGGACCTTGAGTCGGGACGCGCCAAGGGCACCTCAACTGCTTTGCTGGACCGGCTGAGCCTGAGCGAAGAGCGGATTGCCGGCCTGGCCGCAGCGCTCGAGAACCTCGCCGGCCTGCCGGATCCCGTCGGAACCATCGACCGCGGACAAACACTGCCCAATGGTGTCCGCCTCCGGCAGGTGCACGTGCCCCTCGGTGTGGTCGCAGCCATCTATGAGGCCCGCCCGAATGTAACGGTGGACATCGCCGGCCTCGCGCTGAAGAGCGGTAACGCCGTCATCCTGCGTGGTGGAAGTGCGGCCGCCCATACCAATGCTGCGCTTCTTGGTATCATCCGGGACGCCCTGGACCGAACAGGGCTGCCGGCGGACGCCGTGCAGACCGTGGACGAGTTCGGCCGCGAAGGAGCCAACGTCCTGATGAAGGCCCGCGGCCGGGTAGACGTACTGATTCCCCGCGGTGGCCATGACCTGATCCAGACCGTGGTCGCCAACGCCGCCGTACCCGTCATTGAGACAGGCGAAGGCAACGTCCACATCTTCCTCGATCAAAGCGCAGAAGAGGAGATGGCGGTGGACATCCTGCTCAACGCCAAAACCCAGCGTCCCAGTGTCTGCAACACAGTTGAGACTCTCCTCGTGCACAGGGACGCCGAAGCGGCGCCGGCCGTCCTGGAAGCCCTGTCCAACGCCGGTGTGCGCATCCACGCGGACGCCCGGATCCAGGCAATCCTCCCGCCGGGTGTCACGGCAGATACGGCCAGCGAGGACGACTGGGCACGCGAGTACATGGATCTCGATATCGCCGTTGCGATGGTGGACACCGTGGATGAAGCGCTGGAGCACATCCGGACCTGGAGTACCGGCCACACCGAAGCCATCATCACCAATGATCTGGCACGGTCCGAACAGTTCATCGCCGGTGTGGATTCAGCGGCGGTCATCGTCAACGCCTCCACGCGATTCACGGACGGCGGAGAGCTTGGCCTGGGCGCCGAGGTCGGTATCTCCACCCAGAAGATGCATGCCCGGGGGCCAATGGGCCTGCGCGAACTGACCACCACGAAGTGGATCATCCAGGGCGACGGACAGATTCGCCGGTAGCAACGCGTAGGATAGTACGGAAACAGTACTGTAAGTATGCGCTGACCCGCGCCCGGCCGGCGGGCGGACACATCGTTCCCAAGGGGAGAAGAATGCTGACCCAAATCCTCAACGTTGCGGTGGTTGCAGGCGAGACTGCCGAGCACCACACAGAGCTTCCGATGCCTGCCATCGCGTACGGCGCTATCATCATGGGATTGCTGTTGTTGCTGATGTTCGTCACCATTGCGTTCACCAGCCTGGGACACCGGCATGAAGCAGTTCAGGAGCACGCGGATCCCCATCGCCAGCATCCGAACAAGCATGACCATGGCGAATCTGCCCACTGATCTCCTTGACCGTTCCTCCCGCGTCCACCCCTGAGCAAGGGATACAGCCGAACGCTCTCGTCGCCGGCGGTCCAGCCCGCTGGCGACTTGGCGTGATGGGTGGAACCTTCGATCCGATCCACCACGGTCACCTCGTCGCGGCGAGCGAAGTAGCTGCAGCATTCGATCTGGACGAAGTTGTGTTCGTACCCACGGGACAGCCCTGGCAGAAGAATGCCAAGGAAGTCAGTCCAGCCGAACACCGCTACCTCATGACCGTCGTGGCCACAGCATCAAACCCGCGCTTCACGGTGAGCAGGGTGGATATCGACCGTCCTGGTCCCACCTACACAATCGATACACTCCGTGACCTGAGAGCTACCCGACCGGAAGCGGAGCTGTTCTTCATCACGGGCGCGGATGCCATGGCGCAGATTCTGTCCTGGAAGAACGTTGATGAGCTGTGGTCCCTTGCGCATTTTGTCGGAGTCACCAGGCCTGGCCATGAACTGAGCACACAGCGCAAGGACGTCAGCCTGATGGAGGTTCCGGCGATGTCGATTTCCTCGACAGACTGCCGTCGCCGCGTCTCGGGTGGAGAACCGGTCTGGTATCTGGTTCCAGACGGCGTCGTGCAGTACATCGCCAAGCACGGGCTCTACCGGAAGGGCGCTCCTGAGACGGGAACGCCGGTCCAACCTGAAGTGTCCACAACAACATGACAATCACTGGGTGAAGAAGTAATGAGTAACGGTCACGAGTCCCCGCAGAGCCGGAGGTCGCTCCGGCAAGCGAACGCCGCCTCTGCCGGGAACCACTCGCCGTCGCAGGGAATTTCCGGGGAAGCGCCGCTCTCCGGGCACCGGTCGCCGGCGCAGTCCGGTAAACCGGCGGCCGTCAGCATTGAACCGGCGCCCCGCGAACGGCGCAGCCGGCGGGCAGCAGATGCTCCCGTGGATGCGCCGTCGGCCGTGTCGGCTCCTTCCACCGAGCGTATATCGCAGGTCCGTGCCCGTGATCGCGAAATGCTGCGCAGCTACCGTGCGCTGGCAGACCAGCAGGTTGAGCAGCCCGCAAGCATCCCCACCCGACGGCAACTCCGTCTTCAGCAAAAGGCCGCCCGTGAGAAGGCATTGCAGACGGACGGCACCGCCCGCACCTCCCCGGCCGAGGAAATCCAGTCCGAGACTGCCCAGCCGGGCGGCATGACGGTAGAGCAGGCGCTGGCCGCCCGTGAAGCAATCGTTCATCAGGCACAAAACCAGGTGGCGGTGATGGAAGCGGCTGCCAAGGACGATCCCTTCTCCGTGGACCTGGAGATCCTCGCCCAGCAGAAGGCACTTGCCGAGCGCGCAGCCGTGCTCAACACACGTGCGCAGAAGATCCAGCAGCTTACGCAGGAGAATCGGCAGCGCAAGCCGCTGCTCAATGACCCGACGACGGCGCACAATCTTTCGATCGTTTCCCCGGTCGAATTCGTTCGCGTTCCGGCCGAAAGTCCGGAGGCTGCTGCTCCGTCCACCTCCCACATACCGGTGGTGACTGCGCCCGCCGTTCCGAGCAGACCGCCGTCGTCGGCGTTGTCTCCGGATTCTGCGGGACGCTCACAGGTGCTTGCGCAGGCGGAGGCAATGGTCCGTGAACAGCGCCGTCCGGGTTCCGACGGCGCGACTCCCATCCGTGCGCGCAGCGCCCACGGATTGGAACCCCTTGATGCCATGACGGCAGGACTGGCACGTGTCCAGCGAATGCGGACCGTGCAGTATTCGGTAGTAGGTTTGGGCGCATTGGCGCTCATCACCGGAATCATGATGATTGTCGGCCGCTTTTAGCGGCAGACCACACCCTAGGAGATCAGTGAGCGCATCGGAATCGTCCATTGCGATTGCCCGCACCGCGGCACGCGCGGCGACGGACAAGATTGCACAGGACATCGTGGCCATGGATGTCAGTGAACGCCTGGCGATCACTGACGTCTTCCTGGTGGCCTCGGCCCCCAGCGAGCGCCAGGTCAACGCCATCGTTGACGGCATCGAGGAAGAACTCGCGAAGCAGGATCTGAAGCCCGTGCGCCGTGAGGGCCGGAGCGAAGGCCGCTGGGTACTGCTTGACTACGCTGAGGTGATCATCCATGTCCAGCACCAGGAAGACCGCGTTTTCTACGCCCTGGAGCGGCTGTGGGGAGATTGCCCCAAGGTGGACCTGCAGCTGGAGGACGCCGCAGGCGCCGCTCCCGCAGACACCGCGTCCGCCGACGCCGAGTGAATCCGCGCGCCGTCGACAGCGCAGCAGGTGACTCCGCACCGGAGGGCCGCCGCATCGTTTTCTGGCGGCACGGCCGGACCGAATGGAACGCCCGGGGCTTGTTCCAGGGGCAGGAGGACATCGCGCTCGATGATCTGGGCAGGCAACAGGCTGCACAGGCTGCCCACGAGCTGAAGCACCTGGCGCCGTCGCTCATTGTGTCGTCAGACCTGGAACGGGCGCGGGATACTGCGGCGGCATTGAGCGTTGCCACGGGAGTATCTGTGGGTACGGACGCACGCTTTCGGGAGACCTATGCCGGCAAGTGGCAGGGACTTGCGTTCGCGGACATCGGCGAGCGGTTTCCCGAAGACCAGCAGGCGTGGCACGAAGGCGACCCCCATGTTGCTGCCGGGGGTGGAGAGAGCAGGTCGGACGTCGGCGGGCGCATGAAGGCGGGGACGCTCGACGCCGTCGATCAGTTGGCGCCGGGCCAGACGCTCGTTGTGGTCAGCCATGGCGGAGCCATCCGCGCAGGTGTTGCCGCCCTAATGGGAATTCCGGCGGATCTCTGGGGATCGCTGGCAGGTGTGGCCAATTGTCACTGGTCGGTGCTGGAGGAGTTGAATCCATCGTCGTCGGCGGTGCCGCTCAGGTGGCAGTTGACAGAACATAACGTCGGTCTGGCATCCATGCCGTCGTCCCCGCTGGAAGGCTGAATCGACGCCTCCGCGCCGATTTTGCGGGGGCAGGAAAATTGTCTAAACTAGACAAGTTGCTCCGACCAGTCAGGGCGGGGTATACGGGTTTGGGGCTGTGGCGCAGCTGGTAGCGCACCTGCATGGCATGCAGGGGGTCAGGGGTTCGAGTCCCCTCAGCTCCACCAACAATCCGCTGGAACAAGGGGAAGTAGCCCTGTTCCGGCGGATTTTTTTCTGCCTGAAACGCACCCGCACCCAGCAGTTGGCCCCTTTCAAGGCGTAACCAATATCGGCAATGTACGCTGAATCAACGACGGCGTTGGGGGATCGATGCAGAAGTACAGCAAGTTGTTCATCATCGGTGGCGCACTTTTCATCGCAGGAATTCTCCTGCTGGCGCCCGGTGTCTCTGATTACTCGACCGCGGTTGCCCGTGACACCGACATGCGCGGGTCGACTGTATTGTTCCTTGCCGGTGGCGGAGCTCTCGTGCTGGCAAGCATCGTGTTGGTCATCCGAGGTGCCCTACTCAAGCGCAAGTACATGAATACCGTACAGACCTGGGAATCAAGGACAGATCCCGAGACGACAAGCGCACGGCCGTCGATGTTCGGCGACCGGCCCGCATGGATGGATAGACCCGCAAACCACATGGGTGACAACTATGGCCAGAAGCGGGATTGATCATGACCGCCGAGCGCCGGTCAACAAGGTTGCTGCAGCAACGGCGTGCTTAGTCTTGTCTTTGGCCGGCTGCGGTTCTGTCGAGGCTAGTCCATCTCCCGAGCCCAAGGAACACGTACGCGCTTACATGTTGCAGGCGCTGTCCTTCATCGAGGAGAACTCCTACCACGTCGCAACTACGTTGCATGCGGACTGGGAACAAGTCGAGCAATCCGCACTGGAACGGACTTTCGAAGCGCAGACGACGGAGGATACTTATCCCGTCATCGCGGACGTTCTGCGGAAGGCCACCGGCGACCATAGTTTTCTCCTCACCCCCGATGAAATAGCGGCTGCGAAGTCAGGCGAGCGCGAAGCCCCCTCATCCATAATGGTGGGTCGGGGCATAGCCACTCTGACTATTCCTGCCTTCAACGAAACCGCTGGTGGGCTAGTGACGGAGTACGTGAACTCCGCCATCGAAGAAATTGCTGCACAGGATGCCGAAGTCGCCTGCGGCTGGATAGTCGACCTGCGGGGCAACGGCGGAGGGAACATGTTTCCTATGCTGCTCTCCGTAGCGCCCTTTATGCCGGACGGGCACGTTATGTCCTTCTCTGACGGTACAGGTGAGGAGACGCAGGTCTCTCTTGCAGACATGAGCGTTTCACTCGACGGCGAGACACAGCTGAGTTCAGCAAGAGCTCCTCCCGAACTTTCAAACCAACCGTTGGCGGTCCTTCAGTCAGGTGACACCGCCAGCTCAGCCGAGGCTACGCTCATATCCCTCCTATCCCGCGACAACGTCAGAAGCTTCGGCGGTCCAAGCGCCGGCTACGCTACAGGCAACGTTTCCACAAGGCTTCCAGACGGCGCCATGCTCGCCGTAACACAGTCGCAGATGCTCTCTCCAGACGGAACACCGCATTCGGGGCCGATCGCTCCGAACGAGCCGACGGATGACCCGAAGCAGGCCGCCGTCGATTGGTTGACGACCCAATGTTCCGAGTGATTACCCGACACCGAGGGTTGTGCCATACCGGCGAATAAACGGTGACCGCCCGTGGCATGGTTCCCATGGCATCGAGTGTGTCGGAGTTCCTGCAGCGACACGGACCATTGTGTATAGATTGGCCTCATGAACCCGCTGACCGAGCTCACCCTTGCACAACTGCAGCAGCGGACCAGCGTCAAGTGGCGAACCTACGCAGCTGATGTTCTGCCTTTGTGGGTCGCCGAGATGGACGTGCCCCTGGCGCCACCCATCGCTGCCAGATTGAAGCGTGCGATCGACCTCGGAGACACCGGTTACCCGGCGGGGAACGACTATGCAGAAGCATTTCGGGAGTTCGCTGCTGCCCGGTGGTCGTGGGACGGCGTCGAGCCCGACCGGGTTGCGCTTGTTCCGGACGTCATGCTGGGAATGGTGGAAACCCTTCGGTTGATCACCGGTCCGGGCGATCCGGTCGTAGTCACTCCGCCCGTCTACGCACCAATTTTCGCATTTATCGAGCATGCGGATCGAAAGGTTCTCACAGCCCCGCTCGGCGACGACGGACGGTTGGACCTGAACGCTCTCGATGATGCATTCCAGCGGGCACGCTCGCAGTCCGAGCACACCGTGTTTCTTTTATGCAACCCACACAATCCCACCGGAACGGTTCATACGCGTCAGGAGCTTGAGGGCGTGGCGGTCCTTGCCCGCCGGCATGGTGTGCGGGTGATCTCCGACGAAATACACGCACCGCTTGTACTTCCCGGCGCGAGCTTCACACCGTACCTGAGCGTCGCGGGAAGCGAGGACGCCTTCTCGCTCGTCTCCGCCTCAAAGGCCTGGAATCTTGCCGGGCTCAAGGCTGCGCTGCTGCTCGCCGGCCCAGCCGCGGCGTCAGATTTGGCTCGGCTTCCAGAGGAAGTGAGCCACGGAGCGAGCCACCTCGGCGTTCTTGCCCACACGGCAGCCTTCCGGGAGGGTCGCCCCTGGCTTGAGTCACTCCTCACGGGTCTGAACCATAACCGGGCACTGCTGGAGGGCCTTGTCGCCGAGCATCTTCCCGGTGCAGCGTTGGTGCGGCCGGAAGGGACGTATCTGGCATGGCTCAACTTTCGCGCACTCGGGTTTGATGAAGCCGCGGGAAACGGCGGTCTCGCCGTTGTCACCGACCTCGCCGGACCTGCACGGTTCTTCCTCGATAACGCCCGCGTTGCGCTCAGCTCAGGGCACGTCTTCGGCCGCGGCGGCGCAGGGCATGCGCGAATCAACTACGCCACCCACGCCGACATCCTCACCGTGGCCGTCCAACGCATGGGCCGTGCGCTCTCGGAGCGACGGGCCAGTGCCAGCTAACCGCGGGCGGCGTACGCCTTCAGCACACGGTCCGCCGCTCCGCCGAGATTCCACTGGTCGGCCAGCTTCTTCAGCGTCTGTTCTCGGTCCGTATCGAGCGGCCTGATCCGTGACTCGAAAGACCCGAGGTCGAGGTCCCTGACCACATTCACCACGGTGGGTGCGACAGCGAGGTAGTCCGCTGCAGCAGTGAGCTTCTGGCGGATCGACGCAGACATGGCGCTGGAGGGATCCGAACCCGCAGCAATGATGCCGTCCAGGTCCACGAACTCCTTGAGCAGGCTGGCCGCCGTCTTATCGCCGATGCCGGAAACGCCGGGCAGCCCGTCCGAGGTATCGCCCCGCAGCCCAGCGAAGTCGGCGTACTGGCCGGGAAGGACGCTGTACTTACTCACCACCGTTACATCGGTGACGGCCTCAAGCTTGCTCATCCCACGAGCCGTATACAGAACGCGGACGCCGGTGCCGTCGTCGACCAGTTGGAAGAGGTCGCGGTCGCCGGTGACGATGTCCACGGGCGCGGTGGCCTGGCTGGCAAGGCTGCCGATGACGTCGTCTGCCTCGTGGTCAGCCGCGCCGATGACCGGCAGGTTGAGTGCGGCAAGCACTTCACGAATCAAGGGGAGCTGGGCTACCAGTCCGGCCGGTGTTTCCTCGACATCAGGGCCGTCGGGAACCTTCCTGGCGACCCGATGCTCCTTGTAACTCGGGATCAGGTCGACACGCCATTTCGGCCGCCAGTCATCATCCCAGCAGGCCACGAGGTGCGTCGGCTCGTAGTCAGTCACCAGCCGGGCAATCATGTCGAGCAGCCCGCGCGCCGCATTGACGGGCATCCCGTCAGCTGCCTTCAGGCTGTCAGGCAGCCCGTAGAAGGCGCGGAAGTAAAGGGACGGGGTATCCAGAAGCATCAGTCGATCGGCCACACTTCGATCCTCCCACGGTCAGGCGGAAGAACGACGACGGCGGCGCACATCCGTTCATGAATGGCAGCCAGAAATAAATCCATTTGGTTGAAGAAACTCTTGAAGGTTGGAGTGATCAGGTTCACACTGGAAACGGCAACTCTAAGCACGAACGAAGCATGGGGCGATCATGAGTGGACTAATGCGATGCCGTCAGTGTCAGCGGACCTGGCTTGTTGAAAGCAAAACTGCTGAAACAGTTACTTCCCAGAACCACGCCTTTCTCAATCCGGGCCATCGAACGGTCACAGTCTGGAAACAGGTGGAGCAGCACGCCGAAGCCATCGCCTGAGGGATTCTTCCGGTCGGCAGGCGGCTGACCGTGCAAGACTGGTCGCATGGCATTCGACAAGGCATCATCCGAGCCTCCCGTGCCCCCGCTACCTCCGCATGAAGATGAGGTGCGTGAGCGAACCCATCTCGGTCTGATGATCGGCGATACGTGGCATGCACTGCAGACCCGCATCGCGGAACAGCGGGGCCGCGTCGAGACGATCATCCCGTACACCGGCTATGGCACCACTACCTGGATCCGTGTCCTCGCACGGGTTGTGCTCTCCAACCCCCGGGATCTCCAGCCGCTCGAAGGCAACGAGATGATGAAACCCATCAAGGAGGGGCTGCGGGGGTGGCGCAACTTCGTCAGTGCCCCGGTCCGCTACGCGGAGGTGACGCTTGAAGTCGACGGAACCAGCGCCGTCGTGCATGCGGACCGGGGCGGTGTCATCGACATCCACGTGCAAGCGTCACTGGAACCGGGGTGGCATACAGTCCGGATCAAGTCAGGTGACTCGGTGGTGGCAGACGCTCCCGTACGTGTTGTGCAGGATGACGTGACCTTCGGAGTCGTCTCGGACATTGATGACACTGTGATGGTGACTGCGCTGCCGCGGCCATTCCTCGCGGCCTGGAACACATTTGTGCTCGATGAGCATGCGCGCACACCCACTCCCGGCATGTCTGTGCTCATGGAGAGGATCGTGCGCAAGAATCCCGCGGCGCCCGTCCTGTACCTCTCCACGGGCGCCTGGAACGTGGCGCCCGCCCTGACCCGTTTCCTGTCGAGAAATCTGTATCCGGCCGGGCCGAAACTGTTGACCGATTGGGGCCCCACCCGCGACCGCTGGTTCCGCAGCGGGCAGGAGCACAAGCGATCCTCGCTCGAGCAGCTTGCCGAGGAGTTTCCCTCGGTGAAGTGGCTGCTGGTGGGCGATGACGGTCAGCATGACGAGGCGATCTACGCCGAATTCGCCCGAAACCATCCGGGGAACGTGCGGGCAATTGCCATCCGCCAACTCTCCCCAAGCGAGGCGGTACTGGCCGGTGGCCGGTCCAAGGGAAGCCCTACCCGTTCCACTCCCGGCATTCCGTGGATTTACGCGAGGGACGGCGCGGGCATGTCCGAGCAGCTGAGCGAGCTCGGGATCCTGGAAGGCGCTGTACGGATTGACCCGGAGGACGAAGCCTAACTCTGGCGCTCTTCGGACTCCGGCGCGGCTTCCTCGTGGGGCGAATGGGAGTCTGAACGCACCGTCAGCAGGATCCGCCGCAGGTCCATACCAAGGGCAGCCGTGGCCTGGATCCGGTCTTTGCCGTCGGCGGAGTTGATGTCCTGCATCAGGTGTTCCACAGCTGCCTCCGCCTCTTCCATGGTGCGGCCTTCTGGATCCCATTCGTTGAGCGCATCAGCTGTGCGGTCGATTGCTTTGCTCAGGGGTTCGATCAGCGCGGGTGGCAGGGGCGTGGATTCCGGTGTGTGCCAGATGACTCCGGCCAGCACCTCAGTCATGTCCTGGACGTGGAACGCTACCCGTTCCATCGCCTGCAACCTCTGGTAGTCCGCACCCAGATCACGGTTGTGGCGTAGCCGTCGTGGGTTTCCGTGCCGGCTGCTGTCTGCGAGCTGAACGGCCGTACGCACTTCCTGACCCAAATCGGACATGCGGCTCGTGCGTTCGGACCACTCCTCGTGCTCAGGCGGCCAGGACTCACCCAGGGCCGCCGCCATGTCCGAGAGCTGGCGCGCCAACAGTTCCCGGAAGTTCTGGAGACCGCGGATGGCGCCGTCGAGGTGAAGGGGCGGGAATACCAGCATGTTGACGGAGAGTCCCACCACCACTCCGACCAGCATCTGAAGGAGGTATCCGTAGGAGTATTCCTCCGGGTTCTCGCCTCCGATGAGGAGCACAAACAGCGAGGCGATCGGAATCCAGTCCCGGCCCGCACCGAGCTTGGGTAGACCAGCCGCAAGGACGCCCACGCCGACGACGATGGCCACGGAAAAGACCGAGACGTCACCGATGAGGATGATGGGGAATGCCAGCGCAAACCCGACGGCCAGGCCGATGAGGGTTTGGAGGCCCTGACGGGCAGAACCGGCAACGGTCGGGTACATACAGGCCACGGCGCCGAGCGGCGCGTAGTACGGGTATTGGGCAGCGACACCGGGCACACGCAGCGCGATCCACCAGGCGATGGCGGCAGCAAGGGCTGTCTTGACCGCCAGGAGCACCCGCTCATGGGTGATCAGCTTCCTCGCGCGGGTTCCGGTCTGCAAACCAGTAAGTAAGCTTGGCATATATGAAGTATGACAACCGATTATGAGAGTCCAGTGGACGCGGGCCCCGGAGACTGGAACGAAATATTTCGCGCGTATGCAACATTCTTGATGGCGTGCTCGCCGGTGCCGTAACGTTCAGGTCAAGTTACTTCCGTAACGGGTCAGCGACTCCCCATCGAGGGAGTGTGGGTGCCCCCATGTGGGCCTGACATTTGTTTCGCAGGAGTTCCCTTCCGCGCGGCCGCGTGGTTGTCTGGGCCTTCTCCTGCCTCCTTCCCCTTATTTCATTCCGGCTTCACCTGCGTACGTCTTGTGCGCGGCAACCGGATGTCCTAACGACCGAGGATACGAATGTCACCACCAGCCAAGTCCGTCCATTCCGTAGGGCCCCCGGCTTCCGAGCCGTACCCTGCCCTGTCCTATGAGCTTTATCCTCCCCGCAGTACCGCTGCGGCTGAAACCCTCTGGCGCACCATCCGCGAACTGGAGCAGACCAGTCCGGACTATGTGTCCGTGACCTACGGCGCGTCCGGCTCCAACCGGGACACCGCCGTCGAACTGCTCTCCCGGCTCCTCTCAGACTCCTCACTGCGGCCGCTGGCACACCTGACCTGTGTCGGCAATAGCCGCGAGTATCTGCTGGATCTCGTGGACGAGCTCATCACCCTCGGCGTCCGGGGTATTCTTGCCCTCCGCGGCGACACTCCGAAGGACCCAAGCGTGGGCCCGGGGGACCTGTCCTACGCCAGCGACCTGGTGAAACTCGTCCGTCAGGCCGAGCGCCGGCGGACCGCACACCTGTGCGCGGGACGGCTCGCTGTCGGCGTCGCTGCCTACGCCACCAGGCACCCGGAATCACCCAGTTTCGGTCACGATATCGAGGCGCTGCTGGCCAAGCAGGCCGCGGGCGCCGATTTCGCGATCACCCAGGTATTTTTCTTCCCCGACCACTATCGGCGGCTGGTATCCGCTGCCCGTCGTGCCGGCGTCGAGATTCCGATCATCCCCGGCGTCATGCCGCTCACCAGCGTGCGCCGGCTTGACCGCCTGGCTGAGCTTGCGGGCATCGAGATGGATTACCAGTTGCGGAACCGGCTGGCAGCAGCTGACGACGACGACGCCGCCCGCCGCGTCGGCGTGCAGGCAACCGTGGACCTTGCCAATGCTGCGCTCGACGCCGGCGCGCCGGGAATCCACCTCTACACCTTCAACGAGCACGCCGCGGCGCTTGACGTACTCGAGAACCTTCAGCTCCGCCGTCCTCCCGTTCCGGGTGGACTCAGCCGAACCGCCTAACGAACCTAACGAAGGACATCCCTATGACAACCGCATTCCCGAAGGCCACTATCGTCGGATATCCCCGCATCGGCCGCCGCCGTGAGCTGAAGAAGGCTGTCGAGGCCTACTGGGCCGGCCGCACCTCCGCCGCCGAGCTCGAGACAACCGCAGCAGAGCTCCGCGCAGCCTCCTACGCCCGCCTGAGCGAGCTGGGGCTGGAGGCCGGCAACTACTCCATCCCGGCGTCGTTCTCCCTCTACGACCAGGTGCTGGACACCGCAGTCACCTTCGGCGCCGTGTCGGAGAGGTTCAAAGACCTGTACGACGGCGACGGCTCGCTTGGCCTGGATGCCTACTTCACGCTCGCCCGCGGTGACAAGGAGCGCCAGCCGCTCGAAATGACCAAGTGGTTCGACACCAACTACCACTACCTGGTCCCCGAGATCGGTCCCGAGACTGTCTTCTCGCTGGCGAACGACTGGATTTTGCGCGACGTCGCTGAAGCCGCTGCGGCAGGGTACTCGGTGCGGCCGACCCTGATCGGACCTGTCACGTTCCTGTTGCTCAGCAAAGCCGCGGACGAGGCTCCTGTTGGCTTCAATCCGCTGAGCCGCCTGGATGACCTGCTTCCGCTGTACGTGGAGCTGCTCGGCAAGCTTGCCGACGCCGGCGTTGAGTGGGTTCAGCTCGAGGAGCCGTCCCTGGTGGCAGACCAGGCAATCGACGAGAATGAGGTGGCGGCCGCCGTCGAGCGTACCTACGCCGCGCTGGCCACAAACGCGACGAAGCGCCCGGCCATCCTGGTCACCAGCCAGTACGGGTCGCTGGGTTCGCTGCTGCCGGTGATTGCCGGAACCGACATTGACGCGCTGCACATTGACGTCTTCAAGGGCGCCGTGCCCGCCGATGAGGATCTTGCGAAGTTCGGTTCGACCACCCTTGTTGCCGGCCTCGTGGACGGGCACAACATCTGGAAGGCCGACCTCGGTTCCGCTGCCTACAAGCTGGCTGAGCTGGAGGCGGCTGTGCCGACTATCGCGGTCTCCACCTCCACCTCGCTGCAGCACGTGCCGCACGACGTCGAGGATGAGCAGCAGCTTGACGCCCAGCTACGCAGCTGGCTGGCATTCGCTGACCAGAAGGTCACCGAGGTGGTCACGCTCGCACGGGCGATCGGAAACCGGGGAGCCATCGACGTAGAGATCGCCGCAACCGATGAGGTATTGGCATCCCGTGCGGGAGCTGCCGGCGTGAACCGCGCCGAGGTGCGGAACCGCGCTGCTGCCCTGACGCCGTCGGACTTTTCACGCGGCGACTACGCGGTGAGGCTCACCGCCCAGGAGGACGCGCTGAAGCTGCCTGCCCTCCCGACCACCACCATCGGATCCTTCCCGCAGACCTCGGAGGTTCGCTCGGCGCGCGCGCGTGCCAATAAGGGCGACCTGACTGCAGAGCAATACACGCAGCTCATGAAGGACGAGATCAAGCGCGTCATCGACCTGCAGGAAGAGCTCGGCTTTGACGTCTTGGTGCACGGTGAGCCGGAGCGCAACGACATGGTCCAGTACTTCGCCGAGAACCTCGACGGCTTCGACGTGACCGTCCACGGCTGGGTCCAGTCCTACGGTTCGCGCTGCACCCGGCCGTCGATCCTGTGGGGTGACGTCAGCCGGCCGGCGCCGATCACCGTTCCCTGGACGGAGTTCGCCCAGTCGCTTACCGACAAGCCGGTCAAGGGCATGCTGACCGGTCCTGTGACCATCCTCGCGTGGTCCTTTGTCCGCGATGACCAGCCGCTGGGCGACACCGCAAACCAGGTGGCACTGGCCCTGCGCGATGAGGTGACTGATCTGGAAGCCGCCGGTATCAAGGTGATCCAGGTGGATGAGCCGGCTCTGCGTGAACTTCTGCCGCTGCGCACGGAGGACCAGCCCGAGTACCTCGAATGGTCCGTCAACTCTTTCAAACTCTCGACGGCGTCCGCCGCTCCCGAGACGCAGATCCACACCCACCTGTGCTACTCCGAGTTCGGAGCAATCATCGACGCGATTGACGGCCTCGATGCCGATGTCACCTCGATCGAGGCAGCGCGGTCCCGCATGGAGGTCGTGCACGACCTTGAGGCGCACGGCTTCCAGCGCGGCGTAGGTCCGGGTGTCTACGACATCCACTCGCCGCGAGTGCCGGGTCAGGATGAGGTCGCCGAGTTGCTGGAGAAGGCTGTGCAGCATGTTCCGGCACGCCAGCTCTGGGTCAATCCGGACTGCGGCTTGAAGACCCGCGGCTACACAGAGACCGAGGAGTCGCTGCGGAACCTCGTCAACGCCACGATTACCGTCCGTTCCCAGCTTGAGGCGCCGGTTTCCTAGACGCCCTCACATCCGCTGAGTGCGTGGATGAACACGCTGCGCCGCAAGGTCTTCGGGTTCATCTGCGCACTCAGCGGCGTTTTAGCTATCCCTACGCTGGCCGGCTGCTCGTCCGCGGGGCGATCCGCCGGTCCTTCAGGACGTCGGCAAGCTGGTCCATGAAGAGGCGCACCTGCGTGGTCTGCTTCCCGGCGATCTGCAGCGCAAAGATGCTGCGGGCGAGGCGGATCTCGGGAACATCGAGAGCGACGATTCCCTCCGGCGCGCGAAGCATCGCCAGTTCGGGAACCAGTGCAGCGCCCATACCGGCCGCGGCCATGGCCAGGCTGGCATTGAAGTCATCGCAGTAGGCCGCGATGTGCGGGTGCAGGTTGCAGCTGGCAAACAACCTCTCAATGACCGTTGCATCCAAGGTCCCGGGGTGGTGCATGATCCAGGGCATGTCCGCCAACTGCCCCGCGGACACGGCGGACCCTTCCGCGATTCCCCAGGCCGCCGGTAAGACCACTCGGAAATTGTCATCGCCGATCCACTGCCGGCTCACCGACGACGGCCAGGCCAACCCTCCCTGCCCCACCTGGAATACCAGGGCGAGATCGAGTTCACCACCGTTCCGTAGGCCATGAATGGTCTGCGACGGCTCGCCGACGAAGACCTTCAGGTTGATGCCCAGCTGTTTCCACTGGGGAGTGCGGATGAGGCGGGGGAGTGCAAAGGTGGCAAGACTGGGGAAGATGCCGAGCCGCAGTTCCTGCGTCACCGCGGCTCCGGCCTTGGCGGTGGAGGCCATGAGGGTGTCGATGTCGGTCAGCACCTTGGTGGCGTGGCGTGCCATGACGACGGCGGCTTCCGTGGGAACCGCGCTTCGCGCGGACCGCGTAAACAGTGTGATGCCTGTATCCCGCTCCAAAGCCGACATCTGCTGCGACACTGCCGAGGCTGTGTAGCCGAGCCGAATGGCGGCGGACGCAAAGGAGCCGTGCCGGATGACCTCCAGCAGCGTTCGCAGATGAACGGGGTTGACCACGTCGTCATCTTCTCACGGTCAGCCGACACGCCGAGACGACACGACACGCGCGCGACTTTCCCTGTGTGGACAGCGCTCCACAGCCTGTGGACCAAGGCAGTCGAAACGGCGCGTTTGAGCCATTTCGGACGGCTGCCGCATGTGGATTTCCTGTGGACTAATCGGGCGGCAAATGACATACTTGTAATACATCATCTTGGGGTCGGCGCTACTGCGTTGCACTAGATGTAGTATCTAGATATCGAATTACCTGCTGGCGTGGCACGTTCCGCATCGACCGTTCGGCGGTCCGAAGAGCGGCATGAAGCCCACCAACAGTGGCCGAATAACAGCACTTCACAAGGGGAGTCAGGGACATGACCGTCACGGTTTACACCAAGCCAGCATGCGTACAGTGCAACGCAACGTATCGGGCCCTGGATAAGAAGGGCATCGCTTACCAGAGCGTTGACATCTCCCAGGATCCGGCGGCCCTCGAGCGGGTCCGTTCGCTCGGTTACATGCAGGCGCCCGTTGTCATCACGGAGAAGGACCACTGGTCCGGGTTCCGTCCGGACAAGATCAATGAACTCGCCTTGGGGTCGGTCAGTTCCGTAGCCTAGGTCTACTTCTCGTTTTACCCACTCGCGAGGGGCGGATGTAGTCGATATGACAACACCAACCATCAGTCGAAGTGCCCGCGGACGGGCAGTTGGGGAGCCGTTGAAAACGGACGCGTCGCTTATCTATTTTTCATCGGCGTCGGACAATACCCACCGGTTCGTCAGCAAGTTGCCAGTTCGTTCGGCGCGCATTCCGCTCCTCACCAAAGACGACACGCTGCACGCCCTCAACCCCTTCGTGCTGGTCCTTCCCACCTACGGCGGAATCGGCGGTCAGGGCGCCGTACCCCGGCAGGTAATCAAGTTTCTCAATGTCGAGGACAACCGCCTGCTGCTTCGCGGCGTTATCGGCGCCGGCAACACCAACTTCGGGGACACCTACTGCCTTGCCGCGGATATCGTCGCAGCAAAGTGCGGTGTTCCCGTTTTATATCGATTTGAACTTATGGGCACGTCGGAGGACGTTGACCGGGTATCCCAAGGATTGGAAGAGTTTTGGACATGACAGTCGCTGAGACAGAAGCCCCCGCACTTGCCGAGCGGTTCAAGGGCCTGGGCTACCACGAGCTCAATGCCATGCTCAACCTGTACGGCCCAAACGGCGAGATCCAGTTCGAGGCTGACCGGGAAGCTGCGCACCAGTACTTCCTGCAGCACGTCAACAACAACACCGTCTTCTTCCATGACCTCGAGGAGAAGCTCGACTACCTCGTGAAGAATGAGTACTACGAGCGGGAAACCCTCGACCAGTACACAATGAACTTCATCCGCGACCTGTACAAGCGGGCCTACGAGAAGAAGTTCCGGTTTGAGACCTTCCTCGGCGCGTTCAAGTTCTACACCTCGTACACGCTGAAGACCTTCGACGGCAAGCGCTACCTGGAGCGGTACGAGGATCGCGTCTGCATGGTTGCCATGCATCTTGCGAGGGGCAACGAGGACCTCGCTAACCGCATGGTGGACGAAATCATCGAGGGCAGGTTCCAGCCGGCAACACCGACCTTCCTCAACGCCGGCAAGCGGCAGCGCGGTGAGCTGGTGTCCTGCTTCCTGCTCCGCATCGAAGACAACATGGAGTCCATCGGCCGCTCCATCAACTCGGCGCTCCAGCTGTCCAAGCGCGGCGGCGGCGTCGCTTTCGCGCTCACCAACATCCGTGAGGTCGGCGCGCCGATCAAGCAGATCGAGAACCAGTCCTCCGGCGTTATTCCTGTGATGAAGCTTCTCGAAGACAGCTTCTCCTACGCCAACCAGCTGGGCGCACGCCAGGGCGCCGGCGCCGTGTACCTGCACGCGCACCACCCGGACATCAACCGTTTCCTCGACACCAAGCGTGAGAACGCTGACGAGAAGATCCGCATCAAGACCCTCTCGTTGGGCGTCGTTGTCCCGGACATCACTTTCGAGCTGGCGAAGAAGGATGAGGACATGTACCTGTTCTCGCCCTACGATGTCGAGCGCGTGTACGGTATGCCGTTCTCCGACGTCTCGGTCACTGAGAAGTACTATGAGATGGTAGACGACTCGCGGATCAAGAAGACCAAGATCAAGGCCCGCGAGTTCTTCCAGACCCTCGCGGAGATCCAGTTCGAGTCCGGCTACCCCTACATCATGTTCGAGGACACCGTGAACCGGGCAAACCCGATCGACGGCAAGATCATCATGTCCAACCTGTGCTCGGAAATCCTGCAGGTTTCACAGCCCACCACGTACAACGATGACCTCTCCTACGCTGACACCGGCAAGGACATCTCCTGCAACCTGGGTTCGTTGAACATCGCAAAGACGATGGATTCCCCTGATTTCGGCAACACCATCGAGACGTCCATCCGTGCTCTCTCGGCCGTCTCGGACATGTCCAACATCACCTCCGTTCCCTCGATTGCCAGGGGGAATGACTCCTCCCACGCCATCGGGCTTGGGCAGATGAACCTTCACGGCTATCTGGCGCGGGAGCGGGTGCACTACGGTTCTGAAGAAGGCCTGGACTTCACCAACATCTACTTCTACTCGGTTGTCTACCATGCTGTGCGGGCCTCGAACCTGCTGGCGATTGAGACCGGACAGACCTTCGGCGGTTTCGAGAAGTCCAAGTACGCGTCCGGAGAGTTCTTCGACAAGTACACCGATCAGGAATGGGTCCCACAGACCGCGCGGGTCAGGGAACTGTTTGCCAAGGTGCATATCCCCACGCAGGAAGATTGGCGTGCGCTGAAGGCCTCGGTCATGGAGCACGGCATCTACAACCAGAACCTGCAGGCTGTGCCGCCGACCGGCTCGATCAGCTACATCAACAACTCGACCTCGTCCATCCACCCTGTGGCGTCGAAGGTTGAGATCCGCAAGGAGGGCAAGCTGGGACGCGTGTACTACCCGGCGCCGTACCTGACGAACGACAACCTGGAGTACTACCAGGACGCGTATGAGATCGGCTACGAGAAGGTCATCGACACCTACGCCGCTGCGACGCAGCACGTGGACCAGGGCCTGTCGCTGACATTGTTCTTCAAGGACACTGCCACCACGCGTGACATCAATAAGGCGCAGATCTATGCCTGGAAGAAGGGCATCAAGACTGTCTACTACATCCGTCTCCGCCAGCTGGCGCTGGAGGGCACTGAGGTAGAGGGTTGCGTTAGCTGCATGCTTTAGTGGCTAGAGGCAACTAAAGCCAACGACGACGTCGGTGGGCTGGCGTGCAGAAAGCCGGCCCGCCGTCGTCGTACATTCATTAGAAGAAGTTCACTGCCCTTCCGGGCAGTTCAAGCGAATGGGACAAGGGGTCACGATGACCGAGAAGGTTAAGTTGCTGTCGCACGTTGAGGCGATCAACTGGAACCGTATCCAGGACGACAAAGACGTCGATGTCTGGAACCGTCTGGTCAATAACTTCTGGCTGCCCGAGAAGGTGCCGCTGTCCAACGACGTCCAGTCGTGGAACACGTTGACGCCGGTGGAGCAGCAGCTCACCATGCGCGTGTTCACCGGCCTGACGCTCCTGGATACCATTCAGGGCACCGTTGGCGCCGTATCGCTGATCCCCGATGCGATTACTCCGCACGAAGAAGCCGTGTACACGAACATCGCGTTCATGGAATCGGTGCACGCCAAAAGCTACTCCTCCATCTTCTCCACTCTGGCGTCCACGAAGGAGATTGACGAGGCATTCCGGTGGTCCACCGAGAACGTCAACCTTCAGAAGAAGGCCAGCATCGTCATGGATTACTACCAGGGCGATGACCCCCTGAAGCGCAAGGTGGCCTCCACTCTGCTGGAAAGCTTCCTGTTCTACTCGGGCTTCTACCTGCCCATGTACTGGTCATCGCGAGCCAAGCTCACGAACACGGCCGACCTGATCCGCCTGATCATCCGCGATGAGGCCGTTCACGGGTACTACATCGGGTACAAATTCCAGAAGGGCCTGGAAAAGGTTTCCGAGGAGAAGCGCCAGGAGATCAAGGACTACACGTTCGAGCTGCTCTTCGAGCTGTACGAGAACGAAGTTCAGTACACGCATGACCTGTACGACGGCGTTGGCCTGGCTGAGGACGTCAAGAAGTTCCTGCACTACAACGCCAACAAGGCACTGATGAACCTGGGCTACGAGGCGATGTTCCCGTCCTCGGTCACGGACGTAAACCCGGCGATCCTTTCGGCGCTGTCACCGAACGCGGATGAGAACCACGACTTCTTCTCCGGGTCGGGATCGTCCTACGTCATCGGCAAGGCAGTCAACACCGAAGACGAGGACTGGGACTTCTAGATCTGCTCCGTAAGGTCCGGCCGATTTTATCTGGCCGGTGGAGGTCCATTTCGGTGACGAACGCTGGCTAATGGTCGCAACGAGTTGTCGCGAGTGGCAACTCAGAATGGCGCACTTGCGGCGGCTCAACGTGCATTCTCGCGGGCGGGCCTAACGTACATCACGGGCGGCGACAGTACTGAGTTTCTGATGAGGCATGGGTTCGTTGCGTTGATCGATCCTTGACCTGCGCCGGGATGAATCGGTTTCTGGGTGGGAGTTGGTCCGTTGAAATACCTTGGTCTTATGCCAGCGCCCCAGCCGACCGACCGTTTGCGGTTTCGTGAGATGACTAGGTCCCGCGAGGAGGCGTTGGGATGGATTGAGTGGAATCAGAAGAACTACGCCGAAGATGGGTTCGGGTTGTGGGTTATCGAAACACATGATGACAACTTCATAGGGGATTGCGGTCTGACATGGCAGAGGGTGAACGGCTCCCAGAAGCTTGAGGTCGGCTACCACGTGCGTTCCGATGTGCAGCGCAGTGGCTTGGCGACAGAAGCTGCCACGGCTTGTCGCGACTTTGCCCGAGAACATCTAGGCGCAACTGAGCTTGTGGCCATCATGCATCCCGACAACAGGGCTTCTGAGCGAGTTGCTGAGAAGCTCGGGATGCGACGCGTCGCCGATGATCACGGCGGAAGTGTTCCCGTCCGAACAGTCCTCAGCATGCAACTGGGAAAACCGTCGTCGGGATTTGTCCGGTGAGGACCCCACCGCGGCTGGAAGGTTTGGCAGCAGGATGCCTGCCATCAGTTCTGCGAGGGTGAACGATTGGCGGTTCGAATCGAAACCAAAGCAACGATTACGCTGCAGAGCGCCACACCGATGGCAGCCAGTGAGAAGTAATGCGCAAATACGAGCAATGTGTACGACGCGTACGCGAACAGGGTCACCGCAACCACACCGACCACTGATGCCAGTGTCATCACGGTCCGCCGCTGAGGTGCAGGTTTAGCACCCTGGATCTGCTCGGATGAGTTCCTGCGGACAGCAATGGCGATCTGTATGCCGAACGCCACGGAGACCAGTGTTATCAGGAGAGCCACCCACGCGGACGGAGACGTCTGCGAGAAGTAGCCGACAATAAGCATCAGGACGATGCTTCCTAACAGCGGTTCTGTTCGGACATTCCTGACTGAGGCCATGACGCCATGCTAACGAGTTCCCGAGCGGACCCGGCGCTGACTGGTTGCCCCTGGCCCTAACCAATACGAGCAAGATCCCGTCTGATGTAGCGGAGGTGTGCCCACTCCTCCTCGAGGATCACGCGAACGCAGTCGCCGACGCTGGGATGCCAGTCACCCCCGCCCCATGGGTTCTCGCGTTCCTCCGCGAGAAGATCTGCCGTTGCCGTGGCCAGGAAATCGGTGACCTGCCGTTGCCGCTCTGCCCGAACAGTGAGGATCTCCTCGTACGGCGGCGGTTCCACGCGGAAGATCGACATGTCGAAACCCATCTCGCCTGCACCGGTGAAGATCAGTCCGATCTCGTGGAACGGCTGCTCCTTCCGCAGGATCCCGCCGCCGAGCCAAGCGTCGGTCGCCAGGATGAGGTGCCGCAGGGTTTGTGACAAAGACCATTCCTCCGCTACCTGCGTGTTCACCAGGGCCGGCGGCGTGCCCTGCACAGTCTCCTGCCAGGCGGACTGCACCGCGAGCCACCCCTCCCGCAGGCCTTCGGGCGTCTGCGCCTTCTGCAGTTCACGGCCCGGGAACTGCCGGTTGAGCTCGGCATCCACGAGCGGCACCACGTCGACACCGTTGACGAAAAGGCTGCCGAAGAACAGGTCGTGGCTGTCGATGTCGAGTCCGTCCACGTCGACGCCGCGCATCGACACACCGCTGACATCGGAGAATCGCAGGGTGGCGCCTTTGAAACTTGCCCTGACGAAGGTTGCGCCCTCGAATTCCTTCGTACTGGTGTAGGTCGTCATGGCCCTCATTCTGCAATGAAGGGGCGCTGAAAGCTACGGTAGACGCCGATGACAACGGCTCTACTAGAACAACGGCCAGGGCACGGCGGGCATCTCACCGCTCGGAGCTGGGAACCGCCCGGACGAGCGCAACCGGGTGCAACGTGCGGCGAGCGCAGCGATTTCGTCCGCAGACAGCAGATCAGCCAGATCTCGACCCAGCTCGCCGTGCAGGGCTTCGCTGACGCGATCGACACCGTCGAGCTCCTCGCCGGTCAGGGGGTCTCCCAACCATCCCCACAGCACTGTGCGCAGCTTGTGGTCGCTGTGGAAGGTAAGCCCATGGTCCACGCCGTGCCGATGCCCGTCCTCCATCGCAAGGATATGGTCGCCCTTGCGGTCGGCGTTGTTGACCAGCACGTCGAACACCGCCATACGTCTCAGCCCGGGGGAGTCCTCGTGGATGAGAGCGACCACCAGGCCGTTCTCGTCCTGACCTTCGAGGACCTGCTTCCAGCCGGTCTCCGGCACATCGCCCGTCGCGACCAGATTCACGGCGTTCTGGGCTATGTCCGTCTCTTGCCAGAGCTGCACCATTCCCTCACCCAGTGGACCATCGCGCAGCCAGGTGCGAGGCACGACATTCCAGCCCAAAGCCTCCGAGACCAGGTAGGCGGCCATCTCCCGGTGGGCAAGGGCGCCGTCGGGGAAATCCCAGAGCGGACGCTCGCCTGCTATTGGCTTGTAGATGATTGCCGCGCCGGCGATGCTGCCCAGGAAGGTGGCGTTCGACGCCGTCGTGATGCGGCCGGTGAGCGTCAGCTCGGCGGTCAGCAGGTCCGGCGTCGGCATCAGGCTTCGGGCAGGGCGCAGGTGTGCCCATCCGCGTCGATGGGCTGACCGCAAATCACACAGATCGGACGCCCGGCGCCCACGATCTCGCGGGTGCGCTTGGCGAAAGCGCGGGCGGTACCGACCGGCATGCTGACCCGCAGCACTTCGGACGCGTCGTCGTCATCGGGGAAGGCTTCGTCCTCAGTCTCCGCATCGCTGAGCGGGTACGCCTCGACGACGATCTGCGCCGTCGTCGGGTCCCACCCCAGGCTCATGACACCGGTGCGGAACTGTTCCTCGACCCCCTCAAGCTGGTCATTGTCGACAAGTTCGATGGGAGTGCTCCTGGGCACGCTGAAGGGATTGCCTTCGACGCTGATGAGCTGATCGAGGATCTCGTCGATCTTTTCGGCGAGCTGCGCCGACTGCTGCTTCTCGAGGGCGATGCTGACGATCTGCTTTCCTGCACGTACCTGCAGGTAAAATGTGCGGGCCCCCGGAAGGCCGATGGTGCCGACGACGACGCGGTCAGGCCAGACAAACTCATGAACAGTTGTGGGCATGTTGCTATTTTAGGCTCATCGAGCTGATGGTGCCGTGTGTCCTGCGCCACCGCCCACAGGCGCATCCTCGGAACTGGCAGCGTTGGTCAGCCACGACAGATCCCCAGCGTCGGTATTGGTTGCGTACACGGTCGGCCGGCTGGTGCCGTAACTCACGATCGATACGGAGGCCGGGCCAACGTTGATGCGCTGGAACAGGTCGAGGTGCATGCCGAGCGCGTCGGCGAGGATCGACTTGATGATGTCACCATGACTCACCGCCACCCACACTGCTCCCGGCCCGTGGATAGATTCAAAGGATGCATCGTGGCGTCGAACCGCTGCCACCGACCGGGCCTGCATCGCGGCCATGGATTCGCCGCCGGGAAAAGTGACGGCGGACGGTTGCGACTGCACCGTCGACCACAGGTCTTCGGTCGCGAGATCGCTGAGCGTCCGGCCCTGCCACTGGCCGTAATCGCATTCAGTCAGACAGGCATCGAGATTCATATCGATGGGTGTGCGCGAGGCGCCGGTCTGGCGATCGAGGATGAACTGGGCGGTCTGCTGACACCGCTCGAGGGGGCTCGACACGACTCCGACGACCGGGACGGCTGCAAGCCGGTCAGCGGTCAGGGCCGCCTGCTCCCGGCCGATCTGGTCCAGACTGACGCCTTCGGCTCTACCGGCCAGAAGACCTGAAGCATTTGCTGTGGTGCGGCCGTGCCGCACAAGAAGAACTGTCGCCATACACCCAGCGTAACCAGCCGCGCGACGGCGGCGCCCAGGGCAGGTCCGCGTCCTCGGGTTCACATGCACCGGGTGTACTGTCACATCAGCCCGCCACCACCGCGTCCGCGATGATGGCGCTGACCTTCATCGTCAGCCCTGAGCTTCACGTGTTTCTCCCTGAGATGGCGCAGGGCAAGAGAGATCAGCAACGATATCGCCACCACCCCGAATGCATCCAGAACCGTTATGCCGGATAGGACCCAGACCGCGAAGGCGATCAGCACGGCAGAAATGACCGCTGTAGTGACGAGAACTTTCGACGTATTCCCCATGAAGGCATCCTGTCATGAAGAGTTGTCATCAGACGGCCGGTTCCTCGGCTACCTCGGAACCGACATCAGAACGAAAGGACACCATGGGACTCAACGAACTACTTGACGCGCTGAACGCAGGCCACACCATCACAGGGGACTCCCCACTGCATGAGGCGATGCATCGGACCAGCCAACAGGCGCTCCGTATCACCGGCGAGCTGAACAGTGGATATCAGGAACCTGCGCGGGTGCGCGAGTTGTTAGCTCAGCTGACGGGCAAGCCGGTTGCTGAATCGGTCACAGTCTTCCCGCCCTTCTACACCGATTTCGGCAGGAACATCACCCTTGGTGAGCGGATTTTCATCAATTCCGGGTGCAAATTCCAGGATCAGGGCGGCGTGACTATTGGGGACGACTGCCTGATCGGACACAACACGGTGATCGCGACGCTCAATCACGACCTGGCGCCGAGCCGTCGCGCGGACATGCACCCCGCCGCTGTCGTGATCGGCCGCAATGTCTGGATCGGATCCAACGCCACGATCCTGCCGGGCGTAACGATCGGCGACAACGCGGTTGTGGCTGCGGCATCGGTGGTGACGAAGGACGTACCGGCGAACTCCGTCGTCGTGGGCTCGCCCGCGCGAGTGGCACGCTTGCTGACCGACACCCTTGAACGCTGAGACACCCACGTAGTTGACGCCCTGGGACGCCCGTCATCCGGGGAAGGGCATGAACGGAACGTCCGGTTTGCCGTCACCGTCCTTGTCGCCATACGCCCTCATCGCCAGGTCGTTGGCCTTTTCCTCACTCCCATGGATGTGGACGTAGCCCTCGCGGAAGTCCTTTTGATGGGCAGACGCAGCGGCGGCCTTCTTGCGCTCGAAGGCGGCGCCCTTTCGTCGGAAGCTAAACATCTCCGGCTCCTTTCCGGTACCGCATAACTACGGCGCCGGGCGGACGGCCCATTGCCGACATATCTCCAACATACGCCCGGCCCTCAGGGAAAGCGATAACGAAAAGGAGCCGTCTGAAGGGAACAACCCGACCGCCGAGCATGTTGTCATAAGGGTGAGTGTTTCAACGGCGCCGACCATCACCCTCGACAACCACTTCGCCCGCCATCTGCCGGAAATGGGCATGCCCTGGCAAGCAGCAGAGCCGGCCGAACCGCACCTGCTGGTGCTCAACGAGCAGCTCGCAGCCGACCTTGGTCTGGACCCTGCCTTCCTCCGCGCTCCCGACGGCGTCCGTCTCCTGACCGGCGCACGTGTGCCCGAAGGCGCAACCCCGGTTGCGCAGGCCTACGCCGGCCACCAGTTCGGCGGGTACAGCCCCCGTCTCGGCGATGGACGCGCGCTGTTGCTCGGCGAGGTCGCAGACCCTGACGGCGCACTCCGGGACATCCATCTCAAGGGCTCCGGCCGCACACCGTTCGCGAGGGGCGGCGACGGACTCGCCGCAATCGGCCCCATGCTGCGTGAGTACATTCTCAGCGAAGCAATGAACGCGCTTCGCATTCCGACCACACGTTCGCTCGCCGTCGTTGCCACGGGACGTCCCGTGCAGCGCGAGGAGCTGCTGCCGGGCGCCCTGCTGACGAGGGTTGCCGCCAGCCACCTGCGCGTCGGTACCTTCCAGTACGCCCGCGCAACCGGTGACATAGAGCTGCTGCGCCGCGTGGCGGATTACGCCATCACCCGCCACTATCCCGCGGCAGCGCAGGCATCGAGCCCTTACCTCGCCTTGCTTGAATCGGTCATCAGGGCCCAGGCAGAGCTTGTTGCGCAGTGGATGCTCGTGGGTTTCGTCCACGGCGTCATGAACACGGACAACATGACAATCTCCGGTGAAACCATCGACTACGGTCCCTGCGCCTTCCTGGACACCTTCAACCCTTCCGCGGTCTACAGCTCGATCGACACCATGGGCCGCTATGCCTACGCGAACCAGCCGGCCGCCGCACACTGGAACCTCACCCGTTTCGCCGAGACACTGCTGCCCCTGCTTGATGAAAACCAGGACGACGCCGTGAAGCTGGCAGAGCAAGCGCTGGCAGAATTCCCGGCTTCCTACAGCGGTGCCTGGGCCGCAGGTATGAGGACCAAGCTGGGCCTGGCGGACGACGTCGATGCCGCCGACATGGCAGGCAAGCTTCTGACGCTACTGGAGGAAGGTCAGGTGGACTACACCTCCTTCCTACGTAGGCTGAGCACGGCCGCCCGCGGGAACGCTGAAAGTTGCCGCAGCTACTTCGCCGACCCGGAACGTTTCGACGCCTGGCTGGCGGAGTGGCTCGCCTTGAACCCGTCACCGGAGGCAATGGACAGGGTCAACCCGGTGTACATCCCGCGGAACCACCTGGTGGAAGAAGCGCTTGCTGCTGCCGGCGAAGACGACGTGGAACCGCTACGGAACCTTCTCGCTGCTGTTACGGCGCCGTTTGAGGAGCGCGACGGCTTCGAGCGCTACGCCGCTGGAGCGCCCGACGACTTCGGCTCCTACCGGACCTTCTGCGGTACCTGAGACGGGAGGCGGGTCAGGGGGTTGTCGGTTCCGTGCCGCTGTCGAGCCTCAACTGGTCTTCTCAGTCGTGGGCGGGCTCACCGGTAACCCGGTGGTCGGCGTGGTTCAGGCCCTCCCGCACGAGCCGCGCGAGGTGCCCGTCCGCGATGCTGTAGATGACATTGCGGCCGCTTTTCCGTGTGGTCACCAACCCGGAGAAACGGAGCTTGGCAAGATGTTGGCTGACTGATGTGCGGGGTGCTTCCGTGCGCTCCACCAGGGAACTGACGTCGCCGGATTCCTCGGAGAGCACCCACAGAATGTGCAGCCGGGTAGGGTCGGCGAGCATCCTGAATAGGGCTGCGCCGACGTCGAGCCGTGCTTCATCAGGATCGTTCGGATGATTCAGGCTGGGCCGCGAGCCGACCGGTTCTTCGCTCAACAGTCCACTCCTTGTCGACAGGTGGGACGTCCGCCCCGGAAGCCGGAGGCTCGGTCGTCCAGAGACGTAATGCTGCCACTGCGCCCAGTGTAGCGAGAGCTGCGAGGATGAATGCCGCCGCCGGCTGTCCGGCGGTGGCGCCAACCCATCCTGCAATCGGGTAGCTGAGTATGAAGCAGGCGTGCGAGAGGGAGAACTGCGCGGTGAACAGGTAGGACCGGGTTGAATCGGTGGCCGCCCGGCGCAGCAGCCTCGCGGACGGTGTGTTGATCATCGATGTACCTGCGCCCAGCAGCCCCCACAGCAAGAGCATCAGCACCCACGCCGGCTGCAGTAGAGCGACGACGCCGGCCGCCCCCACGCCCGCTGCGATCACTACGCTTCCACTCACCATGAAAGCCCGGTCCGGAAAGCGCTCCAGAAGTGCCGGCGTCGTCAGTGCCACCGCCATCGATCCGGCGCCGTAGCAGGCGAGGGCGATTGCCACCTCGGCGTTGGTTCCCCCATAGAGGTCGCGGACGTACACGACGGTATTCACCAGGACGAGCGCCGTACCGCACGCAACCACCAGGTTCAGTGCGAGGAGTCCGCGAAGAGACGGTACCCGCAGAAAGATCCGGGACCCCAGAGTGGTGCGATGCAGGAGGGAGCCGCCCCGGGCGGCCGGCGGGGGAGCGGGCAACCGGGTGGTTCCTACGAGCAGGGCAGAAATCAGGAATCCAACGACGGTTCCGGCGAAGAGACTGGAATAGCTCATGACCACCAGCAGTGCGGCTGCGAGAACTGGGCTCAGGAGCGACTCCAGATCGTATGCCAGCCGCGAGAGGGACAGCGCCTTCGTGTAGTCGCGCTCGCGCGTCAGAATCACGGGAATCACGGACTGGAACGCCGGCGTGAAGGTAGCAGAGGCCGACTGCAGCACGAAGACCAGAACGTAGACCTGCCACACCTGATCCACGAACGGCAGCATCAGGGCAACGGCCGCGCGGACAAGGTCGGCCACTATCAGGACGGCTTTCCTGGGAAGGTGCTCGACAAGCGCGGCCATGAGTGGCGCCACGAAGACGTAGGCCAGCATTTTGATGGTGAGGGCGGTACCGAGGACTGCTCCTGCCCGACCCGCCGCAAGATCGAAAGCGAGGAGGCCAAGCGCCACGGTGAGCAGGCCTGTACCAAGGAGCGCAATCACCTGCGCGGAGAAGAGCTTGCGGTACGCAGCAACGCGAAGAACTGTCAGCACAATTCTCAATATAGTGCTTAGGTGCGCATGTATGCACTCATGGTCGTGCTGATCTTAAATATTGACATTCGTCGATACAGTTCAGATACTCATATCGATGAATTTCAATGTTGAAAGCTTCGCAGACTGCGGATCGGAAGGAACAGCGATGTCGAAACAGCACCACCTGCCCGTCGCCATCATCGGAGCCGGCCCGATCGGCCTTGCCGCCGCCGCCCACCTCCTCGAACGGGGCCTGACACCGTTGATTCTCGAGAAGGGCGACGCCGTAGGGGCTGCAATTCGCCAGTGGGGCCACATCCGGCTGTTCTCTCCCTGGCAGTACAACATCGACGACGCCGCCCGCCGCCTTCTGGAGCGCACCGGCTGGCAGGAGCCGCGTGGCTCTGCGCTTCCCTTCGGGAGCGAACTGGTGGAGTCCTACCTTGAGCCGCTCGCGGCGCTACCCGACATCGCAGCAGCCCTACACCTCAACACCGAGGTGCTCGCAGTCACGCGGCAGGGCATGGACAAGACGCGGACCCGGCATCGCGAGAATCAGCCCTTCCTCATCCGTGTGCTCGGCCCGCGAGGACTAGAGGATCACCTCGTGAGAGCAGTTCTCGATGGATCCGGAACCTGGAGCCAGCCCAATCCGCTGGGGCAAGCCGGGCTGCCCGCTCCGGGCGAAGGCGCTGCACGGTCCTTCATCACAGAACCCCTTCCCGACGCCGCAGGCAAGGACCGCCCACGGTTCGCCGGCAAGCGCGTGATGGTCGTCGGTGCAGGTCACTCTGCCGCCAACACCCTGCTGAGTCTCGGACAGGTTGCCAAAGCGGAACCAGGAACGCGGTTGATGTGGGCCGTGCGTGGTCCCGGATCGGCCCAGCGACTCTACGGCGGCGGGGATCTCGACGGGCTGCCCGCCCGCGGAGCGCTGGGAAGCCGGCTGCGCTCGCTGGTGCAGGACGGGGTCGTAGAGCTACTGACCTCCTTCACCATCACTGAACTGGAGGCCGGCGACGGCGCCCTCACCGTCCATGCCTCGAGTCCGGAGGGCGCCCGTGCAGTCGACGTAGACGTGCTCGTTCCGGCGACAGGTTTCCGTCCGGATCTGCGGATGCTCCGCGAACTGCGGCTGGAGCTCGACCCCGCTGTCGAAGCGCCGCGCGGACTGGGGCCGCTGATCGACCCTGAATTTCACTCCTGCGGGACCGTCCCGGCACACGGGGCAGCTGTCCTGGCGCATCCGGACAAGGACTTCTATCTCGTCGGCATGAAGAGCTACGGCCGCGCGCCCACTTTCTTGCTGGCCACCGGATACGAGCAGGTCCGGTCGGTCGTTGCCGCCATTGCAGGCGATGACGACGCCGCTGCCACAGTTCACCTCGAGCTCCCCGAAACGGGGGTATGCAGTACAGACCTCGGCGGCAGCTGTGATGTGCCAGCCGGAAACACGCAAGGATTGTCACTGCCGAGCGAAGATGC
Source organism: Arthrobacter tumbae (assembly GCF_016907495.1). Lineage (NCBI taxonomy): Bacteria > Bacillati > Actinomycetota > Actinomycetes > Micrococcales > Micrococcaceae > Arthrobacter > Arthrobacter tumbae. The sequence goes on from NZ_JAFBCC010000001.1 coordinate 3,312,980, forward strand.
GCCAGCCCCATCCGGTTGTTGCGTTCGGCCCGAACCGGTCAGCCTCGGCATTCCCACTGGGCTCCTGCACGGTAAGAACCTTGCTGATTGAATGGGGCCATGACAGATGAGCCCGCGAAGCACACGTCCACGCCACTGGAGGACTACGCCCTCCTGTCCGATCTGGGTACAGGGCCGCTGGTATCCCGGAACGGCAGTATCGACTGGCTGTGTTTTCCGCGGTTCGATTCCCCCTCGGTATTCGCGGCCCTGCTTGGGTCGCCGGAAGACGGCAGGTGGAAGGTTTCCGCCTCTGACGGCGAGGTGATTTCCCGGCGATATCTGCCGCGCACCTTTGTGCTTGAGACCATCTGGAGCACCCCTACAGGAAAGATGGTGGTCACCGACTTCCTCCCGCCTGGCGACGAACAGTCGGATCTGGTGCGCCGGGTGGAATGTGTCGAGGGCACCGTAGAGGTGGAGCACGACCTGCGCATCCGATTCGACTATGCACGGGCGAAGCCCTGGACGCGGCGGGTTGATTTGGAAAAGGTCGGCTCCTGCGGATTGCTGTCGGTGGCCGGGCCGGATGCGATGCTGTTGACGGGTCCGTTGCTGCATCCGCATGAGTCCCGGCGGAAAGAGCCCCAAGCCGGCATGGAGGACCGCCACGAGGCCTCTGCCGAGGGCCACGCGGACGACTATCAGGGCGCCGTCTCCAATCGACTGAGCGGCGTCTTTCCGCTTGCAGCCGGCGAATCCGAAAGCTGGGTGCTTACCTGGCACCAGTCGCACGGGGACCTCCCTACCGCAGCAGACCCAGACAGAGCTCTGGAAGCGACGATCGCGTATTGGACAGATTGGTCCTCCCGGGTGGAGGTCAACGATCGGCAAGACGAGGCCGTACTGCGCTCGCTGATGGTGCTGCGTGCCCTCACCCACGGCAGAACCGGCGGCATCGTGGCTGCGGCCACCACGTCCCTGCCGGAGGAGTTCGGCGGGTCGCGCAACTGGGACTACCGCTACACCTGGCTCCGGGACGCCGCCTTGACCATCGAGGCGCTCGTTGCGCATGACTTCACCGAAGGTGCGCTGCACTGGCGCAACTGGCTGCTGCGCGCGGTGGCCGGCGATCCGGATCAGGTCCAGATCATGTACGGCATCGCCGGCGAGCGCCAGCTTCCGGAAAGCGAGCTGGACCACCTGGCCGGCTACGAGAATTCAAAGCCGGTACGAATCGGTAATGGGGCTGTGGGCCAGTACCAGGCCGACGTCGTCGGGGAAGTCCTGCTCGCCCTCGCCGCGCTGAGGGACGCAGGGGCAGCCGAGGGCGAGTACTCATGGGGGCTGCAAAAGAACCTCCTGCGGTTCTGTGAGCAGAACCTTGGCCGGAAAGGCCACGGCATCTGGGAGATGCGCGGGGAGGCTGAGTTCTTCGTTCACGGGCGCGTGATGATGTGGGCGGCCTTCGATCAGGGAATCCGGGCTGTGCGGGAGCACGGTCTGGAGGGGCCTGCGGAACGGTGGGAGGGCCTTCGGGACCGGCTCCGCCAGGAAATAATGGAGCGCGGATTCAACGCCGAGCTCAACTCCTTCACCCAGACGTATTCGAACAATGAGGTGGACGCGTCCCTGCTGCAACTGCCCCACACGGGGTTTGTGGCCAGCGATGACCCGAAGATGCTCGGCACAGTCGCGCGCATCGAGGCTCAGTTGCAGGATGAGCATGGTCTCCTGCACCGCTACCGGACAGCATCAGGCCTCGACGGTCTGGAGGGCCACGAATATCCGTTCCTGATCTGCACGTTCTGGCTCGTGGAGCAGTACGCCGACAGCGGCCGCACCCAAGATGCCACGGCGTTGCTTGACCGGCTCACCGGCTATGCGAATGACCTCGGCCTTTATGCTGAAGAGTACGACCCGATCAGCGGGCGGCTGGCAGGGAACTTTCCACAGGCGTTCAGTCATCTAGGCTTTATTCGTGCCTCGGACGCGGTCAACAGGGCACGCGTCCGGCCCTAACTGAACCTTTCCCTCAGGAGCGTGTTTACTCACACCATGGCAGATTCCTATTACCGTCCGGCGGGCGGGGGCCGGTTCGAGGCCACGGTTCATGCACAGGGAGCCTGGAACGCGCACGAGCAGCACATGGCGCCCGCCTCCGGTCTGCTCGCGCATTGCCTTGAGCAGTTCCAGCCGCGTCCAGAGCTGCAGATGGCGCGCATCTCATACGAGATTCTGGGCCTCATACCCTTGGAGACCGTTGAGGTGGCCACCCGCATGGTGCGACCCGGGAAAACCATCGAGTTGCTGGAAGCGGAGATGAATCATGGCGGGCGGACGGCGATCCGCGCCCGCGCCTGGCGGTTGGCCACGAGCGATACCTCGTCCGTCGCGGCGCTTGAGGATGCCTCCATGCCGGGGCCTGACGAGGGCGAGGAACACGACGCCGTTGCAGAGTGGCCCGGAGGTTATATCCAGTCGATCGATGTCCGCAAGGTCGAAGGCCACCGGCCGGGGCGGGGCAGGGTCTGGCTACGGACGCCCCACCCGCTCGTGGAGGGTGAAGCGTCGTCGGACCCGGCCCGGCTGATCGGGCTCATCGACACCGCGAACGGTATCGCCACGCGGGTTCCTCCCGGACCCGGCAGCTGGGCATTCCCAAATGTCGATCTTCAGGTACACCTTCACCGCTCGCCCGCAGGCCAGTGGCTCGGTCTCGATACCCGGGTGAGTTTCGGGCGGGATGGAATCGGGCTGACCTCGTCCGTCCTGCACGACCTCGACGGACCATTCGGCCGGAGTGAACAGATCCTCACCCTGCGCAAGCTCTGACCCGCGTTGATTTGACACACCCCTTATGGCCCGGCAAAAGGGGTGTGTCATGACAAGTCAACGGGTGGGGCAAGGGAATGCGGCGGGCACCGTCGTCGTTGGCAGACTGTGTAACCGCGCTCACAGCCAGCCGGCGCTGAGTCGTTCAGAGGATTGAGGACATCATGGCCAAGGCAGTCTGGAACAATCAGGTCATTGCGGAGTCTGACTCCACCGAAATGGTCGAGGGGAACCACTACTTTCCGAAGGAAAGCGTGAAGCAGGAGTTACTCCGATCGAGTGACATGCACACCACGTGTCCCTGGAAGGGTGAGGCGAGCTACTTCAGCCTCGAGGTTGACGGCCAAAGCAATCCCGATGCTGCGTGGACCTACCCGGAGCCGAAGGAAGCCGCCGCGAACATCAAGGATCACGTGGCGTTCTGGCGCGGCGTGACTGTCACTGACTGAAGCGCAGTGCACGCACAATCACCTATACAGGAGTGTTGATGGAATACAGGAACCTCGGAAGCAGCGGAACATCGGTCTCGGCCTATGCGCTGGGCACCATGACGTTCGGCGCCGAAGCCGATGAAGCAGCGTCACACGCGATCCTCGATGACTATGCCGCCGCCGGAGGCAACCTCATCGACACCGCCGATGTCTACACCGCCGGAGCTTCCGAGGAGATCATCGGGCGCTGGCTGGCGAAGAGCTCATCCGCTTCCGACATGATCCTGGCGACGAAGGGCCGGTTCCCGATGGGTAAGGGCCCCAACGATCTGGGTCTCTCCCGCCGGCACCTTCGGCTGGCGCTCGATGCCTCGCTCAAGCGGCTCAACGTCGATCACATCGACCTGTACCAGATGCACTCCTGGGACCCGCTGACTCCGCTGGAGGAGACGCTCGGATTCCTACACGACGCCGTCAGCGCGGGCAAAATCAGTTACTACGGCTTCTCGAACTACACCGGTTGGCAGCTGACCAAGGCCGTCGGCATTGCGAAGGCGCGCGGCTGGGACCTGCCGGTCACCCTTCAGCCGCAGTACAGTCTTCTGGTGCGCGGGATCGAGTCGGAGATTGTGCCGGCAGCGCTCGACGCCGGTATGGGCTTACTGCCGTGGTCACCGCTGGGCGGGGGCTGGCTCACCGGAAAGTACAAGCGGGACACCGCACCCAAGGGCGCTACCCGTCTCGGCGAGAACCCGGACCGCGGCATGGAAGCCTGGAAGAAGCGCAACGCGCAGGAGCGCACGTGGGCTGTCATCGACGTCGTCATCGGTATCGCTGAGGCGCGTAATGTCAGCGCGTCTCAGGTGGCGCTGGCCTGGGTTGCGCAGCAGCCCGCTGTCACGTCGGTCATTCTCGGTGCGCGCACCACTGAGCAGCTTGCGGACAACCTCGGGGCAGCGGCCCTGACGCTGAGCAGCGACGAGGTGGAACAGCTGTCAGCCGCCAGTGCACCGGATGTTGCTGATTATCCCTACGGAACGCCCGGCGTTGAGCAGCGAAGCCGCTCTATTGACGGCGGCCGCTAAGGAGCCTGAGGCAGATGGTTCCCCGTCCCTGGTCTGAAGGGCGCCTGCAGGTCCTGCACGAGGCGTCGTCCGGTGCAGCAGCGGACATGGAGCGCGGACTGACGCTTCTGCGTGCAGCGGCCGCCGGGGGTTTCGGGCCGACGCTCCGGCTCTACCGCCCCCAGCCCACCGTCGCGTTCGGGCAGCGGGACACCCGCCTGCCCGGTTTCGAGGCGGCGTCGGACGCCGCCCGGGCGCACGGGTTCGCCCCACTCGTGCGAAAGGCCGGGGGAAGGGCCGCTGCGTACCACGAGGGGTGCCTGATTGTTGATCACATCGAGCCTCACCACGATGCGGTCGCCGGATCCCAGGCCCGGTTTCGGCTGCTCGGCGAGATCCTTGCAGAGTCGCTGCGGCGGGTCGGCGTCGATGCCCGGATGGGACAGATCCCCGGGGAATACTGCCCCGGCGAATTCAGCGTGCACGGGGTGGACGGCACCCACGCGGTAAAACTCGTCGGCACGGCTCAACGCGTTATCTCCGGTGCATGGCTCTTTTCCTCGGTGATCGTGGTGGAGGACTCTGCGTCGATCAGATCAGTCCTCGAAGCGACGTATACGGCGCTGGAACTTCCGTGGCAGCCGTCAACGGCGGGCGCGGCGGAAGACCTCGTCCCCGGTCTCACCGTAGATGCGGTGGCAGGCGCCGTCGTCACCGCCTACGAGGACGCTGTCGCCTTCGGTTCAGTGAGCATGACGACCGATAGTAAGCCAGCTTCCCTTGTGGCTCTCCGCCGATCGCCGTAGCGTGGCTGGGAGCGGCATCCCGCCGCTATCCACTTCACACGGGATGGAAGGAGCAGCACCATGAAAGCTGTTATCTGGCACGGAGAGGGCGATATCCGCCTGGACGAGGTCGCCGATCCGACTGTGCAGGATCCCAACGACGCAATCGTCCGGATCACCCGCAGCGCTATCTGCGGAACGGATCTTCACTTCGTCCGCGGCACCATGGCCGGCATGCAGGAGGGCACCATTCTGGGCCACGAAGCCGTAGGGGTGGTGGAGGAAACCGGCAAGGCAGTTCGCGGATTCAGTCCCGGCGACCGCGTGATCATCTGCTCAACCATGTCGTGCGGGGTTTGCCCGCAATGCCGTCGGGGACACACCGCCCAGTGCGACGTCGCCAACCCCAATGGACCGCAGGCGGGCACCTGCTTCTTCGGCGGACCTCAGACAACCGGGCCGGTGAACGGCCTGCAGGCAGAGTACGCCCGTGTTCCCTTCGCAGGTAACACGCTGATTCCGGTTCCCGACAACGTTTCCGACGATCAGGCGATCCTGCTCTCCGACATCTTCCCTACCGCCTGGTTCGGCGCCGAGTTGGCGGGCATCCGTCGGGGAGACACCGTGGCCGTGTACGGTGCCGGCGTCGTCGGGCAGCTCGCTGTCGCCTCGGCCTTCCGGCAGGGCGCGGCGCGTGTGTGGGCCATCGACGGCGTCGAGACCCGGCTGGTGCAGGCGCTCGAGCAGAATGCCGAGGTGATCGACTTCAACAGGGAAGATCCGGTCGAGGCGCTGAAGGAGGCCACCCTTGGAGCTGGCGTCGATGCTGTGATCGACGCCGTCGGTGTGGACGCCCAGAGCCCGTCGTCCGGTCCGGCTGCCCCGGATAGCGAAGAGCGTGAACAGTTCGATCAGGAACTCGGGCAGGTTGCGCCAAAAACCAACGTTCAGGGAGAGAACTGGGTGCCCGGCGATGCACCCAGCCAAGCCGCGCAGTGGGCTGTCGAGACGGTGGCCAAGAACGGCCGGATCGGCATCATCGGGGTGTATCCACCGCAGCTGACCTCCTTTCCCATCGGGCAGGCCATGAACAAAAACCTGACCATCCGGATGGGTAACTGCAACCACAAATCCGTTGCGCCGCCGTTGCTTGACCTCGTTGCGTCGGGCGTATTCGACCCGACACGGTTCATCACCCAACACGAAGAGGTGCCAGATGCGGTGGACGCCTACCGCACCTTCGACCGCAGGGAAGAAGGCTGGCTCAAGACAGTCCTGGACGTTCAGTAGAAGCCCTCGGGTTGGGTGCCGCCGGCGTCGGGCCAACCGTCGACGCCGGTGCTGACCGGACGTACCCTGAGCTATGGGCAACCGGATCGCGCCTGGACGTACCCTGATGCTGGTTGTCGCCCATCCGGACGACGACGCCTATGGGCTCGCCGGTACGGTGGCACTTCACGCCGACGATCCTGATTTCGGCTTCATCCTGGTCCATGCAACAGACGGCGCGGCCGGCGATATAGCTCCCGGCTTCCCGGCAACCCGCGAAAACCTGGGCCTCATTCGCCGGGAAGAATGCAGGCGTGCCTGGAAAGCGCTCGGTCGCGAGCCGGACAGGCATGAGTGGCTGAACTACGACGACGGCACCTGCCGGCGGTCCCGGACCGAGGCGGCTTGTTCACGGTGCACTGCGCGAGTCCACGTTCCGTCGCTGGAACGCGGTCCGGGCGGCGTCGGGAATCGAGCCCTGGGACCCGACCCGCGTCTATCACCTGCGCGGAGTCCCCGATGGCCGGATCGGCATTGAGGTTGACACCTCCGCGGTTGCACACCGCATCGTGTCCGGACTCAGTGAGCATCGCAGTCAACGCCATGTGATCTACGAACAGGACCGTTCGAACACCCAGTGGGAGCGAACGGTCGGCCGGGAGAGTCTGGTGATCGCGTGGCCACCGGCGACTCCCGGTGCGCCGCTCCTCACGGATGTGTTCGAAGGCCTGTAGTCAGTGCCCGCGTGCGATCCACTCTTCGAGGTTCGGCGCTTCCTCGCCGATGCTCGTCGAGTCGCCGTGCCCGGTTCTCACCACAGTGTCTGCGGGCAGGCTGAACAGCTTGGTACGGATGGATTCGATGATCGTGGGGAAATCGCTGTAGGACCGGCCGGTTGCTCCCGGCCCGTCCCGGAACAGGGTGTCGCCGCTGAACAGGGTGCCGGCGTCGGGCAGGTAGAAACAGACCGAGCCGGGGGAGTGACCGGGGGTGTGGATGGCGTGCAGGGTGACTCCGGCGACGCTGAAGGTGTCGCCGTCGGCAATGGTGGCTCCCGGAACGGTATCCGGATACACCGCGTCCCAGAGCATGCGGTCCTCGGCGTGAAGGTGGATCGGTGCGCGTACTGCGTCAAAGAGGTCACCGACAGCACGAATGTGATCGTCGTGGCCGTGGGTCAGCAGGATCGCGCGGACCTGCCGCCCGTTGATCTGATCCACGATTGCGTCAGCGTCGTGCGGGGCGTCAATGACAATACATTCGGAGTCGTCGCCGATGATCCAGACGTTGTTGTCCACCTCCCACGTGCCGCCGTCCAGGGAGAATGTACCGGAGGTGACCAGGTGGTCGATACGCGCGCCCATCAGAGCTCCACCACCGAACGCAGCACCACGCCGTCGTGCATTTTGGTGAAAGCTTCCTCAACCTGGTCCAGCGCAATGCGCTCGGTGACGAAAGCGTCCAGGTCCAGGTTCCCCTGCCGGTAATGATCCACGAGCATCGGGAAGTCGCGTGACGGAAGGCAATCGCCGTACCACGAGGATTTCAGTGCACCTCCCCGGCCGAACACGTCCAGCAGGGGGAGTTCGAGCGTCATGTCCGGCGTCGGTACGCCGACGAGCACCACGGTGCCCGCGAGGTCACGGGCATAAAACGCCTGCGTGTAGGTTTCCGGGCGGCCGACGGCGTCGATCACCACATTGGCTCCGTTGCCGTCGGTGAGCCTGCGGATTTCCTCGACCGGGTCGGTGTCCTTGGAGTTCACCAGGTCGGTGGCGCCCAGGCCCTTGGCGAGTTCCAGTTTGCGGCTGTCGATGTCCACCGCGATGATCCGGGTTGCGCCGGCAAGCTTGGATCCGGCGACGGCAGCTATGCCCACACCGCCGCAGCCGATGACAGCCACGGAGTCTCCGCGCCGGACATTTCCGGTGTTGATCGCTGCGCCAATGCCCGCCATGATCCCGCAACCAAGAAGGCCGACGGCGGCTGCATCTGCATCGGGATCCACCTTGGTGCACTGCCCGGACGCTACGAGGGTCTTCTCGGCGAAGGCTCCGATACCGAGGGCGGGGGAGAGCTCCGTGCCGTCCTCAAGCGTCATCTTCTGGGTGGCATTGTGGGTGTTGAAACAGTACTGCGGCTCTCCGCGGAGGCACGCACGGCATTGTCCGCAGACAGCCCGCCAGTTGAGAATGACGCGGTCGCCGGGCTGGACGTTGGTCACGTCAGGCCCGACGGCGTTCACGACGCCCGTTGCCTCATGGCCGAGCAGGAAGGGATAGTCATCGCTGATTCCGCCCTGCTTGTAGTGGAGGTCCGTATGGCATACGCCGCAGGTCAGGATGTCGACAAGTGCCTCACCCGGTCCCGGATCGGGGACCCTGATGGTGACGACGGTTGCGGGCGCATCCTTTTCCATGACGACGACGCCCTTGACTCTGTGTGCCATTGAGACAGTCCTTTTCCTCGAGGGTGGGGGAACGACTCCAGCTTATCGACATTGAAAAAGCAGGACACGCCCCATATCCGAGCGGATAAGGGGCGTGTCCTGCGAAATCACGAGGGTGCCTAGGCGGCGACGCGGGCCTTTACCTCGGACGCGGACGGATTGGTGGCCGTGCTGCCGTCCGGAAAGATGACCGTGGGTACGGTCTGATTTCCGCCGTTGAGCGAGGCGACCAGTTCCGCGGTGCCTTCCACTTCCTCGATGTTGATCTCCTGGTAGCCGATGCCCTGCGCGTCGAGCTGCGACTTGAGCCTGCGGCAGTAGCCGCACCAGGTGGTGCTGAACATGGTGATGGTACCGGCAGCGGGTGTGTAATCCACGGTGCTCCTCTGGAAAGATTGCGGACTCGGCGAGTCCGCGGATTGTTGCGGTTTCTGTCGGCAAATGTAACGCTTGCGCGCTGTAGTCCATTCCCGGTGCGTCATCAACCGTGGCGCTCAGTGGCTCCTCGCGTAGTCTCGCCGTATGCCAAACCCCCAGACGCCAGAGCGCCCGAAGCCCGGATCGGTTCAGGCCGAACAGCTGAAGGCCGTCCGCATCGCCATCAACGAGGTCGATGAGCAGATGGTCGGGCTGATCTCCCGGCGCGAACGGCTGGTCCGGAGGGCGGGCTCGCTCAAGGACGACGACGAGTCGGTACGCGCACCAGCACGGGTCGAGCAGGTTATCTCGAACGTGCGTGGTTACGCCGAAAAGCTCGACGTGGATCCCGCTGTGGTTGAACGAACCTATCGGGCCATGATCGAGGCCTTCATCGAGTTTGAACTGAAGGTCCGGCGCACGTCCTGAGCCCGGATCCGTTCGGAGATGTTCCTATAGACAAATCGCAACCAGAATTCTTCACTCGTGGGTCCACAGCCAGCATTGCAAGGAGTGGAGCGGGACGTGATGCTTCGGGGTCATCGTTGAAATTCAAAAGTGCCGTTTTGACCTGAACGCACTGTGTCCAATTTGAGTCGACCATTTGCTCTGGGGCATAGGAGCGGGGCAGCAGCGCGGGTTGGGGTGGAAGTATGGCAGGCATGGATGCGGTCAATTTCGTCATGCTCATCGCCCCGCTCGTAACCTTGGTGGCTATTGGTGGTGTGCGTGTCGGTTCCCGGTTGGGCCTGCCGGCTCTGTTGCTGTTCCTCTTCTTCGGCATGGTGTTAGGGGAATCAGGGTTCGGCTTTCAATTCGACAACGCCACAATCGCCCAGGGCCTGGGATATGCGGCCTTGGTGCTGATTCTGGCCGAGGGTGGGTTGACCACGAAGTGGGAGGACATCCGCCCAGCGATCGGTCTGGCCACAGTGCTGGCCACGCTCGGGGTGGTCATCACGATTGGATTGATGACTCTCATCGGCCACTACGCACTGGGTTTTCCGCTGATCCTCGCGCTGCTCTTCGGTGCGGTCAACGCGGGTACCGACGCGGCCGCAGTTTTCTCCGTGTTGCGCGGTGTCCCGCTCCCCGGACGCTTACGCGCCGCCCTCGAGGGGGAATCGGGGCTCAATGACGCACCGACGGTACTGATTGTCACCGCGGCGACAGCCGTGGCAGTCGGTGAGCAACCAGCCGGAGGTGTGGCCGGGCTGGCGGGGATGGTTGTGGTGCAGTTCGTTGGTGGCATCCTGCTCGGGGGGATCTTCGGGTTCCTCGGGGTATTTGTGCTGCGGCGGATCGCGTTGCCTGTGGCGGGTCTGTATCCGTTGGCAGCTCTGGCGTGGGCGGTGCTTTCCTATGGGGTGGCCACGCAGATCAGCGTCTCGGGATTCGCTGCCGTTTATATCTGCGCGGTGGTGTTAGGCAACGGTCGGTTACCGCACCGCCACGCCACACAGGCGTTCGCCGAAGGCACAGGGTGGGTGGCTCAGATCGGGTTGTTTGTTATGCTCGGCCTCCTAGCAAGCCCGGGCAGGATCACCTGGGAAACTGTGCTGACTGGTGTGGTCGCGGGGATGTTCCTGACATTCGTGGTGCGCCCCATCGCGGTGGTCGCCTGCGCGACCTGGTTCCGGATTCCCTGGCGGGAGCAGGTGTTCTTGTCGTGGGCGGGGCTGCGTGGGGCGGTTCCGATCATCCTGGCAACCGTTCCTCTGGCTGCTCAGGCAGAGAGCGCTGCTGCTCTCTTCGACGTTGTGCTGGTGTTCGTGATCGTCTATACCGCACTCCAGGCCCCCTCCCTGCCTTGGGTGGCACGCCGGTTAGGTTTAGCGGGAACCAAAGCCAGCACAGCTGTGCAGATCGAACCGGCTCCAATGGACGAACAGCGAGCAGACCTGTTCAAGATCACCCTGACTGAAGAGTCCCGATTGACCGAAACACCGTTACAGTCACTGGAACTGCCAGCTGACACAGTCATTGCCCTGGTGCTCCGAGAGCAGAAGTGCTTCCCGCCGCAAGAGACAACCGTGCTGCGCCGTGGTGACCAACTACTCGTTGTCGCACCCAGTGAGCAGGAGGGCGAAATCGAACGGTACTTCAGCGCCGTGCCGTCCCGCGAATCAGAGGCCAAGTAGGCGCTCGTGTCAATGGACCGTGGCGCCTGTGAGTTCACGGTGAGTCTCGGCATTTCTACAGCTTTGGTGGCCTGTGGCCTGGCGAAGACCCGCTCAGGATGGTCAAGCTGAACGAGGCCGCAACCATTCTCGGTAGGGTTGGTGTGCAACGGGACCGAATAGGGAGGGAGTCCTACCGTGGGCGTGGCGCTGACAATTCTGGGGGTGGTTGTCATTGCGGTAGGCCTCTATGACATGTTCCACATCTTGTTGCATCCCAGTGGCCGAGGCCCCCTCGGCAGCCGGGTACTGGCGGGAGTCTGGAGTGTTTCGAAGGCTAGTGGGCACCGTCTGGGCTCCGCGGTCGGGCCCGTGGCTATGATCGCCGTGATCCTTTTGTGGGTGCTGCTGCAGGGTTTGGGGTGGGCGCTGATTTACTATCCTCACGTTCCCGGTGGCTTCACATATTCCCCGGGCGTGGACCCTGCGGACTACCCCGACTTCTTCGAGGCGGTCTACATCTCCTTGACCACGTTGGCGACTCTGGGCTTCGGGGACGTTGTGCCTACCGATCCCGGGATCCGACTGGCTGCCCCCGTGCAGGCCCTTACCGGCTTTGCGTTACTTACCGCCGCGCTGACCTGGTTCACGCAGATCTACCCGCCGATGTCACGACGGCGGACGCTGGCGTTGAAACTGAAAGTCATGGCCGATACCGGCTATGTGGAAGAAACTGGACAGCTCAACGCTGCTGCGGCCACCCGGACTCTCAACACCTTGGCCGCGGAAATAGACAAAGTACGCATCGACTTCACCCAGCACAGCGAAGGCTTTTACTTCCGCGAGCAGGACCCGGACATTGCCCTGGCCCGCCATCTGCCCTACGCGCTGCGGCTACGGGACGCGTCATCTGCGATACCAGCACCCGCCGTCCAAATCAGCGCCCAGAGGCTAGGTGAAGCCCTCGAACAATTAGCCCAAAAGATTGATACGGGCCTCCTGCACACAGGCAAGGACACTGACCAAATCTTCGCCGCATACGCCGACGATCACAGGCAACCCGGCAAGTCCTAAGACTAAGGGGATCGGAACGTCCGGGCGTCCTTTGCTTATGTGCCTACTGTCCGCCACCTCAGCTGCCTGAATGCATCCGTCACATGGTGGACGCCAGTGGGGGCATGTTAATTCGACGGCTTACCTCCCTCCTGCTTATCTCTCCCAGCGATCATTGGCGACAAGGTAGGCCAGCACCATTCCCATGATTCCGAAGAGGACGGCGCCAATGCCAGCCCCTAGTGTCCCGTAGGCCCTGGGCAAATGGGTGGCGACCTTTTCTCCGATCCGGCTGACTGTTGTCCGGTGCGCCACGGCAACACCGGATGAGGAATCCTGCCGGTGCCTGATGACGGCAAGACCCGCTGCGGCAATTAGGACCCCCGCGATGAACACGGGCCAGTACATCTCCACTCCTGCGGTCCTCCCATCCAAAAGTTCCCACCTGCGACGCGTATCCCGAGTGCTGGGCCGGGCGTTCTTCTCCATCCCACAATTTCACACAGACACGGGTCCACGGTGGGTTCGATGACCAGGAGCGATGAATGTGCCCTAGGGTGGACACTGTTCTGTGATCCCGGCGACACTGAAGGTCAAGATGCTGAAGGAGTATCACCGGGAAGGACTGGATGGAGCACCTCAGTCGCTTCAGCGGCGAATTCCTCAAGGCGCTCAAGAACCTTGCGCCTATTGTGGCTGTCGTTGCGGTTTTTCAGCTGCTGGTATTCCGGTCCGTACCCGATGCGCCGTGGGAGTTGGTGGCGGGCCTCCTGATCGTGGCTGTGGGTATCGCGCTGTTTTTGTACGGCTTGGATCTGAGTATCTTCCCCGTGGGCAAAAACCTGGCCAATCAATTCGTCCGACGCGGGGCTTTGGGACTGTTGCTGCCTTTCGGGTTCACCATCGGATTCGCGGCGTCCATCGCGGAGCCGGCGGTGATTGCCGTCGCCGAGCAGGCCCAGCTGGTCAGCGAAGGACGCATCGACGCGCTGGTCCTACGTGTGGTCATCGCCGTATCTGTGGGCCTGGTTCTGGTTCTGGGTGTCCTGCGAGTGCTGCGCGGCTGGGCCGTACACAAGCTGTTGATCGGTGGGTATGCGGTTGCTTTGGGGCTCACCTACATTGCCCCGGCAGAGGTCATTGGGCTGGCTTACGATTCCGGTGGTGTCACGACCAACATCGTGAGTGTTCCCCTGATCGCCGCGATAGGACTTGGTTTGGCGAATTCGATCCGGGGCCGCAGCCAGCTCGCGGATGGTTTCGGGTTGGTGGCGCTGTGCGTGATGGTGCCCGTGATCGGTGTGCAGCTCTATGGGACGTGGGTCTATTCGTTTGGCCAGGCGGGGGAGGTTCCACAGCCTGCCTCCGGAGATGTGGGAGCGGATGGGGTGATGGGCATAATCCTGGGGTTGGCGGAAATGGTTCGGGACGTCCTGCCAATCGTGGGGGTGGTCCTGTTCTTCCAGTACGTCGCACTCCGGCGTAGGCTCGCCCATCCGTGGCGCGTGGTGGTCGGCTTCGTCATGGTCCTGGTCGGCCTTTACGCCTTCGTGGTGGGCCTCAGGCTCGGCCTGTTCCCTCTTGGCACTCTCATGGCCGAACAACTGATCGAACAAGGGGACCCGGCGCTGATCCTTCTCTTCGCCGTACTTATCGGCTTTGCGGTGACCATGGCCGAACCAGCCCTGGTAGCCATCGGTGAACAGGCTCAGGACGCCTCTCCCGGCAGGATCAGAGCGGGCGCGGTTCGCACCATCGTCGCTCTGGGAGTCGGGCTCGGGATTGGTTTCGGGGTCTACCGGATCTTGGTGGGCGGACCGTTCCACTACTTCATCATGGCCGCTTACGCCGTCGCGATCGTGATGATGTTCCTGGCCCCGAAATACATCACCGCGCTGGCCTTCGACCTTGGCGGGGTGACGACTTCCGAGGTGACAGTGCCGTTGGTGACCGCGCTCGGCATTGGGTTGGCGACAGCCGTAGAGGGAAGGGACGTGTTGATCGATGGCTTTGGTCTGATAGCTTTCGCTTCCATCTTCCCTGTCATAGCTATCCTGGTGTATGCCATGGTGATGGATAGACTTCCGCGTCCGAGGAGCGCACCGGCATGAAATTCACCGCAATCATTGTGATCGCCCCCGATGACCTTGAAGACAAGGTCATTCAGCACGCTCAACGCTCCGGTGCCACGGGTGTGACGATCCTGCCGGGCAAGGGCATCGGAGGCCAAGCCCGGAAAACGTTCTTCGGGCTGACCTTCGAAGGAACCCAGTCCGTGCTGCTCATGGTCGTCGGGTCACACCTGACAGCGCCGATCCTGAAGGACCTACACCAGGTGTTGGTCAAAGGCACCTACTCGCGCGGTCTGGCGTTCGCGATCCCGATCGAGCATCTTACCGGGATCGATATGAGCCAGGTCGTCAGATTCGAAGAGCACAGGCGCCGGAACGAAACCTGATCCGGATCCGGAGACCCCGTTACGAGGAGGAAGAATGCTCACCGTCAGAGACGTCATGGTGCCCCAGGTCGTCACCATCTCCCCCTACAGCACCCTGCGCGAAGCGCTGTCCACGATGAAGGACCGCCAGGTGAAAAGCCTCGTCGTCGACCGGCAACACGCCCATGACGCCTACGGCATGCTCAGCTACCGGGAGCTCCTGGACACCGTCGTCGCCCAGGAAGGCGATATAGATTTGCTGAACGTCTACGACGCCGCGACCATACCCGTGATCACCGTCAACGAGGACCTGTCCGTACGCCAGGCAGCCACCTTGATGAGCCGCTACCACCTCAGCAGGCTGGTAGTAGTAGAGGGCAACGAACTCATAGGGCTGCTGGCCATGAATGACATCCTCGCCCGCCTCATGGAGGATCTCATTTGAGCATCACGGGCCCGGTACAACCAGTACGTCCGCTTCGGATAAAGCCAGCACCTGCTTCGTCACGCTTCCCAGGAAGACGCGCTCTAGCAGGGGGGCTTCCCCGTGGTGCCCCATGACGATCAAATCGCAATAACGGGTTCGTTCCTGTTCCAGAATTTGCTCAAGGGCCGTGCCGTGGCAGGCCAAAAGCCGGACCGCGCGCGGGGCCAAGCCAGCGGCCTCAGAGAGCTCGTACAGATCCTCAAACACCTCGTTCCGTGCGGCATTCAGGAACGGTGCAAGTTCTTCCTCAACGACCCGCCCAGCTTTCAACTTCCCCTCGAAAGGGACGCCGTAGGCGTGCATGAGGATGATGCCGGCTGCAGGGGCGACCGTACGGGCAAGCATCAACGCAGGTAGGGAATACTCGGAGAAATCGACCGGGACCAGGACATTTCGGTACCGCTCCCGCGGCTCCTGCTTTACGACCAGCACAGCGTGGGCACTGCTTTCGACCATCCGGGCCGCCGTCGAACCCAGGATCGGATGGGCAAAGGTGTTGGTCCCGTGAACGCCGAGGACCACCAGGTCAGCGGACACATCGGCGGCGCGCTCCTCGATCTTCAGGAAGGCTGGACCGGCCTCGACATGCACGCCGACTCGGACACCGTGGAGTTCGCTCAAGCCACCGCCCAGGAGCGTAATCTCCTCGCGTCTGTCGTCGGTGGCCGGCTGCTTCAACCTGTTCGGGATCCCCGGAACCAGCCGCCGCAACCTGTCCAGGTCTGAAACATTGACAGTGTGGAATAACTCAAGCACCGCACCGGCATCCCTGCAGAGCAGAGCCGCGCGCTCCACCGAAGACACCGCGGCCGGGGAAAAATCCGTGGCTGCAAGGACCGTGTGCACGTGGCTCACACCGTCTCCTCACTGCCGATGACCCGCCGGGCTTTCCAAACGAACAGGGAATCGAAGACTGGCGCAGCTGGTACTCGTGCGGGGTGTGCGTTCTGATCCATTGGTGCCGTCCTTGGGCTGCCCCGGCAAGAATTACTGCCGACCAGACTTCCCGCACACCTAGGACCAGTTTACGTTGCGGCCCCGAATTGGTGGCAGACCCGGTCGACGGTTCACACCGGCACATACTCCATACACTGCAACCAAAAGACCCCACCGATTCGCACCACGATCTTCTTTCACCTCAAGCGAAGTAGATCCTTTTTCAGCGGATAGTAAAGCTCGCGGGTGACAAAGCGCTTGAGGCTACGAATAGCATCAGCTGAAGAGTGTCCTTGAGTTCGTTTGCGGTCGCGGTAGGCCTGGGATCTGGGGTCGTAGCGGAGCCGGCAGATGGTGACGAGGTAGATAGCCCTGTTAGCTCGGCGATTTCCGCCGCGGTGCAGGCGCATGCGGTGGGTTTTTCCGGACGAGACAGGGATGGGCGCGACGCCGCATAGCCGGGCGAATGCCGCCTCGCTGGGGAACCGTTCGATGTTTTGCCCTGCGGTAATCAGCAGTTGCGCCACGGTGATGGGCCCGACCTGAGGCAGGGCGATCGTGGTCGGTGCGACCGCTTCAACGAGCTTGGTGATGTGTTTTTCCGTGGCATTGATCTCTGCGGTGAGGTTGAAGATTCGCCGTCCCAGTTCCCGGAGTACGTATTTCACTGCGTGCTCGGGTTCATCCAGCCGGCTCATATCCGGACGCAGGGCGCGTGCCTGCGTTGCCTTCCCTTCGAGTGTCTTGGCATCGAAGCGTTCTCGCATTCCGGTGGGTGCTGTAACGAGGACATCACGCAGCTGCACAAGCGCAGCAGCACGAGACTTCACAGCCGAGTCGCGCAGGAGGTGCAGGTTACGGATTGCTTCAACGGCGCCGGTGGTGTCTTTGGCCGGGGAGGAGCATTCGCCTGACATGACTTTCCGTGCAGCCGCTTCAGCGTCGATAGCGTCATTCTTGCCTGAGCGGCTGCGAGTGAGGCGGTGACCACGGTTTACTTCGACGACCTCTATGCCGGCCGCCAGGAGATGTCGGGTGAGACCCGCGCCGTAGGAGCCAGTGCATTCCACGCCAGCGGCATTGATGATGCCAAAGCTGGCGGCCCAATCCAGCAGCTCCTGGTAGCCGGCGATATCTGTCGTGAACTGCCGATCGCCGAGTAACAAGCCGTGCTGATCCAGGACTGCGGCGTGGTGCAGCTGCGAGTGGGTGTCCACGCCTATCGTGACCGTCGATATCGGCTGGGTAGTCGTTGCAGTCGTTGCAAGTGTCATGCGTACTCGTTCCTGTCGATGAGAGGCGATGGCGAGCACGGGTGACCGGGCCGGGCGGACAAAGCACTGAAGAGCCTGAGTTCGCCACGTTCCTATCAAGTCACATCCCGTCCGGCCCGGTCGCCATAGGTGGGTGGCAGGGAGGCGAGCCGACACGTCTCCTCATAGACCAGCAGGCACCGGAAGGTGCCAGCCGTCACGCAGCGGGTAAGTCAGGAACCCCTCCCCTGCCACCTATCACCCATCTTTCCTCAGTGCGCAGCGGGCAAGCGCTGGTTGGTTGGCCGCGCACGCAACGGATACCATCGAAACACCGCCGCGGGAGTGTTGGGCCTGGGTTGGCCAACATCCGCGGGTACGGTTGATCGATCAGTATCCGGCCAGTTCGCCCTTATCAAGAGGAGACCTTAGTGTCAGCGCCCCCATCAATCACCCTCATCGTCGACGGCGAAGAGCAGCGGGCGACCACCGGCACTACGGGAGCTGACCTTTTCAGGGAGCGGCGCGACGTCGTCGTCGTCCGTGTGAATGGCGAGCTGTGGGACCTGAGCCGCGAGCTGGAGGACGGCGCGCAGGTGGAGCCGGTTTCCGTCGATTCTGCGGATGGGCTGAACGTCCTTCGCCACTCCGCCGCGCACGTGATGGCGCAGGCTGTCCAGCAGCTGCGGCCGGATGCGAAACTGGGCATCGGCCCCTACATCACCGACGGTTTTTACTTCGACTTCGATGTCAATGAGCCCTTCACTCCCGAAGACCGGAAGCAGCTCGAGAAGATGATGCTGAAGATCGTCAACGCGAACCAGTTCTTCCAGCGCCGCGTCGCGAGTGAGGACGAAGCCCGCGAAGCAATGAAGGAAGAGCCATACAAGCTTGAATTGATCGGTTTGAAGGGCGGCAACGGCGACATTACTGACGACGACGGCGCCTCCGTCGAGGTCGGTGCCGGCGAGCTGACGATTTACGACAATGTGGACCGCAAGTCGGGGGATGTGGTCTGGAAGGACCTCTGCCGCGGACCGCACCTGCCGAACACCAAACTGATTTCCAACGCGTACGCACTGACGCGTTCGGCCGCTGCGTACTGGCGCGGCAGCGAGAAGAACAAGCAGCTGCAGCGCATCTACGGCACGGCCTGGCCCACCAAGGATGACCTCAAGGCCTACCAGGAGCGCCTCGCCGAAGCTGAGCGCCGCGACCACCGCAAGCTCGGCACTGAACTGGACCTGTTCTCCTTCCCGGACGAGCTGGGTTCCGGCCTGCCCGTGTTCCACCCCCGCGGCGGCATCATCCGCAAGGCGATGGAGGACTACTCACGCCAGCGGCACGTCGAGGCCGGCTACGAGTTCGTGTACACCCCGCACATCACCAAGGGCCACCTTTATGAGGTTTCCGGCCACCTCGACTGGTACCGCGACGGCATGTTCCCTCCCATGCACGTGGACGCCGAGCTCGACGCCGACGGCAAGGTCCGCAAGCCCGGCCAGGACTACTACCTGAAGCCGATGAACTGCCCAATGCACAACCTGATCTTCCGCTCCCGCGGGCGGTCCTACCGTGAACTGCCGCTGCGGCTCTTCGAATTCGGGTCGGTGTACCGGTACGAGAAGTCAGGCGTGGTGCACGGACTCACCCGCGTGCGTGGCATGACCCAGGACGATGCCCACATCTACTGCACCCGCGACCAGATGAAGGATGAGCTCACCGGTACGCTCAACTTCGTCCTCGGATTGCTGAAGGATTACGGCCTCAACGACTTCTACCTGGAACTCTCCACCAAGGATCCCGAGAAGTACGTCGGCGAGGACGAGGCCTGGGACGAAGCAACCCGGACTCTCTCCGAGGTGGCAGAGGCATCCGGTCTGGAACTCGTTCCCGATCCGGGCGGCGCTGCGTTCTATGGGCCCAAGATCTCCGTTCAGGCCCGCGACGCGATCGGCCGAACCTGGCAGATGTCCACCATCCAGTTGGACTTCAACCTGCCTGAGCGCTTCGAGCTTGAGTACCAGGCGGCGGACGGAACGCGCCAGCGGCCGGTCATGATTCACCGCGCACTGTTCGGCTCCATCGAGCGGTTCCTCGGTGTGCTGACAGAGCACTACGCGGGTGCATTCCCTGCCTGGCTGGCTCCCGTCCAGGTGCTGGCCATCCCCGTTGCCGACGCGTTCAACGACTACCTGTTCGACGTCGTGGACAAGCTCAAGGCCGAGGGCATCCGGGCGGAAGTCGACATCAGTTCCGACCGCTTCCCCAAGAAAATCCGTACCGCGAGCAAGGAGAAGGTCCCTTTCGTCCTGATCGCCGGTGGGGACGACGCCGACGCCGGTGCCGTTTCCTTCCGGTTCCGGGACGGAAGCCAGGAGAACCAGGTGCCGGTCGACGAGGCCGTGAAGCGGATCGTGGAAGCCGTCCGCAACCGGGAACAGTAGCGGCGCATGCACCACGCGGCGGACGCTGATGGTCAGCATCACGAGGATGGCGACGTAACGGACAGCTTTGAGCTGCCCGGTGTCCCCGATGCGTTCCAGCGCCTGTGGACGCCGCACCGCCTCGCGTACATCAAGGGCGGGCAAGGGCAGTTCAACAAGCAGGAGGACTGCCCTTTCTGTGCCGCTCCTGCACGGTCCGATCAGGAATCGCTGATCGTCCACCGCGGCACCAGCGCCTACGTCGTTCTGAACCTGTTCCCCTACAACCCGGGCCACCTGCTGGTGTGCCCGTACCGCCACGTACCCGACTACACCGACATCACCTCCGAGGAGACAGTCGAGATAGCGCAGCTGACGCAGACTGCCATGCATGCGCTGCGCAGCGTGGCCCGGCCCACGGGTTTCAACCTCGGCATGAACCAGGGAGTCACCGGGGGAGCGGGCATCGCATCCCATCTGCACCAGCACGTTGTTCCCCGGTGGAGTGGCGACGGCAACTTCTTCCCGATCATCGCCCAAACCAAGGCAATCACGCAGACCCTCGATGAGGTTCGGGCGCAACTCGCAGCAGCGTGGGAAGAAGCCTCCGCCGCCCCGACCGATCCCGGAGCGGACCATGCTGAATAAGTACGCGCGGTCATTCTTCACTTCACTCTTCACACCGCTGGCCACCCTGCTCCTCAAGTGGAAGGTGTCGCCGGACACAGTCACCGTGGTCGGCACACTCGGTGTGGCAGGAGGGGCGCTGGTCTTCTATCCGCTGGGGCAGCTGTTCTGGGGCACCGTCTTCATCACACTGTTTGTCTTTTCGGACGTCGTTGACGGGATCATGGCGCGGATGCAGGGCCGTATCGGCTCCTGGGGCAACTTTCTGGATTCCACCCTCGACCGCATGGCAGACGGCGCGCTTTTTGCCGGCGTTGCCATCTGGTTCTTCATGGGCGGAAGCAACAGCGCTATCGCCGTCGCTGCCCTCGCCTGTCTGGTGCTCGGCATGATCGTCTCCTATGCGCGGGCCAAAGCCGAGTCACTCGGGTTCACCGCGAACGTCGGTATCGCAGAGCGCGCGGAGCGTCTGGTCTCGGTGCTGGTGGTCACAGGTCTGACCGGCCTCGGGCTTCCGGAGGTTGTCCTGCTGGCTGTTCTGATCCTGCTGGCACTGGCCAGCATCGTCACCATCGTCCAGCGCATCATGACCGTGCGGGTCCAGGCCGCCGCTTCCTGAGCGCAATGCATCTGCAGAAGGTGCCGGAGGCTGGTCGTGCTTTTTCCTTAGGCCTGAGGATAAGCTTCGCAAAGATCGCAGGACCGCCCCGGGCGAGCAGGTTTCGCGCCGAAGCGGCTATCCAGGGAGGACCTCTAATGAGCTTTGACCAGCAGCACCGGCCGATGAACGCGTCGCCGGTTTTCGGCATCATCTCGACAGTAGTCGCCGGCGGTCTGTCTCTCATCGACGCGTCCAAGCTGGATGCACCTCAGCGCCGCGCCGTGCACGCCGTAACGGCAGCCCTGACCGGGTTCTACGTCGCCGCTACGATCGCCGGCAGCAAGAAGGGGCTGGTCCCACTGAAGACGACGGCCGGGATCGCCGCAACCGGTATCGCCCTTCACTTCGCCGACGCCGGCGACACGATCGAGTTGCGCTTTCAGGAGAAGCTGCGCGAGGCAGGGGCGAAGCATCCACGCCGCTGGATGGCAGTGGCGGCAGCAGCAGCGACGTTCGCCGGCTATCTGAGTGACCGAACCGCCGCCCGCAAGAGCCGGTTCGAGGCTGTGCTCGGCCACCCGGATGAGCATGAGAGGGTGCTGGACTCCGGGGTTCGAACCATCGCCGAAGGCATCCTGGGTGCCCGGGACATTCCTGGGGCGCCGGAGCTTCTGGCGCAACTCGCCTCCGCTCGGGAGGTCTACTGGGACGAGGAGTTCACCTCCACCGCGCACTTCCGGATTCCAGATGAATTGCCCCGCGCCGTGCCCCACAACCAGGTGTTCCCGGTTCGTGCGCAGTTCACCGGGCCGGGCGGCACCCTGCTGCAGCTCCTGCTGCATATCTACGACGGCAAGCTCGATATGTTGACTGTCGATGCAGCGGACCCGGATGACAGCGATTACGTTGACGGGGTTCTCCAGAACTGGCCGGAACCCACCGAGGTTACACACGTCATCGAAGATCCAGACGGACGGACTGTGCCGATCGACGAGTGACGGCTGGCGCGGCCACGATGCGTGGAGAGCGCCGTGAAGCAGCTCGGTCAAGCTACCAACCATCTTCATGGACGGAGCGCTGTTCGCGTGCACAACGAATCCGCCATTACGTACAGTTGCTGACCGGCGATCCGACGCAGCCGGCGGGCGTATCATGGATTGTCATCTTTTCTCTACCCGAGGGGCCATACTGTGTCCACTGTTGAAGAAGCTTCCACCACCGCGCCCGTGACCGGCAGCAGCCGCGTCAAGCGCGGAATGGCGGAGATGCTCAAGGGCGGCGTCATCATGGATGTCGTCACCGCAGAGCAGGCCCGTATCGCCGAGGACGCCGGTGCCGTTGCCGTCATGGCGCTCGAGCGCGTACCCGCTGACATCCGCGCCCAGGGCGGGGTGTCGCGTATGTCGGATCCGGACATGATCGACAGCATCGTCGAGGCAGTCTCCATCCCGGTCATGGCAAAGGCCCGCATCGGCCACTTCGTCGAGGCGCAGGTGCTGCAGTCCCTCGGCGTTGACTACATCGACGAGTCCGAGGTGCTGACTCCGGCGGACTTCACCAACCACATCGACAAGTGGAAGTTCACCGTTCCTTTCGTCTGCGGTGCGACCAACCTCGGTGAAGCTTTGCGCCGCCTCAACGAAGGTGCGGCAATGATCCGCTCCAAGGGCGAGGCCGGCACCGGAGACGTCTCCAACGCCACCATGCACATGCGCAAAATCCGCTCGGAAATCGCCCGCCTCACGTCCATGGCCGATGACGAACTGTACGTTGCAGCCAAGGAACTCCAGGCACCGTACGAGCTCGTCAAGGAAGTTGCCGCAGCAGGCAAGCTTCCGGTCGTCCTGTTCACCGCCGGCGGCATTGCCACACCGGCCGACGCCGCCATGATGATGCAGCTCGGTGCTGACGGCGTCTTCGTAGGCTCTGGCATCTTCAAGTCCGGCAACCCGGCTGAGCGCGCCGCCGCGATCGTGAAGGCAACCACCTTCCACGATGATCCGGACATGATCGCCAAGGTCTCCCGCGGCCTCGGTGAAGCAATGGTCGGCATCAACGTGGACGAGATTCCGCAGCCGCACCGCCTCGCCGAGCGCGGCTGGTAGGACTGCAGACTCGCATGAAGTAGCACCGCGAAGGGCCGGACACTATGTCCGGCCCTTCGCCATTGGAGCTCCTGACTCACACTCGGGGCTAGGCTGGCGGTGTGAGCCGTGGCCTCCCATCAATTGTTCGAGCAACAGCGCTATCGATGCTGCTGCTGATACCCGGGTGCTCCGGTTCCGGGAGCGTGTCTCCTACGGGGTCCCCGGACACAACGAACACAACATCACCTCCGCCGGTCGCTCCTTCGGCTGAAGCGCCCGCTGCAGCCAGTGCCGTGCCGGAATCACCGAGCCCGACGCCGCTTCGCACCACCACCGCCCGGCCCGCCACCTGCCCGGGCGGGGAATGCCTCACAGTGGCTCTCACCGGTGACCTGCTGCTGCACGAGGGCCTGTGGGAACAGGCAGCTATAGACGGCGACGGCGAGTTGGACTTTGGCCCGATGCTTGCGGCGCAGCAAGAGTACATAGCGCCGGCGGACCTCGCTATCTGTCACCAGGAAACCCCGCTGGCTGAGCCGGGCGGCCAATATTCCGGCTTTCCAGCGTTCAACGTCCCTCCAGACATTGCCG
The DNA here is from genome assembly GCF_016907495.1 of Arthrobacter tumbae. NCBI lineage: Bacteria > Bacillati > Actinomycetota > Actinomycetes > Micrococcales > Micrococcaceae > Arthrobacter > Arthrobacter tumbae. Next base: position 3,336,827 of record NZ_JAFBCC010000001.1, read on the forward strand.
ACGCCGTAGCGGATCTGGGCTATGACGCCTGCACTACCGCGAGCAACCACACGCTCGATGCTGGCACCGCAGGCGTCAACCGGACCCTCGACGTCCTTGACCGGGCAGGGCTGGAACACACCGGTTCCTATCGCTCTCCCGAGGAGGCTGCGGAGACGCTGCTGGTGGAGTCGGGGGAAGCCCGGATCGCAATCATCACCGGAACGTACGCACTCAACGGGCTGGTGCCGGAATTTCCGGAGCAGGTTGACCGGCTGGATCCTGCCGGCATGATCGCCAGGGCGCGGATGGCACGCGAGGCCGGCGCCGACGTCGTCCTGGCTGCAGTGCATGCGGGCGACGAGTACGCCGACTACGCCAACGCGCAGCAGCAGGAGGTTGCGCACGCGCTGGTCGACAGCGGTGAATTCGACCTCATCTACGGGCACCACAGCCACTCCGTCCTGCCCATCGAGAAGTACAACGGCGTCTGGATCGTTTACGGGCTTGGGAACACCATCGCCGCACACCTCACGCCGGACATCCGGAACACTGAGGGACTGCTGGTGGAAGTTTCCTTCGAACAGAACGACGACGGCGCCTGGCAGGGTGCCGGACTCCGCTGGCTTCCAGCCACCTGGAACGGGCCGGGCCACCGGTGGTGCCCGGTAGCGGGCTTCAATCTCGAGGAAATGACCGCGTTGGATACTTCTTGCGTCTCCGCGGAGGAGGATGCTGCGAGCAGGCAGCGCAGCAAGGTCACCGTCGAGTCGATGGGTGCGGCAGACGCCGGGGCGGTGGAGTGGGGTGCCACCGACGTCGGCCAGACGTCCGCGAACGAATAGGCAACCAATGAGGATGGAGTGCACATGACTGCGGAACGTGAGGCGCTGGCTGCGCGCGTCAGATCAATGATCAGGGACGACCGGACCGTTCGCGAGGTTCCGATGTTCGGCGGGATCGCGTTCATGCTCGATGACCGGATGCTGGTATCCGCTGGGCGTGACGGCTCCCTGCTCGTGAGGGTCGATCCGCGGAACAGCGAAGGACTATTGCTGCGGTCCGGCGCGCGCCCCTCCGTCATGGGTGCCGGTCGACCGATGGGTCCAGGCTGGCTCACGGTGGACCCTGAAGGTCTGGCGGGGGATGAAGACCTTCTGAAATGGATTGGTGTCGCTCTCGAATATCACTCACGCCAGCACCGCCCGTAATGCCGTGAGGAGCTGATGAACTCATCAGTTCAGGTGCAGCCACCATGTTTGCCCGCGGCCAATGAGTTCGAATCCTCGTTGGGAGTACAGCTCGTAGCCTTCGGGGGTGGCATTCAGCGCCAGTTCCTGTGCTCCCGCGGTCGCTGCCTGCTGCGCCACCGCTGAAAGCAGCGCTGTGCCGATGCCGCGGCGGCGGAACTGGGGGAGCACTTCCATGTTGAAGATTCCACCGACGGCTTTGGCATCACCCGCCGCACCGTCGTAGAACGAATACGCGGCGCCAACAGGCAGCCCATCCACTCGCGCGAGTGCATGCCAGGCCTTCGGCGGCTCGGCCCGGGCAACGGCCAGTTCCGCGGCGAACGGACCATAGTATTCGGGCACGTGCGAGGTGATCGCGGCTCCCGCGGAGTCAAGGCCGGTGAGCGCCTCGACCGGCGCGCTCATCCACCATGGCTGCCAGCCGGATTCAAACCCGAACTCGGCTAGCTCCTTGCCCCGAACTGCGCCGTTGAGCCACACGCCAACGGTTCGCGCTCCGAGACGCACGCCCTCCGCGAGCCCCGGCCGCAAGCCTGCCGGGGACAACGTGGTGGGAAACATCAGCATGAGCTCGCACCTTGCAGGCAGCCAGACCCAGTCGGACTCATGCGTGGAGAAGGTGCGGCCGCCGGTTGCCTGTGCCATGGCAGCGAACCAGGCGCGCTGGAGGCGCTGGCAACCGGCGATCGTGGTCATGCCTGCTCAGCCAGCCCTCGACGCTCGAGGAGGGGATCGATGCTGGCCGCCCGCCCGCGGAAGGAAGCGAACGCGTCCAGCGGGTCAACGCTGTAACCGCGCGAGAGCAGTTCCTTGCGGAAATGTTCCCCGTTCTTCCGCGTCAGTCCTCCCGACTCCTTGAACCATTCGACGCTGTCCGCGTCCAGTACCTCGCTCCAGATGTAGGCGTAGTAGGCCGCTGAGTAGCCGCCCGCGAAGATGTGTTTGAAGTATCCGGCGCGGTACCGGGGCGGGACGGGCGCGTAGTCCACGCCGGCGTCGTGCAGTGCCTGCTTCTCGAAGGCAAGGGGGTCTTCAACCGTGGTGCCCGGCGGAAGTTCGTGCCACGCGAGGTCCAGGAGAGCGGCACCCAGGTATTCGGTGGTGGCGAAACCCTCACCCCATTGCCTGGCAGCAACGAGCTTGTCGATCATTTCCCGGGGGAGCGGCTCACCGGTCTGGTGGTGGCGCGCATAGTTGTTCACCACTTCCGGCCAGAGCATCCACATCTCGTTGACCTGCGAAGGGTATTCCACGAAGTCCCGCGGAACGCTCGTTCCGGAGAACAGCGGGTACGTGACATCCGAAAAGAGCCCGTGCAGTGCGTGCCCGAACTCGTGGAACGTGGTCCGCACCTCGTCAAAGGTCAGCAGTGTGGGTTCACCCGCGGGCGGCCTGGACACGTTCAGGTTGTTCACCACGACGGCCCGTGTTCCGGCAAGCCGCGACTGCTCCACGAAGGAGTTCATCCACGCGCCGCCGTTTTTGGTGTCCCTCGTGTAGTAGTCGCCGAGGAAGAGCCCCAGCTCGGAACCGTCCTCTTCCCGGACCTCCCAGATCCGCACCTCGGGGTGGTACCCCTCAAGATCGTCCCGTTCATGGAAGGTAAGCCCGTAGAGCCTGTTGGCGGCGAAGAAAACGCCCTCATTCAGTACCCGGTCCAGCTCGAAGTAGGGGCGCAGCGCGGCGAGGTCTACGTTGTACCGCTCGGAGCGGACCTTCTCGGAATAGAACGACCAGTCCCAGGCCTCAATCGGGTGGCCGGCCACTTCTTCAAGCTGTTCCGCTTCAGCCCGTGCGTTCCGCACAGCCGGCTTCGCGAGGCGTTCCAGCATGTCGTGGATGGCATCCAGTGACGGCGCGGTCTGGTCATCAGTGGCCAGCTCGGCGTGATTGGTGAAACCCAGCAGCGCAGCCCGCTCGGCCCGCAGTGCTGCCATGTCCGCGGCGACGCCTACGGTGTTGTCCGCGTTGTCGCGGGATCCGCGGTTGACGGATGCTTCATGCAGTCGACGGCGGGTTTCACGGTTCGTCAGGGACTCCATCGCAGGCTGGGACGTCGGCAGGATCAATGTCAGGAGGTACCTGCCCGAATGACCGGCGGCCTCGGCGGCGTCTGCCGCAGAAGCGATGTCGTCTGCGGACAATCCGTCGAGCTCCGAGGCGTCGTCGACAAACAGGGCAGAAGCATTCGTGTCACGCAGCAGCCGCTGTCCAAACTCCGTGCTGAGCCGGGAGAGCTCGCCGTTCAGCTCGCGCAGGCGCTGTTGGGCGGCGTCGTCGAGCTGGGCACCGGCGCGGACGAAGCGCTGCCGGTACTCCTCGGCCAGACGTGCGGACTCAGCATCGAGCCCGGTCGTCCCGACCGCATTCACGCGTTCGAACAGCGCAGCGTTGAGGTAGATGTTGTCCTCATGGGCAGCCAGGCGCGGGGCGATTTCCGTCTCCACGGCCTGGATCCCCTCGGTGGAGTGCGCTGACGAATTGTTGAAGAACACCAGCGCGACGCGGCGAAGTGCCTGCCCGGCGCGCTCCATCGCCACGATCGTGTTGTCGAAGGAGGCGGGAGCAGGTTCGGCGATGATCGCCTCGATCTCGGCGAGGTGCTCGCGGATGCCGGTTTCGAACGCCGGCAGGAAGTCCTCCTCGCGGATCTGCGCGAAAGGGGGCAACTGGTACGGCAGTGTGCTCGGATTCTGGAAAGGGTTGCTCATGGTAACCAACCTTGGCATAACGAGCGGCGGCGCTCCAGCAGGCAGACCCGTTTTCATCCCGTGTTCGCTTCCGTGACTTCATCCCGGATTCGCCTCCCGCCGCACCTATCATTGAAAGTCATCACCAAGGGAGGTCGTTGTGTCCGGACAGACGCAAATTCGAAGCACGTGGGCGGCACTGGGGCTGGCCCTCACGCTTGCCTGCTCGGGCTGTATGGGCGCGGGCGAGGGGCGAACCACGCAAGGCTCACAGCCAACGACGACGGCGCCCGCCTCCTCCTCCGCGCCCGCCACCTCAAACCCTCCCGAGGCCACCCCGGAACCCACACCTGAGCCGACCCCCGGCAAGGGGCCCGCCTGCCCCACGGACCGTTGCTTCTCCTTTCTGGCCTCCGGCGATCTACTGGTGCACCCGCAGCTGTGGGACCAAGCCGCCGTCGATGCACAGCAAACCGGCAACGGCACCCTCGATTTCGAGCCGCTCCTGGCGGGGCAGCGTCCCTACATCGAGGCGAGCGATCTCGCGATGTGCCATATGGAAACTCCGGTTGCGACGCCGGATGGTCCGTTCAGCGGCTACCCCCAGTTCAACGTTCCACCGCAGATCCTCGACGCCGCCAAGGCTGTCGGGTATCAGGCCTGCACTACGGCCAGCAACCACACCATCGACGCCGGCACCGAGGGCCTGGTGCGTACCCTGGACACGCTTGACCGGCTCAGTCTTGAGCACACCGGCTCCTACCGAACCGAAGCGGACGCCCAGGAGTTGATGATCCTCGAAACGCCGGCTGCGCAGGTCGCAGTCATTGAGGCCACCTACGGTCTGAACGGCCTGATTCCGGAATTCCCCTGGCAGGTGGACATGCTCGACGCGCCCACCATGATCGCGAAGGCGGAAAGGGCGCGTGAGGAGGGCGCCGACGTCGTTATCGCAGCCATCCACGCCGGCGATGAGTATGCCTCGCTGCCCAACCAGCAGCAGATCGACCTCGCTCATTCCCTGGCGGACAGCGGCGCTGTGGACTTCATCTATGGCCATCACACGCACTCAGTGCTGCCGATCGAGTACTACAACGGCACCTGGATCGTCTACGGTCTGGGCAACGGCGTCACCGAGTTGTCGCCGGTATATGACGTCAACAATGAAGGGCTGACCATCCGGGCGCAGTTCGCAGCCGACGAGTCGGGTCAGTGGTCGGTCAGCGATCTCGCCTGGGTGCCCTCGGTCATTGTGCGCGACCCGTACCGCTGGTGCTCGCTGGCTCCCGACCAGGAGCAGGGCTCCTGCTCAACCCCTGAACATGAAGCGGCAGTCAAGGCACGCACGTTGGCGACGGTGGAAGCCTACGGCGCGTCCGACGACGGCGCCCACCAGTGGCTGGTGTCGGAGGAGGACTAAGCGGAACCGACTCAGCGCGGCCGGCTTGCAGCGTGCCGCCGAGCGAGGTCGGCAAGGGTGTCGTCCACGTCGCCCGGCTCGAAGGAACCGTACTTGCGGGTCACGGCCTCACGGATCAGGAAGTCGGCAACAGCGGGATTCTTCGGCAGCATCGAGCCATGAAGGTAGCTGGCGACGATGTTGAGATGCCGGGCTCCTTCATGGTCCTCCTTTGAATTGTTGCCTTCGCCCTTGGTTACGGTGGCAAGCGGACGGACCGTCGGACCGAGGAAGGTCTGGCCGCTGTGGTTCTCGTAGCCGTGGATGTCGCCGAACTCCTCGCTACGGGCAACCACGTTCCCGATCAGTCGCTCGCTTCCGCCGTGGGTTTCAATGTCGAGGATGCCGATCCCGGGTATGACCGTGCCGTCCTGAGTTTTGAAGAAGTTGCCGAACAGCTGGTAGAGACCGCAGATCGCGAGCATGGGCGTGCCGTCCCCGGCAAGCGCGCGGAGGTGTGCTGCGTTCGACTGCAGGTCCTGCTGGATGACAACCTGCCCGCTGTCCTGCCCGCCGCCGCCGATCAGGATGTCCGCGTCTCCCGGAAACGTGTCACCCGCATTGTGTTCGAGGATGACCGCGTCATACCCGTGCCAGGCGAGGCGCTGCTTGAGCACCAGCACGTTGCCCCAGTCGCCGTAGATGTTCATGTCGCGCGGATACAGCTGCAGGATCCGCACGGTGCCCTTGCTCGCCGGAGTGCCGGAACTCATGAGACCACCTTCACATCGGTAATTTTGGAAAGGTCCCTGCGGATCGCGAGCATCGCGGTATAGGTGCAGAAGATCCGCTTCGGGCGGTCCTTCGCACTGCGGATGAAAGTGCGGAGCGCTGATCCGGTGTCAGGTTCGACGGCCTGGGCGGCGACGTCGTCGTACTGCAGACGCAGCGCCATGTCATACGCGCGGACGCCGCTGACCATCTCAACGCCGCCGGTGCGCAGGCTGTCGAAATCCACGTCCCAGAGCCAGGACATGTCCCGTCCGTCCGCGTAATTGTCATTGATTGCGATCATGGTTGCGTAACCCACAGCATCGAAGGACTTCAGGCCCAGGCGGAAGCCGCTCGGATTCTTCACGAGGACAAGCTCCAGCGGAAGGCCGTCCACCACGAGTGACTCGCCGCGGCCGAAGGCCGGCTCAACGGCTGCAAGCGAGCGCAGCATCGCATCGCGTTTTGCCTCACCACCCAGGATGACCCTCGCCATCGCCAGCGCGGCGGCGGCGTTGAAGATGTTATAGACCCCGCGGAGAGTGAGGTCGACCGTGCTTGCCTCGCCGTCCATGCGGAACGTAGCGGTGTTGGACACGACCGTTTCGAGCACGACGTCGGCGGGCAGGGACGAAGCCGGCGCGGTTCCCGTGGCGCCGCGGAGGTCATCATCGCTGGGGAAGGTGTCCCGGAGGGATTCAGCCAGCCCGAAATAAGCCACCGCCGCGTTGCGGACTGATGGTGCGATCGAGGCAACCCTCGGATCTTCCCGGTTGAGGACCACAGTGCCGGTGGTTTTCACTGCGATGTGTTCGAGCAGCCGCGTGGTCTTGTCGATCTCACCGAAGCGGTCAAGCTGGTCCCGGAGGACGTTGAGCAGCAGGCAGTGGGTCGGCGGAACCAGATTCACGAAGTGGACGGCGTGGGCCTCATCCAGTTCCAGGACGGCGACGTCGGCGCTCAGCCGTCCGCGCCAGTCCACCTCGCCGAGCAGCGCGGCGGCAACGCCCCGGGTGAAATTGCTGCCGGTCCGGTTGGTGAAGACTTTCAGCCCCTGGCCCTCAAGGAGCTCGACCACCATCTTGGTAGTGGTGGTTTTCCCATTGGTGCCGCTGACGACGATGATGCCCTTGGGCAGGTTTCGCAGCGCCCGTGCCATGAAGCCGGGATCGATGCGTTCAACGACCAGACCGGGAAACGCCGAACCACCGCCGCGCAGACGCGAGAGTGCCCGAACTGTTTTGCCCAGGGGCACGCTCACGAAAGACAGACCAGACATGGTATCTAACTTATCGCGCTTTCGCTCCCGTCCCGGTATGGCGCCCGGCAGGGTCAGCGCCAAACTAGAATGGGTCGGTGACTTTCACCATTTCCTCTGGCGGTGCCGCGCTGCGGGTCGGCGTTCTTGCAGTGCAGGGCGACGTACGCGAGCACATCCGGGTCATCGAGGCCCTGGGCGGAAAGGCGTCACCCGTGCGGCGCCCGAGCGAGCTGGAGCAGGTCGAGGGACTCATCATCCCCGGCGGCGAGTCCACCACCATGGACAAGCTGACCCGCGCCTTCGAACTCGCTGAACCGCTGCGCCAACGTATCCGCGACGGGTTCCCGGTCTATGGTTCCTGTGCGGGGATGATCATGCTGGCGGACACCATCGCTGATCCCTCCGTTGACCGTTTGGGCAACCCCCAGCAGACTATCGGCGGGCTGGATATGGTTGTCCGCCGCAACGCCTTCGGCAGGCAACGCGAATCCTTCGAGACTGACCTCCCGTTCCAGGAACTGCCCGGGAACGGCTCCGACGTCCACGCGGTGTTCATCCGTGCGCCGTGGGTGGAAAAAGTAGGAGAATCGGTGAAGGTCCTCGCACAGGTCGAGGCACCCGATACGCCGCCCGCCGAACACGGAGCCCAAACCAGGCCTGACAGCGGCAGGGCGCAGCCGGTCGCTAGGATTGTTGCAGTTCGCTCGGGAAACCTGCTGGCCACGAGCTTCCACCCGGAAGTGACGGGTGAGCATCGCATCCATGAGCTTTTCCTATCGTTGATCGCACAAAGAAGGGCAGAGCATGTCAGGGCACTCTAAATGGGCTACCACCAAACACAAGAAGGCCGTGATTGACGCCAAGCGCGCCAAGTCCTTCGCGAAGCTGATCAAGAACATCGAGGTGGCAGCCCGGGCGGGCGGAGCCGATCTGTCCGGTAATCCTGGACTGGAATTGGCTGTGCAGAAGGCCAAGAAGACGTCCGTTCCCATCGACAACATCAACCGCGCGGTCAAGCGCGGTGCCGGGCTCACCGGAGAGGTCGTCGATTACTCGGAGATCATCTACGAAGCACGCGGGCCGCAGGGGTCGGCCCTGCTCATCGAGTGCCTCACGGACAACAAGAACCGTGCAGCATCCGAAGTCCGGGTCGCAATCACACGGAATGGTGGATCAATCGCCGATCCCGGATCGGTCGCTTACCTGTTCGCGCGCAAGGGCGTGGTCTCCCTGCCGAAGAAGGACCTGTCCGAAGACGACGTCCTGATGGCTGTCCTGGACGCGGGTGCCGAGGAAGTTAAGGAGTCCGGCGACGCATTCGACGTCCACTCCGAGCCCTCCGATCTGCGCGCGGTCGTTGCTGGGCTAGAGGAATCCGGCATCGAATACGAGACCGACGAGGTTGAGTTCGTTCCGTCGATGCAGGTGGAACTCGATGCTGACGCCGCACGCAAATTCCTGAAGCTGGTGGATGCGCTCGAAGAGCTTGATGACGTCCAGAACGTGTACTCGAACGCGGAGCTCGGCGAAGACGTGATGGCCCAGCTGGAGAGCGACGATTAGTCTGCTCACCGCGGGTCTCGGTCAACGCCCGTGACGCTGCGCGTCATGGGCGTTGACCCCGGGCTCACCCGCTGCGGACTTGCCGTGGTGGATGTCGAACCGAACCGGCGCGCCACCCTGGTGGCGGTCGGGGTGGTCGGTACCCCGCCGGACCACAGCCTCGATCGCCGGCTGCTGATGATCGCCGATTCCGTGGACCTCTGGCTGGATACGCACTCACCGGCGGTACTCGCCGTCGAACGCGTTTTCAGCCAGCTCAACGTCAGCACCGTCATGGGTACCGCCCAGGCATCGGGGGTGGTGATAGCTGCGGCGGCGAGACGGGGGATACCTGTAGCGCTTCACACACCGACCGAGGTCAAGGCGGCAGTAACGGGCAACGGACAGTCCGACAAGGCCGCAGTTACCAAAATGGTGACGAAGATCCTCCGCCTGGCGACGCCGCCCACCCCTGCCGACGCCGCTGATGCTCTTGCACTTGCCATCACCCACGCCTGGCGAACCGGATCAACTTCGTCAATTCGGAGCCAGGGCGGGTCGGGCCGGACCGCGGCCCAACAGTTGTGGGCTGAAGCGGAAGCGAAGGCGCGTCGACGGCGGTGAATTCACTCCGGCACAAGCCTGCATGCCGGCGTGCCTCGGTGTGGCGGCATCGAATAGTCGGCGCCGGGCCGTACGCTGATTCGTAGATATGTTCGGTGATATTCGTTTCGATACTCAGCATCTGGAGCCCAGCGCATGATCAGTTCTCTGACCGGGACCGTAAGCCATGTGGGCCTGCACTCGGCCGTACTCGACGTCAACGGGTTCGGGATGCAGGTACAGGCAACGCCCCAAACCCTTTCCACTCTCCGGCTGGGCAACCAGGCAAGACTTTTCACCTCGTTGATCGTCCGCGAGGATTCGATGACCCTGTTCGGATTCACAGATGCAGACGAACGTGAGGTCTTCGAAACCCTGCTGGGCGTCAGCGGCGTAGGCTCGCGGCTGGCGCTGGCAGTGCTCGCGGTCTATGCGCCGGCAGCCATCCGCACCGCCGCATCGTCGGGGGATGACAAAGCGTTCAGCAAGGTTCCAGGCATCGGGCCCAAGGGCGCGCGGCGCATCGTGCTTGAACTCGCCGACAAGCTCGTTCCGCTTGAGACCGACACTCCATCAACTGCCGCCGGCGCCTGGCAGTCCCAGGTCCTCGCCGCAATGATGGGCCTCGGTTGGTCGGAGAAGGACGCCGGCTCTGCCATCGACTCCGCAGTGAAAGAGTCTCCTGAGATCGCGGCATCCGGAGACGTCGGTTCCATCCTGAAGCTCACACTGCGCAGGCTGGGCCAGGACGGGGCGCGCAGCTCTGCACGGGCTTCGGTGAACTGATGACAGATCAGGAGCAGCCGCTCGTATCGCCCGCCGTGGACCCGGAGGACCGGGCGGTCGAGGCAGCCCTGCGGCCGAAGAACCTCGACGATTTCGTCGGTCAGGCAAGAGTGCGCCGTCAGCTGTCCCTTGTCCTCGAAGCATCCCGGATGCGGGGCCGCAGCGCGGACCATGTTCTCCTGTCCGGGCCACCCGGCCTTGGCAAGACCACCCTGGCGATGATCATCGCCGCGGAGATGAATGCGCCCCTCCGCATCAGTTCCGGTCCCGCCATCCAGCACGCCGGTGACCTCGCCGCTATCCTGTCCTCGCTGACTGAGGGGGAGGTACTCTTCCTCGACGAGATTCACCGTATGTCCCGCCCGGCAGAAGAAATGCTGTACATGGCGATGGAGGACTTCCGGGTGGATATCATCGTGGGAAAGGGACCCGGTGCAACCGCCATCCCGCTGGATCTTCCACCCTTCACGCTGGTCGGCGCCACCACCCGCGCCGGGCTGCTGCCGGGACCACTTCGCGACCGGTTCGGCTTCACCGGCCATCTCGAGTTCTACTCCACGGCCGAGCTTGAACTCGTTCTCCGGCGCTCGGCCATGATGATGGACATGCGGGTCAACTCCGCTGCCTTCGCTGAGATCGCCGGGCGCTCCCGAGGGACGCCCCGAATCGCGAACCGCCTTCTTCGGCGCGTCCGCGACTGGGCGCTGGTGCACGGCGTGGACGTCATAGATGCACGGTGCGCCGGTTCCGCGCTGGACATGTACGAGGTTGACGCCAAGGGGCTCGACCGCCTCGACCGGTCAGTCCTGACCGCGCTGATCACAAAGTTCAACGGCGGGCCGGTGGGCCTGTCCACTCTGGCCATTGCAGTAGGAGAAGAACCCGAGACCGTGGAAACGGTCGCCGAGCCGTATCTTGTGCGGGAGGGAATGCTCGGCAGAACGCCGCGCGGGCGTATTGCCACGGCAGCTGCGTGGGAACATCTGGGTCTGGTCATGCCCGCAGCGATCGCAGCCGCCATGCCTGAGGGCCTTTTCCCGATGTACGAGGATGAGCCGGTTTCCGGAGCCGGAATGGCGCTCGGGAGCGAAACGGAATGGAGTCGCAACAACAGCTAGTGCTTAAGCTGTCCTATATTCCCCGTAGACTGGAACGATGTGTGGCACAGCCCACGCAATTCATTGCGCCCGGCCGCGCTGACCAACATAGGAACGGATCTTCTCTGTGCTCGCAAATGTAGTTGCCCAGACCACCCAGCCGACGGGTGGCGGGTTTGACATCTTCAGCCTGCTCCTCCCGCTGGCTCTCGCCTTTCTGATCTTCACCATGTTCCGCAAGCAGCGGAAGATGAAGAAGCAGGTCGCCGAGCAGCGCACCCAGATGGTTCCGGGTACCGAGGTCATGACCAACTTCGGTCTCTTCGGCACCATTGTTTCCCTCGACGAGGACAACAACAAGGCTCTCATCGAGCTTTCCCCGGGCGTCACCGCGACTGTTCACTCCCAGACCCTGAGTAAGGTCGTCACCCCGGAGCCGGTGGTTGAGGAAGAGCACAGCGTTCCCGACGACGCCTCGTCGCTGACGGACCCGCTCACGGATGCTGACCGTCCGGTTCGCGAGGAGACACCGGAGGAGTCAGCCGAGCGGCTTGACCGGGAGAACACGCGCGACCGAAACGACAAAGACCAGTAATCTGCGATATGGCCGCGCTCTGACGGCCACCACGTCTCGAGTTCCAACACCCAAAGGATTCACGCACCATGGCACGAACCGGCCCGGGCTACGCCGCCAAACGAACTCTCGTGTGGCTCGGCGTAGTCTTCGCACTCCTTGCGTTGCTGCTCGGCGGAGGCTCGCTGTGGAGTAACGCCAGCTGGGCACCCAAGCTCGCCCTCGACCTCGAGGGCGGTACCCAGATGATCCTTGCACCCCAGGTGCAAGGTGGCAGCGAGGAAATCACCCCTGAACAGCTTGACCAGGCGGTCGAGATCATCCGGCAGCGAGTCGACGGCAGCGGTGTCGCCGAGGCTGAGATCAGCACGCAGTCGGGGCAGAACGTAATCGTCGCCCTCCCGGGCATCCCTGAACCGGAGACGCGGGAACTGATCCAGGCCTCGGCCCAGATGGAGTTCCGGCCCGTGCTGATAGGTGGCCCGGGGCTCGCTCCGGCAGCTGAAACGCCGACGCCCGAAGACCAGCTTCCCACTCCGAGTGCCGAGCCGACTGATGCCAGCGATCCGAACTGGATCACTGCGGAGCTCCTGCAGGAATTCGAGTCGACCGACTGCACCAGCCCTGAAGCGCTGCAGCCTGCAGTGGAGCCGGCGCCTGCCGACCAGCCAATGGTCGCCTGCGAGCCGGACACACAGGGAAAGTACATTCTTGGTCCGGTTGAGGTGCGTGGTACCGAGATCGAGTCAGCCGATTACGGCATGGCCCGCAGCGCCCAGGGCCAGACCCTGAACGAGTGGGTCGTCAACATCGACTTCAACGATGAGGGAACGGAGACCTTCCGGGAAGTAACCGAACGGTTGTTCGCCATCGGTTCGGGAGATCCACGGAACCAGTTCGCCATCGTGCTTGACGGCGTCATCGTCTCCGCTCCGACCACCAACGCTGTCATTCCTGACGGTCGTCCGCAGATCAGCGGCAGTTTCACGGAGGAATCGGCAGCAGCACTGGCAGAGCAGCTGAAGTACGGTGCGTTGCCGATCAGCTTCGAGATCCAGAGCGAGCAGCAGATCTCTGCCACGCTCGGCGCCGACCAGCTGCGGCTCGGCTTGATCGCCGGCGTGATCGGCCTGGTGCTCGTCGCTGTGTACTCGATCTTCCAGTACCGGATGCTCGGCCTGGTGACGATCGCCTCCCTCGTGGTGGCCGGTGTCCTCACCTACCTTGCAATCTGCATACTCGGCTGGACAGAGAATTATCGGCTGTCCCTTGCCGGTGTTGCCGGGCTGATTGTCGCCATCGGCCAGACCGCGGACTCGTTTATCGTCTACTTCGAACGGATCAGGGACGAACTCCGTGACGGACGCGGGCTGGTACCGGCCGTCGAGAACGGTTGGCGGCGTGCCAAGCGAACCGTGCTGGCGTCCAAGGCAATGAACCTCCTCGCCGCCGTCGTGCTGTATTTCGTGGCCGTCGGCAACGTACGCGGTTTCGCCTTCACGCTGGGTTTGACCGCGATCGCGGACCTTGTGGTCGTCTTCCTGTTCACCCACCCGGTGATGCGTCTGCTCGCCATGACCCGGTTCTTCGGCGAAGGCCACCGCTGGTCCGGGCTTGATCCCTCCCGCTTGGGTGTGCTTCCGCTGTACCGCGGAGCCGGCCGGGTGCGGCACAAGCCGGTAGAGCGGCCCGCAGTCGAACTGCGCGGCAGGAACAAGGCTGCTGCGGGCGAGGCTGAGCGGCGAATGACGATTGCCGAACGGCGCCTGGCTGAACAGCAGAAAGCCGCTGAAGAACAAAAGACCGTCAGTGCGCAAGCACGCGGAACCGAGGAAGGGGACAATCGATGAGCCGCTTCAGTTTTGCCGAATTCGGAAACGAACTGTATTCCGGCAAGCGGTCCTACCCCTTCGTGGGAAAACGCAACCTGTGGTTCGCCATCGCCGGTGCGGCCATTCTGCTGTCGCTGCTGGTGCCGGTGATCAAGGGCGGGTTCAATCTGGGCATCGACTTCCGCGGTGGATCAGAGTTCACCGTTTCGAATGTGCAGGACACCTCCGTCGGGGCGGGCGAGCAAGCCGTCACCGATGTGGTGCCGGAAGCGGTTCCCCGCGTGACCAACATTGCGCCGGAAACCATGCGCATCCAGACGGAACGGCTCAGTGACGACCAGACCCTGAGCGTGCGGGATGCCCTGATCGGCGCCTACAGCGTTACCGAGGAAGATGTCACGTCAAACTTCGTGGGACCCACCTGGGGTGAAGATGTCAGCCGTCAGGCGATCATCGGCCTGATTGTCTTCGTTGCCCTCGCTGCGGGATTGATGGCGATCTATTTCCGTACCTGGAAGATGTCGGTTGCGGCAATGGCGGCGCTGGTGGTGGTGATGGTGACCTCCGCCGGTATCTACTCGCTCAGTGACTTCGAAGTCACTCCATCGGCAGTCATCGGCTTTCTGACAATTCTGAGTTATTCCCTATATGACACGGTTGTGGTCTTCGACAAGATCCGCGAGAACACGGCGGATCTGGAAGTGTCCAGCAAGCGGACCTTTGGAGAGCAAGTGAACCTGGCGGTCAACCAGACCCTTGTCCGGTCGATCAACACCTCCGTGGTCGCCGTTCTGCCGGTGGCTGCAATCCTCTTCATCGGTGCGATGCTGCTCGGTGCGGGCACGTTGAGGGATCTGTCACTGGCGCTCTTCGTCGGCATCATCATCGGTACGCTGACTACCGTCTTCGTCGCCGCTCCCATGTATGCGAAGCTCCGGATGAACGAGCCTGACATCCGCAAGCAGGAAAAGCGCGTGATGCACCGCCGCTCCCTTGAAGCCGGGGAAGCCGGGGAAGCCCAGGAAGCCGGCACAGCCCCCGCCTGACCATCGTCGCGCTGTAGCGCAACACCGGATGCAACCGGCCCGCCACCTTTGATGTGGCGGGCCGTTTTGCATCCCACTGTCCTGATACTTCCGGGCTGATCTCCCTGCGGAAGGCAGAACGTGCGCGGCAGGCTTCAGACGGCGGATAAACTTGGAGAGGCAACCGTGAGTGTGGGATGTTGTAGCCTCACCCGTCCGCGGTGGGATTGATGGAAATTGCAACGGAAGTGGGGTTATGGGTGGCTGAAGCCAGTGGTCCCGGGCGCCCGTCCGAGACTGGACCGTCCACAGGTCCAGACACAGAATCGCGCACGCAGACAACCCATGCGGCAACTCCGGCGCCGGTGCGCCCCGGCCCCGGGTCTCCGGCCCCTGACGATGGCGCCGCCGCGCCTGGCCGCCGGGAACGCACGCGTGCCCGGCTCGCCCGCCTTGCCGGACGGGGTAACTCAGATTACTCTCCGGTCCTCGAACCACTTTTGCGCACCGTCCGGGCCAACAACCCGAAAGAGGACCTTGAGTTCATCAAGCGGGCCTATGAAGTGGCTGAACGCAGCCACGAGGGTCAGAAGCGCAAAAGCGGCGATCCGTACATCACCCACCCGGTAGCTGTCGCCACGATTCTCGCCGAGCTCGGCATGACCGGGACAACCCTCGCCGCCGCACTCCTGCATGACACAGTTGAGGACACCAGCTGCACCCTTGATGACATTCGTCGTGACTTCGGCCAGGAAGTGGCGATGCTCGTTGACGGAGTCACCAAGCTGGACAAGGTGTCCTTCGGCGATGCAGCCCAAGCGGAGACCGTGCGCAAGATGGTGGTCGCGATGGCCAAGGACATCCGGGTCCTCGTGATCAAGCTGGCCGACAGGCTGCACAACGCCCGGACCTGGCGCTTCGTCTCACCCGAATCCTCCGCCCGCAAAGCGCGGGAAACCCTTGAGATTTTCGCTCCCCTCGCGCACCGCCTGGGCATGAACACCATCAAGTGGGAACTGGAGGATCTCTCCTTCGCCGCACTGCATCCCAAGGTCTATGAGGAAATTGTGCGGATGGTCGGCGACCGCACGCCGGAGCGCGAAAAGCACCTGAACTTCGTCCGGGACCAGATCGGCGATGACCTGCGTTCAGTCAAGATCAAGGCCACCATCTCGGGAAGGCCGAAGCACTACTACTCGATCTACCAGAAAATGATCGTGCGGGGTAAGGACTTCGACGACATCCACGACCTGATGGGTGTGCGCGTCCTCGTTGACTCGGTGCGCGACTGCTATGCGACTCTTGGTCAGCTGCATGCACGGTGGAATCCGCTCCCGGGCAGGTTCAAGGACTACATCGCGATGCCCAAGTTCAACATGTACCAGTCGCTGCACACCACGGTGATCGGGCCCGGCGGCCGTCCCGTTGAAATTCAGATCCGTACACACGATATGCATCGGCGGGCTGAGTACGGTGTGGCGGCGCATTGGAAGTACAAGAACCAGGGCGGTGCAGGAACCAGCGGTGTTCCGGACAACAGTGATATGGGGTGGCTGCGCAGCCTCGTGGACTGGCAGCAGGAGACGTCGGACCCGGACGAGTTCCTCGACTCCCTGCGGTTCGAAATCAACGCCCGTGAGGTATTCGTCTTCACGCCCAAGGGTGAAGTCATGGCGCTGCCCGCCGGATCCACGCCCGTTGACTTCGCGTATGCGGTACACACCGAGGTTGGTCACCGTACGATCGGGGCCCGGGTAAACGGCAAGCTCGTGCCGCTCAACAGCGAGCTCAACCACGGCGACTGGGTGGAGATCTTCACGTCGAAGGCGGAGGGGGCAGGCCCAAGCCAGGACTGGCAGGGATTCGTCAAGAGCCCGCGTGCACGGAACAAAATCCGTCAGTGGTTCACCAAGGAACGCCGCGAAGAAGCGATTGAAAAGGGCAAGGATCAGCTGACCCGCACAATGCGGAAGCAGAATCTTCCCCTGCAGCGCATGATGACACACGATGCCCTGCTGGCAGTGGCACAGGAACTGCGTCACGCGGACATCTCAGCGCTCTACGCCGCCGTAGGTGACGGGCACTCTTCGGCCCAGAACGTGATCGAGCACCTCGTCACCCAGATGGGCGGCCACGCCGGCGCCGAGGAAGATATTGCGGAGGCGACGGTAGCCACGCAGCCGCGGCGCCCCAAGTTCTCCGATTCCGGCGTCACGGTGCGCGGGGTGGGTGACGTTTGGGTCAAGCTTGCACGCTGCTGCACCCCCGTTCCGCCCGACCCGATTGTCGGGTTCGTCACCCGCGGTTCCGGCGTGTCGGTGCACCGCAACGACTGCCGGAACGTTCAGGAGCTACGGGACCAGCCCGGCCGGATCGTGGACGTGGAATGGGCTCCCACACAGTCCAGCGTGTTCCTGGTGGAGATCCAGGTGGAAGCGTTGGACCGCAAGAGCCTGCTCTCGGACGTGACCAGGGTTCTGTCGGAGAACCATGTGAACATCCTGGCAGCGAGTGTGAACACGTCGACCGATCGGGTGGCACTGTCACGGTTCGCGTTCGAGATGGGCGACCCCAAATACCTCAGCCACATCCTCAGTGCGGTGAGGCGGATCGACGGTGTGTTCGACGTTTACCGCACCACCGGCTCCCAGCGGCGTATCTAGCGGCTGACGCGCAGGGCCTCGCGCAAGCGGCTCAGCGCTCGTGCCTTACCGGGCACCCGCACAGAGCTCTCGAGCGAGAGGATCACCAGGTGCAGCGGGCAGCGCAGTCCGGGTGCGGCAGCGATGCTTTGCAACGCCTCAACGGCCCAGGAATCCTGTCCGTGAACTGCGACATCGAGTGCAGTCCGCAGGGGAGAGGTCACCGCTACACCGCCGATGGTGGAAAGATCGCAGGGCCCAAGCGTCACCTGGTGCATCACCGCTTCGCAGAAGGCGGGAAGCGCCGTTGTGCGCCTGCGATGATCAGTGACGAGGCTGACGACGGCCGGAGCAGGGGCGCAGCCGTACACCCACGCCGCGCTCTGGCGGGCGAGCGCAACCCGTGCGTGAAGTGAGCGCGGAACCGTGTTGATGGCTGATTGAGCGCGGATCGCCGGCGTTGACGGCTGATCCGTGCGCACGTAGGAGTCCCCGCACACATGGACCATCAGGCCGTCCAGCTGCATGGCCTGCAGCTCAACGGAACTAAAAAGGCTTCCGCCGTGGAACAGCACTCCGCCCGTGGAGTTGATGGCAAGGTCCCGGTGGGCAAGCGCGCGCCCCTGCACGGGAGGTCCTTGCGAGTTTGGCATGACTCAAGCTTCCCCAACCAGCAGGCAAAGGGAAAGTCCCGGCCGGCCCGCTGTGGATAACGGTCGACCGGGACTTATGCCTGGAGGCTGCGATGATTACGAGAAGTCCTGCGCCGACTTCTGCAGCATGTCCAGCCACTGCCTGCGCGCCTCAAGCGCTTCGCGCGCCTCGGAGATCCGGCGGGCGTCCCCGTTCTTTTCCGCTGCTGCCAGATCTTCCTCGAGGGACGCGATGGTGCTCTCGAGCTGACTGAGAGCGCTGTTGGTCCGCGCCTTCGTCTCCGGATTGGTGCGCTGCCAGTGTTCCTGCTCAGCGGTCTGCACTGCGTCCTCGACTTCGCGCAGACGCGCTTCCACGCGCCCCATGTCAGCCCGCGGAACCTTTCCGGCTTCCTCCCAGCGGTCGCGGATGGACTGGAGCGCCTTCCGGGCTGCCGTGGCGTCCTTCACAGGCAGGAGCTTACGGGCCTCCGCGATGAGAGCTTCCTTCACCACGAGGTTGGAACCGTACTCCTCGTCGATCGCCTCGTTCGCAGCCTTGCGTGCGGCGAAGAAGACGTCCTGGGCGGCACGGAAGCGGGTCCAGAGCGCATCGTCGTCCTTGCGGCTTGCCCGCTTTGAACCTTTCCATTCGTCCATGAGCTGCCGGTACTCGGCTGCCGTGTGGCCCCAGTCGGTGGAGGTGGACAGCTCCTCGGCGCGACGGATGAGTGCTTCTTTGGCCTGTTTGGCTTCTGCGTTGTCATTGTCGAGCTGCGAGAAGTATGCCCTGCGGTGGCGGTCGAAGACAGTTCGGGCGGAACGGAACCGCTTCCACAGTGCGTCTTCCGTACCCCGTCCCAGCCGAAGCCCCGATTTTTGAGCGGTTTTCCACTGCTCGAACAATTCGTTCATCCGGTTGCTGCTGGCTTTCCACTGCACGGTGGACGGATCGTGGCCGGCGATCTCCTCGGCCTCGGCGACAATCGCCTCACGTGTTTCCCGTTCGCGGGCCCGGGCGGCGTCCTGCTGCGCTTTCTCCGCCGACTCAAGGTCGGCGACGAGGCCGACCAGTGCTTCGAGCCGGGCTTCAAGTGCGCGCACATCGCCGACCATCTTCCGTTCGGCGACCTGCTCGGCCAGGTGGGCGGCCGTCTTGCGCATGTCCGTGGTGGGCGCTTTGGCGTGAACCCGCTGCTCCAGCAGCGTGACCTGGCCCGCGACGTCGTCGTACTTGCGCACGAAGTAGCCCAGCGCTTCCTCACGCGGGGCATCGGGGTACTGTCCCACGGGGAATTCCTCCCCGTCGACGATCAGGAAGACGTGACCGTCTTCCTCCACGCGGGCGAACTTCTCCACCTCTGCCAGCGGAGTGCTGTGGATAGGGGGAGCGGCGACGACAGCGGGCGCTGCAGGACCATTGGGCCGCGATGCCATGGCAGCCGGTGTGGGGCGTGGACGTGCAGCATTGCCGGGGCCCGGCATCGGGGCGGCCGGTTGAACAGGAGTTGGAACCGACGCCTGCTCAGCAATGGAAGGCTGCTCCGTGCTGGAGGAGCGCTCCAGACTCGAAGGCTCCTCAGCGACAGAAGGCTCCTCCGTGGTGGAGGACTGTTCAGCAACAGAAGGTTCTGCTGCAGCCTCGGGTTGCTCGATTTCGGTCGCTTCGGTTACAGGCGTTTCGTCGGATTGCTGACTGTTTGTCACCGCTAAAAGTCTTTCGCTCGATGGACGGCGCAGTGGCCGTATCCTGAGTTGGTTACTGCAGGGTTAATGAGTCTATCGTCACAGGTGTTGCCGGAGTTCCGTCCACGCCGCCGCCTTCCACCCCGGTTTCGGCGACCTGCCGGACAACGTCCAGGCCTGAGGTCACGGAACCCATGATTGTGTATCCGCCCGTGTTCTGTGGAATCCGGGAATCCTTGTAGACGATGAAGAACTGTGTGCCGTTGCTGTCCGTCGCCGCACCGCGGGCCACGGCGATGGTGCCGGCGGGGTAGACACCGTCCTCGGGCGTGTTCTCCACTGGACCCCACTGGTAGGAGGGATCGCCCGCACCGTCGCCGTTGAGAGATCCGCATTGCAGCACGCCCATGGTATCCGCCGTAGTCAGCCGGTGGCAGGTCCTGCCCTCGAAGAACCCCTCCCCGGCGAGCGAGGTGAAGACGGCGACCGCTTGAGGGGCCTCGCTGCCGTCCAGCTGAACACCGATGTCGCCCACGCTGGTGGACAGGGTTCCCCTGAACATCTTTCCAGCTGCAATCGACGGGTCCGGAATGTTCGAGCTGTTTGCCGTGGATGTAGCCTGCGCGGTCTCCGCGACACCGGGGGCGTCTTCGAGCACGTCCATTTGAGCAGCTGTGGGGTTCGAGCTGAACCAGAAAACCTGCAGGGCGAGCGCGACTGCCAGCACCGCCGCGGCGGCTATCCCCGCCGTCGTGCTGTCTTTCCGCCGCCGTTTCCCCTGCGCGCGCTCCAACTCCCGCCGAGCTTCGATCTGGCTGATATGACGGCGCATCTCGCGTCCGCGACGATCAACGGCCACGCGACCTCCTGTGTCCGACGGTTGTTCCGGGCGTTCCTGCGTTCACCCAGGCACGGTCCGGGCCGGTTAGTCCGGTCCGGCGTGAACCCCTAAAATGAATGCCGCAGACAGTGTAGGCATAGCTGACCGCTTACCTCTCGGTTTCCCGCAGCATCCCGAACCGCCCGGTTGGGGACACCAGCGTCATTTTCCAAGGAGAGTTGCCGTATGGCACGAAAGTCCTCGTTGTCCGGATTTCCCGAATGGTTGCCCCAGGAGCGCCTGGTGGAGCTGCATGTTCTGGACACCCTGCGACGGACGTTCGAGCTTCACGGATTCTCCAGCGTCGAGACCCGTGCGGTCGAAACAGTGGGTCAGTTGCTGCGCAAGGGCGAGATCGACAAGGAGGTCTATGCGGTATCGCGCCTCCAGAACGAGGACACCGGCGCCGCCGTCGGGGACTCGCTTGCGCTGCACTTTGATTTGACGGTTCCTTTTGCACGCTATGTGGTCGAAAATGCCGGCCACCTTGCGTTCCCGTTCCGCCGCTACCAGATCCAGAAGGTCTGGCGGGGCGAACGTCCCCAGGAGGGGCGTGCCCGCGAGTTCACGCAGGCGGACATCGACGTGGTGGGCGACGGCGCACTGCCCTTCCGCTATGACATCGAGCTTGCCCTCGTGGTCGCCGAGGCGCTCAGCGCGCTGCCGATTCCCGACTTCCAGCTGCGGATCAACAACCGGAAGCTTGCCGAAGGCTTCTACCGGGGAATCGGTCTGACGGATACCCCCGGCGTGCTGCGCAGCATCGACAAGCTGGAGAAGATCGGCCCCGTGAAGGTGGCGGAGCTGCTCAAGACCGAGCTGGGTGCCACGGCCGAGCAGGCGGAAGCAGCCCTCAGCCTCGCCGGGATCCGCACCGAAGACACCTCCTTCGTTGACCGGGTGCGCGCTCTCGGCGTTGAAGATCCGCTGCTCGAGGAAGGACTGGCCGAACTCGAGCAGGTCATCGCCGAGGCAGCGAAGCGCGCACCCGGGAAGGTGATCGCCGATCTGAGCATCGCGCGCGGCCTCGACTACTACACCGGCACGGTTTACGAGACGGTGTTGGTGGGCCATGAGGCACTCGGATCCATCTGCTCCGGCGGCCGCTACGATGCGCTGGCGAGCAAGGGCAACCGGACCTTCCCCGGCGTCGGGCTGTCCATCGGCGTCACGCGCCTCGTGACGCGCATTCTGAGCCAGGAATTCGCGGCTGCCTCCCGCCAGGTCCCGACGGCGGTACTGGTCACCCTCGCGAACGATGACTCGTGGTCCGCGGCTCAGGATGTCGCGGCGTCCTTGCGCGGCCGCGGTATTCCCGTGGAGGTCGCGGCAACCGCCGAGAAGTTCGGGAAGCAGATCAAGTTCGCCGACCGGCGGGGCATCCCGTTCGTCTGGTTCACCTCTGAAGACGGCACCCACGAGGTCAAGGACATCCGCTCGGGGGAGCAGAGCGCCGCCGACCCCTCGTCGTGGGCTCCCCCCGTTGAGGACCGCTGGCCGGCCGTCGTGCCTCAGGGCTGAGCCCGCGCGCTGGGCTCTAGTGCCGTCGTCGTCGTACCAGGACCACGGCGGCGCGGCCAAGCAGGCCCACCAGCAGAATGACGGTCATGGTCAGTACGGACTGCAGCGGAAGCGTGAATGCCAGCACCAGGCATCCCGCGAAGCCGAGGATGTTCAGCGCCCGCGGCGCGTACCAGGGACGCGAGGTCAGGGTGAGCGCGGAGAGGTTCGCCACCGCGTAGTAGAGCAGCACGCCGAAGCTGGAGAAGCCCACTACCGTCAGCACATCGGTTCCCAGCAGCAGTGCAATGACGACGACGGCGGTGGCCAGCTCCGCCGCGAACGGCGTGGCCCGGCGCGCTGACACCGCCCCGAAAACCCGCGGCAGGTCACCCTCGCGAGCCATGGCCAGGGATGTGCGGGCGATCCCGCTGATCAGGGCGAGCAACGCGCCGAGGCTCGCCAGCGCCGCCGCAATCGCCACTGCCAAAACGGGTAGTGATCCGCTGGTCGGAAACACTTCTGCCAGGGGCGCCGGCGAGTCCGCGAGGGCGCCCGGCCCCACCGCGCGAAGCAGGCCGAATGCGAGCAGGAGGTACAGGGCCAGGGTGAACCCGAGTGCGCCGAAGATAGCCCGCGGAATGTTGCGTGCGGGCTCGCGGACCTCTTCGCCCATCGTCGCAATGCGCGCATAACCGGCGAAGGCGAAGAACATGAGCCCGGCCGCCTGCAGGACGCCGGTGGGCCCCGCCGGCAAGGCGCCGGCGTCGTCGGCCGGCTGCGCAAACGCAGCGACGATGACGAAGGCGAGGACGGGTATCACCAGCGCGACAATGATTCGCGTCATGAGTGCGGTGCGGGTGATGCCCAACAGGTTGACGGACGTCAGAGCCGCCACAGCTGCCACCCCTGCAGCTTTCTCGAAACCCGGGGCCGCGTACAGCCCGAAGGTGAGTGCCATCGCCGCGCAGGAGGCAAGTTTGCCGGTGATGAAACTCCAACCGGCCAGGAAGCCCGGCCATTCGCCGAGCTGGCGCCGCCCATAGGTATAGGTGCCGCCGCTCACGGGATGCACGGTGGCCAGCTGGGCCGATGCCGCGGCGTTGGCATAGGCGACGACGGCGGCAAGGGCGACTGCGAGCGGCAGCAGGGAGCCGGCGGCTGCGGCGGCGGGGGAGAAGACGACAAAAACGCCGGCGCCGATCATTGAGCCGATGCCGACCGTCGTGGCGTCGAACCCACCGAGTTGTCTGTTCAATGCCTGCGGCATTTCGCGATCCCCGTCCGGTGAGAAGCGTGGCCGGGAATGCATCTCATCCGGCGGTAAACTCGAACACTGAGATTCAACCACGATCCACAGACCTGGATTAATTCCACCGGAAGGAATGCTGTGCTGCGCACACATGACCTTGGTTCACTACGGACCGGGCACATTGGACAGACCGTTACTCTCGCCGGATGGGTGGCCCGTCGGCGTGACCACGGCGGCGTGGCATTCCTCGATCTTCGTGACGCTTCCGGCGTCGCCCAGGTCGTTGTGCGGGAGGAAGACGTGTTCCATGGATTGCGCAACGAGTACGTGCTGCAGATCATCGGCACCGTCGAGAAGCGCCCCGAGGGCAACGGGAACCCCGCTCTTGCAACGGGAGAGGTCGAGGTCATCGCCGAAAAGGTGACAATCCTCAATACCTCGGACCCGCTGCCGTTCCAGATCGACGAGCACGTCGAGGTGGGCGAGGAAGCCCGCCTCAAGCACCGCTACCTCGATCTCCGCCGTCCCACGCCGAACGCGAACCTCCGCCTGCGCTCCGAAGCGAACCGGGTTGCACGCGAGCTCCTGCACTCGGACGGCTACGTGGAGATCGAGACGCCCACCCTCACCCGTTCGACGCCCGAGGGCGCCCGCGATTTCCTGGTTCCAGCCCGACTGGCGCCCGGATCCTGGTACGCGCTGCCGCAGTCTCCGCAGCTCTTCAAGCAACTTCTCCAGGTGGGTGGCTTCGAGAAGTACTACCAGATCGCCCGGTGCTACCGGGACGAGGACTTCCGCGCCGACCGGCAGCCCGAGTTCACGCAGCTGGACATCGAGGCAAGTTTCGTCGAGCAGGATGACATCATCGCGCTCGGGGAGGAGCTGGTGACGGCGCTGTGGAAGCTGATCGACGTTGAGATCCCGACGCCCATCCAGCGCATGACCTACGCCGATGCCATGGCGCGTTACGGCTCCGACAAGCCGGACCTGCGGTTCGGCCTCGAGCTGACTGAGCTCGCTGAGTACTTCAAGGACACCGGATTCGGCGTGTTCAAGGCCGCATATGTTGGTGCCGTCGTCATGCCCGGCGGGGCCTCCCAGCCGCGCCGCCAGCTTGACGCGTGGCAGGAATGGGCCAAGCAGCGCGGCGCGAAGGGCCTTGCGTACGTCCTCATCGACGACGACGGCAGCCTCCGCGGTCCCGTCGCCAAGAACCTGACTGACGCTGAACGGGATGGCCTGGCGGGCGCCGTTGGTGCCAAGCCGGGCGATTGCATCTTCTTCGCCGCCGGCGAGAAGTCCTCCTCGCGCGCGCTGCTCGGTGCTGCACGGGTAGAGATCGGTCACCGGACCGGGCTGATCGACCCGGAGGCGTGGGCGTTCGTGTGGGTTGTTGACGCGCCCATGTTCGAACCGGCGTCGGACGCCGTCGCAGCAGGTGACGTCGCCGTGGGAACCGGGGCGTGGACGGCCGTGCACCACGCTTTCACCTCACCGAAGCCGGAATACCTGGACTCCTTCGACACTGATCCCGGGAACGCAGTTGCGTATGCGTACGACATCGTCTGCAACGGCAATGAGATCGGCGGCGGCTCGATCCGTATCCACCAGCGGGATGTCCAGGAGAGGGTCTTCGCTGTGATGGGCATCAGTCCCGAGGATGCCCAGGAGAAGTTCGGCTTTCTGCTTGAGGGCTTCAAATACGGCGCACCGCCCCACGGCGGCATCGCCTTCGGCTGGGACCGCGTAGTCGCACTCCTCGCCGGCAGCGACTCCATCCGCGACGTCATCGCCTTTCCGAAATCCGGCGGCGGCTATGACCCGCTCACCGCTGCCCCGGCACCGATCACGCCGCAGCAGCGTAAGGAGGCGGGCGTTGACACGAAGCCGGTTGGAAAGTCCGACGCGCCCTAAAAATGTGAAAGAATAAGTTCGTACAACGTGCTCCGGGGTCGGTGTAATTCCGAACCGGCGGTTATAGTCCGCGACCCGCGCGCAGCCCCTCGGGGCAGCAAACGGTTGAGCCGGTGAAATTCCGGCACCGACAGTTAAAGTCTGGATGGGAGAAGCACGTGCAGCTTTCGGCTGTGCCCTGTCGTGGGCGCGTGATGCGTCCCAAGACAGCGCCCGCCGATGTCTGTCGTTCCCCCGGAGCCGCAAGAGCCAGGTGAGGAACGAGATGGACCTTTCTACCGAGATGATGGCCATGGAGCACGCGCTGCTGCTCGCGGGCCAGGGCGTGCGCGGCGCCAACCCTCTGGTGGGCGCTGTGCTTCTCGATGACGACGGCGCGATGGTTGCCACCGGTTTCCACCTCGGCGCAGGCACCGATCACGCGGAAGTAGCCGCGCTGAAGAGCGCTGCACTGCAGGGCGTGGACCCTGCCGGCTGCACCATGGTGGTGACGCTGGAGCCGTGCAACCACACCGGGCGGACGGGTCCCTGCACCGAGGCGATTGTGGCCGCCGGCATCACACGCGTTGTATACGCTGCCTCCGATCCCACCCCCGACGCCGCAGGCGGGGCCGACCGGCTCGCCGACCACGGAATCGACGTATCCGGCGGGCTTCTCGCGGACGCCGCAACTGAGCTGAACCGCCGCTGGCTCGGTGCCGTCCAGGCGCGGCGTCCCTTCGTGACAGTCAAAGTGGCGCAGAGCCTGGATGCGCAATCTGCGGCAGCGGACGGCTCAAGCCAGTGGATCACCGGCCCGCACGCCCGCGCAGACGGACACACCATCCGTACGCGCGTCGACGCCGTCCTCGTGGGCACCGGCACAGTCCTCGCCGACAATCCCCGCCTCACCGCGCGGGCACTGGACGGTTCCGACGCCGACCGCCAGCCGCTGCGGGTTGCCGTCGGGCTCCGGGGCGTCCCCGGGGAAGCGGCAATGCGCGGAAGCGGGTTCGTGCACCTGGAAACCCATGATCCACTGGCCGCGCTGACTGAACTGTACGGCCGGGGCGTGCGGCACGTTCTCGTGGAGGGGGGCCCACAACTGGTCGGCGCCTTCCTCATGGCGGATCTCGCCGATGAACTCTTCGCCTATGTCGCGCCGATGCTCCTCGGCGCCGGCGTGCCCGCCTTCCAGCGGCTCGGCGTAGCAACGCTTACTGACGCCCATGTGTGGCGTCTCGACCCGGACGGGGCCGCGGCGCTCACTCAGCTCGGCGACGACGTGCGGCTGCACCTCAAACCCATTGCGCCGCCTCCGGCGCCTATCAGGAAAGGCCCCTAAGTGTTCACAGGAATTGTTTCCGGACAGGGCAACGTCATCTCCCTGCAGCGCACGCCGGACGGTGGGAGCGCAGTGCTGGTCTTTGACGCCGGCGCAACCGGCGCGGGGCTGGAGCTCGGCGGGTCCATCGCGGTTAACGGCGTCTGCCTCACCGCCACCGCCATTGACGGCGGCACCATCAGCACCGACGTGATGGGGGAAACGCTGACCCGCACTACCATCGGCCGGCTGGCCGCGAAAGATACGGTCAATCTCGAACGGTGCGTCGCCGCCAACGGGAGGCTGGATGGCCACGTTGTGCAGGGCCACGTCGACGGCGTAGGCACCCTCATTGAGCGTCAGGACCTGGGCTCCTGGGAGCGGCTGCGCTTCAGCGTTCCGGCCCCGCTGGACCGTTACGCTGCGGAAAAGGGATCCATTGCGGTGGACGGTGTATCGCTCACCGTCACCGCCGTCAGTGACGCCGGAGCGCCCGAGCCCTGGTTCGAGGTGGGGCTCATCCCGACTACCCTCTCCGAGACGGGGTTGGGTGCGAAGCACATCGGCGACCCGGTGAATCTCGAGATGGATGTCCTTGCCAAGTACGCGGAGCGACTCCTTGCCTTCACGGGAGATGTCACAGGAAATGGGGCGCAGGCATGACTCCGCACAGCAACCCCAACGCGGTAGAGCCGCAGGGCGGGGCCGTCCTCGACGTTGCTCTGGATCCGGTGGAGGCGGCCGTCGCTGCGCTGGCAGCGGGCCGCGCCGTCGTCGTCGTTGATGATGCCAACCGCGAGAATGAGGGCGACATCATCTTCGCTGCCGAGTTCGCCACCGCCGAGCTGACGGGATGGACCATCCGGTACACCTCGGGCGTGCTGTGCGTTCCGGTGACGGGGAAAACCGCGGACCGGCTGGAGCTGCCCGCCATGGTGATCAATAACCAGGACGCCAAGCAGACGGCCTACACCGTGTCCTGCGACGCCGCGGTCGGCGTCAGCACCGGTATCAGCGCCGCGGATAGGGCGCTGACCGCCAGGGTTTTGGCCGCGCCGTCGTCTGTTCCCTCTGACCTCACCCGGCCGGGCCACATGTTCCCCCTGCGGGCGGTGGAGGGCGGCGTGCTGCAGCGGCGCGGACACACCGAGGCTGCAATTGACCTGTGCCGGCTGGCCGGCGTGGAACCGGCCGCAGTGATCGCGGAAGTCACCCACGACGACGGCGGCATGATGCGCCTGCCCGCGCTGCGCGAGTTCGCCACCCGGCATGGGGCACCGCTGATCTCGATCGAGGATCTGGCCGACTATCTTTCGTCCCGCGCAACCGGAGCCGGGGAGTGAGTGCAGTCACCGGCGGCCCGGTAGTCACCATTCCGACGGCGTGCGGACCGTTTTCCGCGCAGGCCTGGACGGACGCTGCCTCCGGCGTTGAGCACCTCACGATGTCCGCGCCGGGCACCGACAATGCCGACGGCACCCCGCTGGTCCGGATGCACTCGGAGTGCCTCACCGGTGATGTGTTCGGCTCCTACCGCTGTGACTGCGGTGAGCAGCTCGAACAGGCGCTCGGACTGGTCCAGGAGCAGGGCGGAACAGTTGTCTATCTGCGGGGGCAGGAAGGCCGCGGCATCGGTCTCGCCAACAAGTTGCGCGCCTATGCGCTGCAGGAGAACGGCGCCGATACGGTCGAGGCGAACGAGCAGCTCGGTCTTCCCGTCGATGCGCGCGATTACCAGGCTGCGGCGGAAATCCTCACAGCGTTGGGCATCACCGAGATCCGGCTGTTGAGCAACAACCCGGTCAAACGGGAGCACCTTGAGCGGTACGGCATCACTGTGGTGTCGATGGTGCCTTCGGAGATACCGTCCCGGCTGGAGAACCAGCATTACCTCGAGACGAAGCGGGACCGCCTCAACCACCAATTGTCCCATCTGGAGGAGCGGTTCCATCAGCGTCCCCAGGAAAAGATCGTTCAGCAGAGCTGACAGTTCCTTCAGCGAATCCACCCCCATTCCAAGGAGAACCATGGCCGGACACGGCGCCCCCACCATCGACGTCACCAGCATCACGGGACAACAGCAGAAACCCGTCCGACTCGCCGTCATCGCTGCCAGCTGGCACACCGCCATCATGGACGGGCTGCTTGACGGCGCCCGCCGGGCCGCGGCGGATGCCGGTGTCGGAGCCGACGTGATCCGCGTGCCGGGCAGTTTCGAGTTGCCCGTCGCCGCGGCGAGGCTGGCGCCCCACTATGACGCCGTTGTCGCACTCGGTGTTGTCATCCGTGGCGGCACGCCGCACTTCGAGTACGTGTGCCAGGCTGCGACGTCGGGACTCACCGACGTCAGCGTGCGCACTGGTGTTCCGGTGGGCTTCGGAGTGTTGACCTGCGATACGGAAGAGCAGGGCCTGGACCGCGCCGGGCTTGCCGGTTCGAGCGAGGACAAGGGATACGAGGCCACCGTTGCGGCATTGGCTACCGTTGCTGTACTGGAACCCTGGGGTAAGTGAATCCAGGGAAGTGCCGCAGGAGTTTCGTCACATGGAACGGCACCGATACGGCGGATTCCATGGAACCCAGTAACCTAGACAGAGTGAAATCCTTCGATACCCTCTTTGTCGAGCTGAGCGAGAAAGCTGCCGCCCGCCCATCCGGGTCACGCACCGTGGCTGAACTGGAGTCCGGCGTGCACGGCATCGGCAAGAAGGTCGTCGAGGAGGCTGCCGAAGTGTGGATGGCCGCCGAGTATGAGTCGAACGAAGCTGCTGCAGAGGAAATCTCGCAGCTGCTTTACCATCTCCAGGTCATGATGATCGCCAAGGGACTCACGCTGGAAGACGTCTACAAGCATCTGTAGCCGCGCGGCGACAATCTTCACAGAACCCGCGCGCGGCCCAGCGCCTGCTTTCAGGCGACGTCCCCCAGCAAACCCTCCTTCCCAAAGGAAACCCATGCTTCGAGTTGCAGTCCCCAATAAGGGATCCCTGTCTGAATCCGCCTCCGCGATGCTCAGCGAGGCGGGCTACCGCCAGCGCCGCGACACCCGCGAACTGGTGATGCTGGACCCCGAGAACGACATTGAATTCTTCTTCCTCCGGCCGCGGGACATAGCGGTCTACGTTGGTTCCGGAACCCTCGACGTCGGAATCACCGGCCGCGACCTCTTCCTTGACGCGCAGGTGGACGCCGAGGAGCTCCTGCCCCTCGGCTTCGGCGCGTCAACGTTCCGCTTCGCCGGGCCGGTAGGGAACTTCGCCGCTGTCGCCGAACTTGAGGGGCGCCGCCTGGCCACCAGCTACGACGGACTCCTGCGCGCCTTCCTGACCGAACAGGGGGTCGACGCCACCGTTGTCCGGCTTGACGGCGCCGTGGAATCGTCCGTGCGCCTCGGCGTCGCGGATGCCATCGCTGATGTCGTCGAAACGGGGAACACCCTGAAGGCCGCCGGCATGGAGATCTTCGGCGAACCCATCCTGAAAAGCGAGGCAGTCCTCATCGGGCGCCTGGATGCAGCACCGGCCGGTCTCGACATCCTGATCCGTCGGCTTCAGGGCGTGCTTGTCGCGCGCCAGTACGTGCTGCTGGATTACGACATCCGCAAGGAACTGGTGGATCAGGCCGCGGCGCTGACACCGGGTCTTGAGTCACCCACGATTTCGCCGCTGCGTGATTCCGAGTGGGTTGCGGTTCGCTCAATGGTGAAGCGTCACAGCACCAACCGGATCATGGACGAGCTCTATGACCTCGGCGCGCGCGCCATTCTGGTGAGCACCATTCACGCGTGCCGGATCTAGGGCGGACCGAACAATGAGTGTGGCAATCCGGGTCATACCCTGCCTTGATGTCGACGCCGGACGCGTCGTCAAGGGAATCAATTTCGAAGACCTCCGCGACGCTGGGGACCCAGTGGAACTGGCGCACCGCTACGACCGGGCAGGCGCTGATGAACTGACCTTCCTCGACGTCACCGCTTCCTCCGGCAACCGCGCCACCACCTTCGACGTGGTCGCGAAAACCGCCGAGGAAGTGTTCATCCCACTGACGGTGGGCGGCGGCGTCCGGGAGATTTCCGACGTCGACCGGTTGCTTCGCGCAGGCGCCGACAAGGCGTCCATCAATACGGCGGCGGTCGCACGTCCAATGGTCATTGACGAGATCACGTCCCACTTCGGCTCACAGGTACTGGTGCTCAGTCTGGACGCACGCCGGACGGACAATCCCGCTGCCCAGTCAGGCTTCGAGGTGACCACGCACGGCGGCCGGAAGGGGACCGGGATCGACGCGGTTGCCTGGGCGCGGGAAGCGGCTGAGCGCGGCGTGGGCGAGATCCTGCTCAACTCCATCGATGCTGACGGCACCCGTGAGGGCTTTGATCTTGAGATGATCCGGGTTGTGCGGGCGGCAGTCAACGTGCCCCTGATCGCCTCCGGCGGGGCGGGTGCACCGCATCACTTTCCGCCGGCTGTGGCCGCGGGCGCCGATGCGGTGCTGGCGGCATCCGTGTTCCACTTCGGTCCCGTTGACGCGATCGCTGAGGTGAAGAGGGCTATCCGGGACGCCGGTTTTCCGGTTCGTTAGAACCTGGCTTCCCTAGAGCCCGACCTCGGCGCTCTCAAGGAGTGCTACGGCGTCGGGCTGTCCTTCGAAAGTGACCAGTGCATGGCGGGTGCGGCCGTGGGCATGCATGAGCAGTTCCCCGGGCTCACCCACGATGGCCACCGAGACGGGGGCCCGTTTCGCTACGTGCCTGGGACCGTCCGGCCGCACCAGCACGATGCCGAGATCCACCCCGCGGTAGAGGATGGCGGCGCGCTTGATCAGCTCGTCCCAGAGTGCGTTCGAATATTCCTCATCCAGCGCGCGCGGCGCCCACCTGCTGGTTGCCCGTCGGACGTCCTCGGTGTGCACGAAGTACTCAATCAGGTTGGTGCTGGTGTCGATCGATTGCACGCGCATGGGGGAGTAGAACGGATGGCCCTTGCGGAAGTCATTGACCAGCGCTTCGTACGCCGGTGCTGACGCGGATTTCGCCGCGAGGGTGCGGGTGGCCTTCTCTGAAACAACGGCCAGCGGCTTGATGAGGGCACCGATACCAACGCTGGGCCTGTGGCCGCGTAGATACAGGTGGGCTGCAAGTTCCTTCGTCTGCCACCCATCGCAGAGCGTGGGGGAGTGGGGCCCGGCCGCCAGCAGGGTTTCGGCGAGGACTTCACGGGAGGGATCAACGAAATGCATCACTCTCGAAAATAGCATGATAGACGTGCTCCATGCCCGGGTGGGTGCCCGCCCCTTCCGGCACGACTAGAATCAGTTGCGATGTCACAACACGCCGAACCCGCTGCTTCTGCCTCCGCCGGTGAAACACCCACGCTTGATCCCGCGGTGGCGCACGCCCTCAAACGGGACGCCGCCGGCCTCGTTGCGGCGATTGTCCAGGCCCACGACACCGGGGACGTACTGATGCTCGGCTGGATGGACGATGAAGCGCTGCGGCGAACCCTGACGAGCGGCCGCGTCACCTTCTACTCGCGGTCACGGCAGGAATACTGGCGCAAGGGCGACACCTCCGGCCACGTGCAGTATGTGCAGTCGGTCGCGCTGGACTGCGACGGCGATGCGCTGCTGGTGCGGGTGCACCAGGTCGGCGCGGCCTGCCACACCGGGACGCGGACCTGTTTCGACGGCAGGGAGCTTGCCGCCGTCGCCGGCCCCGCGTGAGCCGCACCGTTTGCAGCAGGAGACCATCAGCCCGCCCACCGCTGCGGATGGGCGCGAGATTCAGGAAGCACATGTCATGGACGAGCTCGGAGTAATCAGCCCAGGCCTGGAGGAGTTCCGCGCCCTTGCCCGGGACCGGCGCGTCATTCCCGTCCGCCTGATGGTGCTCGACGACGCCCACACGCCGATCGGCATCTACCGCAAGCTGGCTGACGGCCACCCAGGCACGTTCCTCATGGAATCGGCTGCCGAGGGCGGAGTGTGGTCGCGGTACTCGTTCATCGGCGTCAATTCGCGGGCAACGCTCACCACCAGGGACGGCGAGGCCTGCTGGCTCGGCGAGCCTCCCGCGGGAGTCCCTGTGGGCGGCAATCCGGTCGAAGCACTCCGCCGGACCGTCGAGGAACTCCAGACCGCCCGCTTCGACGGACTTCCGCCGTTCACCTCCGGCATGGTCGGTTTCATCGGCTGGGAATCCGTCCGCCACTGGGAACGGCTCACCTCCCCTCCGGAAGACGACCTCGATCTGCCGGAACTGGCCATGAACCTCGTCACCGACATGGCTATTCATGACAATGCGGGCGGCAAGGTCACCCTGGTGGCCAACGCGATCAACTATGACAATTCTTCCGATCGCGTCGACGAAGCCTGGCACGACGCCGTTGCCCGCCTCCGCAGCATGCTCCAGCGGCTTGCCGCCGCGTCGGATCAGCCGGTGTCAATCCTGGCCGACGGCGCAACCGACAGCGCAGCGCTGATGTCCCGCGTGCGTGAACGCTGGGATCGCGACCGGTATCTGGCGGCGATCGAGCGGGGCAAGCAAGCCATCGTTGATGGCGAGGTGTTCCAGGTTGTCATCTCGCGCCGGTTCGAACTGGACTGCGAGGCATCGGCGCTGGACGTCTACCGGGTGCTGCGCACCACCAACCCCAGTCCGTACATGTACCTTTTCAGCCTTGAGGACCCGACTGGGCGGCCCTATTCAATCGTCGGCTCTTCGCCGGAAGCGCTTGTCACCGTCAACGGCTCCGAAGTCATCACCCATCCCATCGCCGGATCCCGGCCACGCGGCAGGACAGCCGAACAGGACCGCGCCCTGGCGGAGGAACTCCTCGCCGACGAAAAGGAGCGCGCGGAGCACCTCATGCTGGTGGACCTGGCACGCAACGACATCTCCAAGGTGTGCCGGCCGGGAACAGTGGACGTCACACAGTTCATGGAGGTCGAGCGGTTCAGCCACATCATGCACCTGGTGTCCACCGTCGTCGGGCAACTGGATCCGGCGCGGTCCGCCTACGATGTCCTCGCCGCGACCTTCCCGGCGGGAACCCTGTCCGGAGCGCCCAAACCCCGAGCGCTCCGGCTGCTTGATGAACTTGAACCGCACAAGCGGGGTATCTACGGGGGAGTAGTGGGCTACTTCGACTTCGCCGGAGACATGGACATGGCCATCGCGATCCGCTCAGCACTGCTGCGCGACAACCGGGCCTACGTCCAGGCCGGCGGTGGAATTGTGGCCGATTCCGAGCTCGAAGCCGAGGCGCAGGAGACGGTCAACAAGGCCGCAGCTCCGTTGCGCGCCGCGCTGATCGCCGCGAGCCTTCATCCGGTGACCGGTCCGGGGGCGGGTACGCCGTGAGCCCGTCGTCCCGGTCGGGCGCTCCTGCCCCTTCCCGCACACCCGCCCTGCGCCGCAGGGGAGTTCTCGTCCTCGCGACGGTGACCTCGGCATTGGCCGCTTTCGGCAGTACCACCCAGGCCTGGCTTTCGGTGACCCTGCCGCAATCCGCCGTACAGACTCCTTCCATTGAGGTGCCAGGCTCAGACGCCGCCACCGCGGTGACCGCATTTGCGCTGGTGGGTCTGGCCGCGGCGCTGGCTGCATCGATTGCCGGCCGCATCGCCCGGTGGATCATCGCCGTCATTCTGACCGTTGCGGGCGTCGGCATCGCCCTCAGCAGCCTTGCCGTCGCCACTGATCCGATGACCGCCGCCGAACCCGCGATCGGAGAAGCGCTCGGCGTCACCAGCCAGGACGGCGCCTCCGTGACGGCAACCGCCATGCCGTGGCTGGCCGCGGTGGCGGGGCTGATGCTGCTGCTCTGCGCGGTATGGCTGCTCATTGCGGGCAGCGGCTGGCGCACCGCCCGCCGCTACGAGAACCGGCAGGAGCCTTCGCCCTCCCGGAACGCACCGGCGAAGGCGGATACAAACGCTGACGAGATCGACAATTGGGACAGCCTCAGCCGGGGTGAGGATCCGACAGGCTGAGTGCCCCTGACGAATCAACGCCCTGCTGAATCAATGGCAGAATGGACTACAGACCACAGCACAAGGAGATACGCCATGGCTAAGACCGCGCCCGAGACCCGTTCCAACGAAACCCCGATGGCTGAGCATTCTTCCGTTCACGATGAGACCATCGGACACGGCAACAGCCCGGCAGCATGGACCTGCGTCTTCGTGATGCTCGCCGGAGCGGCGCTGTCCGCGTTCGCCTACGTTTTCGCCAGCACCGAGGGCAACATGGACGCGGGGACCATCCTGTTCTGGATCGGCGCCCTCATCATGGTGATCGGGCTCGCGCTCGGAATCATCCTCAAGAAGGCCGGCTTCGGCGTGGGTGGCCACAGGCTCAAGAACACCGGGCACTAAGTGAGCGTTCTCGACGACATCATCACTGGAGTCCGGGAGGATCTCGACGTACGCAGGAATCGCCTGCCGCTCGAAGAAGTACGCGTCCTCGCCGAACGTGCACCCGCGCCGCGGAACGCCTATGCCGCGCTGAGCACACAGGCCAGGGGCGTCCGCGTCATCGCCGAGGTGAAGCGGAAGAGCCCCTCCAAAGGTGAACTGTCACTGATCCAGGATCCAGCTGAGCTGGCTGCGGCCTATGAGCGAGGCGGCGCCTCGGTGATCAGTGTCCTCACCGAGGAACGCCGGTTCGGCGGATCGCTTGCGGATCTCGACGCCGTCCGTGCGGCCGTGGATCTGCCGGTCCTCCGCAAGGATTTCACGGTTGACGAGTACCAGATCTGGGAAGCCCGCGCCCATGGCGCGGATCTGATTCTGCTGATCGTTGCGGCGCTCGACGACGCCACGCTTACCTCCTTCCTCGAACTCACCGAGCGGCTTGGCATGCACGCACTCGTCGAAACGCATACCGCTGAGGAAGTAGAGCGCGCGGTCGCGGTCGGTGCACGCATTATCGGCGTCAACGTGCGCAACCTCAAAACGCTTGATATTGACCGCTCCGTCTTCCCGGTACTCGCCGGGCTCATCCCTTCCGGTTCCGTTGTAGTTGCCGAGTCAGGCGTCCGGGACATCTCCGACGTCGAAAGTTTTGTGGCGCAGGGGGCGCGCGCTGTCCTCGTTGGAGAGGCGCTGGTTCGCCACTCCAACCCGGAGGTCACGGTCGGTGAGTTCACTCGCGCCGGCGCCGCATTGCGCCATTGAGATTGCATTACTGAGGCAGTTCCCGACAGCACGGACGGCCGCACCCATCACGACAGGACACCAGGTTCATGAGCGACAATCCACAGCCGCAGGCTGCAACTGACGGTGCCGCAGAGGCATTTCTCGCCGGGGGATCGCTGCGCAACGCGCAGGGCCCGTACTTCGGCGCGTACGGCGGGCGCTGGATGCCCGAGTCGCTGATCGCCGCCCTGGATGAGCTGGAAGAGACCTTCGACAAGGCCAAAGCTGATCCCGATTTCCTGGCCCAGATCGCCGAGCTCAACCGGTCCTACTCCGGCCGGCCGTCCCTGCTGACGGAAGCGCATCGTTTTGCGGAGCACGCGGGCGGCGTACGGGTGTTCCTCAAGCGCGAGGACCTGAACCACACGGGATCGCACAAGATCAACAACGTGCTGGGCCAGGCCCTCCTCGCCAAGCGGATGGGAAAGACCCGCGTGATCGCTGAAACGGGCGCGGGTCAGCACGGAGTGGCCAGCGCCACCGCTGCCGCCCTGCTCGGTCTCGAATGCGTGGTCTACATGGGTGCGGAGGATTGCCGGAGGCAGGCCCTCAACGTTGCACGCATGCAGCTTCTGGGAGCGGAGGTCATTCCCGTCACCAACGGATCGCAGACGCTGAAGGACGCCATCAACGACGCGCTGCGGGACTGGGTGGCCAACGTGCAGACCACGCACTACCTGCTTGGGACGGCTGCCGGAGCCCATCCCTTCCCGGCAATGGTGCGTTATTTCCATGAGGTCATCGGCGAGGAAGCGCGCGAGCAGATCCTTGAGGTGGCGGGCAGGCTTCCTGACGCTGTCTGTGCCTGCATCGGCGGAGGTTCAAACGCCATCGGAATCTTCCACGGCTTCCTCGATGATCGCGGAGTTGCCCTCTACGGATTTGAGGCAGGCGGGGACGGCGTAGACACGGGACGCCATGCTGCCACCATCACGCTCGGACGGCCGGGTGTGCTTCATGGTGCGCGCTCGTACCTGATGCAGGATGATGACGGGCAAACCGTCGAGTCGCACTCAATCTCCGCCGGTTTGGACTACCCGGGAGTCGGCCCGGAGCACGCGTTCCTTGCCGACATCGGCAGGGCCAGCTATGAGCCGATCACCGACGCTGAAGCCATGGAAGCGTTCCGCCTGCTGTGCCGGACGGAGGGCATCATCCCCGCCATCGAGTCTGCGCATGCGCTGGCCGGGACTCTGAAAGTGGGCCAACGCCTTGCGGCGGAGGGCGGAGATCCGCGGGAGAAGATCATCATCGTGAATCTCTCGGGCCGCGGTGACAAGGACGTCGCCACAGCCGCGGAGTGGTTTGACCTGTTGCCCGAGGACAGCGCGGAAGCCGAGATCGGCGCGGAAGGGGAACAACTATGAGCGCCGGAACCATGAGCAAGTCAGCCGCCGCGATCGAGCGTGCCCGCGCCGAAGGGCGCACCGCCCTGATCGGTTATCTTCCCGCCGGATTCCCCGACGTGCAGACCACCATCGACGCCGCGGTCGCACTCGCGGAGAACGGCGTGGATCTGATCGAGATCGGGATTCCCTACTCGGACCCCGTGATGGACGGAGCGGTCATCCAGCAGGCGACCGTCGAGGCGCTGCAGAACGGTTTCACTGTGCGGCAGATCTTCGACGTTGTCGAGGGAATCACCAGACGAACCGAAGCGGCAGTACTCGTGATGACCTACTGGAATCCCGTTATGCGCATGGGAGTCCGAGAGTTCGCCGGTCGCCTGGCTGCAGCCGGAGGAGCCGGACTCATCACGCCTGACCTCGTTCCGGACGAGGCAGCCGAGTGGATGGCTGTCTCGGAAGAGTTCGGGCTCGACCGGGTCTTCCTTGTCGCTCCCTCAAGCTCTCCGGAACGCATGCAGTCCACGGTCGATTCAACGCGGGGATTTGTCTATGCCGTGTCCATCATGGGCATCACCGGCGCCCGCTCCTCGGTCAGTTCGGCAGCGCGCGAGGTTGTCGCGGCGGCGCACCGGGCCGGTGCCGAGCGCGCCTGCGTCGGACTCGGAGTGTCCACTGCTGAGCATGTCCGGGAAATCGGAGCCTATGCCGACGGCGTCATTGTCGGCACCGCCCTGGTCGCTGCCCTGCGTGACGGCGGCGTTCCCGCCGTGGCCGCGCTGGCGAAAGACCTGAGCACCGGAACCGGAAAGAGTTGACCATGATCCCCGCCAGCATCCCCAGCCCGCCCGCAGAATGGGCAAGCTTCTCGATCGGCCCGGCCACCATCCACGCGTACGCGCTGTGCATACTCACCGGCATCATCGTTGCGCTACTTCTCACCTCGGCCCGCTGGAAGCGTTACGGCGGCAACCCCGACGTCGTCTGGGACGTAGCCATCTGGGCAGTTCCTTTCGGTCTGATCGGCGGCCGTCTTTACCACGTCTTCTCCTCACCGGACGCGTATTTCGGACCTGACGGAGATCTTTCACGCATTCCCCGGATCTGGGAAGGCGGCCTGGGGATCTGGGGGGCCGTCGCGCTCGGAGCGGTCGGCGCCTGGATAGGCTGCCGCCGCGCCGGTGTCCGGCTGGCGGCGTTTGCGGACGCTGCCGCGCCGGGAGTCCTGCTGGCGCAGGCGATCGGCCGCTGGGGCAACTGGTTCAACCAGGAGCTGTTCGGAGCGCCCACCGATCTGCCCTGGGGACTCGAGATCGACGCCGACAACCCCAACTTCCCCCCGGGTGCGGATCCGGGAACCCTGTTCCATCCCACGTTCCTGTATGAATCGCTCTGGAACCTCGTGGGTGTTGCACTCCTGCTTCTCCTGGACCGCAGGCTCCGGCTGCGGGGCGGACGCATGTTCTGGCTGTATGCCGCGTACTACACGGCGGGCCGGGTCTGGATTGAGGCCCTGCGGATCGACGATGCCGAAATGATCACCATTCTGGGCGTGACCCAGCGGTTGAATGTCTGGACAAGCGTCCTTGTGCTCGGGGTCTCCCTCGCCATCTTCGTCTATCTTTCGGTGAAGCAGCGGGGCGTGAAAGAGCACTCCGTCTACCTGCCCGGACGCGCTCCTGACGGTACAGACAACGACGACGCCGCGCCGGCGGCCGCAGATAACGGATCAGGCACAGAGGTCCAGAGTTCGGACACATCGGCTGGGACGGAGCCGGACCGTGCTAATCTTCCAGAAACAAAAGACGCCTCGGGCACGTCTGCCTCCGCTGGACTCGCCCCCGAGGAACCCCGGGAATCAGATCCCCGAAAATAGCTCCCAGCTGGGCCACCGCCCTAGCTCAGGACACCGTCACAGCGTCGTGGCTCTGCTCGGTATATCAGCTGGCTCACAGGCTTTCGCCCCGTACCGGGATTGACCAGGCCGCGCCGCCGTCAATTCACGCCCGCAATCCATGCCGGCATGTTGCGTGCCGGTTCTACAATGTGCACAAGGAAATGAAGCGCTTTCCTGCAGGGAAAGCGTGCCCCGGGGCCGAAGCTGTCCCCTCCCGACGCTCCATCATGGGGGAAGGACTCTATCTATGACTGCACCCACCACCGGTATGCTCCCGGAGGCAACCCACACCGAATCGCCGTTCACGCGCTTCGCCTCATACCCGAAGGCGTCCGGGCTTTACAACCCGGAGAATGAGAAGGACGCCTGCGGCCTGGCAGTCATTGCCACGCTTCGCGGGGAGCCGGGCCACGACATCGTTGATGCAGCGCTTACCGCCCTGCGCAACCTGGAACACCGTGGCGCCGTCGGCGCTGACGAAGGAACAGGCGACGGCGCGGGCCTCCTGACCCAGGTTCCGGACGAGTTCTTCCGCGCGGTCGTTGATTTCGACCTACCGGCCGCAGGGAACTACGCGGTCGGTACTGCCTTCCTTCCCGCCGAGGCCGGCGAAGAGGCAACCGCCCGGGCCGGGATTGAAAGCCTTGCCGAGTCCGAGGGCCTGACGGTTCTCGGCTGGCGCGAGGTTCCCATCACCGCTGACCTCGTCGGTTCCATGGCGAGGGCGTGCATGCCGCACTTCGTTCAGTTGTTCATTGCCCCTGTTGCCGACAGGGTGCAGGATCTCGATGCCAAGGCCTTCCGCCTGCGCAAACGGGCCCAGAACAAGTACGGCGTCTATTTTCCCTCGCTGTCTTCCAAAACCATGGTCTACAAGGGCATGCTGACCACGGCGCAGCTCGAGCCGTTCTATCCGGACCTGTCGGACCCACGCTTCAAGACGAAGCTCGGAATTGTCCACTCGCGCTTCTCCACCAACACTTTCCCTTCCTGGCCGCTGGCCCAGCCCTTCCGCACCATTGCGCACAACGGCGAGATCAACACCGTCAAGGGCAACCGGAACTGGATGCGGGCACGGCAGTCGCAGCTTGGGAACCCCCTGCTCGGCGACTCTCCCGAGGAACTGTTCCCTATCTGCACTCCCGGTGCCTCAGACTCCGCTTCGTTCGATGAGGTAGCGGAACTGCTGATGCTGGCGGGACGCCCCATCACGCACGCGATCATGATGATGATCCCGGAGGCGTGGGAGAACCACACCTCGATGGACCCCGCCCGGCGCGCCTTCTACCAGTACCACTCGATGCTCATGGAGCCCTGGGACGGCCCGGCCGCGGTCTCCTTCACGGATGGACGGCTTGTCGGGGCGGTCCTGGACCGCAACGGGCTGCGCCCCGCCCGGTACTGGGTGATGGAGGATGGGCT
This sequence comes from Arthrobacter tumbae, assembly GCF_016907495.1. Taxonomy (NCBI): domain Bacteria; kingdom Bacillati; phylum Actinomycetota; class Actinomycetes; order Micrococcales; family Micrococcaceae; genus Arthrobacter; species Arthrobacter tumbae. The sequence continues at coordinate 3,377,311 of NZ_JAFBCC010000001.1, forward strand.
CGTCGTCCTTGCCTCCGAAGTCGGCGTCATCGACGTCGAACCCTCCAAGATCGTGCGCAAGGGGCGCGTGTCGCCCGGCAAGATGTTCCTCGTTGATACGGAGGATGGCCGCATCATCGAAGACCAAGAGGTCAAAGCGGAGGTCGCTGCGGCCAACCCGTGGGGCGAATGGGTGAAGGAAAACCTGATTGATCTGAAGGACCTTCCCGAGCGCGAGCACGTAGTGCACACCAAGGCTTCGATCAACCGCCGTCAGCGGACCTTCGGCTACACGCAGGAGGAACTGCGCATCCTGCTGGGTCCCATGGCGAAGGCCGGTGCAGAGCCGCTGGGCGCAATGGGTTCGGACACACCGATCGCGGTACTCTCCAAGCGCCCGCGGCTCCTGTTCGACTACTTCGTGCAGTCCTTCGCGCAGGTCACCAACCCGCCGCTGGACGCGATCCGCGAGGAACTGGTCACCTCCATGGGCGTCACCATTGGTCCGGACGGAAACCTGCTGTCTTCCAGGCAGGTCCACTCCAAGCAGATCGCGCTGACGTTCCCGGTCATCGATAATGACGAGCTGGCGAAGATCGCAAACCTTGAATCCGACGACGGCGACCGCCTCACCGTCCGCGTGCGCGGCCTGTACAGGGTCGACGGCGGCGAGGCCTCCCTGCGTGCGCGGCTTGCGGAAATCTGCGAGCAGGTTTCGAGCGCGATCAACCGCGGCATCCAGTACGTGGTGCTCTCGGACCGCGATTCCAACGCTCAGTGGGCTCCAATCCCCTCGCTGCTGCTGACCAGCGCCGTCCACCACCACCTGCTGAAGAGCGCCACGCGTACCAAGACCTCCCTCGTGGTTGAGGCGGGCGACGTTCGTGAAGTACACCATGTCGCCGTGCTCATCGGTTATGGTGCGTCTGCCATCAACCCCTACCTCGCCATGGAAAGCTGCGAGGAACTGGTCCGCAATGGGGAGATCAACGGGGTTACTGCGGAGCAGGCTGTCGCGAACCTGATCAAGGGGCTCGGCAAGGGCGTCCTGAAGATCATGTCGAAGATGGGTATCTCCACTGTCAGCTCCTACTGCGGAGCACAGACCTTCGAAGCCCTCGGCCTTGCCCAGGAACTCGTGGACGAGTACTTCCACGGAACGCAGACTCAGCTCGGCGGTGTCGGCCTTGATGTGGTCGCTGCCGAGGCCGCGGCACGCCACGAGTACGCATACCCGCAGGATGGGATCGAGGACCCGTACCGCAGCCTGGACAACGGCGGCGAGTACCAGTGGCGCCGGGAAGGCCCGCCTCACCTGTTCAATCCCGAAACGGTCTTCCGCCTGCAGCACGCCACGCGTGAACGCCGCTACGACATCTTCAAGTCCTACACCAAGGGTGTCGACGACCAGTCCCGCGAGCTGATGACCCTGCGCGGCCTGCTCGGCTTCAAAGAGGGGCTGCGGCCACCGGTTCCGCTTGAGGAAGTCGAGCCGGTATCGAGCATCGTCAAGCGTTTCTCGACGGGTGCCATGAGCTACGGGTCCATCTCGCAGGAGGCCCACGAGACCCTCGCCATCGCCATGAACCGTCTGGGAGCCAAGTCCAATACCGGTGAAGGCGGCGAGGACGTGGACCGGCTGCTTGATCCGGAGCGGCGCTCGGCGATCAAGCAGGTTGCGTCGGGGCGCTTCGGCGTCACCAGCCTGTATCTGACCAACGCCGACGACATCCAGATCAAGATGGCGCAGGGAGCAAAGCCCGGTGAGGGCGGCCAGCTGATGAGCCAGAAGGTCTATCCGTGGGTTGCCCGGACGAGGCACTCCACCCCCGGGGTCGCGCTGATCTCGCCGCCCCCGCACCACGACATCTACTCGATCGAGGACCTGGCGCAGCTGATTTACGACCTGAAGCGCGCCAACACTTCGGCGCGTGTCCACGTGAAGCTCGTATCGGAAGTCGGAATCGGCACAGTGGCAGCCGGCGTCACGAAGGCGAAGGCCGACGTCGTACTCATCTCCGGACACGACGGCGGAACGGGTGCCAGCCCGCTCAACTCGCTCAAGCATGCGGGCGTGCCGTGGGAGCTCGGCGTCGCTGAGACCCAGCAGACGCTGATGCTCAACGGGCTGCGCGACCGCGTGGTCGTCCAGGTCGACGGACAGCTCAAGACCGGGCGCGATGTCCTGATCGCAGCGCTGCTCGGCGGCGAGGAGTTCGGCTTCGCTACCGCACCGCTGGTGGTGTCGGGCTGCATCATGATGCGCGTCTGCCACCTCGACACCTGTCCGGTAGGCGTGGCAACGCAGAACCCGGAACTGCGGAGCCGCTTCACCGGCAAGCCCGAGTTCGTGGTGAACTTCTTCGAGTTCATCGCCGAAGAAGTCCGCGAGCTGCTCGCCGAACTCGGCTTCCGCACGATGGATGAAGCGATCGGCCACAATGAGGTGCTCGACGTCCAGCGCGCCGTCCGGCATTGGAAGGCGGACGGGCTGGATCTCGACCCCATCCTGCGTGGAAACGAGTTCGGTGAGGATGCTCCGCTCCGGAACATGTTCGGGCAGAATCACGAGCTGGACCAGCACTTCGACAACAAGCTGATCGACATGAGCAGTGACGCGCTGAACCACCGTGCTCCTGTCCGCATCACACTCGACGTCGTCAACACCGACCGCTCAGTCGGCACGATGCTGGGTTACGAGGTCACCCGCCGATTCGGTACGGAGACCCTCGCAACGGACACCATCGATGTCACCCTGACCGGCCAGGCCGGCCAGTCACTCGGTGCCTTCCTCCCAGCGGGCATCACACTGCGGCTGCTCGGTGACTCGAATGACTACGTCGGCAAGGGCCTCTCCGGCGGGCGCATTATCGTGCGTCCGGACCGCGCGAACGTCTTCGCGGCCGAACGCAACGTTATTGCAGGCAACGTCATCGGCTATGGCGCGACAAGCGGCGAGATCTTCCTCCGCGGTCAGGTGGGGGAGCGGTTCCTGGTACGCAACTCCGGCGCGACCGCCGTCGTCGAGGGTATCGGCGACCACGGATGCGAGTACATGACCGGTGGGCAGACGCTGATCCTTGGCCGCACCGGGCGGAACTTCGGCGCCGGTATGTCCGGAGGAACCGCCTATGTCCTTGACCTCGATGAGACGCGCCTGAATGTGCAGGCGCTGAACAGCGGTGAACTGAAACTGGAGGAACTGGACGCGGAAGATATTGAAATCGTCCGCCAGTTGCTGCTCCGGCACCAGGAAGAAACGGAGTCACCGCTCGCTGCGAAGCTGCTCGACGATTTCGAGACCACCGTGCCCCGGCTCACCAAGGTGCTGCCGCGCGACTTCGCACGTGTTCTCGATGCCCGCGCCGCTGCCATCGAAGAGGGGCTCGACCCCGACGGGGAAGAGGTCTGGAACAGAATTTTGGAGGTTACCGGTGGCTGACCCACGTGGATTCATGAAGGTGCGCGAGCGGCAGACGCAGCCGCGCAGGCCCGTACCGGTCCGGATCATGGACTGGAAAGAAGTGTACGAGGCCCAGGAAAAGGGCGTGCTGAAGAGCCAGGCCGGCCGGTGCATGGACTGCGGCATCCCGTTCTGCCACCAAGGCTGCCCACTGGGCAACCTCATCCCGGAATGGAATGACCTGACGTCGCGGGACAAGGGCCGCGAGGCGATCGACCGGCTGCACGCCACGAACAATTTTCCGGAGTTCACCGGACGGCTGTGCCCCGCTCCCTGTGAGGCATCCTGCGTTCTCGGCATCAACCAGCCTCCGGTCACGATCAAGCAGGTCGAGGTTTCGATCATCGACGAGGCGTTCGAGAACGACTGGGTCCACCCCCATCCGCCGGAGCGGCTGACTGGCAAGACCATCGCCGTCGTCGGTTCGGGTCCGGCCGGCCTTGCTGCAGCGCAACAGCTCACCCGTACCGGGCACACGGTCGCGGTCTATGAGCGCGATGACCGCATCGGCGGCCTACTGCGCTACGGGATCCCGGACTTCAAGATGGAGAAGATCCAGCTCGATCGGCGCCTTGAGCAGATGAAGGCCGAGGGGACGCGTTTCCGCGCAGGTGTTGAAGTAGGCCGCGACATCAGTTGGGACCAGCTGCGCCGCCGGTATGACGCCGTCGTGATTTCAACCGGCGCCACGGTACCGCGCGACCTGCCGATTCCCGGCCGGGATCTCGACGGAGTGCATTTCGCCATGGAGTATCTCGTTGACTCAAACCGGGTGGTCGCGGGGGAGGAGATCGAGGACCAGATCCACGCCGAAGGCAAGCACGTCGTCATTCTCGGCGGTGGGGACACGGGCGCCGACTGCATCGGCACCGCACACCGGCACAAGGCAGCGTCGGTCACCACGCTGGCAATCGGGCAGCAGCCGCCGATCGAGCGCATGCCCAACCAGCCCTGGCCCACGTTCCCCACGCTGTTCGAGGTAGCCAGTGCACACGAGGAGGGCGGTGAGCGTACCTACCTTGCGTCGACAGTCGAGTTCGTCGGCGAGAACGGCAAGCTGAGCGCCGTCCGCGTCGCTGAAACCGAGTTCATCAACGGGAAGAGGCTTCCGAAGGCCGGAAGTGAGCGGGATATCCCCGCGGATCTGGTGTTCCTCGCCCTGGGATTCACCGGCCCGGAGCCTGCGGGTATAGCTGATCAGCTCGACGCCGCTTTTGACGGGCGCGGTAACGTTGAGCGCGATGGATACTACATGACCAACACGCCCGGAATCTTCGTTGCAGGCGACGCGGGACGCGGACAATCCCTCATCGTATGGGCGATCGCGGAGGGGCGCGCGTGTGCAGCTGCGGTTGATCAGTGGCTGATGGGTCATACCAAGCTGCCTGCACCGGTGGCACCGACAGACCGCGCTCTCAACGTCCTGTAGTTTCCCAGGGACCCTAAGGGCGCACAGCAATCCACGAAAACGATACGACAGGCAAGGTTTTATGAGACGCGCAAAGATAGTGGCCACCTTCGGCCCGGCAATCGCGAGCTATGAGAACACCCTCGCAGTACTTAGGGCCGGGGTGGATGTCGCTCGAATGAACATGAGTCATGGCGACCACGCCGTGCACAACCAGACCTACGAATTCGTCCGGAAGGCGGCAGAGGAACTCGGCCGTCCCGTGGGCATCTTCGCGGATCTGCAGGGCCCCAAGATCCGACTGGGCCGCTTCATCGATGGACCCCATGTACTGCTTCCGGGTGACACGTTCACCATTACCACGGAGGACATAGAGGGTACCGCCGAGATCTGCTCGACCACCCACAAGGGACTGCCGCAGGACGTCAACGTCGGCGACACCCTGCTGATCGACGACGGCAAGGTCGCGATGGTCGCGGTCGCGGTCGACGACGTCAAGGTGACCGCGGAGGTCACCGTGGGCGGCGCAGTCTCCAATAACAAGGGCATCAACCTGCCCGGTGTTGCAGTGAACGTTCCCGCCCTCAGCGACAAGGACGAAGAAGACCTCCGCTGGGCAATCCAGCGCGGCGTCGACATGGTGGCGCTGTCCTTCGTGCGTAGTGCTGCAGACGTCGACCGCGTGCACGAGATCATGGATGAGGAGGGCCGGCGCGTTCCGGTCATCGCCAAGATCGAGAAGCCGCAGGCCGTTGACGCGATCGAAGAAATCATCGATGCGTTTGACGCGATCATGGTGGCGCGAGGCGATCTCGGCGTCGAACTGCCCCTTCAGGACGTCCCTATTGTGCAGAAGCGCGCCGTTGAGCTTGCCCGCCGCTGGGCCAAGCCGGTCATCGTCGCCACGCAGGTGCTCGAATCGATGATCGACAATCCCCGTCCCACCCGCGCGGAAGCCTCGGACTGCGCCAATGCAGTGCTCGACGGCGCCGACGCAGTCATGCTGTCCGGAGAGACCAGCGTCGGAAAGTACCCGATCGAGACGGTGCGCACCATGGCCGACATCATCGAATCCACGGAGAAGCACGGGCTTGACCGCGTACCCCCGCTGGGCAGCAAGCCCAAGACCCGCGGTGGCGCCATCACGCGTGCAGCAGTGGAAATTGCTGACCAGCTGGATGCAAAGTACATCTGCACCTTCACCCAGTCAGGCGATTCCGCACGCCGCCTGTCCCGCCTTCGCCCGACGAAGCCTGTTTTCGCCTTCACGCCGGTGCAGTCCACGCTCAACACCATGTCGCTGATCTGGGGTGTCCAGCCGATGCTCGTGGAGTACGCCGAACATACCGACCAGATGACCGCCCAGGTTGACCGGGTGCTGTTCGAGCAGAAGCTGGTGGACCTGAACGACCTCGTGGTCATCGCTGCCGGGTCCCCTCCCGGCCAGTCCGGCTCGACGAACTCGATCAAGGTTCACAAGGTCGGCGACATCGCGGACGCCGGGCAATTGCCTGACCACTACTCGCCGAGCAAGGAAAAGGTCGGTCCCTGGCCGGTCAAGAACAAGCTCAAGTAGCGGCCTGCGCAGGAACTGAATCCGGCACAGACTGAAGAAGGGACCTTGCCTCAGCGGCAAGGTCCCTTCTGTCTATGGTGTTTTCTGTGTCTTGTGTGAGCTTAGTTGACCTGGTTGATGATGGTCTCGGCAACTTCCCGCATGCTCAGGCGGCGGTCCATGGAGGTCTTCTGGATCCAGCGGAAAGCTTCCGGTTCGGTGAGCCCCATCTTGGTGGTGAGCAGGCTTTTTGCGCGCTCAACAAGCTTGCGGGTGGCGAACTGCTCCTGAAGGTCGGAGACCTCGTTCTCCAGCGCCTTGATTTCCTCGTGGCGGGAAAGAGCGATCTCGATCGCGGGAACCAGATCCGCTGGCGTGAAGGGCTTGACCACGTAGGCCATTGCACCGGCGTCGCGGGCACGCTCCACGAGCTCCTTCTGGCTGAAGGCCGTGAGAAGGACGACCGGCGCTATGCGGGCCTTCACGATCTGCTCTGCGGCGGTGATTCCGTCCATCACCGGCATTTTCACGTCCATCAGCACCAGGTCCGGCTTGTGTTCCTTGGCCAGTTCAACGGCCTTCTCGCCGTTATCAGCCTCGGCGACAACGTCATAGCCCTCGCCACGCAGGATCTCCACAATGTCGAGGCGTATGAGGGTTTCATCCTCAGCGACGATCACGCGCCGGGCCGGGCTCGAGTTAGCTGAGTCGCGGTTTTCAGACACTGATGGGCTCCTAGGTATGCGTTCAATGATTCTGCGTTTTCCGGGCGCAGCAGCCCTGCTATCAGGGCGCGCTGCACCGGTTCACTGGAACAGCCTATCGGCATGTAGAGTAGATTCGCGCACCCGGGGGTCCATGAGTCATGGAAGTCACGTTGGGTGCGTTGCCCGGCCCGAATGGCGGAATTGGCAGACGCGCTGCACTCAAAATGCAGTATCGAAAGGTGTGTGGGTTCGAGTCCCACTTCGGGCACTGTCTGGTTCACCTCGTCGCAGTTGCGACTTATTGCTGTATGACGGCTTCACATGCTTTCTAATGGGAACATGTCGATGTCTTCCTACCTGGCGTTCTGCGGGTTGTGCGTGGCGCTGGCGGTGACGCCCGGCCCTGACAGTTTCCTCATTCTCCGCTTCAGTCTCCGGAAGCTTTCATCCGGCGTAGCGGCTTCCTTCGGTTCCGCCGTCGGCTACCTCGCATGGGCCGGCCTGGTCGCCGTCGGTCTTGCGGCGCTCATTGAACAGTCCGCCGTCGCTTTCCGGGGGCTGAAAGTGCTCGGTGGCATCTATCTGGTCTATCTGGGAATCAAAGCCATCCGCGGAGACCGGAAGAAGTCTTCGGCGACCGTTCCTGCCGACGCGGGGATGGGAAGTGCGCGGGTCTGGAATTCCTGTGCTGCCGGGCTGACCTCCACCATGCTGAATCCGAAGGTGGGCCTGTTCTTCCTCGCCGTGGTGCCGCAGTTCCTTCCCAGGGAAGGTTCAGTCTTGGCCGTCACCATGTTGCTTGGCGCAACCCTCGGACTCATCGTGCTGGTCTACCTGGCAGGACTGTGCCTGGTCGCCGCCAAGGCAAACGCCTGGCTGAACCGGCCGCGGGTCACCCGGAACCTGGAGATTTCATCCGGTGGCGTCCTCGGAGTGCTGGGCATCGGAACCGCCGCGTCCGCAGCCTACGCCTGAGCCAAGAGCCCTGAGCGCCGCTTCACCCGTTTGGCTGGCGTACGTCCCTGATCAGGTTGGTGATGCGGGCAGTGGATAGCCTCCTGCCCTGCTCGTCCGTCATGACCACCTCATGGGTGGCAAGGGTGCGGCCAAGATGGATGGCGACGGCTGTGCCGGTGACCAGTCCAGCTGCGGCGGACCGGTGGTGCGTGGCCCCGATCTCTATACCGACTGCCTGCCGGTTGGGTCCGGCATGGATTCCCGCTGCGAAAGAACCGAGCGTTTCCGCCAGAACGAGGTGCGCTCCGCCATGCAGGATGCCCGCCACCTGCTGATTTCCCTCGACCGGCATGGTGGCGACCATCCGCTCCGCACTCATCTCCTGGAAAACGATGCCCATCTTGGCGGCGAGCCGCCCGATGCCGTGTCCTCGCAGCCAGTCGTGCATGTGCGCCGGCACTCCGGCGGCAGTCAGCTCCGCGAGGAAGGGGTGGGAGCGCTCGGGTGCTGCGTCCGGAGTGAATTTGTCATCCATGGGAACTAGGCTGGCACCTGTGAGCCAAACAAACCAAACCGTCCAGACTGACGAGCGCTCCGGTGTACCGGGCAGCGTGCAACCAGATGTCGAGACGGGCGCCGCGCCGGCTGCCGTCAACACGCTGGAGCGTTCCCGACTGCTGGTCGTAGACGGCCATTCCATGGCATTCCGGGCGTTCTACGCCCTGCCTGCTGAAAACTTCTCCACGGATACCGGCCAGCACACCAACGCGGTATACGGGTTCACTGCCATGTTGATCAACCTGCTGCGCGACCAGGAGCCCACGCACGTCGCCGTCGCCTTCGACCTGGATACACCGACTTTCCGGGATACCGAATACTCCGAGTACAAGGGCGGGCGTTCCCGCACCCCGGAGGAGTTCCATGGCCAGATCGACCTCATCATCAAGGTGCTTGAGACCATGCGCATTCCCACCCTCTCCATGGAGGGCTTTGAGGCTGATGACGTCCTGGCCACTCTGGCAGTCGGGGCGGCAGAGCGGGGCTGGGATGTCCAGGTGGTCAGCGGGGACCGCGACGTCTTCCAGCTCGTGAATGACCGGGTGACGGTGCTGTACCCGAAGCAGGGCGTCACCAATATCCCGCAGATGGACGCCAAGGCGGTGGAGGAGAAGTATTTCGTTCCTCCGCACCTGTACTCGGATCTGGCCGCGCTCGTGGGGGAGACGGCGGACAACCTCCCCGGCGTTCCGGGCGTCGGCCCGAAGACAGCCGCCAAGTGGATCCTGAAGTACGGGGGCCTTGAAGGCATCCTCGAGAACCTCGACGCCATCGGGGGCAAGGTCGGGGATGCCCTTCGCGAGAACATCGAGAACGTCAAGCGCAACCGGCGGCTGAACCGCCTCCTGACAGACCTGGAACTGCCGGTCGACCTGCAGGCCATGGCCGCGCAGCGCCCTGACCGGGATGCAGTCGAGGACCTGTTCGACGCGCTGCAGTTCAATGTGCTCAGGAAGCGCCTGTTCGATCTCTTCGGAGAGGAAGAGCCGGACACCGCCAGGGATGAAATGGCACCGCCGGAGCATCAGACGCTCTCAACGGCAGCAGAACTGACCGGCTGGTTCAACGGAACCAATCAGGCAACAGCGGCAGTGCAGGTTGTCACGCGGTCCACGAGCGGGGGAGAGGAGGCCATCGGGGTCGCGCTCGTGACGGCGTCGGCAGGGGTGTATGTTCCGTTCGAGGAACTGGGCCCTGACGAAGAGCACGTCATCGCGCAGTGGCTCCAGGACCTGGATGCACCCAAGGTGGTGCATGACTTCAAGGCGGCTTACAAGCTCCTTCATGCCCGGGGTTTCGTCCTTGCCGGCGAGGTGGATGACACCGCAATCTCCGGCTACCTCATCCAGCCAGACCGGCGCAGCTACGAACTCGCTGATCTCAGCCAGGTCCACCTGAAGCTCACCCTTCCGACGGCGGCGGCTGCCGCCGGCGGGCAGCAGGCGCTGGCACTCGAGGAGGAGGACGTCGCCACTCCGGCCGTTGCCGCGGCCTACGCCGCACTCGAGCTGAGCAGGCATTTCGCGGGTCAGCTGGTGGAGCGCGGAGCCAACCAGCTGCTCGCGGGGCTGGAACTGCCTCTGTCCGAGGTGCTGGCGCGTATGGAGCTCACGGGAATCAGCGTCGCGGTGGACGGCCTGGACCGCCTCTACGACGACTTCTCGGCAACCATGGCGAACACCAGCGCCGAAGCCTTCAGGATCATCGGCAAGGAGATCAATCTCGGCTCACCCAAGCAGCTCCAGGCGGTGCTGTTCGACGAGCTTGCGCTGCCCAAGACGAAGAAGATCAAGACCGGCTACTCCACGGACGCGGACGCCCTCACGGATCTGATCGTCAAGACGGGCCACCCATTCCTTGAGCAGCTGCTGGCTCACCGCGACGCCTCGAAACTCCGCCAGACGGTGGAGGGCCTGCGCAAATCAGTGGCCGACGACGGGCGCATCCACACCACGTACGTTCAGACGATCGCGGCCACCGGACGCCTGTCCTCGATGAACCCGAACCTGCAGAACATTCCCATCCGCTCCGATGAAGGGCGCAGGATCCGGGAGGCGTTCGTGGTGGGCCCGGGCTATGAGTCCCTGATGACCGCCGATTATTCGCAGATCGAAATGCGGATCATGGCGCACCTGTCCGGTGATGAGGGCCTGATAGAGGCATTCAAGGAGGGGGAGGACCTTCACCGCTTCGTCGGTTCGCACATCTTCCACGTTGCTCCGGAGGATGTCACCAATGCCATGCGTTCGAAGGTCAAAGCCATGTCCTACGGACTCGTGTACGGCTTGAGCTCCTTCGGCCTGTCAAAACAGCTTGCCATCTCCGTGGATGAGGCACGAACCCTCATGGGGGACTACTTCGACCGGTTCGGGGCGGTGAGGGACTACCTGCGCGGAATCGTCGAGCAGGCGCGCAAGGACGGCTTCACCTCAACCATTGAGGGAAGGAGGCGGTATCTGCCGGACCTGTCGAGCGACAACCGGCAGCTGCGGGAGATGGCAGAGCGGGCAGCGTTGAACGCGCCCATCCAGGGATCAGCAGCAGACATCATCAAGAAGGCGATGCTCGGCGTCGACGATGAACTGCGGTCACGGCAGCTTACTTCCCGGATGCTGCTCCAGGTCCACGATGAACTGGTGCTAGAAATTGCTCCCGGCGAGCGGGATGAAGTCGAGCAGCTGGTCCGCGCCGAAATGGCCGGGGCAGCGGATCTCTCGGTCCCGCTCGACGTCTCGGTCGGCACCGGCACCAGCTGGCACGAAGCAGCGCATTAGGCGCAGGGTTTCCAGGCGTGGCCCGTGAGGGCGCGGACGGTTAGGGTGGGTTCTCGTGAGTACGCATACGCAGATTGGCACCGCAGCACCAGCACCCCGTATCGAGACTTTCTCGGTGGACGCGAACACCGACACCTCTCCCGACGGCGCACTTGCCGCCTGGTTCGAGGGTGTGAGTTTCGGATTTCACGAGGGCCGGCTTGAGGCGGAGGATCTGCCGAAGCTCGCCGAGGCGCATGCGGCGGACGGCCGCATCCTGTGGGGTGCGTATGACGACAACCCCGGTCCGCACGCCTGGAATCCGCGCATTCCGGTGGCCACGTACGGCACCATGGTGAACTCGCTCAATGTGGGCGGCGGCAGGTTCCTTGACGCGCACCTGATCACTGCCGTCACCGTCCGGGCAACGCACCGGCGGAGGGGGCTCCTTCGCCGCATGATCACCGAGGACCTGCAGTCAGCGGCGGACCGCGGGCATGCTCTTGCGGCGCTGACTGCATCCGAAGCAACAATCTATGGCCGGTTCGGTTTCGGAACGGCAACCCACACCACATCGGTGGAAGTGGACGTCCGCGAGCGGTTTGCGGTCACGTCCCCGCCGTACGGACGGATGGAGGTTGTGGAAGCGGACGCCGCCGTCAATCTCGCGCAGGAAGTATTCGCCGGCTTCCACGCCCGAACGCTCGGATCGGTCGGCCGCCAGTACGCGTACGCCCGCCGGTCGTCCGGTTTGTGGGGCGAGGAGCGCCCGCAGCCGGACAAGGCGCTGCGCACCGCTGTCCATTACGACGACGACGGCCGCCCGGACGCCTTTGTCTCCTACTCGTTCGCGGGATGGGATAAAACGCCCTACACCATGCGGGTGAAGGATCTCGTAGCCGAGTCGGAGGCCGCATACCTTGAGCTGTGGCGCTATCTCGGGTCCCTTGACCTGATCGAACGGGTCACCTTCAATATGGCGTCCGTCCAGGATCCGCTTCCGTGGGCGTTGGCTGACCGGCGCTGCCGTGAATTGAAGTCCGGCGAGGACGTGCTGTGGCTGCGCGTCCTTGATCCCGTGGCTGCCCTCGAAGCAAGGGCGTATGAGCACGACGGCTCGGTAGTGCTTCACGTGGAAGACCCGCTGGGCCATGCGGGCGGCGCTTTCCTGTTGGAGGTGAAGGGCGGCAAGGCTGAGGTGGAGAAGCTTGGTTCGAACGCAGCGGACCTCCACATGGATGTCGCAGCGCTCGGCTCGCTGTACCTCGGTGGTGTCACCGCATCAACCCTGGCAAGTGCCGGGCGGATCAAGACGAAATCTGCCGACGGACTGGAGCGCGCGGACCGGCTGTTCAGCGTCTCGCGCCAGCCGTACTGCATCACGCACTTCTGACCAGCAGGGCTGCGTATTCGATCGTCATGGCTAACCTGGGATCCCGCGACGCCGGTGATCCGGCGCTTTGACCGGCGTTGTGCCGCAACGCTAGACTAGGTAGGCATGTCCCACGCACAGTGGGTCCTGCATAAGCTTCATCTGATATTTTCATTTTCCATTTGTCCGCATCCGGGCAGGTTCCTCATCACGGTGGGTACATATTTTGTGTGCTCTTCCCTGCGGTTCCGCAAGTGCCCGGATCAACTCATAATCCACAACGGAGCCCCAACTACATGACCATCACCACCACCGAGAAGCCAGGTGCCCCGCAGGTCGCTATCAACGACATCGGCACCGCTGAGGACTTCCTCGCAGCCATTGACGCCACCATCAAGTACTTCAACGACGGAGATCTCGTCGAAGGAACGGTTGTCAAGGTTGACCGCGACGAAGTCCTGCTCGACATCGGTTACAAAACCGAAGGTGTCATCCCTTCCCGCGAGCTTTCCATCAAGCACGATGTCGATCCGGGAGACGTGGTCTCCGTTGGTGACGAGGTTGAAGCGCTTGTCCTCACGAAGGAAGACAAAGAAGGCCGTCTGATCCTCTCCAAGAAGCGTGCGCAGTACGAGCGCGCCTGGGGCGACATCGAGAAGGTCAAGGAAGAAGACGGCGTCGTCACCGGTACGGTCATCGAAGTTGTCAAGGGTGGTCTTATCCTCGACATCGGCCTGCGCGGCTTCCTCCCCGCTTCCCTCGTGGAAATGCGTCGTGTCCGCGATCTCGCTCCGTACATCGGTCAGCAGATCGAAGCCAAAATCATCGAGCTGGACAAGAACCGCAACAATGTTGTGCTTTCCCGCCGTGCCTGGCTTGAGCAGACCCAGTCCGAGGTGCGCTCCACCTTCCTCAACAAGCTGGAAAAGGGTCAGGTCCGTCCGGGCGTCGTGTCCTCCATCGTCAACTTCGGTGCCTTCGTGGACCTGGGCGGCGTAGATGGACTGGTTCACGTTTCCGAGCTTTCCTGGAAGCACATCGACCACCCGTCCGAGGTTGTCGAGGTTGGCCAGGAAGTAACCGTCGAGGTTCTCGAGGTCGACCTGGACCGCGAGCGCGTCTCGCTGTCCTTGAAGGCCACCCAGGAAGATCCGTGGCAGACCTTCGCCCGCACCCATGCGCTGGGTCAGGTTGTTCCGGGTAAGGTCACCAAGCTGGTTCCGTTCGGCGCGTTCGTCCGCGTTGAAGACGGCATCGAGGGCCTTGTCCACATCTCCGAGCTCGCTGTCCGCCACGTTGAACTGGCTGAGCAGGTTGTCTCCGTGGGTGATGAACTGTTCGTCAAGGTCATCGACATCGACCTTGAGCGCCGCCGCATCTCGCTGTCCCTCAAGCAGGCCAACGAGGGCGTCGACGCCGACAGCACCGAATTCGATCCGGCTCTCTACGGCATGGCCGCTGAGTACGACGAAGAGGGCAACTACAAGTACCCCGAGGGCTTCGATCCCGAGTCCAACGAGTGGCTTGAAGGCTACGACACGCAGCGCGCGGCCTGGGAAGCGCAGTACGCTGAGGCTCAGTCCCGCTGGGAGTCCCACAAGAAGCAGGTTGAGCAGCACGCTAACGACGACGCTGCAGCAGCCAACGAGCCTGCCGACTCCGGCACCACCAGCTACTCCTCGGAGCCTGCTCCGGAGACGAATGCAGGCGCCGGTACCGGTACCCTCGCATCCGACGAGGCGCTGGCAGCACTCCGTGAGAAGCTGACCGGCAACTAGGTCCTCTTCCCTGGGTCCTATTAACGCAGGAAGCTCCCGCCCACTGGGCGGGAGCTTCCTGCGTTAACCGGAGCGGAACGTCCCGGAGGAGTCACCGCGTCCGCGTGGACACGGTGACTGTGAATCGCCGATCCCGTGCCACCTGCTCCGTTGGGCCCACAAGCCTCTCGAGCGCGCGCCGGTACTGCAAATGGCTGTTCCACACCGTCCACAGCTCGCCGCCCGGTTGCAGCGTACGCCCTGCCTCCGCGAACAGCTTCAGCGCGATACCCGCATGAACGGTGTGCCCCGAGTGGAACGGTGGATTGAGGACGATGAGTTCGTCCCCGGCGTCCGGTCGTCCTGCCAGCCCGTCTTCACGCACGACGGCGACCTGCCCGCCTACACCGTTCGCCCCGGCTGTCGCCCTGGTCGCGGCAACAGCGGCCGCGGAGGTGTCTGTGGCTGTGACCGCGAGCGTCGGGCGGCTGAGCGCCAGATAGGCGGCGATAGTGCCGTTCCCGCAGCCGAGGTCCACTGCGGAGGCAGCCGCTGGCGCATTGTGAAGGTGCTGAAGCAGGAACCGCGTCCCCGGATCGAGTTTGGCGCCGCCGAAAGTGGCACCGTAGGCGCGGATCTGCAGCGGACGGGGGAGGCCGACGTCGTACTCCGCGCGGGTGGGAAAAGGGCATGGACCCACAGGCAGGGCACCGGTGGCGGTGACCACGCGGGATTTCTGCCTCGCCAAACCGGCTGCGACCGACCCGAAGTACCTGCTGAGTATCTGATTCATCGCCGGCGTCATGTGTTTCACCCGGCCGCCCGCCAGCACTGTCACGTCGGCCGAAGCAGCGGCCGCGATATGCCAGGCTATTTCTTCGAGCGCATCCAGGGAACGGGGCAGCTGCAGCAGAACCAGCTGGGCGCCGTCGAACAGGTCCCGTCCCAGCGGATGAAAGGCGTATTCCCCTGGAGAGCCGAGCAGGGCGGCATTTGCGTTCAATGCGCGTTCGCCCGTCACCGGGTCCTGATGGACGAGTACCTTTCGCACACCCAGGTGCAGGGCACCCAGCGTCAGTGCGCCGTGGGTGTCGCCCACAACCGCGACACCGCCGTTGACTGGCAGGTGTTCCGACATGGTGTCGAGGAGCAGGCGGTCGGTGGCGTCGTAGGCGAAGAGGTTGTCCGCCTCGACGTCGGGCCGGCGCCGGAGCTGTTCGAAAGGGAAATCAGGCACGGTCCACCCACTCCTGACCGGCCGGTATGGCGGTCAGTTCTCCCGCACTGATTCCGGCGAGGTGGCCATGGAATGCATCCAGTGCTGCGTCTTCGTCCTGCACGGCGACGGTCAGGCGCGTGGACATCCCTTTATACTCCACTGCCGCGATGTTCATGCCGGCTCCCCTCAACTCATTCTCCAGCCGGCCGGCGGTTGCCGGGGGAGCTGGGATGACGAATAGCCGCCGTCGTTCCCGGTGAACCAGCCGCGCGGTATCCAACGCCCTCGAGACGGACTCGGAGTAGGCGCGCACAAGGCCGCCTGCTCCAAGGAGGACGCCGCCGAAGTAGCGCACCACCACGGCCGCGATGTCGCTCAGATCAGTCAGCCCGTACGGCGTCACGCGTCGGTTGAGCGCTTCGAGCATCGGCTGGCCGGCTGTTCCGGAAGGTTCGCCGTCGTCATTGGAGCGCTGAAGGTCGCGACCGGGGCCGAGGATGAAGGCACTGCAGTGGTGCCTGGCGTCGGAGAATTCGCGGCGCAGGCCGTTCATGAGGTCCACGACATCAGCTTCGTTTTCCACCCGTTGCAGGACGGTGATGAAGCGGGAGCGGCGGATCTCCAGCTCATGTCGGTACTGGCCGGCGATCGTGGTGTACCGCGCTACCGTCCCCGCCGTCTCAGTCACTGTCCAAGTGTAGGCATCCGGCGATGCCCGGAACGTCCGGAGGACGGTCAGTGACGGCGGTAGCCTTGGGTTCATGCTGAGGGTTGGATTGACGGGCGGAATCGCCGCGGGTAAGTCACTGGCGGCATCGACCCTGCAGGAACTCGGAGCCGTGCTGATCGACGCCGACCAGCTGGCGCGCACCGTCGTCGAACCGGGAACCGAGGGTTTGCTCGAGATAGCCGAGGCGTTCGGGCCGGAAGTGTTGCAGGAGGACGGCTCGCTGGACCGGCCGGCACTCGGTGCACGGATCTTCGCCGATCCTGACGGGCGGGCACGGCTGAACGCGATCATCCACCCGCGTGTCCGGCGCGAGGCTGCCGTTGCTGAAGCAACCGCCCACTCGGCTTCGGCGGACGCCGTCGTCGTGCATGACATCCCGCTCCTCGTGGAAACGGGACAGGAAGACAGCTTCCACCTCGTTCTTGTCATCGATGCACCGCACCAAACGCGCCTGCGCCGCATGGTGGAGAACCGCGCAATGACCGAAGAGGAAGCTCTGAACCGCATCGGGGCGCAGGCCGACTCCGGGACCCGCAATACCGCAGCCGACGTGGTGCTGCACAACGCGGGAACCCCGGCAGATCTGGCGGCTGAGGTCCGGAACCTGTGGCAGCAGCGGATTCTCCCCTTTGCCCGCAACATCGAGCAGCGGCAACGGGCTGAACGACGGGGCGGACCTGCGCTGGTTCAGGACCGGGACTGGCCGCGGCAGGCCTCCCTGCTGATCCGGCGGCTGACGCGGATCGATCCGCGCGTCCTCGGTGTGGAGCACATCGGTTCCACCTCCATCCCCGGGCTGCGTGCGAAGGACGTCCTCGACCTGCAGCTGACAGTGGCTTCCCTTCAGGATGCCGACGGTCTGTCCGATGCTCTCGCTGAGGCGGGGTACCCCCGCCTTCCCGGTATCCGGCAGGACACTCCCACCGCGGAGGTGCCGCAGCCTCGGATGTGGCAGAAGCGGTTGCACTGCAACGCGGATCCGGGCCGCCCGGTCAACCTGCACGTCCGTGTGGCCGGTTCACCCGGCTGGGAGTATGCCCTGGCGTTCCGCGACTGGCTGCGGACCAACCCGGACATGCTGGCGGCGTACGCTGCGGAGAAGGACCGGTGTGCCGCAATCCACCGTGGCGACGCCACCCTGGCCGGCTACGCGGCCTGCAAGGAGGACTGGTTCACCACGTTCGCTGCGCCCCGGTTGAACACCTGGAAGAACGACGCCGGGTGGTCGCCCGGGCGATCCGTTCCACGCTGAGATGCCGGTTCAGCCTCCAGCAAAGAGCGCCTCTGCGGACAGTCGTTGTCCGCAGGTGGGCGGTAACGTAAGACTATGAGTCTTGCGCAGGAGATCAACCGTATTGTCGCGCCTTTCGAGGTGATCAGTGAGTACCAGCCGGCGGGCGACCAGCCCACCGCCATCAGGGAACTTTCCGAGCGGATCAACGCCGCAGAGAAGGACGTGGTGCTGCTCGGCGCCACGGGTACCGGCAAGAGCGCAACCACGGCCTGGCTCATTGAGCAGGTCCAGCGGCCAACCCTGGTGATGGTGCAGAACAAGACCCTCGCGGCGCAGCTCGCCAATGAATTCCGGGAACTTCTGCCCAACAACGCAGTTGAATATTTCGTCTCCTACTACGACTACTACCAGCCCGAAGCCTACGTTCCGCAGACTGACACCTTCATTGAAAAGGACTCCTCGATCAACGAGGAAGTGGAGCGGCTCCGGCACTCCGCCACCAACGCCCTCCTGACCCGGCGCGATGTCATCGTGGTCGCCACCGTGTCCTGTATCTACGGTCTCGGTACCCCCGAAGAATATGTCGCTGCCATGGTCACCCTCCGGCAGGGCCAGGAGATGAACCGGGATGACCTGCTGCGCCAGTTCGTCGCAATGCAGTATGTGCGCAATGACATGGATTTCCACCGCGGCACCTTCCGGGTACGCGGAGATACGGTCGAGATCATTCCCATGTACGAGGAGCACGCACTCCGGATCGAGTTCTTCGGCGATGAGGTGGAGCGGATCTACACCCTGCACCCGCTGACGGGCGAGGTGATCCGCGAGGAGACAGAGATGTATGTCTTTCCCGCCTCCCACTACGTGGCGGGGCCGGAGCGCATGGGCCGTGCAATCACCAGGATCGAGGATGAACTGCGGGGGCGCCTTCAGGAGCTGGAATCGCAGAACAAGCTCGTCGAGGCACAGCGGTTGCGTATGCGCACCACCTATGACCTCGAAATGATGCAGCAGATGGGATTCTGCAACGGCATCGAGAATTATTCACGCCACATCGACGGCCGGACCGGCGGCAGCGCACCACACTGCCTGATTGATTATTTCCCTGATGACTTCCTGCTGGTAGTGGACGAGTCCCACGTGACCATCCCGCAGATCGGTGCCATGTACGAGGGTGACATGTCCCGCAAGCGCACGCTTGTGGACCATGGGTTCCGCCTGCCGTCCGCCATGGACAACCGGCCGCTGAAATGGGATGAATTCCTGGAGCGCATCGGCCAGACCGTCTATCTGTCGGCAACGCCGGGAAAATACGAGCTCAGCAAGTCCGACGGCTACGTCCAGCAGATCATCCGGCCCACCGGCCTGGTGGATCCGGAAGTCATCATCAAGCCCAGCAAAGGCCAGATCGACGACCTGCTCGGCGAGATCCAGATCCGGGTGGAGCGGGACGAGCGCGTCCTGGTCACCACGCTGACCAAGCGCATGGCCGAGGACCTCACGGGTTACCTGCTTGAGCACGGGGTGAAGGTCGAGTACCTCCACTCCGATGTCGACACCCTGCGCCGGGTGGAGCTCCTGCGCGAGCTCCGGATGGGTACCTTCGACGTGCTGGTCGGTATCAACCTGCTGCGGGAAGGCCTCGACCTTCCGGAGGTCTCCCTGGTAAGCATTCTCGATGCGGACAAGGAGGGATTCCTCCGCAGCGCGACATCGCTGATCCAGACCATCGGTCGTGCTGCCCGAAACGTGTCCGGCCAGGTGCACATGTACGCAGACAGAATCACCGATTCGATGGCCAAGGCGATCGAGGAAACCAACCGCCGTCGTGAGATCCAGGTGGCCTACAACACCAAGCATGGCGTGGATCCGCAACCCTTGCGCAAGCGCATTGCGGACATCACGGACACCATCGCCCGGGAAGACGCCGATACCCGTGCGCTGCTGGAGCAGACGGCGAAGTCCGCCAAGGGCAAAGGGAAGGGTAAAGGCACGGCCATCCGCCATGACGGTCTCGCCGCTGTCCCGGCAGAGGACCTGACGGATCTGATCAGCCAGCTCACCGCCCAGATGCATGCCGCCGCAGAGGAGCTCCAGTTCGAGCTTGCGGCGCGTTTGCGTGATGAGGTGGGGGACCTGAAGAAGGAGCTGCGGCAGATGCAGTCCGCCGGCCACGCCTGATCCATGGGTAAGCAGGCCGGAGCCGGCAGCAGGTCATTCACCGAGATTCGGGTTCACGGGATCGGGGACCATGAGTACTACACCAGCCTCGGGCGGCCGGTTGAGAAGCGACTGAACGCGTGGGTGCAGGTAGCGGCGCCGCCACCGCTGCCGGAACACCGGCTGCGCATTGTCAACTGGTCACGTTCGCGCCGGCGGAAGACGGGTTTCCTGTGGTACCTCGCCTTTCCGTTCACGCTGGCGAATGTCGCGGGCCGTATGCAGCCGGTTGGTACCGGTGCCGCGCCGGCGGCGCTCCTGCGCGCCGTCGTGGGCGTAGTCGCCGTTGTGCTGACGGTGTCCCAGCTAGCATGGCTGATCATCCTTGGCGAGACGATCCTGCGCTACCTCAACCCCGCGCCGTCCGCCCTGCGGGCCGTGCCGCTGGTCGCCGCCGCTCTGCTCATCGCCTGGCTGGCGCACCGCTACCGGACGGTGGTCGACGTTCAACCGGGCCAGCGCGGTTCCCGGGTGGTGGTGGTGCCCCTGATTCACGCGGCAGTTGTTCTCTGCACGGGCGTGCTCCTGGGCATCGCTCCACCCGCCCAGCTCATCCACGGAGGGTGGCCATCCACACCCACGCCCGGGGGACCGCCCCGACTGGATGCAATGGCGTTGTGGATAGCTCTGAGCATCGGCATAACTTTTGCTGCGGCACTCATACTCGCCGTGCGCGCCAACTCCGGATCCAGGGACGGACGCAGTTCCAACGCACCGCTCGCGGCGGCCGGCGTCCTGCTCGCCGTTTCGGTGCCGCTCATGCATGCGGTCACCGCCCTGGTGCGAATGGTCCTGGATAATCTGCTCGGCTATGTCACCGGCCTGTTCGGCTGGGTACGCGCGCCGCAACCGCATTCAGGGATCCTCCTTCCCTATGACATCCCCGCGGACCCCGGCGACAGCCGTCTCGACCTTTTCCCGTTCCTTGCCCTCATCGCCGCAGCGGCGGTGCTGCTGACGATCACCGTCGTCCTTGCTACGGCAGCGGGTCCGGGCCTGCCGCCGCTGACATCCGGCAAGGCGGCCCGCGGGCGCTGGTGGCACAGCGTCAGCACGCATGCGCCCCGTCTGCTGCCGCGGATCCTGCCACTCGCGCTGGTGCTCTCGCTGGCAGCCATGGCCGCGGCCATAACCCTCGGGGAGGGCAGACTGGGTGGTCCGTGGCTGGCTCTGGCAATCCTGCTGCTGCAGATCGCCGGCGCCATAGTGGTGCTGGTGGTCCTGCTCGGGCAGCTTCGCGCCCTGCGCGAGGTGCTCGGAAAGATTGCCGACGTCGCCGGCTTCTGGCCGGTCCGTGACCATCCGCTGGCAGGATCGTCCTACCGGGACGCTGCCGTTGACGGCATCTCCGGGTTGGTGGGCAGGAATGCCGCGGCCGAGGTAGTGCTTGTCGCCCACAGCCAGGGGTCGGTGCTGTGCGCCTGGTTGGTCGCGCACGCACCAGTCGGGAACCTGCGTCCACACCTGGTCACAGCGGGCTCGCCGCTCGGATCCGTCTATGCGACGTTCTTTCCCGCCACCTTCACGCCGCACCTGCTCGGTCGTGTTGCGGCGGGAACCCGGACATGGACCAACTATTGGCGCGGCACCGACCCTGTCGGATCTCCCGTTCCTCACGCCACAAACCGTGAACTTCCAGACCCGCGGGATGACGGAATCGTTCGGGGTCACAGCGACTACTGGACCGAACCGGAGATCGTAACCCACGTCGCACGCCTCGCCCCGCGCCGTGCCTGAGGCACGCAATGTTTCCTCATCCGTTCCCGACGCAGGTACGATGGGATCAACGTAGGGGAGTATCCTTTCGCGCTACGAACGTCAACACGCAGGCCGACGACGGCCTGCCGGGCGTAGCGGTCGCACTCAGAATGCGGCGGAGAGACTTGCGAATCCCGTTGTACCTTCGAAAGGGTTCCTTGTGCTTGAACTGCCCCTTGCCTTCCAGATAGGCACCTTCGTCGTCCTGGGGCTCGTGCTCCTGTTCGACCTTCTCCTCGTCGTGAAGCGTCCGCACGAACCCTCCATGAAGGAAGCCGGACTGTGGGTGTCGTTCTACGTCGGCCTCGCGCTGGTCTTCGCGGCGATCATGTTTGCCGTCACCGGACCGGAGTTCGGCGGCCAGTTCGTCGCCGGGTGGGTGACTGAGTACAGCCTGAGTATCGACAATCTCTTCGTCTTCATCATCATCATGGCGAGGTTCTCCGTACCGAGGAAGTACCAGCAGGAAGTGCTGATGGTGGGCATCATCATTGCGCTGATCCTGCGTGGAATTTTTATCCTGCTCGGCGCTGCCTTGATCAGCAACTTCTCGTGGATCTTCTACATCTTCGGTGCCTTCCTCCTGTGGACTGCCTACCACCAGGCCAAGGATTCCGGTGAAGAGGAAGAGGACAAGGAAAACAAGCTCATCACCAAACTGCGCGGTGTGCTTCCCATGTCAGAGCACTACGACGGCAACAAGATCCGCACCGTGGTCAACGGTAAGAAGGTCTTCACTCCCATGCTGATCGTGTTCATCACAATCGGCCTGACTGACCTGCTGTTTGCGGTGGATTCCATTCCCGCGATCTTCGGATTGACGGAAAGCGCGTTCATCGTGTTCACGGCGAACCTCTTCGCACTGATGGGGCTTCGCCAGCTCTACTTCCTGCTGGGTGGTCTCATGACCCGCCTGGTCTTCCTCAAGCACGCGCTGTCGATCATTCTTGCCTTCATCGGCGTGAAGCTGATCCTGCATGCGATGCATGAAAATGAGCTGCCGTTCATCAACGGCGGCCAGCACATCGAGTGGGCTCCCGTGATCCCGACGTTCGCTTCGCTGGGCTTTATCGTCGCCACCATCGTCGTTGCGGTCATCGCGAGCCTGCTCAGCCCGGCCGGCAAGCGCGCCAAGCTCGACGCCGAACTCGCCGCAGACGCCGAGCGTGCCCGTACCGGCGGTCCGGAACACTGAACTCTTCGCTGAAGAGCAGCGCGGAAGGCGCCGGTCCTGCTGTGCAGGGGCGGCGCCTTCCGCGTTGAGGGGGAATCTAACCGGTGTGGGTCATAGCGAGCAGTCGCGAGAAGATGGCGTCGCCGTCGTCGTGGATGCCGTCGTGGTGAAAGTCGGCGGTTTCCCACACCTGCAGGCCCCGAACCGAGGCCGCCGTCTCAAGGGACAGGTCCCGGTCCACGTAGATGTCATCGCTGTAGACCGCTGCGGCAGCAGGTACCGCATTGGCCGCCAGCCGGGGCACGTCATACAGCGGGCCCCAATCGTCCGCCGCGGCGATCAGCTCAGCCGTTTCCTGCAGCGGAACCAGTGAGGGGTCCTCATCGAAATACCAGGGGTAGACCATCTCTCCGGTGAGCAGCGGATCAGCGGCGTCCGGCGCGAAGTCCGGAAATTCCTCCAATACCCTCCAGGCAGCCCAGCTGGAGGCCTGGCCCTGACAGTAAATGGACTCGTGGAGGAGCGCGTAGAGCGGGTTCGAGCGCCTGCTCACCACTGACTGGAGCTGGTCCAGGAAGACAGGGGAGAGGCGGTCCCCGTCGTACGCTCCAACGAAGGCGTCCTCCAGCAGATAGTGGAGCGCATCGACCCGCGTGTTCCCACCCAGGAACGAGCCGACCATTTGGAAACGCTGGGGAGTCAGGCGCTCTCCGGTGGGCAGGACCTCCTCCACCCGGTCCAGGTGCCGCATGATGTGCGTGACTGCGGTTCTGTCCTGGGGGTAGCGGCCGAAGTATTCGGCATTGCGTTTCGCCACCCGCTTGAAAGTCGAGCGGTAGACGCGCTCGACTGGCCCGGCGAGCGGCGCCAATCCGCCGGTGATGATCGCACGGTCCATTCCCTCGGGCGCGAAGGAGAGGTAGGAGAGTGTGCAGAATCCGCCGAAACTCTGCCCAAACACGGTCCAGGGCGCGGAGCCGAGCGCAGCGCGCATCACCTCAGCGTCCGCAACAATCGAATCGGCACGGAAATGCCGCAGGTACCCGGCCTGCTCAACAGCGGTGCCACGCTGGGGCAGGGTCAAGGGATCGGCCGGCGTGGAGAAGCCTGTGCCGCGCTGGTCCAGCATCAGGATCCGGAAGTCCCTGGCGGCCGCCTTCATCCAGCCCGACAGCTGGGTGGTGCGGTTGCCGCGCACACCTGGTCCGCCCTGCAGGAACAAGAGCCAGGGAAGCCGGGCGGCCTCGGCGTCGGAGTGGTCCGTGGAACTGTATTCCCGGGCGAAGAGTGATATCTGCTCGCCCGTCGGATCCCCGTGGTCGAGCGGAACCCGGAAACGGTGGGAGGTGCTGCGCACGCCCCGCATCACGTTCACAGGTCCGGTGTGGTGGATCGCAGAGTTCATGCGCCGGTTCCAGCGAACGCGGCCAGCGGTGCTCCTGTCAGCCTGAAGGTTGTCCACTCGTCCTGCGGATGGGCACCCAGGCTCTGGTAGAACCGTATCGAGGGCTCGTTCCAGTTCAGGACCGACCATTCCACCCGGGCATACCCGCGTTCGGCAGCGATGCCTGCGAGGTTCCGCAGCAGCGCTTTCCCGTAACCGGAACCCCGGGCTTCGGGGCGAACATAGAGGTCCTCGAGGTAGATGCCGTGGACGCCTTCCCAGGTGGAGTAATTGAGGAACCAGAGGGCGAATCCCTGAACGCCGCCGTCGTCCTCGGCGATGTGGGCGAAGATGCGCGGGTTGGGGCCGAACAGGGCTTCCTCGAGCCCTTCCACCGTGTTGCGCACGGCGTCCGGTTCCTTTTCATAGACCGCGAGGTCGTGGATCAGCTGCAGGATGGTGGGCACGTCGTCCCGGCGTGCTTCGCGGATGGGAGTCATGGTTCCCAAGCCTAGTAGGATCAGGGGCCGCCGACGGACGTGATGGCGACAACCGGGAAACCGGCCTCGTCCGAGGCACCGAGATCGACCACAGCGTTGATCCCCCAGTCCTGATCGCCGGACGGGTCCTTGAGAATCTGCCGTACTTCCCAGCGGTCCGGAAACTGCTTGATGATCAGCAGCGCCGGACCGCGCGCGTTCGGGCCGTCGTCGATGTCGTCATGGGCATCGAAGTATCCGTCCAGAGCCTCGGCCCAACGAGCCGCGTTCCAGCCCGATGACTCGTCCAGCCGGCCGAGCGCGTCCTCATCCTCGTCAGCGAAAAGCTGAACACGCTGAAACATCTCGTTGCGGACCATCACCCGGAACGCGCGCTCATTCGACGTGACTGAATCCGGTTCCGGCGGCAGATTGACGGTTGCGGTATCCGACGCGGCAGCGCCGGCCGCCAGCTGCTCCCATTCGTCCAATAGGCTTGAGTCCACCTGACGGATCATTTCACCGAGCCACTCGATGATGTCGGTCAGGTCCTCCCGGAGGGCGTCCCGCGGAACGGTCTGGCGCAGGGCCTTGAAGCAGTCAGCCAGGTATCTCAGCAGAATCCCCTCGGACCGCGCGAGGGAGTAGAACGCAACGTACTCGCCGAAGTTCATGGCCCGTTCGTACATATCGCGGACCACTGATTTCGGGGTGAGCTCGAAGTCGCCGAGCCAGGGAGCGCCGGACCGGTAGGTGTCGAAGGCCTGCTGCAGGAGCTCAGCCAGCGGCTGCGGGTAGGAAATCTCCTCAAGCCTGGCCATGCGCTGGTCGTAGTCGAGGCCGTCCGCCTTCATGGCTGCGACGGCTTCACCGCGGGCCTTTTTTTCCTGGGCGTTCAGTACCTGCCGCGGCTTTTCCAGGGTTGCTTCGATCACGGAGACGACGTCAAGCGCGTAGGCCGGGCTCTCCGGGTCGAGGAGCTCCAGACTGGCCAGGGCGAACGGAGACAGCGGCTGGTTCAGTGCGAAGTTGGCCTGCAGGTGGACGCGCAACCGCACCGTCCTGCCTTCCTCGTCCGGTTCGGCTAGACGCTCGACGATCCCGGCAGTCACCAGCTCCCGATAGATGCTGATCGCCCGCCGGAGGTGCGCGAACTGCCGCGCCTGCGGTTCATGATTGTTGCGCAGCAGGTTCTGGACGGCACTCAGGGGGTCGCCCGGGCGCTCAAGCAGGTTGAGCAGCATCGAGTGACTGACGGCAAAGCTGGACGCCAGCGGTTCCGGTGTGCCCCCGACCAGGCGGTCATACGTGGGTTTGCCCCAGGACACGAATCCCTGCGGGGGCTTCCTGCGAACCACCTGACGCAGCTTCTTCTGGTCGTCACCGAATTTTGCGACCGCTTTCGCCATCGCCTTGGTATTCTCCACGACGTGGTCCGGCGCCTGGACCACCACCGTGCCGGAGGTGTCATAACCGGCACGCCCGGCTCGGCCGGCGATCTGGTGGAACTCCCGCACGTTGAGCGGTCGGGTACGGACGCCGTCGTACTTGCTGAGGGCGGTCAGCATGACGGTGCGAATAGGCACGTTGATGCCCACGCCCAGGGTGTCGGTACCGCAGATCACCTTCAGCAGCCCCGCCTGGGCAAGCTGCTCGACCAGCCGCCGGTACTTCGGCAGCATTCCGGCGTGGTGCACGCCGATTCCGTGCCGTACAAGCCGGTTCAGCGTCTTGCCGAACCCGGAAGAGAACCGGAAGCTAGCGATGAGCGCCGCTATCCGGTCTTTCTCCTCGCGGGTGCACACGTTGATGCTCATCAGGTTCTGCGCGCGCTCGATCGCCTCCGCCTGGCTGAAGTGCACCACGTAGACCGGCGCCTGATGCGTCGAAAGCAACTCCTCGAGCGCTTCCTGCAGGGGGTCTTCGGAATAGTAGAAGTTGAGTGGAATCGGCCGGTCACCGGAACTGACAAGGACGGTTGCGCGGCCGGTGCGTTCCGTCAGGTCCTTCTCGAAGCGCTCGACGTCACCGAGCGTCGCGGACATCAGGAGGAACTGGGCCTGCGGCAGCTCAAGCAGCGAGACCTGCCACGCCCAGCCGCGCTGCGGATCAGCGTAGAAGTGGAACTCGTCCATGACAACGGTGCCCACATCGGCTCGAGTGCCCTCACGCAGCGCGATGTTCGCCAGGATCTCCGCGGTGCAGCAGATGATCGGAGCGTCCTGGTTCACGGCGGAGTCACCGGTGACCATGCCGACATTCTCGGCACCGAAAATTGCACAGAGGGCGAAAAACTTCTCCGAGACAAGCGCCTTGATGGGGGCAGTGTAGTAGCTCCGGCGACCTTCAGCGACAGCGTGGAAATGCGCGGCAACGGCCACGAGCGACTTCCCCGAACCGGTTGGGGTCGCGAGGATCACGTTGTTGCCCGATACGAGCTCGAGAACGGCCTCGTCCTGCGCCGGATACAGGGTGAGTCCGGTGCTCGCGGACCACGCATGGAAGGCCGTGTAGACGGCGTCGGCGTCGGGTGTGCCCGCGCGCTCACTCTGGGGGAGGTGCTCCTGGATGCTCATGTCCTCCCAGCCTATCCGTTGAGGGCGCGCGATACGCTTGGGCGATGCGCTGGGACCCCGCAAAGTACGCCGCCTTTTCCGATCACCGTTCGCGGCCGTTCTTCGACCTGGTCGGCCGTATTGAGCATCCGGCTCCGCGACGGGTCATCGACCTGGGCTGTGGGCCCGGTGAACTCAGCGTCGTGCTCGCACGCAGATGGCCGGAGGCAGAGGTGCTGGGCATCGATTCCTCTCCCGAGATGATCGAGCGAGCGCACAGCCTGGAGGACACCCCGGCCAACCTCTTTTTTGCCCTGGGAGATGTCCGCGACTGGATGCCGGAGGCAGCCACCGACGTCGTCGTTTCCAACGCCGTCCTGCAGTGGGTGCCCGGCCATCAGGCCTTATTGCGACGGTGGGCCGTAGCACTGGAGGACCGCGCCTGGCTGGCCTTCCAGGTTCCGGGCAACTTCTCAGCGCCCTCCCATGTGCTGATGCGCGGGCTGGCGGAGTCAGAACGCTGGAATGACCAGCTCGGTTCGGTTCTCCGTCATGACGACGCCGTCAGCTCACCCGAGGATTACCATCGCCTCCTGTGCGGTGCCGGTCTGGAAACCGAAGTCTGGGAGACCACCTACCAGCATCGGCTCACCGGAGCGGATCCGGTGCTGGAATGGGTGCGGGGGACCGGCCTGCGGCCGGTTCTTGCGGCGCTTCCCGCCGCTGACGCAGCAGAATTCGAGCGCACCTACGCCCGAATGCTTGCTGAGGCGTACCCACCCGAGGCCGACAGCGGCACGCTGTTTGCTTTCAGGCGGATTTTCGCCGTGGGCACCACACCGACAGCCGGGAGCTCACCAGCCGCGTGAGCGCCACTGGGCGAGGGACGGCCGCTCCGCACCGAGGGTGGTCGGCTTCCCATGACCGGGATGCACGATCGTATCGTCGTCGAACGAGTTGAAGATGCGCTCAACCACGTCGGTGTACAGGGACTCGAAACGTTGCGGATCCGAGCCCGTGTTGCCGACGCCGCCAG
Source organism: Arthrobacter tumbae (assembly GCF_016907495.1). Taxonomy (NCBI): domain Bacteria; kingdom Bacillati; phylum Actinomycetota; class Actinomycetes; order Micrococcales; family Micrococcaceae; genus Arthrobacter; species Arthrobacter tumbae. The sequence continues at coordinate 3,405,609 of NZ_JAFBCC010000001.1, forward strand.
GAAAGAGCGAGTCGCCGGTGAACAGGTGGACGGGCCCGCCCGGGTCGCGGTAGACGAGCGCTACAGAACCGGGGGTATGTCCGCGCAGGGCGATGGCTTCCAGGGTGAAACCGTCGAAGGTGCCCACATCGCCATGGGCAAGCGGGACGTCGGTGGGCACCGCGATGTCACCCACGTCGTCAACGCCGGCAGCAGTGCGGGCTCCGGTGGCGCGTACAACGTCTGCGAGCGCGCGCACATGGTCCCAGTGGGAGTGCGTGGTGATGACAAGGGCGAGCTTTACGGGGACGCCGGCGTCCCCGGCGCCGTCCGCGAGCAGGCGTTCGATGGCCGGAGCGTCGTCGGCTGCGTCGATGAGGACCTGCACACCCGTCGCCTTCGCTGTGATCAGGTACACGTTGTTGTCCATGTCACTGACGGATTGGGAACGGATGGTCACGTCGGTTAGGTCATGCATGGTGCAACTTTAGTGCCGATGGTGATGCACCACACCGCGTGGCAGAATGTGAGCACCCTTCCACTGTCGTCCAGGAGCGCGCACCGTGAATTCTGATGTATCGGCGTGGCTCCGGATCGATCCGACCAGTTCGGTCCCGCCATACGAGCAGTTGCGCGTACAAATCCTGGATGCGGCGAATGACGGCTCGCTTCCGGTCGGTACGCGGCTTCCCCCTGTGCGCACCCTTGCGGGACATCTGGGTGTAGCGGTCAACACCGTGGCCCGCGCATACCGGGAACTGGAGCAGGCCCACATTGTCGTCACCCGCTCGCGCGCGGGTACGGTGGTGGCGGCCGCGGGGGATGAAGCAAGGCGCAAGGCCGCCGAGGGAGCCGCAGAATATGCCAGGCTCATCAAGGCCAACGGACTTACTGAGGAAGAAGCGGTCTCATACCTGCGTGCGGCTCTGCGCCGTCGGTGAACATCCGGCACGACACGCCGGGAAAACGTCCATTCGAATATGTCTTCGAACAGTGTTTCCACTAAAGTGTAATGGTGTCTATAGCAACCTCCGTGGATTCCGGTCTCTCCCACCCTGACAAGATGCCCCAGGATCTTTCACGGCTCGTCGTCAAGGGCGCAAGGGAACATAACCTGCGCAACGTCGACCTTGACCTGCCGCGGGACGCGATGATCGTCTTCACCGGGCTTTCCGGTTCCGGCAAGTCTTCCCTGGCGTTCGACACCATCTTCGCCGAGGGCCAGCGACGCTACGTCGAGTCGCTCTCCGCCTATGCCCGCCAGTTCCTCGGCCAGGTGGATAAGCCGGACGTGGATTTCATCGAAGGCCTCTCACCGGCCGTGTCGATCGACCAGAAGTCGACCAGCAAGAACCCGCGGTCCACCGTCGGCACCATCACAGAGATCTACGATTACATGCGTCTGCTGTGGGCCCGCGTCGGCAGGCCGCACTGCCCGGTGTGCGGGGAGGCTGTCACCAAGCAGACACCCCAGCAGATTGTCGACCAGCTTATGGAGCTTGAAGAAGGCACCCGGTTTCAGATCCTCGCGCCCGTGGTGCGGGGCCGCAAGGGTGAGTTTGTCGACCTCTTTCAGGATCTGGCTGCAAAGGGTTATTCCCGTGCACGCGTGGACGGCGACCTTGTCCAGCTGACTGACCCCCCCAAGCTTGGCAAGCAGTTCAAGCACACCATCGAGGTGGTCGTGGACCGTCTGGTGATCAAGGGCGGTGTCCGGCAGCGGCTGACCGATTCCATCGAAACCGCGCTCAACCTCGCCGAGGGCCGCGTACTCGCTGACTTCGTCGATCTGGAGTCCGGTGACCCTCACCGGCTGCGCGCCTTCTCGGAGAATCTGGCATGCCCCAATGAGCACCCGCTTGCGATCGACGAGATCGAGCCGCGGTCGTTCTCCTTCAACAATCCCTTCGGCGCATGTCCCGCCTGCACCGGTATCGGCACCAAGCTGGAGGTGGATGAGGAACTCGTCGTTCCCAACCCGGACCTCGCCCTCGGTGAGGGAGCCATCGCCCCGTGGGCCCTGGGCACAGCGACGCTTGAGTACTGGACACGTCTCCTCGAGGGGCTGTCCAAGGAACTCGACTTTTCCATGACCACACCCTGGAAGAAGCTGCCTGCGCATGCCCGGGATGCCGCACTGTACGGCAAGGACCACAAGGTGGTGGTGCAGTACCGCAACCGCTTTGGCCGCGAGCGGAAGTACAGCACCGGCTTCGAGGGGGCAGTCCAGTACATCCACCGCAAGCACCTCGAGACGGAGTCGGACCACGCCCGGGACCGCTACGAGGAATACATGCGGCAGATTCCCTGCCCCGAATGCGGAGGAGCGCGGCTCAACCCTGCGTCGCTGTCCGTCCTGATCAACGGGCGGTCCATCGCTGAAGTAGCCGCCATGCCCATGCGGGAGTGCAGCGACTTCCTGAACAACCTCGTCCTCACGGGGCGCGAGGCGCAGATCGCGTCCCAGGTTCTCAAGGAGATCCAGGCGCGGCTGCGCTTCCTGCTGGACGTCGGGCTCGAGTACCTCAATCTGGAACGGGCCGCGGGCACGCTTTCCGGCGGGGAGGCGCAGCGGATCCGTCTTGCCACGCAGATCGGCTCCGGTCTGGTCGGCGTGCTGTATGTCCTGGACGAACCCTCCATCGGGCTCCACCAGCGGGACAACCGGCGGCTCATTGAGACGCTGACGCGGCTGCGGAACCTTGGCAACACCCTAATCGTGGTTGAACACGATGAAGACACCATCAATGAGGCTGACTGGATCGTCGATATCGGACCGGGTGCGGGGGAACACGGCGGCGAAGTTGTCCACTCCGGTTCGCTGGAAGACCTCCTCCTCAACGAGCGGTCCATCACCGGGGACTACCTGTCCGGGCGCCGGAAGATCGAGCTGCCGGCCAAGCGCCGCAAGATTGACCGCTCCCGCCAGCTCAAGGTTGTGGGCGCCCGCGAACACAACCTGAAGGGCGTTGACGCAACGTTCCCGCTGGGAGTTCTGACTGCCGTGACCGGGGTCAGCGGATCGGGTAAGTCCACGCTTGTCAACGAGATCCTGTACAAGGTGCTCGCCAATAAGCTCAACGGCGCCAAGCAGGTGGCCGGACGCCACCGCCGAATCGACGGGCTCCAACACCTGGACAAGGTCATCCACGTTGACCAGGGCCCGATCGGCAGGACCCCGCGCTCGAACCCCGCTACCTACACCGGGGTCTTCGACAACATCCGCAAGCTGTTCGCTGAAACAACGGAGGCAAAGGTCCGCGGGTACCTGCCCGGCAGGTTCTCCTTCAACGTCAAGGGCGGCCGATGCGAGGCATGCTCCGGCGACGGCACGCTGAAGATCGAAATGAACTTCCTGCCCGATGTCTATGTGCCGTGCGAGGTGTGCCATGGCGCTCGGTACAACAGGGAAACGCTTGAGGTTCACTACAAAGGCAAGACAATCGCCGATGTGCTCGATATGCCGATCGAGGAAGCAGCGGAGTTCTTCGCTGCATTCACCCCAATCGCGCGGCACCTCACCACCCTGGTGGAGGTGGGTCTGGGGTACGTACGCCTCGGGCAGCCCGCCACCACCCTGTCCGGTGGTGAAGCGCAGCGCGTGAAGCTGGCCAGCGAACTGCAGAAGCGTTCGAACGGACGCAGCATCTATGTTCTTGATGAACCCACGACGGGGCTGCACTTCGAAGATATCCGCAAGCTGCTGCAGGTCCTGCAGGGTCTCGTGGACAAGGGGAACACCGTAATTACCATCGAGCACAACCTTGACGTCATCAAGAGTGCTGACTGGGTGATCGACCTCGGCCCTGACGGCGGGTCTGGCGGCGGCGAGATCATCGCCACGGGAACCCCGGAGCAGGTTGCTGTCGCGGACGTGAGCTACACCGGCAAGTTCCTGGCGGAGGCCCTGAACTCCTGATCCCATATTCTTGAACGGGAATGCAATTTCCGGGCCGGCGCGCAGCTATGGGAAACTTGCCCGGTGAAGAATACCCGGCTCCTCGTCCTGTTCGATCTGGATGGCACGCTGGTAGACCCGGAGGGCGCGATCACGGGCGGAATCGCTGGGGCGCTGAGTACACTCGGGTTGCCGGTGCCGGGGCCGGTGGATATGCGCCGGATGGTAGGACCGGCACTGGTGCGGTCGCTCGTGGACATCGCGAAGGTCCCCGAGGATCGCGTTGCTGAGGTGATTTCCCTCTACCGGGCAGGGTATCGGGCTCACGGAATGGCGGAAAGCAAACCGTACCCGGGCATCGCGGAGGCCGTCCAGGCGCTCACGGAGCGCGGGCATCTGATCGCCGTCGCCACGCAGAAGCCCGGAAGGCTCGCCCGTGAGCTCCTTGATGTCCAGGGCATGACGAGCCTTTTCGCATCCATCCACGGCTCACCGGACGACGAGCAGGCGGCCGCCCTGCTGGACGGCAAGCGGACCATCATTGCGCAGGCCCTCGCCAGGCACCAGGGCAGCTTTGATCGTGCACTCATGGTCGGTGACCGCGTGCATGACATTGAAGGAGCAGCAGCAAATGGCCTGGACTGCATCGCCGTCGCATGGGGATTCGGCAGCGAAAGGGAGTTTGAATCAGGCGGACCGGCCGGCGTCGTGAGCACCGCGGAAAGCCTGCTCGAACACATCCTTGCCTACGCGGAGCCGTCCCGGGCGGTGACCCGTGGGCGTCTATGACCTGACGCGCAGCAGCACCCGCGGCCTGATCGCCGGTCTGTGCAGGCCCACCGTCCACGGGTTGGAGAACGTACCGCCCGGCGGCGGATTCATCGTCGCGCCCAACCATCTGTCATTTCTCGACAGCGTCCTCGTGCAGGCCCTCATGCCGCGCCCCGTCGCGTTCTTCGCGAAAGCTGAATACTTCACCGGCACCGGCGTGAAGGGTGCGCTCATGCGCTCGTTCTTCGAAGGTGTCGGATCGATTCCCGTGCAGCGGGGCCAACAGGCAGCCAGCGTCCAGGCACTGAAGACGCTCCTCGGCATGCTGGAGGCGGGAGACGGCGTCGGCATCTACCCGGAAGGAACCCGATCCCGCGACGGCCTGCTGTACCGGGGAAGGACCGGCGTGGGATGGCTCGCCCTGACCACCGGGGCGCCGGTGGTGCCGGTCGGGCTGCTTGGCACGGATCGTCTTCAGCCGGCGGGCAGCCGCTGGGTCCGCCCGCAGCACTTCACGATGAGGATCGGGGAGCCGCTGTATTTCGAGCGGACCGGCCCGGACCATTCCCTTCCGGCGCGCAGGCAGGCCACAGATACGATCATGGACGCGATAGCGGCGCTGACCAAGCAGCCCAGGGCCGCCGGCTACAACACCGGCCCGGCCGAATGACGCCCGGCTGCCGAAGCTGACTGCAGCACCGACGGTTGGGTGGCGTCACGCCGGTAGGATACTCGGGTGGCAGATCCAGCAACGTACCGCCCGAAGGCCGGCGAGATCCCTCAAGATCCCGGGGTGTATCGGTTTCGGGACCCGCATCGGCGGGTTGTGTACGTCGGCAAGGCGAAGAACCTTCGCTCAAGGCTTAACTCCTACTTTGCCAACCCCCAGGGGTTGATGCCGCGCACCCGGGCCATGGTCCACACTGCGGCGAGCGTTGAGTGGACAGTCGTCGGCAGCGAGCTCGAGGCGCTCCAATTGGAGTACACCTGGATCAAGGAATTCAATCCGCGCTTCAATGTGATGTTCCGCGACGACAAGTCCTACCCCTACCTGGCAGTCACGCTGGGGGAGAAGTACCCCCGGGTCCAAGTCATGCGCGGTGACCGGCGCAAGGACACCCGCTACTTTGGTCCGTTCTACCCGGCGAAGGCGATCCGGGAAACGGTCGACACCCTGCTTCGCGTATTCCCGGTCCGCACCTGCAGCGCCGGTGTGTTCAAGCGCGCTGAACGCTCCGGGCGGCCGTGCCTGCTCGGTTACATCGACAAGTGCTCCGCACCCTGCGTCGGACGCATCTCGCCGGAGGACCACCGCGAGCTCGCGGTCCAGTTCTGTGACTTCATGTCCGGGCAGGCCGGCCGATTCGTCCGGGAACTCGAACAGAAGATGTCCGCTGCCGTCGCCGAACTCGATTATGAGTCGGCCGCGCGCGTCCGCGATGACATCGCCGCGCTGAAAAGGGTTTTTGAACGCAACACCGTCGTACTCAGCGAAGACACCGACGCTGACGTCTTCGCCCTTGCCGAGGATGAACTCGAAGCCGCAGTCCAGGTTTTCCACGTGCGTGGGGGAAGGATCCGGGGCCAGCGCGGATGGATGGTGGAAAAGGTGGAGGACATGACCACCGCGGATCTCGTCGAGCACCTCCTGCAGCAGGTTTACGGCGAGGGCAACAGCAGCAACAACCGCATTCCGCGGGAAGTCCTCGTTCCCCAGATGCCGAGCAACGAGGATCAGATGCGGGAATGGCTGTACCGGCTGCGAGGCGCCCGCGTGGACATCCGGGTGCCGCAGCGGGGGGACAAGGCGACCCTGCTCGGTACTGTCGCTCAGAACGCCGCGGACTCGCTCAGGCTCCACAAAAGCCGCCGCGCCGGTGACATCACCACGCGGTCTGCTGCCCTGCAGGAGTTGCAGGAAGCGCTGGATCTGCCGATGCCGCTGATGAGGATCGAATGCTTCGATATCTCCCATGTCCAGGGCACCAATGTGGTGGCGTCGATGGTCGTGGTGGAGGACGGGCTGCCGCGCAAGTCCGACTATCGCAGGTTCTCCATCACCGGCGACGCTGCCCGCGATGACACCTCGTCGATGTATGACGTCATCTCGCGCAGGTTCCGCAACTACCTTGCCGAGAGTAATCCGCTGGATTCCCTTCCCGGAAACGGATACACAGACGACGACGGCGTCAGCGGCCCTGTGCCCATGGAACCGAAAGCACCGGCACGCCAGAAGTTCGCCTATCCTCCGAACCTGGTGGTGGTTGACGGTGGCCAACCGCAGGTGCGCGCGGCCGCACGGGCACTGGCAGACCTTGGAATTGACGATGTCTTCGTCATCGGGCTCGCAAAACGGCTGGAAGAGGTCTGGCTTTCAGAGGGAGATTTTCCTGTCATCCTTCCCCGCGCTTCCGAAGGATTGTTCCTCCTCCAGCGCATCCGCGATGAGGCCCACCGTTTCGCCCTGGCGTACCACCGTCAGAAGCGCGGGAAATCAATGACGGTGTCGGTACTGGATGAAGTTCCCGGGCTCGGCCCGGCGAAACGGAGCGCCCTGCTGAAGCACTTCGGCTCGGTCCGCAAACTCAAGGCGGCAAGCGTGGAGGAACTGCAGGCAGTGCAGGGAGTGGGCCCTGCGTTGGCCGCTACAATCCGGCGGCACCTCGCGGCAGGCAGCGGCGAAGGCGCGGACAGGGAGCCCGTCGCTGCCGTGAATATGGCGACCGGCGAAATACTCGATTCTTAGTTAGGGTAGACGTGGACGCTGGCCCTGAGGCTGGTGTACATGTGCGTGCGATGGTGGGACGGAAAACGAACATATGAACGAGACTGACGGTCTGACGCCGGTCAAACCTGCCGAATCCGAACTGCTCGTAGTCACGGGCATGTCGGGTGCCGGCCGCAGTACGGCGGCAAACGCGCTGGAAGACCACGGCTGGTATGTCGTGGAAAACCTTCCGCCGCAGATGCTGAGCACCCTGACCGAGATCGTGTCCCGCACCCCGGAGTCCATCCCGAAGCTTGCCGTCGTCATCGACGTGCGGAGCAAGGAACTGTTCCAGAACGTACAGGGATCCCTGGCAGCGCTGCGGGCGGCGGGTATCACCTACCGGGTCCTGTTCCTCGATGCGGCGGACAACACACTGGTGCGGCGGTTCGAGCAGGGACGGCGCCCTCATCCGCTCCAGGGGGACGGACGCATCCTGGACGGCATCTCGGCGGAGCGGGAGGTGCTGAAGGAGCTCAAGCACGCGTCGGATCTCGTGGTGGACACCACGCAGCTCAATGTGCACGCGCTCGCAACGACCATCACTGAACTGTTCTCTGACTCCGGTCCGATCGTCCTGCGGTTGAACGTCATGAGTTTCGGCTTCAAGTACGGCTTGCCGGTCGATGCCAACTTCGTCGCGGACGTCCGCTTCATCCCGAACCCGCACTGGGTACCAGTGCTGCGGCCGCAGACCGGCATGGATGTACCCGTCCGGGACTATGTCCTCGAGGCCAACGGTGCCGCGGAGTTCATTGACAGGTACGTCAACGCCCTCGAGCCGGTCCTCGAAGGCTATCGCCGCGAGAACAAGCACTATGCCACGATTGCCGTCGGCTGCACGGGCGGCAAGCACCGTTCCGTTGCGGTGACCGAGGAGATCGCGCAGCGGCTCGCGCAACTGCCCCGCGTGCAGGTGACCGCCCACCACCGAGATCTCGGGCGCGAATAGTGGCGGTCCTCACCGGATCGCTGCCGCTGATTCCAGCCCTGTCGGCTGCGCGTTCCGCTGGGGGGTCGCAGGACAGCGCCCCTTCGGTGGTCGCTCTGGGCGGCGGTCACGGATTGTCAGCGTCGCTGTCTGCGCTGCGCCTGCTCACCTCTGAGCTCACGGCTGTCGTGACAGTCGCCGACGACGGCGGCTCCTCCGGGCGCCTGCGCCACGAACTCGGTGTCCTCCCGCCCGGTGACCTCCGGATGGCATTGGCAGCCCTGTGTGATGACACCGACTGGGGAAGGACCTGGCGGGACGTCATGCAGCACCGATTCGCCTCCCGGGACGGAGTAGAGGGTTCGCTCGACAACCACGCGCTCGGCAATCTCCTCATCGTCACGCTGTGGGAGCTGCTGGGGGACCCCGTCGCGGGCCTTCAATGGGCGGGGGCGCTTTTGGGCGCACGTGGGCGTGTGCTGCCTATGGCCAGCGTGCCATTGACAATCGAGGGCGATGTCCTGACAGAGGTCGACGGCGGCCTGCGGCTCCGGAAGGTGTCCGGGCAGGCGCAACTCGCCATGGCGGGAAGTTCGGGCAACGTCAGCAGGGTCCGCCTGCTCCCCGAGGACGCGCCGGCCTGCGTTGATGCTCTCAACGCCATTGAGTTGGCGGACTGGGTCATCCTCGGGCCGGGATCCTGGTATACCTCCGTGCTTCCTCACCTCCTTCTGCCCGAGCTGCGGGATGCTTTGTGCAACACGACGGCGCGGCGTTGCCTGACCATGAATCTGACCAATGACACCAAGGAAACACAGGGGATGAGCGCTGTGGACCACCTCTCGGTGATCAGGCGCTATGCTCCTGAATTCCGCATCGATGCCGTCATCGCTGACCCCTCGGTGGTCGCGGACCGCGGCGAGTTCGAAGCCGCGGTAGCAGAGATGGGAGGCCGGGCGTTCTTGGGTAAAGTAGGGTCTTCAAGCGGCGGACCGGTCCATGACGCGTTGCGCCTGGCAACGGCCTACCACGACATGTTCGGCGAATTCTAGGAGGGTGTCTGTGGCGCTGACCGCGGATGTGAAAGAGGAACTCTCGCACCTCGACGTCAAAAAATCGTCGGTACGCAAGGCTGAGGTCTCCGCACTCCTGCGCTTCGCCGGCGGCCTGCACATCATCTCCGGGCGGATTGTCATCGAGGCGGAAGTGGACCTCGCATCGACCGCGCGCAGGCTGCGCACTGCCATCGCGGACGTCTACGGGCACACCAGCGACATCATCGTGGTCTCGGGAAACGGCCTGAGGCGGGGAAACCGCTATGTCGTTCGCGTCGTTCGGGACGGTGAATCACTCGCACGGCAAACCGGGCTGCTGGACAGCCGGGGGAGGCCGGTGCGGGGACTGCCGTCCGCCGTCGTCAATGGCTCGGCAGCTGACGCCGAAGCGGTGTGGCGCGGAGCGTTCCTCGCCCATGGCTCGCTGACCGAGCCGGGCCGTTCGTCGGCACTGGAGGTCACGTGTCCCGGGCCGGAATCGGCCCTCGCACTCGTCGGTGCGGCGCGCCGGCTGGGAATCGCGGCGAAAGCGCGGGAAGTCCGCGGTGTGGATCGCGTCGTCATCCGCGACGGCGATACGATCGCGGTTCTGCTTACCCGCATGGGCGCCCATGACGCGCTGATGGTCTGGGAGGAACGGAGGATGCGCAAGGAGGTCCGCGCCACCGCCAACCGCCTGGCCAATTTCGACGACGCAAACCTGCGGCGGTCGGCGCAGGCAGCGGTGGCGGCGGGCGCGCGGGTCGAACGTGCGCTGGAAATCCTCGCCGACGAAGTGCCTGACCACCTGAAGTACGCGGGCGAGCTTCGCGTGGGCCACAAACAGGCAAGCCTTGACGAATTGGGCCGGATTGCGGATCCTCCCATGACCAAAGACGCAATCGCCGGGCGTATCCGCCGTCTGCTCGCTATGGCGGACAAGCGGGCCATCGAACTCGGAATCCCGGGAACCGAGGCCAATGTGACCGCCGACATGTTGGATGACTGAATACGTGCATAGGATGGAAGTTCAAGGGCCTCCCGCACGCCGCCAAGGGTGCGGGGCCTAGCCTGGAGAACCGCAACAGCCGGGCTGCTGCCCGGAATACAGGACCTGGAGGATTTCGTGAGCGAATACGTACTGCCCGAACTCAACTACGACTACGCGGCGCTTGAACCGCATATCTCGGCGCGGATCATGGAGCTTCACCACAGCAAGCACCACGCAGCGTACGTCAAGGGTGCCAATGACGCCCTTGCACAGCTCGCCGAGGCTCGTCAGAAGGGGGACTTCGCAAACATCCCCAAGCTGTCAAAGGATCTTGCGTTCCACACCGGTGGACACATCAACCACTCCGTGTTCTGGAACAACCTTTCGCCGAACGGCGGCGACAAGCCCGAGGGCGAGCTCGCAGCCGCGATCGATGATGCATTCGGTTCTTTCGACGCGTTCCGCGGACACTTCAACGCCGCCGCACTGAGCCTTCAGGGTTCAGGCTGGGCGTTGCTTGCCTGGGAACCCATCGGCGGCAACCTGGTGATCGAGCAGCTCTACGATCAGCAGGGCAACGTTCCTGTCGGAACCACCCCGCTGCTCATGCTTGACATGTGGGAGCACGCGTTCTACCTCGACTACGTGAACGTCAAGGCAGACTACGTGAAGGCCTTCTGGAATATCGTCAACTGGGCTGATGTTGCCCGCCGCTTCGAGGGTGCACGCACCAACGCATCGGGTCTTATCACCCTTTCCTGATCGATTCGCGCCGCGCGTAACCTTTCCCGCCGACCCGGCGGGAAGGGGCGCCGGTGCGTAATATGGAGTGCAGTGGCCGGTCCTCGAGCGGCTAGTACACGGGAACGAAACGATTTCACAACGCGCACAGTGCGGTGCAAGACATTTCAGTCGCCGGGCGGCTCTAGCTCCCTGGGCAAAAGCGCCGGCAGCAACCCCTAGCAAGGAGATAGAAACAGTGACTACCCGTATTGGAATCAATGGCTTCGGGCGCATTGGGCGCAACTACTTCCGCGCAGCACTCGAACAGGGCGCCGATCTCGAAATCGTTGCCGTCAATGACCTCACCAGCCCCGAGACGCTCGCTCACCTGTTGAAGTACGACTCCGTCACCGGCCGTCTCGGCGTCAGCGTTGAGGTTGCCGACGGCGCCCTCGTGGTGGACGGCAAGACCATCAAGGTCCTGGCCGAGCGGGATCCGGCGAATCTGCCATGGGCAGATCTCGGCGTTGACATCGTCATCGAGTCCACCGGGTTCTTCACCAAGGCCTCGGACGCCCGGAAGCACATCGACGCCGGTGCCAAGAAGGTTCTTATCTCCGCTCCTGCGTCGGATGAGGATCTCACCGTTGTGCTCGGCGTCAATGACGGCGACTACGACCCCGAGAACCACCACATCATCTCCAACGCTTCCTGCACCACCAACTGCCTCGGTCCGCTCGCGAAGGTCCTCAACGACTCCTTCGGCATCGAACGCGGCCTCATGACCACGGTCCACGCCTATACGGCGGACCAGAACCTTCAGGACGGTCCCCACAAGGACCTCCGCCGCGCCCGCGCAGCAGCAATCAACATGGTGCCCACGTCCACTGGAGCAGCCAAAGCGATCGGCCTGGTGCTGCCCGAACTGAAGGGCAAGCTCGACGGCTACGCGATCCGCGTGCCGGTTCCCACCGGATCGGCAACCGACCTCACCGTCACTGTTGGCCGCGAAGTGACTGCAGAGGAAGTGAACGCGGCCTATAAGGCGGCGGCAGCCGACGGCTCGCTCAAGGGCTACCTCTCGTACACGGAGGCGCCCATCGTCTCCTCCGACATCGTGACGGATCCTGCGTCGTGCATCTTCGACTCCGGCCTGACCAAGGTCATCGGCAACCAGGTCAAGGTGGTCGGCTGGTACGACAACGAGTGGGGCTACTCGAACCGCCTCGTTGATCTCACCGAAATCGTCGCGGCAAAGCTCTCCTAGGGACACTGTGAGCTATTCATCGCTGAATGACCTGCTGAACGTTGGTGTCCGCGGGCGGCGCGTTCTGGTCCGGTCGGACCTGAACGTGCCGCTCGAGGGCGACCTCCCCGACCTGCGAGTAACCGATGACGGCCGGATCAGGGCCTCACTGCCGGTCCTGCGCAAGCTCACCGAGGCCGGCGCCGCAGTGATCGTGATGGCGCACCTGGGCCGTCCCAAGGGCGCACCTGAAGACAAGTACTCTCTCAAGCCAGCGGTGGACCGGTTGACGGAGCTGGCGGACTTCGACGTCGCCTTCGCCGACGACGTCACCGGGGAAAGCGCGCGGTCGCACGCCCAGGCCCTGTCCGAGGGAAGTGTACTCGTTCTGGAGAACGTCCGGTTCGATGCCCGTGAGACAAGCAAGGACGATTCCGAACGGGCTGCGTTCGCTGACGAGCTCGTGCAGTTGACGGGGGGAAACGGTGCATACGTGGACGACGCCTTCGGCGCCGTGCACCGCAAGCATGCGAGTGTGTACGACGTCGCTTCACGTCTGCCTGCATACCAGGGGGACCTCGTGAAGGCTGAAGTCGACGTGCTGCAGCGCCTCACCACGGAACCGGAGCGGCCCTTTGTCGTCGTGCTCGGTGGTTCGAAAGTGTCAGACAAACTTGCAGTCATCGAAAACCTCATCGGCACAGCGGATCGGTTGCTGATCGGCGGCGGCATGGTTTTCACCTTCCTCGCGGCCCAGGGACACTCAGTTGGTGCAAGCCTGCTTGAAGAGGACCAGCTGGACACCGTGCGCGGCTATCTTGACCGTGCCGGGGAGGCCGGCACTGAATTCGTTTTGCCTACCGACATAGTGGTTGCGGAGAAGTTTGCGGCCGACGCAGGCCACGAGACCATCCCTTCCGGCGTCATGGAATCAGGGCAGTACGGTGCCACGGGGCTGGGACTGGATATCGGTCCTGAGTCGGGTGTTGATTTCGCCCGGCATATCAGTCAGGCGCGCACGGTTTTCTGGAACGGACCCATGGGCGTGTTTGAGTTTGACGCCTTTGCGGCCGGTACCAAAGCCGTGGCGCAGGCACTTGCCGAGGCGACGGCGGCAGGAGCGCTCACGGTGGTTGGCGGCGGTGATTCGGCTGCGGCTGTACGCGGCCTGGGCTTTGACGAATCGAGCTTCAGCCACATCTCGACCGGTGGCGGCGCCAGCCTGGAATACCTTGAGGGCAAGGAACTGCCGGGCCTGACCGCGCTGCAGCGCTGACACCATTTCCGCAGACTTCTAGAACTGGAGAACCCATGACTTCCTCGACGAACGGAACCTACGACCGTCGTCCGCTGATCGCCGGCAACTGGAAGATGAACCTGGACCACGTCCAGGGCATCACCCTGCTGCAGAAGATGGCGTGGACCCTCGACGACGCAAAGCACGACTACTCGCGCGTGGAGGTGGCGGTGTTCCCTCCCTTCACCGACCTCCGCGGAGTCCAGACACTCGTCAAGGGTGATGATCTCGACGTCGTCTACGGCGGCCAGGACCTCTCACCATTCGATTCCGGCGCTTACACCGGCGACACGTCGGGTCAGTTCCTGGAGAAGCTCGGATGCGCCTACGTACTTGTGGGCCACTCGGAACGGCGAACCATCCACGGCGAGTCGGACGAGCTGTTGAACCGAAAGGTGCAGGCCGCATACCGCCACAATCTGGTTCCGGTCCTGTGCGTGGGCGAGGGCCTTGAGATCCGCCAGGCGGGAAACCACGTTGAACACACGCTCGGGCAGCTTCGCGAAGACGTCGCCGGGCTGAGCACGGAGCAGGCAGCCAATCTGGTGGTCGCCTACGAACCCGTGTGGGCCATCGGAACCGGGGAGGTCGCCGGGCCGGGCGACGCTCAGGAGATGTGCGCGGCCATCCGATCGGAACTTGCGGTGATCTTTGACGAATCAGTCGCTGCGCGTGTCCGGCTTCTCTACGGAGGTTCCGTCAAGGCATCGAACGCTGCCGCAATCCTCAAGGAGCGCGACGTGGACGGCGTGCTTGTCGGCGGGGCGAGCCTGGACGTCGATGAGTTTGCTAATATTGTCAGGTTCGAGCACCATCTGGTGACCGACTAAGGTCACGCTGAAAGGTCACCGTGGAAATTCTCCGTATCATCCTGTTGGTACTGCTGGGTATCACCAGTTTGCTGCTGACACTGCTCATTTTGCTTCACAAGGGCAGGGGCGGCGGTATGTCCGACATGTTCGGCGGCGGCATGACAACCAGCATGGGGTCTTCCGGAGTCGCTGAGCGCAACCTCAACCGTTTCACGGTTGCCCTTGGGCTGGCTTGGGGTGTAGTCATCGTCGCCCTGGGGCTGATCCAACGCTTCGCCGGGGACTCGTAGAACACCTTCAGCTATCCCGCGTCCACCACGTCAGGGCGTACACTGAACCTCGAACGCAGGTCGTGTGCGGTACTGATGGGAGCAATCCATGGTGAACGCGGGACACGCTTTTAAGGGGTCACGCATCGGTTCTGGCTATAGTCCGCCAGCATCCGGGCGGCACCTCGATGCAGAACGCAGGCAGGGCGTGCTCGATCGCACTGTGGTCAGCTACTGGTGCCTGGACGGCCATGAAACCAGGCCCACGTTCGCAAAATTGAGCGAAGCCGAGATTCCTGAGGTCTGGGAGTGCGGCCGCTGCGGCCGGCCCGCCGGGCGGTCGCCGGGGATGGATCTCACTATCGACGGCGATGAGCCGTTCAAGAGCCATCTGCAGTATGTCAAGGAGCGCCGCACCGAAGCTGAAGCAAAAAAGGTGCTGGAAAATGCGCTGGCGCAGTTGCGCCAGCGCCATTCCTTCTAGCCGGCGTCGGTCTCGCCCGCATTGATCAGGCGCCCGGGGAGCTGGCTCGCGGCTTCCTGGTCGATCAGCCACAGGGTCTTTCGCCGACCGCGCGCCCCTGCCGCAGGAACCTGTACGGGACCCGCCCCCGCGAGTGCGAGTCCTACCGCACCTGCCTTGTCCTGCCCGGCAACTCCCAACCAGACTTCCTCAGCTGAATTGATTGCTTCCAGCGTGAGGCTTACGCGTTCGGGCGGCGGCTTCGGTGCATCCCGAACGCCCACGACGGTCTGACCTTTGGTTCGAATTCCCGACATTTCCGGGAAGAGCGAGGCGATGTGTGCATCCGGACCGACGCCCAGCAGGAGGATGTCGAACTGTGGAAGACGGGGGTCCGCCAGTTTCGTGCCTGTCGCTGCTTCCTTGTCCGCCGCTTCCTGGAGGTGCGACGCGTAGTCGGCGGCTGCCTCATCCTCGGTACTGAAGGAATCAGAGCTGCCGAATTCGTGCACACGGTCGGCTGAGGCGCCTATCCGGTCCAGGAGGGCCTCCCTGGCCTGGACGACATTGCGGTCCTGATGGCCAGTCGGCAGAAAACGCTCATCCCCCCACCAGAAGTCCACGGCGGACCAGTCAACTGCCGATAACGCCGGAGATTCCGCAACCGCGCGGAGCGCTCCGATTCCGAGTGTCCCACCGGTGAGGACCACGGTTGCTGTTCCGCGTTCGTTCTGGATGTCCACGAGCCGGGTGACGAGCCGGGCTGCCACTGACGCTGCCAACAGTCCTGCATCAGGATGGATACTGACTTTGGGTTCAGTGTTCACTGGTCCGTACGCTCCTCAAATTGGTCCGTGCGAGCCCATCGGTGATGACTTCGCCGAACACATCATCAGGGTCAAGACGCCGCAACTCTTCCGCGAGACAGTCTTGCAGGCTGCGGCGGGGGAGGGAAATCCTCTGAACCGGTTGATCCGGCTGGTGCAGTTCCGCGACGGACCGCCTCGGACGGTTGAGTTCGACGTCTCCGGCGGGACGGGACAGCACTACGCGGTGCAGCCCGGTCCCGGGTTCTCCGGCCTCGATTGAGACAGGCGTGTCGAGTGCCAGTGTCAGCCACGCTGCAAGCAGCACTGTACTGGGGGAGTCGGATGCCCCTTCCACAGTTACTGAGGTGATGGGCGATCCATCGAGCTGCTCCAGAACGGCCGCGAGCTGGATGCGCCAATTGGTCAGTCTCGTCCACGCAAGATCGGTATCTCCGGCCTGATACGTTCGGCGGATATTGAACAGCGCCGCCGTCGGATCGGTTTCATTGGCTGAATCGGTGATGCGTCGGTGGGCGATACTGCCGATTGAGGTCTGTGCGGCGGACTCTGGAACACCATGCGGCCACCAGGCAACGATCGGTGCGTCAGGCAGCAGAAGCGCCGAAACAAGGGACTCGCTTTCTCCCGCGAGCTCACCGTACCCCCTCAGGACTATCACCTCGGAAGCGCCGGCATCGCCGCCTACCCGGATCTGCGCGTCGAGACGTGTCTGTGCGGAGTCCGTTCCCTCCGCCAGCACGATGATTCGGCAGGGGTGTTCCCTGCTCGCTTCGTTCGCCGCGAGGATCGCTTCTTCCTCATGACCCGATCGGGTGATGACCACGAGCGTCAACACCCGGCCAAGGGCGACGACCCCGCCCTTGTCCCGCATGGTCATGATTTCCTTCGAAACCTTGGAGGTTGTCGTGTCAGGTAGATCGACGATCATGGCCGCCTCCAGGTCCTTCCGTCACGGGACAGCAATTCGTCAGCGGAGTCCGGGCCCCAGCTTCCGGGAACGTACTTCTCGGGTGCTGACGGGAGGGTCGACCAGTACTCTTCGAATGGATCGAGGATCTTCCACGACAGCTCCACCTCCTGATGGCGCGGGAACAACGGCGGTTCTCCGAGCAGCACGTCGAGAATCAGGCGCTCGTAGGCTTCCGGACTGGACTCAGTGAAGGAGTGGCCGTAACCGAAGTCCATGGTCACGTCGCGCACCTCCATCTGCGTCCCGGGAACCTTCGAACCGAAGCGGATGGTGGCACCCTCATCAGGCTGGACGCGAATGACTACGGCATTCTGTCCGAAATCTCCCTCACCGTGATCACGGAACAGGAGGTTCGGTGCACGCTTGAAGACGACGGCGATCTCCGTCACCCTGCGACCCAACCGCTTTCCGGCCCGCAGATAGAACGGTACGCCGCTCCAGCGCCGGGTATTGATGTCCAACCGGATTGCCGCATAGGTCTCCGTCATCGAGTCGGCAGGGATGCCATCCTCGTCCAGAAAGGCGTTCACCAGTTCGCCGCCCTGCCAGCCGCCGTCGTACTGGCCTCTCGCAGAGTGGGTGGACAAATCCTCGGGCAGTTTGACGGCGGCAAGAACCTTCTCCTTCTCCGCGCGCAAATCCTCCGCGTTGAATGAGATCGGTTCCTCCATGGCCGTCAGCGCCAACAGCTGAAGGAGGTGGTTCTGGATGACGTCGCGTGCAGCCCCGACGCCGTCGTAGTAACCCGCTCTGCCGCCGATACCGATGTCTTCCGCCATCGTGATCTGGACGTGGTCAACGTAGTTGGCGTTCCAGAGCGGCTCGAAGAGCTGATTGGCGAAGCGGAGGGCGAGGATGTTCTGGACGGTTTCCTTGCCAAGGTAGTGGTCGATGCGGAATACCGCATCGGGAGGAAAGACCTGTTCGACGATCGCATTCAGCTCGCGGGCGGATTCCAAATTGTGGCCGAAGGGCTTCTCGATGACCACCCGACGCCATTTGCCTTCCTCCGGCTGAGCGAGGCCGTGCTCGGACAGCTTCTGGCACACCAGCTCGAACGCCTTGGGCGGAATGGAGAGGTAAAACGCGTGGTTACCGCGCGTTCCACGCGTTGAGTCGAGTTCCTCGACGGTCTTCTTGAGCTGAATGAAGGCGTCGTCGTCGTCGAAATTTCCCTGAACGAAGCGGATGCCCTCCGCCAGCTGTTCCCACACCGACTCGTCAAACGGCGTTCGCGCGTACTGCTTCACCGAAGAAAGTACCTCGTGGGCGAAGTCCTCATCACTCCAGTCCCGGCGGCCGAACCCCACCAGCGCAAAACTCGGAGGCAGTAGCCCGCGGTTCGCGAGGTCGTAGACGGCCGGCATCAGCTTCTTGCGCGCAAGATCACCGGTGACGCCGAACAGGACCAGCGACGACGGACCCGCGATCCGGTTGAGGCGCCGGTCCCTCGGGTCCCGCAGCGGATTCCTGGATTTGGTGTTATCAGGCATCTACCCGTTTCCGTTTTCAACTGATCGGCCGGCCAGGTGGTCCATGACGTCGTGAAGCTGCCGGATTCCTGCAGAGCGGTCTGCCAGATGGAGGCGCAGGACCGGCCGGTGAGCATCTTCCAGGACCTTTGCGTCTCCGGCAGCCTGGGCTGCAATCAGCTCTCCAAAGCTGAAGGGCCGTTCGGGAACGGCCAGGTCTTCCGTCGTCGCTCCGGTGATTTGAAGGTAGGCGCCCACCGGTGTTCCGCCCTTGTGGAACTGCCCGGTCGAGTGCAGGAAGCGGGGCCCCCAGCCGAAGGTCACAGGACGGCCGGATACACGCGCCAGAGCCGGTCGGATCCCGGCCAGCGGAGCCTCCGCAATGCGGTCAAGGTAAGCCTGCACCGCAAGGTAGCCGTTCGGCTCCAGCGACCCGATCAGAGCTTCCAGCGCTTCTCCCAGCGTGGTTGCCGAGCCGAGCAGGGCTCCGCTTCCGCGCACTTCGACAGCTCCGTCAACGAAGTTCGGAGGTACGGTCTCAGGCTGCGCGTCCAGCAGTCCGCGGGCAGCCTGCTTGGCCGCCTCCACATCCGGCTGGTCGAAAGGGTTGATGCCCAGAAGCCTGCCGGCAACCGCGGTGGCGAATTCCCATGCCAGGAGCTGGCCGCCGAGGCTGCCGCCGACCGCTATGGCGTTCCCCGCGGGCTCAGTGTTGGACTCGGGGGAGACCAGATGCACTGCCAACACATCCGGGGCACCGGAAGACAGTTCAGGAGCATCCTGTTCCACGACGACGGGAAGCACTCCTGTTCCCAGCTTGCCTGTCGATTCGGCGATGAGCTGTTCAACCCAGTCACCGAGGCCGACGATTCCCGACCCTTCGTCAACGAACACGATTTTGTCGCGCAGTGGGAGGGTGCCGCCGAGGACTGCGCCAAGGCGCAGGCCGACGTTGCCGGCGTCGTCATCGAACAGGAATTCACCGATGGATTCTGCGTCGTCGAGCAGGGTGGCCACATCGGCCCCCGCAAGGCCCGAAGGCACGAGGCCGAACGCGGTGAGAGCGGAATATCTGCCGCCCACATTCGGATCCGCGTTGAACACGGCGCGGTAGCCGGCAGCCCGGGCGGATTCATCCAGCGGCGAGCCGGGATCGGTGACGATAATGATCCGGCTCTTCGCGTCCAGTCCGGCATCAGTGAAGGCCTGCTCGAAGACCCGACGCTGGGAATCGGTTTCTACAGTTGAACCCGACTTTGAGGACACCACAATTGCGGTACTCCCTATGCGGTCGGCGAGCGCGCCGCGGACCTGAGCAGGATCGGTCGAGTCAAGCACGGTCAGTTCGACTCCGGCGGACCGGGTGATGACTTCAGGCGCAAGCGACGAGCCACCCATGCCGCACAGCACGATGTGGTTTACCCCTTCGCCCTGTAGATCAAGGCGCAACCGCTCGATCTCGGGGAGGAGGGTCCGCGACGCATCGATGAGGTCCACCCAGCCCAGACGCGCTGATGCTTCGGACTCCGATTCGGGTCCCCACAGTGTGGGGTCCTTCGCCGCGATCCGGGAAGCAACCCGCTCCTGCACCAGTTCGGGTATAGCCCGCTCGATCGCTTCAGCGGCGGCCCCGGATGCGTTGACAAAGAGGGTAGCCATGGGTGATCAGCCCTTCGCGGAATCGAGCGCGGTAGTGACTGTTTCGAGGAGTTCGCCCCAGCTGGCGACGAACTTGTCCAGGCCCTCTTCTTCAAGCAGCTCGACGATTTCCTTGTAGGAAATCCCGATGTTCTCCAGCCGGTCCAAAAGGTCGTTGGACTCCGCATAGGAGCCGGTGACGGTGTCGCCCGTGATCTCGCCGTGGTCTGCAGTGGCTTCGAGGGTCTTCTCCGGCATGGTGTTCACGACACCGGCGACCACGAGGCCCGTGACGTACAGCGTATCCGGGTACGCGGGGTCCTTGACACCGGTCGAGGCCCAGAGCGGGCGCTGCGGGTGGGCGCCGGCTGTTGCGAGGACCTTCCAGCGCTCGGAACCGAAGGCTTCTTCATGGACCTGGTAGGCGAGGCGTGCGTTGGCAAGCCCGGCCTGGCCGCGCAGCGCCCCTGCTTCCTCGGTTCCCAGGGCATCAAGGCGCTTGTCGATCTCTGCATCCACGCGGGAGACGAAGAAGGAAGCCACGGAATGGATCGTGGAGAGGTCATGCCCGTTGTCCTTCGCCTGCTCCAGGCCCAGCATGAAGGCATTGATCACTTCGCGGTAGCGCTCAAGCGAAAAGATCAGGGTCACATTGACGCTGATTCCGGCTGCGAGGGTTGCCGTGATCGCTTCGAGGCCCTCGACGGTGGCAGGGATCTTGATGTGGACGTTGGTCCGGCCCACCGCGTCGAACAGGTGCCGGGCCTCGGCAATGGTGCCTGCGGTGTCGCGGGCAAGCCGGGGATCAACTTCGATGGATACGCGTCCATCTACGCCGCCCGTCTTTTCAGCGACCGGGGCAAAGATGTCGCACGCCTGGGCGACATCCGTGGTGGTGATTTCGAAAACGGCAGTGTCGACGTCCGCGCCGGATGCAGCTAGCTGCTTGACCTGGGCTGAGTAGGACTCGCCGTTCTTCAGGGCTGCGGCGAAGATGCTTGGGTTGGTGGTGACCCCGACGACGTCGCGATCGGTGATAAGCGCCTTCAGTGTTCCGGTGGTGATCCGCTCACGGGAGAGGTCATCCAGCCAGATGGACACGCCGGCTTCGGAAAGTGCGGCGGTAGGGGTGGGAGTCATGGGTTTTCTCCTTGATCCAGGGTGGATTGTGCTGTGTGTGAGGCAGTGCTAAAGGCGATCGCCGGTTGTCGAAGCAGGGGCGCCCGCTGCTGCCGCCGTTCCGTCCGGAGCATCCCGGGTCTCCGCGGCAGCGATGGAATCGCGGGCAGCCTCAACCACGGCTTCGGTGGTTATTCCGAACTCGCGGAACAGGGTCTTGTAGTCAGCTGAGGCCCCGAAGTGCTCAAGCGAGACGGAGCGGCCGGCATCACCGACGAGCTCCCGCCATCCCTGGGCGATCCCGGCTTCGACGGAAACGCGCGCCCGGATGCCCGAGGGCAGAACCGATTCGCGGTAGGACTCATCCTGCTTGTTGAACCATTCGAGGCAGGGCAGGGACACGACGCGCGCGGCGATGCCGTCCTTGCGCAGCTCGGACCGGGCTTCGACGGCCAGCTGAACCTCTGAGCCGGTGGCGATCAGAATGACGTCCGGGTCACCCTCGGGCGCTTCCGCAAGGACATAAGCGCCTCTGGCGACGCCTTCAGCCGATGCGAAGGTATCTCCGCTTGCTGCGCTGTCGCCGCGTTCCCAGGTGGGAATATTCTGCCGGGTGAGAACGATTCCCGCGGGATTGGAGGTGTTTTCAAGAATGGTGCGCCACGCAACGGCAACCTCATTCGCGTCCCCGGGGCGGACGACATCGAGCCCCGGGATAGCGCGGAGGGACGCCAGCTGCTCGACCGGCTGATGCGTGGGACCATCTTCACCGAGACCGATGGAGTCGTGGGTCCACACGTAGATCGCCGGCACTCCCATGAGCGCGCCAAGCCGGATGGCCGGCCGCTGATAATCGCTGAAGATCAGGAAGGTGCCCGAGAACGCCCGGGTGCTGCTGTGCATCACAATGCCGTTCACAATCGCGGCGGCGGCGTGTTCACGGATACCGAAGTGCAGAACCCGGCCGTAGGGATTCCCGGACCAGGCATCAGTCTGCTTGCTGGCAGGAACGAAGGACGGGGATCCCTCAATCGTGGTGTTGTTGGATTCCGCCAGGTCGGCTGAGCCGCCCCAGAGCTCCGGAAGGACAGGACCGATTGCGCTGAGCACCTTGCCGGAGGCGGCACGGGTGGACATGTCCTTGCCTGCCTCGAACTCCGGAAGGCTCGCTTCCCAGCCGTCGGGAAGTTCCCGGGCGGAGATGCGGTCGAGCAGCGCGGCACTGTCCGGGTTGCAGGACTTCCAGGCGCTGAACGTGTCTTCCCAACTCCTGCGGGCTTCCTGGCCGCGGTCCACAACCTTCCGGGCATGAGCCAGGACTTCGTCGTCGACGTGGAAATGCTGTTCCGGATCGAGTCCCAGAGCGGACTTCAGTGCCGCGACCTCATCCTTCCCGAGTGCTGAACCGTGAATCTTGCCGGTGTTCTGCTTGTTGGGAGCAGGCCAGCCGATGATGGTGCGGAGGGAGATGATGGAGGGACGGGAGGTCTCTGCCTTCGCCGCCTTAAGTGCGCTGTACAGTTCGGCGATGTCCTCGACGTATTCGCCCGTCTTGGTCCAGTCCACGCGCTGGGTGTGCCAGCCGTAGGCGGCGTACCGGCCGAGGACATCCTCGGTGAAGGCGATATCGGTGTTGTCCTCGATCGAGATGTGGTTCTCGTCGTAAATCATCACGAGGTTGCCCAGTTCCTGGTGGCCGGCGAGGGAGGATGCCTCTGAGGTGATCCCTTCCTGCAGGTCACCGTCGGAAGCGATCACCCAGATGGTGTGGTCGAACGGGCTCTCACCCTGAGGCGCTTCCGGGTCAAGGAGGCCGCGCATGCGGCGCTGGGCGTAGGCGAAGCCCACGGAGGAAGCCAGACCCTGGCCAAGCGGTCCGGTGGTGATCTCCACGCCGGCAGTGTGACGGTACTCCGGGTGGCCGGGGGTCTTGGAGCCCCAGGTACGCAAAGCCTTCAGGTCCTCGAGCTCAAGGCCGTAGCCGGAGAGGAAGAGCTGGATGTAGAGGGTCAGTGAGGTGTGCCCGGGAGAAAGCACAAAGCGGTCGCGGCCGGTCCACTCCGGGTCGGTGGGATCATGGCGCATGAATTTCTGGAAGAGGAGGTAGGCCGCCGGGGCGAGGCTCATTGCCGTTCCCGGGTGCCCGTTTCCCACTTTCTCGACGGCATCCGCCGCGAGTATGCGGATTGCGTCTACCGCGCGCTCATCCAGTTCATTCCAGTCCAGGTCCTGCTTTTCCAGCTGTGGCACGTTCACCGGGCCCCTCTCTTTACGTCACGGCCGGCGCCGCGGCGCCGAGTGGGACTGCGCCACGGAAGCGAAAGTCCCCGCGGCCAGCCGGCCGTTCACCGTTGAAAACTTGAATACTGCTGCGTTTCGACCAAACCCGAATCCCCGCACGTTGGGGTGATGCTATACATCTCCGAGCAAAAATCTCCTCGGGCATTCGTTGTGTGTACCGGCGTGCGGTAGTGATCCAGGCGATACAGGCCAGCTTAGCGCTTTCGATTCCGAATGCGCGTGGCCCGACCTTTTGTGAAGGGTCACACAAAGACACGAACGACGGCGTGTGATCCTAAGCTGCCGCGGCCTCCGTCTTTTCTACGAGCTGTAAAAAACACCGATGGACCGGGTATGATGGCGATGGACTTTATCCTCAATTCAGAAGCAGAGCATCCTCCCGTGAATTTCGATCAGGTGGCAGTTGCGCCCAGCGTGAATCAGGCAGGCAGCGGCGTATCCCGCAAGCTCCGCGCGTATCTGGCACTGACCAAACCGCGGGTCATCGAGCTGCTGCTGGTCACCACCCTTCCCACCATGATTTTCGCCCAGGGCGGTTTTCCGTCGCTGGGCCTGGTCATAGCCACCATGGTCGGCGGTGCCTTTGCGGCCGGTAGCGCGGGTGCTTTCAACTGCTACCTCGACCGGGACATCGACAAGGTCATGAACCGCACGGTCAACAGGCCGCTGGTGACCGGAGAAGTGACGCCGCGGGAAGCACTGATCTTCGCGTGGGCGCTCGGCATTGCTGCTGTCGCCATCCTGTGGGTGGGAACCAACCCCCTCGCTGCCGGGCTAGGAGTGGCCGCGATCTTCTTCTATGTGGTCATCTACACGCTCATCCTGAAACGGCGCACTGCACAAAATATCGTGTGGGGCGGAGCAGCCGGCTGCATGCCCGTACTGATCGCGTGGGCCGCCGTCACAGAGACGGTCGAATGGCCGGCCGTTGTCCTCTTCCTGGTGATATTCCTGTGGACGCCGCCGCACTATTGGCCGCTGTCCATGAAATACAGCGATGACTACAACGCAGCGAACGTGCCAATGCTTGGCGCCATTGCGGGTGCCGGAGTTGTTTCCGTTCAGGTCGTTCTCTATGCCTGGGCCACGGTGATCTGCTCGCTCCTCCTTGTTCCGGTGGGCGGGGCAGGCTGGGTTTACGCTGCCGCAGCAATTCTCAGCGGCGGGTGGTTCATTCTGGAGTCCCACAAGCTGCACGCTTCGGCCAGAGCGGGCACTGCCACGGGCAAGACGGCGATGAAGGTCTTTCACGGTTCAATCAGCTACCTCACCGTTCTGTTCCTGGCTCTCGCCATTGACCCGTTCGTCGGCGCTGCCATCTTCGCGGGTTAGGCAGGAGCACTCTCCACCTAGGATGGTGGAATGGTCTTCACCGGAGTCGTTGCCTACCCCCTGACGCCCTTCACTGCGGACAGCGGGGTGAACTCAGCTGAACTTTCACTCCTTGTGGATCGCCTGGCCCGGTCCGGGGTCGATGCCGTCACGGTCCTCGGGTCGTCAGGCAGCTTCGCCTATCTTGACGGTGATGAACGGAAGCAGGTTATCTCCTGCGCCGTTGACGCCGCTGCGGGCCGCGTTCCGCTGGCGGTGGGCATCAGTGCCGTCGCTACCCGCGAGGTTGTGGCAGGAGCCCGGGCCGCTGAACGGCTGGGGGCGGACGGAGTGGTCCTCTCACCGGTGTCCTATCTGCCGTTGACCGACGACGAGCTCATCGCACTGGTGGAGGAAGTTGCCTCTGCCACTACTCTCCCCATTTGCCTGTACAACAATCCGTCCACCACGCAGTTCTCGATCGACGTGGAGCTGGTGGGGCGGCTGGCGCACGTGCCCACCCTTGTCGCCTTCAAGGACACCGCTGCCACACCCGCCGAATTCGCTGATCGTGCCGCCCGGCTGCGCGCGGTGCTCAATCGGCAGATCAGCCACGGAGCGAGCGGGGATCCACTCATCGCCACCGGCGAGGTGACGGCGGACGCGTGGCACACGGGGCTCGCGGCACTCTTGCCGGCCAGCTACCTCGCCTTCCGCGCCGCGGTGCTGGAGGGGGATGCGGCGAGGGTGGCGGCAGAACGGTCCCGGCTGGTGCCTGTTGTCCAGGCTGTGCACCGCCTGCGGAAGCTCAGCGGCCTGCACGCCCTCGGTAGGGCCTGCGGAGTGGACGCCGGAGATCCTCGACGACCGCTTCTTCCGATTGCCGGCAGTGAACAGCGGGACCTGGCGCGGCTGGCCGAGGCGTTCGATGATGTTGAGGACGGCGTGCCCGGCTGACTGTTATTCGGCGCCGGCTGGAGCCTCTGTCCGCCGCCGGGTGAACCCGACGTAGATGGCGTGCGCCATGGCCGCAGTGAGCAGGGAAGCCCCCAGCATGTGCAGCGCAACCAGCGCTACCGGCAGGTGAAGGAAGTGCTGCAGGTAGCCTACGGCTCCCTGGGCGAAGACGACGGCGGCGAGAAGGACCAGGGCGACGCGCAGCCGGTGGGCAACCTGAAGCCGGTATGCGGCAACCACCAGGATGAGCACCGTCAGCACGAGCAGGTATACCGGGGCGGCATGGATGCGGGTCATCAGATCAGGGTTGAGGTTGTTCCGGGCCGCCCCCGCGTCCCCCGCATGGGGTCCGGATCCGGTGACGACGACGCCGAGCAGCACCGCCGCGGTCACCAGTACCCCAGCGGCGACGAGCAGCTGTCGAAGCAACGGGGTGGCACGCGGTTGGGTGTCGGCAACAGCTTCGGCGCTGGAGAGCCGTGTACGGTTCACCAGCACCGTGGCAACGGCGATCAAGACCATCGAGATGATGAAGTGCCAGCCAACAACCCAGGGGTTGAGCTGAGTCAGGACGGTGATCCCTCCCACCACTGCCTGCGCGGGGATTCCCGCAAGGAGCACAACGGCGGGCACAAAAAGGTCGCGGCGGGTCTTTCTCATGTTCCAGAGGGAGACGAGCATGGCAATCGCGATCGCGGTGAGTACGAACGTCAGCAGGCGGTTCCCGAACTCGATGATGCCGTGTACGCCCATCTCCGCCGTCGTTACCATGGAGTCGGCGGTACAGCGCGGCCACTCGGGGCAGCCCAGCCCGGATGCGGTGAGCCGCACCGCACCACCCGTGACGACGATGAGGATCTGGGAGACAAGCGAGGCAAGCGCCAACGCGCGTACCGACGGTGTGACCGTCCGGGGGAGATTCCCGGCCAGGCGGGCAGGTGAGATCTGGGTCATGTTCCTAACTCCATTTGAACCAGCGGACGGCGGCCAGCCCCACGACAGCGGCCCAGCCGCACAGCAGTGAGAAGGACAAAAAATCGAAGGTGCCGGAGCTGAGTGCGGCGCGCAGCCCGTCTCCCAATGCGGCTGAAGGCAGCAGTGCAACAACCGGTTGGATGGCTTCAGGCATGCTGGTGCGGGGGATGACAGTGCCGCCGACGGCCGCAAGCAGCACCCACGCCAGGTTGGTGACAGCAAGGGTTGCCTCGGGCCGGAGGGTTCCGGCTATCAGAAGGCCCAGCCCGGTGAAGGCTGCGATTCCCGGGACCAGCATGGCAAGCGCAGGAAGAAGCCCGCTGAGCGGAGGCTGCCAACCGAACAAAACCGCCATCGTGCTGATGACGGCGACCTGGATGGCGAGAACCGCACCGACGGCAAGGACCTTTCCCAGGATCAGCCCACTCCGGCCGAGAGGCGTGGTGGAAAGGAAGCGAAGCACCCCGTACCGGCGGTCGAATCCCGTTGCGATTCCTTGTCCTGTGAAGGCCGTGGAAAGTACGCACAGGGCAATCACACCCGGCGTGCCGGTCCCGAGCCGCGGCACGCCGAGGACATCGAAGAAGGGGGTGAAGGCAATCGCCGTCAGGGCGAGCAGCGGCAGCACGATGGCTAGGACGAGCTGTTCTCCGTTGTGGAGCATGGCGATGGTCTCGTACCTGCCATGCTGCAGGATGCGCACGGGGAGGGGGGAGGCACTCATCGGATACTCCGCCCGGAGACATCGAGGAAAACGTCCTCCAATGAGCGGGAGGTCAGGGAAATCGAAGCAGGCAGGATGCCCTTCTCAGCCCACCAGGCGCCGAGCACGGCGAGGTCCTCCGGTGTGAGTGCGCCGTTGATGCGGTACCGGCCGGGCGAGGGTTCAGTGACTTCGAGGTGAGCCAGGAGCGCAGCTGGAAGCGTGAGACCAGCCCGCGCTTCGAACCACAGCTCCCGTGCGGCGTCTGCGGCGTGGGCCGTCAGTTCTGCCACCGTTCCCTGCCTGACCGTCCGGCCCTGGTCGATGATGTACACGTAGTCGGCGAGCTTCTGGGCGTCGTCGAGCAGGTGAGTGGTCAGGATGATCGCAAGGCCCTCGTTCCGGAGCTCGGTGATCAGCTCGAAGACTATATTGCGTGACTGCGGATCAAGTCCTGCGCTGGGTTCATCGAGAAAGAGCACTTCGGGATTGCCCACGAGGGCACACGCGAGGGCAAGGCGCTGCTTCTGGCCTCCCGAGAGCCGCCTCACCGAGGTGCGTGCGAATGAATCGATGCCAAGCCGGGCTGCCAGCTTTTCCACGTTGAGCGGCGACGCATACATGCCGGCCACGTGATGCAGCAGGGGCAGTGGCCTGACGGCCGGAGGCAGCCCGCCCTCCTGCAGCATGATGCCGACTCGGCTGCGAAGTGTGGCGCCCGCTCGCCATGGATCTTCACCCAGTAGACGGACGCTGCCGCCGCTGGGCCTCTGAAGGCCCTGGGCGCACTCGAGCGTGGTGGTCTTGCCTGCTCCGTTGGCGCCCAGCAAGGCAGTGACGCGACCCATGTCAGCGCGGAGGTTGACGCCGTCGAGCACGCGGATCATCTTGCCGTCGAGGGATGAGACCGGGCCGAAGTCCTTGACGAGCCCGCTGACTTCGACGGCGGGGGAGGAGGAAGGCACCGCATAATTCTACGCCACGTAGTAACTGCATTCCGATGCGGCTCAGCGCACACCGGATGGGTAGCCTCGCCTTACTGGAAGCGGGTGGGCTTCTGGAATAGATTAGGACACGGTTATGTTGTCTTAATTGGCCGGTCGTGCTCCGTCGAGTTCCAGGCCTGTTCCCCAGCGCACCCTAAGGAGGCCCCCGATTTCACATTCCGTTGTGCCGGGTCGTGCCAGGGGAAACCGCGCTGTCGTGGGCACAGATGATGCCGATTCGCGCCGCTCGGTTGAAGAGCGGACACGGGACAAGGTGCTTTCCGCGGTCCTGGAACATGGTCCCGTGAGTGCCGCTGAACTGGGCGACCGGTTGGGTTTCACCCCGGCAGCAGTCCGGCGCCACCTTGACGCGCTGTCCCGTGACGGCCTGATCGAGGTCAAGGTAGTCGGGAGCCCATTCCCGGGCGCCGGCCGTCCCGCCCGACGCTATGTTCTCAGTCAGCGGGGGCAGACGCGCTTGGGCAACGACTATCTGCACATCGCGCAGGCCGCACTGGGTCAGTTGCGCGAGGTTGCCGGGCCGGACGCGGTTCGCCGGTTTGCAGCGGGCAGGTTCGCCGACATGGAAGAACGGTACCGCCCGGTCATCGAGTCGGCAGGAGAGCGCCTTGAGGACAAGGCTGCAGCGCTTGCCGAAGCGCTGAGCCTTGACGGATTCGTCGGTTCCACCCGGGAAATCGGCCGGAACGCACCCAATGCGGCGATGCTCAGCGTGCAGCTCTGCCAGGGGCACTGCCCCATCCAGGAGCTTGCAGTGGACTTCCCTGATTTCTGCGAGCAGGAGACCGAGGTCTTCGCGCGGTTGCTCGGTGTCGACGTGCGCAGGCTGTCCACGCTCGCCGGCGGCGGGCATGTCTGTACGACCCACATTCCGATCGGCCGCATCGCCCGTTCCGGTGAACCTGGCCCCCAATCACCCGACAGCGCCGTCCCGGCGCCGCACCCATACATAACAAACGTCTCCAACCATCAGCAAGGAAGGCCGTGATGACGGATCAGACAGATCAGAAGGCATTGGTTCCCGACGCCGTGCCCGCTTCAGTAGTCAGCGACATCCTCGAGAGGAACCCGGAGCTCGAAGGCATCGGTACCTACGAGTACGGCTGGTCCGACAAGAACGACGTCGGCGCCAACGCCCGCCGTGGCCTGAGTGAAGAGGTTGTCCGCGACATCTCCGCCAAGAAGAACGAGCCCGAGTGGATGCTCGATATGCGGCTGAAGGGCTTGAAGTACTTCGACCGCAAACCCATGCCCACCTGGGGCGCGGATCTTTCCGGGATCGACTTCGACAACATCAAGTACTTCGTGCGCTCCACCGAAAAGCAGGCCGGTAGTTGGGAAGACCTTCCTGACGACATCAAGAACACCTACGAGAAGCTCGGCATCCCCGAGGCCGAGCGTAACCGTCTGGTATCGGGCGTCGCCGCGCAGTACGAGTCCGAGGTTGTCTACCACCAGATCAATGAGGAACTTGAGCGCCAGGGCGTCATCTTCATGGACACCGACACCGCGCTGCGGGAGCACCCCGAGTTCTTCGAGGAGTACTTCGGCTCGATCATTCCGGTGGGTGACAACAAGTTTGCGTCCCTGAACACCGCCGTCTGGTCCGGAGGCTCTTTCGTCTACGTACCACCCGGTGTCCACGTCGAGATTCCGCTGCAGGCCTACTTCCGCATCAACACGGAGAATATGGGCCAGTTCGAGCGGACGCTGATCATCGCCGACGAAGGTTCCTACGTGCACTACATCGAAGGCTGCACGGCACCCATCTACACGTCGGATTCGCTGCACTCCGCCGTCGTCGAAATCGTGGTCAAGAAGAACGCACGCGTGCGCTACACCACCATCCAGAACTGGTCCAACAACGTCTACAACCTGGTGACCAAGCGCGCCATAGCCCACGAAGGCGCCACCATGGAGTGGATCGACGGAAACATCGGTTCCAAAGTCACCATGAAGTACCCGGCGGTCTACCTGGTGGGGGAGCATGCCAAGGGCGAGACCCTGTCCATCGCCTTCGCCGGCGAAGGCCAGCACCAGGACACCGGGTCCAAGATGGTGCACATTGCGCCCAACACCAAGTCTTCGATTATCTCGAAGTCCGTTGCCCGCAGCGGCGGGCGTGCAGCGTACCGCGGGTTGGTGCAGGTCCGGGAGGGGGCAACGCATTCGGCCAATACCGTGCGGTGTGATGCCCTGCTGGTTGACACCATTTCCCGCTCGGACACCTACCCGTATGTGGATATCCGGGAAGACGACGTCACAATGGGCCACGAGGCCACGGTTTCGCGGGTCAGCGAAGAGCAGTTGTTCTACCTCATGTCCCGGGGGATGCCCGAGGACGAGGCCATGGCGATGATCGTGCGCGGGTTCATTGAGCCCATCGCCCGGGAACTCCCCATGGAGTACGCGCTTGAACTGAACCGCTTGATCGAACTCCAGATGGAAGGAGCCGTAGGTTAATGGCTGACACCACCCAGTTGACCCCCGAACTGACTGACGAGAAGGCCCGTATCGGGTCGCCGTCGACCCCAGAGAAGATTGCCATCGACGGCTTCACCGAGGAAGGCGAAAACCTCTCCCCGACGAATACCGGCAGCGAGCAGCACGGGCTGAAAAGGCACAGCCACGGAGATGAGCCCGTTGTGCCGGAAGCATCACGCGGCGAGCGGCTCAAGTCCTATAAGTTGGCCGATTTTCCGGCGTTGACAGGCCGTGAAGAGGACTGGCGGTTCACCCCGATCAAGCGCCTCCGCGGTCTGCACACGGATGCCCTGACAGGCAGCGGTCCCGATGTCACCGTATCCGGCGCATCGAACATCCGGGTGGAAACCGTCGAGCGCACGGATCCCCGCTTCGGATCCGCAGCGATCCCGGAGGACCGGGTAGCCGCCGCGGCGTGGGAAGCAGTGCAGCAGGCCACGATTGTGACCATCCCGGATGAAACGGAAGCCGACTGCGATGTCACTATCTCGGTCAACGGCGCCGATGAGGCTCCGGCTGCGCAGCACCTCATCATCCATGCCGGGAAGTTCTCGAAGGCGGTCGTGGTCCTCGACCATCACGGAAAAGCCACTCTGGCACAAAATGTTGAGATTGTGGTCGGGGACGGCGCGCAGCTCACCGTGGTGAGCGTCCAGGAATGGGACGACGACGCGGTGCACGCCTCCTCGCAGCAGGCGAAAATCGGGCGTGACGCCCGATTCAAGCATGTAGTGATCACCCTCGGTGGGGACCTGGTGAGGCTTACGCCGTCGTCGTTCTTCACCGCTCCAGGCTCGGAAGTGGAAATGTACGGCCTCTACTTCGCTGACGCCGGACAGCATCTGGAACAGCGCCTGCTGGTGGATCATGCGGTGCCCAACTGCAAGTCCCGCGTCACCTACAAGGGTGCCCTGCAGGGGCAGGACGCTCACACTGTCTGGGTGGGCGACGTGCTGATCCGCAAGGAAGCAGAGGGAACGGACACGTACGAGACCAACCGGAACCTGCTGCTCACCGACGGCACCCGCTCGGATTCCGTACCGAACCTCGAGATCGAGACCGGCCTGATCGAGGGTGCAGGGCATGCCAGTGCCACCGGCCGTTTCGACGACGAGCACCTGTTCTACCTGATGGCCCGTGGAATCGACGAGAAGACGGCCCGCCGACTGGTCGTGCGTGGGTTCCTCCACGAAGTCATCCAGCAGATCAAGGTTCCGGTTCTGGAAGAGCGTCTCACCGAAGCGGTGGAGCGCGAGCTCGCGGCAGGAAACCTCTGATGACCGACGCGCTGGAGACACCCAGGGGGGAGCTGGTCTGCAATGTCAATGACATTGAGGTCAAACAGGCCCTTCGAATCCTGATCGACGACTACCCGGTAGCAGTGGTGAAGGACTCCGACGGCGGCATTCATGCCATCGGTGACACCTGTTCACACGCCGATATTTCATTGGCCGAAGGCGACGTCGAGGGCTGCAGGATCGAGTGCTGGGGGCACGGCTCCCAGTTCGATCTTCGCAGCGGCCAGCCGCTCCAGCTTCCCGCCTATGAGCCGGTCCCGGTATTCGCGCTGGAAATTCACGGGGACGAGGTCTACGTGGATGTCACCACCGTGACCAACGGAGCACCGGTCCCCGATCTCGGTTAGATCGTCAGAGACTTTTCGACTATTACGGCAAGCCCTGCGCCGCAGGGTGCAAAGGAGAACCAACAGATGTCCACGCTTGAAATCAAGGACCTCCACGTCAGCATTGAGACTGAACAGGGAACCAAGCAGATCCTCAAGGGCGTCAGCCTGACAGTGAACACCGGCGAATCCCACGCCATCATGGGTCCCAACGGATCCGGCAAGTCCACACTTGCCTCCACGATCGCCGGACACCCGCGCTACACCGTGGACAGTGGCTCCGTCACCCTCGACGGTGAGGACGTGCTGGCCATGAGCGTCGACGAGCGTGCCCGTGCGGGGCTCTTCCTCGCGATGCAGTATCCGGTGGAAATCCCGGGCGTCACCATGACCAACTTCCTGCGCACGGCCAAGACCGCGCTCGACGGCCAGGCTCCCAGCCTTCGGCACTGGACCAAGGACGTCAAGGAGGCGATGTCGCAGTTGCGGATCGACGCCGACTTCGCACAGCGTAACGTCAACGAGGGCTTCTCCGGCGGCGAGAAGAAGCGGGTGGAGATCCTCCAGCTCGAACTGTTCAAGCCGAAGTTCGCTGTCCTTGACGAAACCGACTCCGGCCTGGACGTTGACGCGCTGAAAGTTGTCTCGGAGGGAGTGAACCGCGAGCACAGCAAGGGCGCCATGGGAACTATCCTGATCACGCACTACACCCGCATCCTGCGGTACATCAAGCCTGACTTCGTGCACGTCTTCGTTGACGGCCGGATCGCTGAAGAGGGCGGCCCGGAGCTCGCCGACCGCCTGGAGGAAGAGGGCTACGACCGCTTCCTTGTCCCCGGTACGGCTCCAGCCGGCGCCTGATCCGGCTACCGGCAGAAAGAAAGGCTTCTGACAGATGAGCGATGTGAACGCAGCACAGACATCCCTTGAGGATGCGGAAGAGTCACTGAAGGACGTCATTGATCCTGAGCTCGGCGTGAACATTGTCGATCTCGGGCTGTTGTACGGCTTGAAGTACGCCGACGACGGCGCCCTGCTGATCGACATGACCCTCACCACCGCAGCCTGCCCCCTCACGGACGTGATCGAGGAACAGGTCGGACAGGCGCTTGACGGGGTAGTCGACGACTGGCGGCTCAACTGGGTATGGATGCCCCCGTGGGGTCCGGAAAAGATCACCGATGACGGACGCGACCAGATGCGGGCACTGGGCTTCAATATCTAGCCCATCCGTGACAGCGGTTTTGCCTTGAAGGGGCGGCAGCGCTCAGCGCGCTGCCGCCCCTTCTGCGCGTCAGTTGTCAGTCCCTACTGTCCCTGTGCGCGTGCCGGAAGACCTCGACAAGCAGCGCCGAGAACAGCACGAATCTGATCTGCCGGACGCCGCCGTCGTAATCGGCAACCGTCGCGAACGCAATTCTGGCCACCGCTTCGGGGTCCCAGCCGAAAATCCCGGCGCTGATGGCGGGCAAGGCAACCGAGCGGGCGTTTAGCTCGTCGGCGACCTCGAGGCTCCGCCGGAAACAGGACTCAAGCAGTGCCGGGTCGCTCTGGCCCGCATGGCGGTTGGGACCGACGGTATGGATGATCCAGCGGGCGGGCAGCCCGAACCCCGGTGTCGCGACAGCCTGACCAACCGGGAGACCATCGGGCAGCGAGCCCGCCCGGAGTGCCCGGCACGCTTCCAGCAGTTCCGGCCCCGCCGCCGCATGAATGGCGCCGTCTACACCACCTCCGCCAAGCAGCGAGGAGTTGGCAGCATTGACGACGGCGTCCACCTGCTGGGTGGTGATGTCACCCTGGACTATCTGAACTTCCGATGCCATGACGGCCACGTCCGTTCCCGCCCGAAACGCGGCCGGGCGCTGTTGACGGTGTCGAGCGTGTGCACCAATGTACTAGCGTTTGCTGCACTGCCAGAAGAGGAAGACTTTCCGGATCATGCCCTTCATTGACCGCCTGCTGTACTGGGCACGCTGCGAACCCGCGCGCGACGCCGTCGTCGTCGGGGACCGGCGAATCACCTACGGCGAGCTGGCCGGGCGGGCGTCCTCGCTGCAGGTGCCGGCGGGCGAAATGATCGCCCAACAGATCGACGATCCCTTGGATTTCGCGGTCACCTTCACCGCAGTGGTCGGGAGGGGCAGGTGCGCTGCTGTCCTTGATTCGGCGTGGCCGCAAGATGTGAGGGGCAGGATCCTGGAGGCCCTCCGACCGGACGCCGTAATCACTTCAGCCGACTTGATGGAAGCCCCGCACCCGTCCCAACTGGCTGACGCGCCCGAGGACGCGCGCTTCTACTGCGGATTCACCTCCGGAACATCGGGAGTCCCGAAGGGATTTGTACGCACTGTCGGTTCGTGGTCCCGCTCACTGGCGCGGAGCGTGGACTGGTTCGGCCTCACTCCGGGCTTGCGGGTATGTGCGCCGGGTCCGCTGGCGGCAAGCCTGAATCTGTATGCCCTGGCAGAGTGCCTCTACTCCGGTTGCACCTTCCACTCACTTGCACCCGGTGATCCGGTAGCGAAAGGTCCGCTGATGGCGCAGGTTCTTCGTTCCGAACGCATTGAGCATCTCATCGGAGTACCGTCCGCCCTGAGGCTCGCCCTGGAACGAATCGAGGGAGACCTGCCGGACCTGCGCACGGTGGTCTCCGGCGGCGCGGGGCTTTCCGCGGCGGACACCGGCATCATCCTGCGCAAAGCGCCATCCGCCCGCATCTTCGAGTACTACGGCGCGTCGGAGCTGAGCCTGGTCACCGCGCGGCGGGTTGACGGCGCTGATGGGAACGACGTCGGGCGCCCATTTCCCGGGGTGCGGATCAGGATCGACGCGGACAGCGACTCCGGGCGGGACGGCACTGTGGGTACCATCCACGTCCACACCGACACAGCGATCGAAGGTTACCTTTTCGGTGACGACGGACGCGCCTTCCGGCGCAACGGAGAATGGGTCACGGTGCAGGACCAGGGCTGGATCGACGACGACGGCGCGCTGCACCTGACGGGCCGGCACGGCGACATGATTGTGGTCGCCGGAAGCAACGTCTATCCCAGCGAGGTCGAAGGTGCGCTCGCGCGGGCAGGCTGCCCGGCCGCCGTCGTGCTCGGTATTCCGGACGCACGCCGCGGCTGCGCACTCGCCGCTGTCATCCAGACGCCGCCGGACACCATCATCGATGCACACGCCCTTCGCTCCCGGTTGAAGGAGCTGCTGCCCATCAACAAGGTGCCGCAGCTGGTCTTCCGGACCGCGCGGCTACCGCTGACCGCAGCGGGCAAACCGGATCGCACGGCCCTGAAGGTGTCAGTACTCGCGGGAGATGGTGCCCTTGAGCGGCTTGCCTGAGGACCGTTCGGACGGGAGGCGGGCAGTCGTTGTCCTTTGCCGCCGTACCCCGTTCGGACGCCTGCGCGGAGTATTTTCGTCAATCGAGGCCCATCACCTGCTCGCAGCCGTCCTGCCCGCCGCGTTTCACGGGGCTAATCTCGCGGAGAGTGACCTGGCGGACGTCATCATCGGCAACGCCACCGGTGGCGGAGGTAATGTCGCGCGGTTGGCGGCGCTAACCGCGGGCCTGCCGGTCAAGGTACCCGGCCTTACAATCGACCGTCAGTGCGCTTCCGGCCTCGACGCGATCTCGTTGGCCTGCCGACTGGTGGAGTCGGAAGCAGGCGCGTGGTTCATTGCCGGGGGAGTGGAGAGCTGCAGCACCGCTCCCTTGCGGGCACATCGGTTGACCTCCCTGCCCGGCGCGCCCGACTTCTTCTCCCGCGCACGGTTCGCACCGGAGACGCATGGTGATCCGGATGCCGGGGAAGCAGCTGAGAACGTCGCGGTTGCCTTCGGCATCGAACGCGGGCGGCAGGACCGGTACGCCCTACGCAGTTACAGCCGCGCCGCGGCCGCGTTCGAGGCAATGGCAGCGGAGGTAGTGCCTGTTGCAGGGTGCGGCAGGGATGAGACAGCGCGCCATGGGATGTCATCGAAACTGCTGTCCCGATTCCCACCGGCCTTCACTGACCACGGAAGCGTCACCGCAGGCAATTCCTGTGCCGACGCAGACGGTGCCGTAGTCGCCGTGGTGACGAGCCTCGCACGTGCCAGGACGGCGGGTTTCAACACGGTGCTCGAGTTCCACGGCTCCGCGTCTGCCGGAGGCCCGCCCGCACTCTTTGGAACCGCCGGCGCATACGCGGTGCTGAAACTCCTCGAACGGCTCCAGCTGAACAGGAATGCTGTCTCCACCTGGGAGTTCAACGAGGCGTTCGCAGCGCAGGTGCTCGCCTGCACACAGCTGATCGGAGTTGCCCCCGAACGGTTCAACCTGCACGGCGGTGCACTCGCTTATGGCCATCCGTATGGCGCGTCCGGCGCAATGCTGGTTGCGAACCTCCTCCGCCAGTCCGCAATGCCCGGCGGCCAGGATTACGACGGCGGCTGGTCGGTCGCAGCGGTGAGCGCAGCCGGCGGCGTGGGGACGGCTGCCGCTTTCCGTGCGGTGAGGCTCCAATAGGAGCCGGCGGAGCCGCTGTGCAGCAGCTCTATGAGCCTTGCCTGTGCCCGGCACCGGAAGCGTCGTCGTCGTTGTCTGCCTCAGCGAGCCCCCGCGCTGCGAGCGCGTCTCCTGTCTGCTGTGCATATGCCACGGCACCAATGAAGACCGGAAGGATCAGCGCGCGCGGATTGCGTTCCAGGCCGCGGGCACGCGCTGCGTCGCGGGAATCCTCCGCAGAGCCGACCAGGTAGGGGATGCTGCGCAGCATCAGCGCGACAGTGAGCCCGAAGCGTTCCGGATCCGCGCCCAGCGGCTGCAGCGGACGAGCCAGTGAGACCAGGCCGTCGAGAATGCGCTGGCTCTCGGTCGTAAGGGTGATCAGCAGGGCAGCCAGAACGCAGACCACGATGTTCCCGACGACGAGGAACGCTGGAAGGAGCCCTGCGCTGAACCACTGGAAAGCACCAAGAATGACGATGAGCAGCCACATCTTCCTGAGGGGCTGGGCCAGCTCGCGGAACCCGAGCCGCGCACCTAGAAGGTAGGCGAGGACAACCAGGCCGAGACCGGCCAGTGTCGCCTCCAGCGAGCTGAGGGCCAGGATTAGCACCGACAGCACGGCCACCGGCGCGAACTTGGCCCACAGGGGAGCGGCATGCAGGATCGATCTGCGCTCCACGTACGCGCCAAGCAGGCTTGCGTGCCCCCTCACAGCGGCCCTTCAACGGCCGCATCATGCAGACTGAGGTTCCGGTAGGCGGCGACTGCGTCGGCGGGCGCGCCGTCGAAAACCACCCGGCCGGAATCCACCACCAGGGTGCGCTCCGCCTGCAGCGCGAAGTCCAGCGAGTGGGTGGTGAAAATGACCTGCTGGGTAAGATCGAGGAACAGGCGCCGCACGCGTTCCTCATTGCGCAGGTCCAGAAGAGTGGTCGGTTCGTCGGCAACGAGGACTGCCGGATCGCACGCAAGGACTGTCGCGAGGGCCAGGAGTTGGCGTTCGCCGCCGGAGAGGTCGTACACACTCTGGTCCGCAAGATGGGCCAGACCGAACCGGGCAAGAACGTCACCGGCTGCAGTGCGCCGCTCCTCGCGGTTGCGGTGGCGCCGGCGCAGGGACAGCTCCACGTCTTCGCGCCCGGTGGGCATCACCAGCTGGGACAGCGGGTCCGTGAACATGAAGGCAACGCTTCGCCGGACCGCCGGGCCCTTGCGCGCGGTGTCCAGCCCGTCGACCGTCACCCGCCCGGACGTCGGCAGCACCAGCGAATTCATCAGCTTCAACAGGGTGGACTTGCCGGAACCGTTTGCGCCGATAATACTGATGCGTCGTTCGGCCAGCGACAGATTCAGCGGCGCCAGGATCTGTCGCGGTGCAGGATGGTCTGCCTGGACTGCCGCGTCGATGAACCGGATCATCGCGACTCAGCGCCGCGGCGCCGGACGGGACTGGAGACGGGGGAACGCCTTGATGACACTGAGTCCGATTGCGGCAGCTGCCAGGTTCTTCAGGACGTCCCCCGGGAGGAAAACGACGTCGGCTGCGACGGCCGCGGCGAGGTCAAGTTTTGCATTGACCATCATGCCGATGATCCCCAAAGGGTGCGTGATAAGAAGGCTGGTCACAGTGCAGGCCGCGAACAGAGCGAGGAACCGGTAGCGGGAGAACCGGCGGAAAACAATACGTGCGAGGAAGCCGACCACAAAGGCTGCAATGGGGAAGGCGATGATGTAACCGGCCGATGGGCCGAAGAGGACACCGATACCGCCTCGAAACTGGCTGAAGATCGGCAGGCCCGCGAGCGCAACGGCCACGTACAGGCTGAGGGCTGCTCCCGCCCGCCACGGGCCGAGCACAATTCCGGTCACCATGATCGCCAGCGTCTGCAGAGTGATGGGCACCCCCACCTGCCCCACCGGTATAGCGGGTAGGATGGCACTGGCGGCCACGACGGCTGCGAAGACCGCGATCAGCGAGAGATCGGTCGCATTCCAGGAAGAACGAGCCCGTGCCGGAGCATCGGTGGGTGTGGAATGCGGGGCCGGATTCGTCTGTTGCATCGTGACGCTTTCTGTGAGATCTACACAACGGTGAGCTGTTACTTACCGAGATTAGTGCGGAAAGAAGCAAACACTCTTGTAGGTTTCCTACAACATTGAGGTCCGGCCCACCGCGCCGGAACAGGAAAGGCCCAGCCACCGTGATTACCGTGTCGAATCTTGAATTGCGTGCGGGCGCAAGGCTGCTCATGGATCAGGTGTCCTTCCGGGTGGACCGGGGAGACAAGATCGGGCTCGTCGGGCGAAACGGCGCCGGCAAGACAACGCTGACCCGGGTATTAGCGGGGGAGGGTCTGCCGGCCGCCGGCACAATCACCCGCAACGGAGAGATCGGCTATCTGCCGCAGGACCCGCGCACTCCCAACATGGAGCAGCTGGCCCGTGACCGGATTCTTTCTGCCCGCAACCTGGACGTTGTCGTCCGGAAGCTGCGTGAGACGCAGGAGGAGATGGCAAGCGACGATCCCCGCGTGAGGGATAAGGCGATGGCCCGCTATGACCGCCTGGAGACGGAATTCCTCGCCCACGGCGGGTACGCGGCAGAAGCCGAGGCCGCTGCCATCTCTTCGAATCTCGCGCTTCCGGAACGAATCCTCAACCAGCCGCTGAAAACACTGTCGGGCGGTCAGCGCCGACGGGTGGAACTCGCCCGCATCCTCTACTCCGGCGCGGAGACCATGCTCCTCGACGAACCCACCAACCACCTGGACGCCGACTCCATCACCTGGCTGCGGGAATTCCTGAAAAACCACCAGGGCGGGCTGATTGTCATCAGCCACGATGTTGATCTGCTTGAAGCAACCGTCAACAAGGTGTTCCAGCTTGATGCCAACCGGGCCACCATCGACCTGTACAACATGGGCTGGAAGCGGTATGTGCAGCAGCGGGAGACCGATGAGCGGGCGCGGAAGCGGGAACGGGCCAACACCGAGAAGAAGGCCCAGGTGCTGATCGACCAGGCCAACAAGATGCGCGCCAAGGCAACCAAGGCGGTCGCTGCCCAGAACATGGCGAAGCGGGCTGAGCGGATGCTATCCGGCCTCGATGAGGTACGCGCACAGGATCGCGTCGCGGCGCTGCGCTTCCCCGAACCGGCGTCATGCGGCCGCACGCCGATGACTGCCGAGGGCCTGAGCAAGTCCTACGGGTCGCTGGAAATCTTCACCGACGTCGATCTGGCGATCGACCGTGGCTCCAAGGTCGTAATCCTCGGATTGAACGGTGCGGGCAAGACTACGCTTCTGCGCATGCTTGCGGGGGTGGACCAGCCGGACACGGGAAAGATCGTGCCGGGCCACGGCCTGAAGGTCGGCTACTACGCCCAGGAGCATGAAACGCTTGACACCGAGCGCACCGTCCTCGAAAACATGCGGTCCTCGGCACCGGACATGCGGGACGCGGAGGTCCGGGGCATTCTCGGCTCCTTCCTGTTCTCCGGTGACGACGTCGACAAGCCGGCAGGCGTCCTGTCGGGCGGCGAGAAAACCCGCCTGGCCCTTGCAACGATCGTGGCATCATCCGCAAACGTGCTGCTGCTGGATGAGCCAACCAACAACCTGGACCCGGCAAGCCGTGCGGAGATCCTTGGCGCGCTGCGGAACTACTCCGGCGCGGTGGTGCTGGTCAGCCACGACGAAGGCGCCGTGGACGCACTGAACCCGGAACGCGTTGTGCTGCTTCCTGACGGCGTCGAGGACCTTTGGAACGACGACTACCTTGATCTGGTGACGCTCGCCTAGAGTCCCTGGGCGTCGAGGATTGCGTCCTCTTCCTGCTCGGAGGAGGGGCGTCGTCGTGCCCGTGAAGGCGTGGACTGCGGGTGCTCGTCCTCATGGTCGATGAGGTACTGCTGGCGGGCGGCATAACCCAGCCCTACGAACAACAGCACTCCGAAGGCGAACCACTGCATGGAATAGGACAGGTGCGGCCCGAGATCGATGGCCGGCTTGGCCGGCGCGATCGGCGCGGCGGCCGGGGCCGGTGTTTCGTTGGCCACCAGACCGTACGCGCCGGTGGAGATTGGATACCCCAGCTGCGATTGATAGGCAGCGAGGTCAATGGACGCCAGTTGTCCCGGCGGGGCCGACCGGTCCAGTTCCGGCTCTGCCGGACGAATGCGCGCGACGACTGTTACTTCGCCGTCCGGCGCCGGGGGAACAGTATCCGGCCGGCCTGCGCGGTCGTTGCCGATGGGCAGCCACCCCCGGTTGATGACGACGGCGGTGCCGTCCTGGAGCTTCAAGGGAACCAGAACCTCATAGCCCGGCCGGCCGCCCAGCGGCCGGTTTCGTACGATGCGCTGGTTGGCGGAGTCATAGTGCCCGACGAGCGTGACAGGCGCCCATTCC
Source organism: Arthrobacter tumbae (assembly GCF_016907495.1). NCBI lineage: Bacteria > Bacillati > Actinomycetota > Actinomycetes > Micrococcales > Micrococcaceae > Arthrobacter > Arthrobacter tumbae. The sequence goes on from NZ_JAFBCC010000001.1 coordinate 3,447,088, forward strand.
GTTGTCCCCTCGAAGGACTCGAAGAGCGGCGGGGAGTAGGGGATCGGCGCCAGGTCATAGTTTGCCTGAACCGTGTTGACCGTAGCCGCGGCCTGGTCCCGCCGGTCCAGCTGCCACAGCCCCAATGCGCTGCAGGCTGCGGCCAGCACCAGAACGAGCGCCAACCAGCCGAACCAGCGGGGTGTCGCCAGGTATTTCAGTATCTTCACGACGCCGCCGGGCTGCCTTCCAGCGGCAGCGTCTGCTTCCAGAGCCCTCTGGTGGTGAGGTACTCCTCCAGCCACTCGCGGTGCCCGCTGCAGGCCAGCCACGTCTTCCTGCGCTCAGGAGTGTGAATGCGGGGATTGTTCCAGAGAAGTTGCCAGGACGCGCTCCGGCCGCAGGCTTTCCGGGAGCAGATGGGTTCGCCGTGTCCGGTCGATGCAGCGCGGGTTGAAGGCTGCTCGGTCGAGGGAACTGCGCCAGCCAACTGGTCGAAGATGCTCACGTTGTTCCTTCCTTCTCCTCGGTTTCCTGATCAAGGTTCGGCTGGTCGTCGATGATCTCTCCCTGCAGCGTAACCGGCTCATCTTTCGGGGCCGCCGGTGCCGGCGCTTCCAGCTCCGGGACGGGCGCCCGGTCGAGCAGGGAGTCGCTGTGGGCCAGGTTGCTGGTGTCACTACCGCCGTTTGCAATAATCACCGCGAAATAGGGCAGGAACACGGCTCCCGCGATCATGAGCCACTGCAGCCAGCCCTCCACCACGAAGACGAGGATCAGGCAGACCATGCGGATTCCCATCGACACGGAATACTTGATCATCCGTTGGCGCATGTCATCGCTGTGTGCCTCGCGGGCATCACTGATGTTATGGACTTCCGGGCGGCGCTTCGACTGATGGCTCAGCTTGATCATCACACTCCAAGGGGACACTCCCATTGTCTCACTCCGCCGGCCGTTGTTAAAGTTCACCTGCATCGCCGATAGGATCGAACGGACGCTCAGCACCCTCCATCCGAAAGGACACTCCGTGCAGGAACAAGACACCGCTGGAACGCCCGAGGGCAAGACCGGGCGCAGCGTCCTGGTAACGGGAGGAAACCGCGGGATCGGACTGGCCATTGCGCAGTCCTTCGTCGCCAATGGTGACCGGGTGGCCATCACTTACCGAAGTGGCGATGTTCCGGCGGGCATGCTCGGGGTGAAAGCGGATGTCACGGACACCGAACAGATTGATGCCGCCTTCAGTGAGGTGGAGGACGCCCATGGGGCCGTTGAGGTGCTCATTGCCAATGCGGGCATCACCAGGGACACCCTGCTTCTTCGGATGAGTGAGACCGATTTCACGGATGTCGTGGACACGAACCTCACCGGCGCCTTCCGGGTGATCAAGCGGGCCAGCAGGGGAATGCTTCGCCTTCGCAAGGGCCGGATCGTCCTCATCTCTTCTGTCTCCGGGCTGTACGGAGCGCCGGGACAAATCAACTACTCTGCATCCAAGGCCGGACTCGTGGGAATCGCCCGTTCGCTGACGCGGGAACTCGGATCCAGGGGAATTACCTGCAATGTGGTTGCTCCCGGCTTCATCAACACGGACATGACCGCTGCCCTTCCGGCGGAAACCCAGAAGACCTACCTTTCGTCTATTCCGGCCGGCCGGTTCGCGGATGCGGGCGAGGTTGCCAACGTGGTCCGCTGGGTCGCCAGCGACGAGGCAGCCTACATTTCAGGCGCCGTTCTCCCCGTCGACGGCGGACTCGGGATGGGTCACTGACCACCGCCCGGCAGTTCTCCGCTCCACAAAGCTATTGGCACAACCGAATCAAGGAGGCCCCGGACATGGGCGCACTGGACAGCACAACGGCAATCGTCACGGGATCGTCCCGCGGAATCGGCGCTGAGGTGGCAAAGCTGCTTGCCGCGCAGGGCGCCGCCGTCGTCGTCAATTACCGGCAGAAAGCGCCCCGGGCCAACAAGGTGGTGGCGGGCATCGAGGCTGCCGGTGGCCGGGCCGTCGCGGTGGGCTCGGACCTGACTGCGCAGGAGGGCGCCCAGGCACTTGTTGACGCCGCAGTGCAGAATTTTGGTGGGCTCGATCTGCTGGTCCTCAACGCTTCCGGCGGTATGGAATCCGGACTCGGGGAGGACTACGCGCTCAAGCTCAACCGCGATGCCCAGGTAGGCATGCTCCAGGCAGCCCTCGGAGCCATGCCCGCCGGCGCCCGCGTGGTCTTTGTCACGAGCCACCAGGCCCACTTCATCAACACGGTGGAAACGATGGATGCCTACGAACCCGTTGCGCGCAGCAAGCGCGCCGGTGAGGATGCGCTTCGGGAGATGGTTCCGGCGCTGACCGAACGCGGCATCAGCTTCGTCGTCGTCTCAGGAGACATGATCGAGGGCACCGTCACCGCCACCCTGCTCGACCGCGCGGCGCCCGGCGCCATCGAGGCCCGCCGGCAGGAAGCCGGACGCCTCTACACGGTGGAGGAGTTCGCGGCCGAGATTGTCGCCATGGCAACCGCCGATGTTCCCACCGGCCATACCGAGTACGTGGGCGGCGCGGAGCACTTCACGCGCTGAACCCCTGCCGGCCGCCCTGAAGAGCGTGGTCCTATAGCCGCACGAAGTGGCGGACCACGTCAAGGTAGGGAAAGTTCACCGCAACATCAGCGGCTTTCCTCACGGCCGGCTTGGCATTGAACGCAACGCCAAGCCCGGCTGCGGCCAGCATGTCCAGGTCATTGGCGCCGTCGCCCACTGCCACCGTGCGTTCGAGCGGTATGCCGGCGGCCTCCGCCCATGCCTGCAGGCAGCGCGCCTTCTCCGCCCGGTCCACCACCGGCCCGATCACCGAACCCGTGAGTGTGCCGGCATCCACACCGAGCTCATTTGCCTTGGCATGCGTCAGGTTCAGGCGCGCGGCCAGGGGCTCGAGGATCTGGCTGAACCCGCCGGACACCACCGCAACTAGGTGACCCGCATCCAGGAACGCCTCCACCAGCTGCTCTGCCCCTTCGCTCAATTCGATCCGGGTTCCGACGTCCTCGATGACCCCTTCTGCCAGCCCGGCAAGCACGGCGACCCTGGCATGCAGGCTCTGGGAAAAATCAAGTTCACCCCGCATAGCGGATTCGGTGACGGCAGCAACCTCCGCCTCCCGGCCGGCGTGGGCTGCAAGGAGCTCGATGACCTCCTGCTTGATGAGCGTCGAGTCAACATCCATGATGAGCAGCTTGGTTCCCTCACGGAGGAGCGCGGGCGGCACCACCGCGATGCCGGTTTCATCCGACAATAGCGGCGCAACCGCCGTCCGAAGCGTGTCGATGCCGTCGTCGGAACTGACGGTCAGGCAGGCCACCTGGTAGCTGCCGGCGTCGGTGCTGCTCTCACCGACGACGACGGCGCCGTTTTCCTGCAGGGCGCGGCGCACCCAGGAGCCGTGCGAATCCCCCAACCGGGTGCCGAAGCTGACCACCCTGAACATCTCCGCCACGTGTGCCAACGGCCTTTCCTCGATCCGAGTCTCACCTGTCATTATGGTGCCCTGCCCGGCGGCGATGAAACCGGGAACCGGCTCCACGGATTCTCCGGTCATCCGCGCCATTCATTTAACGTTCAAGGCCGCTCTTAACCTAGTGTCTACTGTCATGAGTGATGTTCTGGAACTCTCCGGGGTGAGCCTTGTCCGCGGAGGGAAAGCGCTCCTGGATGACGTCGACTGGCAGGTCCGTGAAGGCGAGCGCTGGGTGGTCATGGGCCCCAACGGCGCGGGCAAAACGACGCTGCTGCAGATCGCGGGCGCGCGGATCCACCCAACCCGGGGCGTTGTGGGAATCCTCGATGAGGTGCTGGGAGCCGTTGACGTGTTCGAGCTGCGGCCCCGTATCGGCCTGGCGTCGGCGGCGCTGGCGTCCCAGATCCCGGAACACGAAACAGTTCTCAATGTCGTCGTCACGGCCTCTTACGGAGTGACCGGCCGCTGGCGCGAACAGTATGAACGGCTCGACGAGCGCAGGGCGTTCCGGCTGCTCGACGCCTGGGGTGTCTCCACCCTGATGAACAGGCCTTTCGCATCCCTGAGCGAGGGCGAACGCAAACGTGTCCAGATAGCGCGTGCCCTGATGGCCGACCCGGAGCTGCTGCTGCTCGACGAACCTGCCGCCGGCCTGGATCTGGCCGGGCGCGAGGACCTCGTCGCACGTCTCAGCGAACTCGCTGCCGACGAGGATTCGCCGGCGATCGTCCTGGTGACGCATCACCTCGAAGAAGTACCTCCCGGCTTTACCCACGCGATGCTCCTGCGTGAAGGGGCAGTGGTGGCGGCCGGACCCGTCGGGGAGGTGCTGGTGGCCGAACATCTGAGCCGGGCGTTCGACATGCCTCTCGAGGTCACCCGGCGGGATGGCCGTTACAGCGCCGTCGCGCGGTCCTGACGCAGCGGAGGAAACTTCGTGGACCTGTGGCGCGATGCGCTGATACTGCTCGGCGGTTTGTGGGCCGGAACCATCAACACCATCGTCGGTTCCGGCACCCTCGTGACCTTCCCCATCCTGGTTGCCCTGGGGTATGCCCCGGTGACCGCTACCATCAGCAATGCCATGGGCCTCGTGGCCGGCAACGTAACGGGTGCGTGGGGATACCGGGAAGAGCTGAAGGGAAACGGCCGGATTCTTGCCCGGCTGCTGCCGGCTTCGCTGCTCGGTGGCATAGTCGGAGCAGCCCTCCTCCTTAATCTTCCCGAGACCGTCTTCGAGCTGGTCGCGCCGTTCCTGATCGTGGTGGCGCTCGGATTCGTGATCTTCCAGCCGAAGCTGCAGCGTTGGGTGCGGCGTCGTGCTGAGGCCAGGGCGCCCACAACGTCCCATCCGCTGGCCCTGACGGTGCTCGTCTTCCTGGCCGGCGTCTACGGCGGATATTTCGTCGCCGCGCAGGGCATTCTGCTGGTGGGAATCCTGGGTATCTTTCTTTCCGGCACCATGCAGTCAGCCAACGCAATGAAGAACGTTCTGGTGCTTGGTGTGAATCTGATTGCGGCTGTCTCCTACATGATTTTCGCCTTTGACCGTATCGAGTGGTGGGTTGTCCTGCTCATCGCCGTTGGTTCCCTTGTGGGAGGCATCATCGGTTCGAAGGTCGGCAGGCGCCTTTCCCCCATCGTTCTGCGGAGCGTCATTGTGCTGCTCGGTCTGGTTGCCCTCTACGTCATGATCGTGCGGCTGGTGAGCTAGCGTGGCACTGGAGCGCCTTTCCAATGCAGCGGACCCCCGGGTCACTGACTACACCGGATTGACCGACACGCAGCTGCGTCGACGCCGCGAGCCGGCTGAAGGCCTGTACATCGCAGAAAGCACGAAGGTTCTCCGGCGGGCCATCGACGCCGGACATACGCCGCGATCCTTCTTCCTGACGGACAAATGGCTCCCGGAGCTCAAAGACGTCCTTGCCCGTTTCCCGGACATACCTGCCTATGTCGGGTCCGAGTCGGTACTGGAGGAAATCACCGGATTCCACCTTCACCGCGGAGCCCTGGCGGCCATGAACCGCCCTGCTCCGCTGGCGCTGGAGGACGTGCTGCACAACGCGCGCCGCGTGGCGATCCTCGAAGACATGGTGGATCACACCAACCTGGGCGCCGTTTTCCGTTCCGCGGCGGCGCTCGGCGTGGACGCGGTCCTGATCACGCCACGCTGCGCTGATCCGCTGTATCGAAGGGCTATCAGGGTCAGTATGGGAACGGTCTTCCAGGTGCCGTGGGTCAGACTGGAATCGTGGCCGGGCAGCATCGGAACGCTACGCGGGTCCGGCTTCCTGGTGGCGGCACTGGCCCTGGCGCCGGATTCGCTCGAACTGCAGGAGTTGTCGCAGCGCGATCCGGACCGACTGGCTCTCATTCTGGGTACCGAGGGTGAGGGGCTCTCGCAGTCCACACTCGAAGAGGCAGATGTCTCCGTGAGGATTCCCATGAGTTCCGCCGTGGATTCCCTCAACGTGGCGGCGGCGGGCGCCGTTGCCTTCTGGGAGTGCCGACCGCTCGCACTCCAGCGCGTCGATGGCTCTTTCGCGGATCCCGCGCGCGTGCGGTAGAGTTGGTTGCTGGCCTACGGGCCGTCAACTTTCAAACCACCGGTGCCTGGCAAAATCCAGGCAACTACAGAAAGTACTCCCATGAAGTCTGATATCCACCCCAAGTACGCATCGGTCGTCTTCCGCGACCTCGCTTCTGAGAAGTCGTTCCTCACCCGCTCAACGGTCACTTCTGACAAGACGGTTGAATGGGAAGATGGAAACACCTACCCGCTGGTAGAGGTGGAAATCTCTTCGGAGTCCCACCCGTTCTACACCGGCAAGCAGCGCATCATGGACTCCGCTGGCCGCGTCGAGCGCTTCAACCAGCGCTTCAAGGGTTTCGGCAAGAAGTAAATCGCCTGAACATCGTTACTGGGCCCGAACTGGAATTTCCGGTTCGGGCCCAGTGCTTTAAGCAGATATACCAAGGTGTAGCCGGACGAGGCAGCAGGAGAATCATGGAGCACGGGGCAATGCGGGAGTATCACGGGGAATACAAGGTCGCCGGCGGGAAGCTGGTAGTGGTGGACACCGACGTCGTCGGAGGCAAGCTCAGCCGTGTGTCGGTGAACGGAGATTTCTTCCTGGAGCCGGACGAGGCGCTGTATGACATCAATGCCGCCCTGGAAGGCCTTGACGCCGAAACGTCCCACGGTGAACTGGCAGCGGCGATCAGGCGGGAGCTGCGCCCGGATGCGCAACTCTTCGGATTCTCTCCCGAGGCGATCGCCACCGCCGTCCGCCGGGCGCTGGGAAAGGCTTCGGGCTTCGCTGACCATCAATGGGAAATCATTGGTCCCACGCCGCTTCCGACGGCCATGCACGTCGCCATGGACGAAGTGCTGACCCGCGAGGTGGGCGCCGGGCTTCGTAACCCCACGCTGCGCTTCTGGGAGTGGGAGAGTCCCTCGGTGGTCATTGGCAGCTTTCAGTCCATGCGCAACGAAGTCGATGCTGACGCCGTCCTTCGCCACGGCGTCAGCGTGGTCCGTCGCATGAGCGGCGGCGGAGCCATGTTCATGGAGCACGGCAACGCCATCACCTATTCGCTGTACCTCCCGCAGTCGCTGGTGGATGGACTGAGCTTTGCTGACTCCTACCCGTTCCTCGATGACTGGGTGATGGAAGGGTTGAAAAAGCTCGGCATTTCAGCCTGGTACCAGCCGCTCAACGACATCGCGACTGATATCGGCAAGATCGGCGGCGCGGCGCAGAAACGTCTCAGCAACGGCGGCATGCTCCATCACGTGACGATGTCCTACGACATTGATGCCGACAAGATGCTCGAGATCCTCCGGATAGGACGCGAGAAGCTTTCCGACAAGGGGATCAAGAGCGCCAAGAAACGGGTGGACCCCCTCCGACGGCAGACCGGGCTGACGCGTGAGGAGATTATCCAGGTCCTGAGCGAGACCTTCCGGGAGCGCTACCAGGCCGTGGACGGGACACTCACTCAGGCCGAGCTGACAACCGCGCAGGCGCTGGTGGAGGAGAAGTTCGGCACCGACGAATGGCTCTACCGCGTGCCGTGACCCGTCAATCCGCAGCAGCCTGGGCGCGCAGCGCGCGCAGCAGGTGGTCACGTTCCTCCACCACGATCCTCCGGAGGGATTGCGGAGACTTCGCGTGTTCCTTCAGCCAGGAGTCTGTCAGCACCAGTACCGGATGATCTTCCGGAACGGTTCCCGCAACAAGATCCTGGTCGCCGGGATACAGTCCACGCACAATCCTGGCTGACATCTCAATCGGCAGCTCGCGCCAGACCCTGTCGACCTCCTGGAAATAGGCGTCGATATACGGTTCATGCAAGTCCGGCGGCCCTTCCTGGAAGCCGGCGATGGTGGCGCTGAGCAGTTCATTCGACAGCCGATCGCCGAAGACGACCTCTTTCCAGGCCGTGGCCTTGACTGCAGCGTCCGGAAAGGACGTGCAGGCTGTGGTGAAGCCCGTCCGTCCCGATGCGGTGCGGTCACGCTCAAGGGCTGCTTCGAGCTCTTCGACGGTTGCAAGCTTCTGCGCAGCCAGCGCCTGCCACAGCTGCCAGGCAAGTTCGTCGTCGATCACTAGACCGTCAATTGTCCGCGTCCCTTCCAGTAGTCCGCGAAGCAGTGGAGTGTGGGTTGCGGTCTTCCGGGTGATTGCTGCCAGCGCCCGAGCCCAGACCAGCTGATGATCGGAACCCGGTCCGGCGGCTTCCAATCCGCGGAGCAGGAAGATCGCGAGGCGTTCGCGCAGATCCCTGCGCGCCGACACCGGGGTGTAGTGTTCGACCGCGTACCGCGCGTTCTGAAGCAGCTGCTGGAGGATTCCGATGCCCTCCTCGACCAGTGCAGTCCTCTGTATGGCATCCACGTAGTCTGCTGCGCTGAGCAGGCCATCGCGGGTGGAGGACCACAGTGCAGTCAGGCTCACTGCCCTCGCCAGGGGTTCCTCAAGCCGATCCGCGGAGGACAGGAGCGTCGCAAGGGAGCGATCGTCGAAGACGAGCTTTGCATACGTCAGATCATCATCGTTGATGAGCAGCAGGTCGGGCTGGTCACTGCCGACGAGCTCGGGAATCTCTGTGCGGTCTCCGTCCAGCATGACATCGTGGGAGGCTGCGCGAAGCAGTCTCCCATTCGCATCGAGGGAGTAGAGTCCCAGACGGACGCTGTGCGGGCGGGGGGCGGGTCTGGAGGTCACGGGGTCCGGCGCGTGCTGGAGGATCGCCACGGAGGTATAGACGCCGTCGTCGTCGGTTTCCACCTGAGCGGCAAGTTGCGGGACTCCCGAGGTCTGCAGCCACCGCTGCGCCCAATCCGACATGTCCCTGCCTGAGGCTTCGCTCAGAGCGGCCAGCAGGTCGTCGAGGGTTGTATTGGAGAAGGCGTGCTTGCGGAAATAAGACCGTGCCGCGGACGCAAAGGCTTCGAATCCGACGTAGGCGACGAGCTGTTTGAGGACCGACGCGCCCTTGGCATAGGTGATGCCGTCGAAGTTGAGTTTTGCCGCCTCCAGATCGACGATGTCCGCGACAATCGGGTGGGTGGAAGGCAGCTGGTCCTGCAGGTAGGCCCAGGCCTTGCGCCGGGTGGCGAAGGTGACCCACGAGGTCGGGGAATCCAATGCCTCCGCGACCGCGAGCGCCCCCGAGAAGTCAGCAAAGGATTCCTTCAGCCACAGATCGTCCCACCAGGTCATGGTCACCAGATCGCCGAACCACATATGCGCCATCTCGTGCATGATCGTGTTGTCCCGCGCCTCGTACTGCGCGTGCGTGGCCCTCGACTTGAACACATAGGACTCGGTGAAGGTCACCAGACCCGGGTTTTCCATGGCGCCGAGGTTGTATTCGGGCACAAACGCCTGATCGTACTTCCCGAACGGGTAGGGGTAGTGAAACAGGTCGTGGAAGTAAGTGAGTCCGCGCCGGGTGGTGTCGAAGATGCGCGCTGCATCGAGGTGACCGCTGAGCGACCGTCGGCAGAACAGGGACAGGGGGATGGTGAGCACCTCACCGCCCTCCAGAATACCGGTCCATTCGTCGCTCACGGACTCGTACGGGCCAGCCAATACTGTCGTGATGTAGGTCGGGATGCGCATAGTCGGCGCGAAGTGCCAGGTAGCGGAGCCGTCGTCGTGCTGGTCGCGGCTGCTCTCGGCACCGTTCGATGCGACGGTCCAAGACTCCGGCGCCCGCACATGGAAAGTGAAGGACGCCTTGAGGTCCGGCTGTTCGAAGCAGGCGAAGACGCGGCGGGCATCGGCCGGCTCGTACTGGGTGTAAAGGTAGGTCTCGCCGTCGGCAGGGTCCTCGAAACGGTGCATACCTTCGCCGCTGCGGCTGTAGAGCGCTATACCGTCCACAATTACGGTGTTCTGCTCGGCAAGGTGAGGGAGTCTGATGCGTGCGCCGTCAACAACCTGCTCAAGTTCGAGCACCGTACCGTTCAGCGTGACGGCCTGCACTCCGGCGGAAATGAAGTCGAGGAAGGTGTCCGCACCGGGGGATGAGCAGTCGAACGCCACAACCGTCCGCGAAGGGAATCCCCCAATCTCGGCGTCCATCGCGGTACGGAGGTCCAGCGTGATGTCGTAACTGGAGACGGTGATGATCGCTGACCGGTCCGCCGCCTCATCGCGGCGCAGAGTCTCGTTATGCACCGGCCTATTCAACCACGGTCGGTGCGGCCTGCCGCGATGGCAGTTCACGGTCCGGCGGCGGCGTGCCGCCGGAGGTCCCGGTAGGTAAACACGTCCGATACATGGCACTGTGGAGCCATGTCCGAGCTCTTTGAAGACTACGCAACCGTTGCCCGGCGCACCGCCGCCTACGACGAGATGTTCGACGATGCGAACCAGCCGCGGGCCGAGTACAGACCGGTGGCAGCCGCCCTTGATGAGCTCAACCTCGCCGATGTGACGGCGCGGGCGGATTCGATGGCGAGGACGTTCCTTGATCGTGGAGTGACCTTTGATTTCGCGGGGGAGGAGCGGCCCTTCCCGCTCGATATCGTGCCGCGCGTCATAGCCGGCTCGGACTGGGACTCCCTTGAACGCGGTGTGACGCAGCGGGTGCACGCGCTCGAAGCCTTCCTCAACGACATCTACGACAAGATGACCGTGGTCAGTGACGGCGTCATACCCCGCCGCTTGATCACTTCCTCGGCGCACTTTCACCGGGAGGTTGCCGGTTTCGATCCCGCCGGAGGGGTGCGCGTACATATCTCCGGAATTGACGTCGTGCGCGATGCCGCGGGCACCTTCCGCGTCCTCGAGGACAACGTGAGGGTCCCCAGCGGGGTCAGCTACGTGCTGGAGAACCGTCGCGCCATGGCGAAGGGGCTTCCCGAGGCCTTCGGTCAGCAGCACGTCCGCCCAGTCGAGGAGTACCCGCGCCGCCTTCTTGCCGCCCTGCGAAAAACGGCACCGTCGGGCGCGGAGGATCCGACCGTCGTCGTGCTCACCCCGGGTGTGTTCAATTCCGCGTATTTCGAACACACTCTGCTCGCCGGGCTCATGGGCGTGGAGCTCGTCGAGGGACGGGACCTCATTTGCCGAGGCAACCGCGTGTACATGCGCACGACGGCCGGGGAACAGCGCGTCGACGTGATCTACAAGCGCATCGACGACGAATTCCTCGACCCCCTGCAGTTCCGCGCAGATTCAGTGCTCGGCTGTCCCGGGATCGTGAACGCTGCGCGCGCCGGCATGGTCACCATCGCGAACGCGGTAGGCAACGGCGTCGCCGATGACAAGCTCGTCTACACCTATGTGCCGGACCTGATCCGCTACTACCTCAACGAGGAACCGATCATCGCCAACGTTGACACGTTCCGGCTGGAGGAACCCGCTGCCCGGGAGGAAGTGCTCGACCGGTTGGATGAGCTGGTGGTGAAGCCCGTGGACGGATCGGGAGGCAAGGGCCTGGTGATCGGTCCCGATGCGACGGCGGACGAACTTGCGGCCCTCCGCGGCAGGATTCTTGCCGACCCGCGGGGCTGGATCGCGCAGCCCGTCCTCCAGCTCTCCACTGTGCCCACCATGTCCGGCGGCCAGTTCGGTCCCCGTCACGTCGACCTGCGTCCGTTCGCAGTCAACGACGGCGAGAACGTCTGGGTCCTTCCCGGCGGTCTGACCCGCGTGGCCATGAAGGAGGGCTCGCTGATCGTGAACTCCAGTCAGGGAGGCGGCTCGAAGGATACGTGGGTTGTCGACGGCCAGTCGGACAGCGCGCCTGTTCCTCCCGAAGCGGCGCCGTTGCGGGAACGGGTCAGCGTGTGGCCCGTGGAGACGGGTTGGCGGGACCGGCAGCCCGAGCAGCAACAGCAACAGCATCAACAGGACAGCGGCGAAGGAGAGGTGCAGGACAATGCTTAGCCGGATTGCGGAGTCTCTGTTCTGGATTGGCAGGTACGTCGAGCGGGCTGACGGCACCGCCCGGATCCTCGATGTTCACCTTGAGCGGCTGAACCAGATGCCGCGGCCCGTTCAGCGGGACGTTTCGCGCCAGTTGCTCGGGGTCATGGGCAACAAGCCCGAGTCTGATGACTTCGGCCTGCCCGAGCTCATCGAGGCGCTCGCCTTCGACCGCAGCAGCGCAACGTCCATCGCAGGGGCCCTCGGCGCTGCCCGAGAGAACGCTCGTCGAGCCAGGGAAACGGTATCCGGAAGCGTGTGGGAGGGGCTCAACACCACCTGGTACGGCCTTACGCAGCACCGGAAAGACGTAGTAGGGACCTACCGCTTCTGCCACTGGGTCATCGAACGCACCGCAATGGTGCGCGGTCTGTCGGACACCACCATGAGCCACGACGAAAGCTGGCAGTTCCTGGTGCTCGGCCGGAGCCTTGAACGGGCAGACATGACTGCCCGGATGCTCTCCACGCGTGACGTCCACGCGTCCGGCCTGTCGTGGGTGAACATGCTGCGCTGCGCCGGTGCGTACGAGTCGTTCCTCCGAACCCGTCGCGCATCCTTCGGCGAACAGCACGCGGCGCAGTTCCTGCTCCTGGACCGGCTGTTTCCGCGCTCGATCGTCTATGCCCTCAGCGACGCCGAGAAATGCCTGGCAAACCTGAACCCGGCCTACCAGCGCGTCGGCTTCATCAATGACGCCAGCAGAATCGTTGGCCAGGCCCGCACCTTCCTTGAATTCCACCAGACGGACGACCTCATGCTGGAACTGCCCGAGCACATGGAAAGAGTCCAGAAAGCGTGCGCACGCGCCTCCGACGCCGTCTCACGCACCTACTTCTCGCAGGCAGATGAGCTGTCCTGGGTTGGGGAGGTCTCATGACCCGCTTGCTGATTGAACACCGCACCGGCTACGACTATCTGCGCCGTGTGTCCCTGTCCTACAACGAAGCGCGTATGACACCGCTGACTGACTCCCAGCAGGTGGTGCTCGAATCCACCGTCACCCTCAATCCGTCCGGTGCCTCGATGGCAACCTATCGTGACTACTGGGGAACCCGTGTGACCTCGTTCGATGTACACGTGCCCCACGACCGGCTGGAAGTATCTGCCCGGACCCTCGTGGAAGTCAGCCGCACCGAACGCATTCCCGCTCCGGAGGAAGTGGTGAGTTGGGAGGATCTGCGCTCTGATGACGTCGTGAACGATTACGCAGACTGGCTTCCGGACACGCACCTGACGCAGCCGGATGCCGAAATACGCTCGCTCGTCCGGGAGGTCGTCGACGGCGAGGACCCTCACACCGCCGCACACTCCGTTTTCGACTGGCTCAAGGGCGAAATGAAATACGTGCAGGGCGTGACCGGTGTGCAGTCCAATGCACGCGACGCCTGGTCCGAACGCCAGGGCGTCTGTCAGGACCTTGCTCACGTCGCAATCGGAGCGCTGCGGAGCCTCGGCATCCCGGCCCGATACATTTCGGGATACCTGCACCCGCGCAGGACGGCGGCAGTCGGCGAGGCAGTGGCCGGCCAGTCCCATGCCTGGGTCGAGTGGTGGGACGGCGAGTGGCGGGGGTGGGATCCGACGAACAGCGGCCCCGTCAGCGACTTCCATGTGTCGGTGGCGCGGGGCCGTGACTACCGCGATGTCTCGCCCCTGAAGGGAATCCTCTCGGGCGGCGGCGGGTCCTCACTCAACGTGACGGTTGAAATCACCCGCGTCGCCTGACGAAGGGCTGCGGGTCGAGCGGCCCGCCGCCCTTCGTCGGGCTGCACAATCTCCCGTTACCCCTCGACGACCTGTCCCTTGCTGAGGATAGTCAGTCCTGAGTCCGTGACGGTGAACCCACGGCTGATATCCAGCTCGCGGTCCACGCCGATCTTCGCCCCGGCGGGAATGCGGACGTTCTTGTCGATGATCGCCTTCCGGACGACCGCCCCTGAACCGATCGTGACGTGATCGAGCAGGACAGAGCCCGTCACGTCGGCGCCTTCGTCGACGAAAACATCCGTTGCCAGCACCGATCCCTGAACCGCGCCGCCGGAAATGACGACGCCGTTGGACACGATGGAGTCGTGGGCAACCCCCGAAACGCCGGTGGCACTGCGCACGAACTTGGCGGGCGGGGAGATGCTCTGCCGGGTGTAGATCGGCCACTCAAGGTTGTACAGGTTGAACAGCGGCAGCGGGGTAATGAGATCCATGTTCGCGTCGTAGTAGGAATCGAGGGTTCCTACGTCGCGCCAGTACTGGTTGTCCCGATCAGTGGAGCCGGGGATCTCGTTGGTGGTGAAGTCATACACCGCCGCGTCTCCGCGCTCCACGAAGTGCGGAATGATATCCCCGCCCATGTCATGTTTCGTGTTCAGGCGAGCGGCGTCGATTTCGAGCGCTTCGATCAGCGCATCCGTGTTGAAAACGTAATTGCCCATGGAGGCCAGGAAGCTGTCGGGGTCATCGGGAAGCCCCGGCGTGGTTGCGGGTTTCTCGACGAAGGCCGAAATTCGCCCAGGGTCGCTGGAATCGACCTCGATGACGCCGAACTGGTCGGCGAGGTGCAGCGGCTGCCGCACCGCCGCTACGCTGACTGACGCCCCGCTCTGCTGATGTGCGTGAACCATCTGCTCGAAGTCCATGCGATACACGTGGTCCGCCCCGATGACGACGACGATGTCCGGCCGCGCATCATGGATCAGGTTGAGGGACTGGTAGATGGCGTTGGCGCTGCCCAAGAACCAGCTCTTACCGCGCCGCTGCTGCGCGGGCACTGAGGCGATGTACTGCTGCAGTTGGGTGGACATGCGCCAGGTCTCGGAGATGTGCCGGTCGAGACTGTGCGACTTGTACTGAGTGAGCACCACGATCTGGAGGTAGCCGGAGTTGACCACATTCGATAGGGCGAAATCGATGAGCCGGTAACTGCCCGCGAACGGGACCGCAGGTTTGGCCCGGTCCGCCGTAAGCGGCATAAGCCGCTTACCCTCCCCGCCCGCCAGAACCACCGCGAGCACTTTTTTGACTGCCACGGGTAAACCCCTTCCGCTCGTCCTTGAGTATGACCTCGTTCGACTCACACTAGAGGACTCGCCCGGCCTGCACTACGTTGGAATTGTGCGAATAGACATTGTGACAAAAGAGTTTCCGCCCGAGATCTACGGCGGCGCAGGTGTGCACGTTGCCGAACTGGCCCGTGTGCTCGCCGGGCGCGTCGATTTGGCCGTGCACTGCTTCGGCTCAGAGCCCCCCGCTGACTATCACGGCGCCCGGGTGAGCACCTACGGCGTCCCTGACGGGCTGACCGAAGCGAACGCGGCGGTTCAGACACTGGGCACGGATCTGTCCATCCTGCAGGGCATCAGCGGCTCGGACCTCGTACACTCGCACACCTGGTACGCCAATATGGCCGGCCATCTCGCCTCGCTCCTGCACGGCATTCCGCACGTGCTCAGTGCACACAGCCTGGAGCCGCTGCGTCCGTGGAAGGCCGAGCAGCTCGGCGGCGGCTATGCGCTTTCGTCCTGGGTGGAGAAGACCGCTTATGAGGCTGCTGCGGCGGTCATTGCGGTTTCCGACGGCATGCGCCGGGACATCCTCCGCTGTTATCCGGAGGTTGATCCGGCCCGCGTGCAGGTTGTTCATAACGGTATTGACACTGAGGCGTGGACCGCAGATTCCAATGACGACGCCGTCCGTGCGTTGGGAATCGACCCCGACCGTCCCAGCGTGGTCTTCGTGGGCAGGAACACACGCCAAAAGGGTGTCCCCTACCTGCTGCGCGCCGCTGCGAAGCTGGCCGCCGACGTCCAAGTGGTTCTGTGCCTCGGAGCAGCGGATACGCCTGAGCTCGCAGCCGAGACCGCCCGCCTGATCGACGACCTGCGCGCGCAGCGTGGTTCGGTGATCCTGATCGAGCGGATGCTTCCGCGCCACGAGCTGGTACAGGTACTCAGCCACGCAACGGTCTTCGCCTGCCCCTCAATCTACGAGCCGCTCGGCATTGTGAACCTTGAGGCAATGGCGTGCGGCGCTGCGGTCGTAGCGAGTGCAACCGGCGGCATCCCCGAAGTGGTGGACGACGGCGTGACCGGGGTGCTCGTGCCCCTCGAGCAGGTTCAGGACGGAACGGGAACCCCGCTTGATCCCGAAGGGTTCGTGGATGACTTCGCCCAGGCACTCAACGCACTGGTTGCCGATCCGGAACGCGCCCGCGCCATGGGAGCGCGCGGACGCATCCGGGCAGAGGAGCACTTCTCCTGGGACTCCATTGCAGAGTCCACGCTGAGCGTTTACCGATCAGTTCTTTAGCTGGATCGATTTTTGCGCGCGATCAGGATCTTCTCATCCAAGGGCGCATCATCGCTGGCTCGCTGAAGACGCGCGTAGTCGCGGGATTCTTCCTGCCGCTCCCGCTCGGCTCCCGTCGCGATGGCCGCCCGCACATGCTCAGGGCCGTAACCGAAGGCGTCGACCAGATCGACAGCGTGCGGTCGCAGCTTCAGAAGCAGCCGGTTGATGTACGGACCAAGGGTTCGGGCGCGCTGCGCTGACAGCCGGCCGTTCATCAGGTACCAGCCGAGGTTTTCCTCGATGAGGCACAACCCGAACAGGTCGCGGAGCCAGGTGAGCACCTGTCGCGTCCCGGCATCCTCGGTCCGGGCGAGCGCCGCCGTGAACGCTTCCCATTGCAGAAGTTCGGCATGGGCGCGGGCCGCCTGAATCAGTTCCTGCTGATGCTGGTTGAAAATCTCGGCGGCCTTCGCCTGCGGAAGTTTGCGCGCACCACGGAGGGCTCCGGCGAGCTCGCCGACCATGGTGTCCACACGGCCGCACAGCAGTTCGTGCTGCGTTCCCTCGTCCCTCAGCGCGATAGCGGATTTCCGCTCCGACCCGGTGTCGACGACCGTCTGCAGCACTCGCCGCAGGCCCGTCCGGTGAAGGGTCCGGTCTGCCGCCTGGGTTGCGACGAAACGGGCGAGGACCCCGAAATCGACTCCCTGGAACTCTTTGGCGTAATCCGCGAGGAGCCGCTTGGCCACGAGTTGAAGCAGCACATTGTTGTCACCCTCGAAAGTGGTGTACACATCGAGGTCTGCGCGCAGGGAGGTGTACCGGTTCTCGGTAAGGAACCCTGCCCCTCCGCTCGCTTCCCGGCACTCCTGCAGCGTGTCGAGTGCGTGCCAGGTGGATAACGGCTTCAACGCTGCCGCGAGGGTCTCCAGGTCCTGGCGGTCCTCGTCGGTGTCATGTTCGCCGGAGAACACGCCGTCGAACTTCGCCAGCAGTTCCTCATGTGCGAACGATGCTGCGTAGGTGGTTGCCAGGCGTGGGAAGAGCCGGCGCTGGTGAAGCTGGTAGTCGAGCAGTACTTCCTCGGACAGCTCGGAGGAAGTACTGAACTGGCGGCGCTCAACCGAATACTGAATCGCGGTTTTCATGGCCAGCTTGCAGGCTGCGACGGCGGCGCCGTCGAGGGAGACGCGACCCTGCACGAGCGTTCCAAGCATCGTGAAAAAGCGCCGGCCGGGGGATTCGATGGATGAGGTGTAGGTTCCGTCGGCTGCGACATTCCCATAGCGGTTGAGGAGGTTCGCGCGCGGAACCCGTACCTGCGTGAAGTGCAGGCGGCCGTTGTCGATACCGTTCAGGCCGCCCTTCAGTCCGTCGTCCTCGCCGCCGATCCCCTCCAGGAAGTTGCCCTCCTCATCCCGCAGCGGCACGTACAGGGCGTGAACGCCGTGGTTCACTCCGCGGGTGATCAGTTGGGCGAACACAACCGCCGCTTTCCCGTCGCTTGCCGCGTTGCCGATGTAGTCCTTCCATGCGGCGCGGAACGGCGTATGGAGGATGAACTCATTGCTCTCCGGGTTGAAGGTAGCTGTGGTGGCGATGCTGGAGACATCTGATCCGTGCCCGGTTTCCGTCATCGCGAAGCACCCGGGAATATCCATGTTCATGATGCCGGGAAGCAACTCATGGTGGTGCTCCTCGGTTCCGAGGTGCAGCACCGCGGCCCCGAACAGTCCCCATTGGACACCCGCCTTGATTTGGAGGGAGGGGTCGGCAACCACCAGTTCCTCGAACCCGGCCACGTTCCCGCCGTGGTCATCGGAACCGCCCAACGCTGTGGGGAACGCCCGGTGTACCGCTTTATTCTGAACCAGAAGATGAAGCTGGTCCAGGCAGCGTGCGCGGTGCTCCGCAGAGGACGCGCCCTCCGCCTTGTGGAGGGCCGGGTCGGCCGCCAGTGCCCGCGCAGCGCGGCGGGAGTCGGCCCAACGGCCGAGCAGTTGCTCGCCGAGGGATGCGACGTTGACGACGGCGGCGTCGTCGTCGTGGATTGGAAGGGTAGCGGGGACCGATAACTCGGGACGCGTTGCGGTCTGGGTCATGATTCGTCCTTCGAACGTGGATTGCGGCGGGAGGTATGGGCAAGGGAAGCGTTCGGCACCGCTGCTGCGATGCCTTCAAAGAGCCAGGTAGTGATGGAGTCCGCAAGATCGGATTCAGACGGTCGCGCGGTGCCGGGCGGCATGGACAGCCATTGTTCGCCGGCAGCACGGACCATGCCGATGGCGGCGCGTGGCCACAGTGCCAGAGGCTGCGCAACCGCTGCCGCTCTCGGTTCTTCGGCGAGATAGTCCTCCATGGGACTGGCAAGCATTGCGGAGATTGCGTCGAAGAAGGAGCTGAGCGTGGGTGACGCGTCCAGCGTGGACCCTGAATCCGGTGCCGGCTGGGTCACGAAAACATAGACACTGGGCGAGGATTCCGCCATCTGGAGATATGCCGAAACCATGGCCCGCAGACCGTCCCTCGGCGTGCTGGCCTTCCGTGCGGCCTCGATGAGTTGCTCCTGCATCCGGCCCACGACTACCTCGCCCATCGCGCGCTGTAGACCAGCCTTGTCTCCGAAGTACCGGTAGAAGACAGACTTCGAGGTATCTGCGGCGGAAGCGATGTCCTCCATTGAAGCGCCGGGACCGATCCGGTGAACGGCCTTGCGGGCAGTCCTGATCAGTTCAGCACGGCGGGCTTCGCGATGCTTTGACCATCTGCTGGATCGCCCGTCCGCCGTGGGGCGTCCTACCGGAGCCATGACCTGATTCACGATACCCAGCGTATCAGGTACGCTGAGTATCGATAACTGAGGCGTGGTCCGCCGGAGATCAGACGTGAAATTCCTCCAGGCGCTTCCATGCATCCGAGCCCAAGGAGCAGCATTGAGTACTCTTCCCAGCCAGCAGAACACCACCTCCCACAGCAGCCCCGGCACGGGGAGTCCGCGCACCGCCGTCGTCATCGGTGGGAACCGGATCCCGTTCGCCCGCTCGGGGGCACAGTACGCCCACGCGTCGAATCAGGAGATGCTGACGGCCGCTCTGGACGGCCTGGTGGCACGGTTCGGGTTACAGGGCGAGCGGATCGGTGAGGTCGCGGCCGGTGCCGTCCTCAAGCACTCCCGGGACTTCAACCTGACCCGCGAGGCGGTGCTCGGATCCGCGTTGGCCGCAGACACGCCCGCTTACGATGTGCAACAGGCGTGTGCTACCGGCCTTGAAACGGTGATCGGGCTGTCCAACAAGATCAAGCTCGGACAGATCGAATCGGGGATCGCCGGCGGTGTCGATTCCGCTTCGGACGCGCCCGTGGCCGTGAGCGAGGGCCTGCGGCGGGTGTTGCTGGAACTCGCGAGGGCACGGACTACCCCGCAGAAGATTGCCGCGCTGACCAAACTTCGCCCCGCCGATCTCAAGCCGAATGCCCCGACAACGGCGGAGCCCCGCACAGGGCTGTCCATGGGAGAGCACCAGGCAATCACCACGTCGCGCTGGAGCATCAGCAGGCAGGCGCAGGACGAGTTGGCGCTGGCAAGCCACGCGAACATGGCTGCCGCCTATGACCGCGGGTTCTTCGATGACCTCGTCACGCCCTTCCGCGGAGTCTCGAGGGACGGAAATCTGCGCGCCGACACCTCCCTCGAGAAGCTGGGAGCGCTCAAGCCGGTATTCGGCCGAAACCTGACGGGGGAGGCCACGATGACCGCCGGTAATTCCACGCCGCTGACAGACGGTGCGGCAGCGGTGCTTCTGGGCTCCGAGGATTATGCGCGCGAGCACAATCTGCCCATGCTGGCGAACGTTGTGGACGCTGAAGCGGCCGCCGTCGACTTTGTGCACGGCAAGGAGGGGCTCCTGATGGCGCCGGTCTACGCGATGCCGCGCCTGCTGCAACGCAACAACATGACCTTCGATGACTTCGACTTCTTCGAGATTCACGAAGCCTTCGCAAGCACCGTGCTGAGCAGCCTCGCAGCCTGGGAGGACGAGGATTTCTGCCGCACCCAGCTCGGTCTGCCCGGTGCGCTCGGAACGGTGGACCGCACCAAACTCAACGTCAACGGCTCTTCGCTGGCCGCGGGCCATCCGTTCGCAGCGACCGGTGCACGGATAGTCGCTTCACTGGCGAAGTCCCTCGCCGAGAAGGGCTCGGGGCGCGGTCTCATCTCCGTCTGTGCCGCCGGAGGCCAGGGCGTCGTGGCTATCCTGGAGGCGCGCTGAACATGACGGACACCTATCTCAAGCTTGTCAATGCCCAGCCCTTCAGCAGGGTTGCGAAGGCGGCCGGGCTCCCGCGGCCAGTGCCGCTCCGCCGCTACGTTCCGGGTGCTCCGCTTGTACCCGGGCCGGTCCTGGTGCTTGGCCGATCCCGCAGCACGCAGGCCGCGGCTGAGACCCTCCTCGAATGGAACCTCGACGTTCGTCGGCACCTGCGGCCAAAGGAGAAGTTCGGCGCGGCCGTCGTCGTACTTGATGATCTGGCGCACCCCGGCGAGCTGTCGGATGTCCTCCTCGAACTTGGCAACGGACTGCGGAACCTGCTTCCAGGCGGACGGATCGTCACCATCTCGCGGTCGGTAGCCTCCGGGCTGCCGCCCCAGGTTGCCGCCGCGCGGCAGGCCGTCGACGGGATGCTCCGGAGCCTGGCGAAGGAACTGCGCGGCGGAGCGACTGCAAACGGGATCCTGCTGGGCGAAGGTGTGGATGTAGGCGCACCCAGTGTCAGAGATGCGCTTGAATTCCTGCTGTCCGGCAAGAGCGCCTATGTGGATGGACAGTTCATCACAGTCGGGTCGGATTCCGGCAAGAGGCAGAAGCCTGCAGTGTTGCCGCTCGCCGGCCGCACGGCTGTAGTCACCGGGGCCGCTCGCGGAATCGGTGCGGAGATTGTCAACGTGCTCCGGCGCGACGGCGCGCAGATCATCGCTGTGGACGTACCGGCGGCGGGGGAGCAGCTGGCGCAGGTCGCGAACGGTGCCGGCGGCACTGCCTTACAGGTGGATATCACCGCCCCCGATGCCTGCGAGCGAATCCTGCAGCACGCTGCCAGCCGGTACGGCGGGCTCGACATCATGGTCCACAACGCCGGCATCACGAGGGACCGGTTGCTCGCCAACATGGACGAGGCACGGTGGAACTCCGTACTCGCTGTCAATGTGGAGGCGCAGCTGCGCATCAATGAGCAGTTGTTGGATTCAGATATCTTCGACGCCGACGGCAGCATTGTGTGCCTCGCGTCGACCAGCGGGATCGCGGGCAATCGGGGCCAGACAAACTATGCCGCGTCCAAGGCAGGTGTGATCGGCATGGTTCGCGCCACTGCCGATGCCCTGGCGGGCTCCGGACGCACGATCAACGCCGTTGCGCCCGGGTTCATCGAGACGGACATGACGGCGAAGATTCCTTTCGCCACCCGCGAGGTGGCACGGCGCCTCAGCAGTCTGCAGCAGGGCGGACTTCCGCTCGATGTTGCTGAAGCGGTCTCCTTTCTCGCCTCATCCGGCGCCGCCGGAATCAACGGTCAGGTGCTGCGTGTCTGCGGACAGAACCTGGTGGGTGCCTGATGGATCGCCGGTTGGACGCCCCGCCAAAGCTGCCGGCGCTCTACGCTGCGGCGCTGGCCCGCTCAGCGGGGAGTGCCTTGCGCAGGGGTGCGCGTGCGGACCGTTTACCGACAGAGCGGCACAGGCTTGACAACCTCACCGCCAATCAGGAGAAGCTTGACGCCTTCCAGCGGCTGATGGGCCGGCCGCGGGCAGAGTTTCTGCCTTCGGGGTACCTCCACACCCTCGCGTTTCCGGTCGCAGTCAGTGTTCTCGCCAGGCCTGACTTTCCGCTTCCACTGCTCGGTATGATCCACCTCCGCAACGAGATTCACCACCTGCGTCCGATCGCGCTCAACGAGTGTCTGAGTGTCACTGCCTGGGTCGAGAATCTGTTGCAGCACCGCAGTGGTATGCAGGTGGACGTAATGGTTGACATCAGGAGTAGCTCCGAGCCCGTATGGAAGGGCAGGTCCACCTACCTGGCGAAGGGCGTCAAAGCCAACGGTCCAAAGGGAACCGCGGCGCCGTCCGGGGGCGATCGGTCAACGGAACAGCTACCGGGATTCCCCACCCGGGAGTGGGTGCTGGCGAGGAACATCGGGCGCCGCTACGCGGCAGTCTCGGGAGACTACAATCCCATTCACCTCAGCGGCCCGTTGGCACGGGTAGCAGGCATGAAGCAGCCGATTGCCCACGGCATGTACCTGGCCTCGCGCATGGCTGCAGAAATGGGACCGGGAGACGCAACGCCCTTCCGCTGGTCGGTTGAGTTCAGGGCGCCGGTCTCTCTACCTTCGGCGGTCTTCCTTTCGGCAGGCATAAACAGTTCCGTTGCCGCCCAGTGGCGCGGGGCCGAGGTGGTCGCCTGGGATCCGCGTCGTCGTCGTACGCATTTTTCCGGGAGCCTGGAAAGGCTGGGAAGTAGCGCAGGCGCGGAATAGTTGCACGACCGTCCTTCAAAGTCCAGAGCAAGAGCCTGATTCACCACCAGTTTCAACCCAGATGGTCTTTTGGTCTGTGATCGGCGTTCCGAACAGGGCAGACTCCAGAAGTCAGCTACCGCTGACGGTTCACCACTGATCGAAACGAGGAATTTCGTGAATTCACGAGGTTTGAAGGCAGCCGTTCTCGCAGCATCGACGCTGATGGCTACGGCACTGATGACCGGCGGGGCGGCCCACGCCGCTCCACAGGCGCCGCTGAAGGCGCCGGCGGCTACTATCTCCCACGCACAGGTTGAGTCGCAGGAGGCGCTCGAGGCGTACTGGACGCCGGAACGGATGAAGAACGCGAAGCCCGGCAACACCATCAACTCGCAGGGCTGGGCGGAGCAAGGGCGCTCCGTCATGCCGAAGGCAGGCTCGGAAACCCTGGCTGCACCACAACCGAAGGCAGCACCGGTCAAGCGCGCCGGAAGCCCTGCTCCGGTATCGCACATCGGGAAGGTCTTCTTCACGCTCGGCGGCCAGAACTACGTCTGCTCGGCCAACTCTGTCCAGAGCGCCAACCAGAGCACCGTTGCCACAGCCGGGCACTGCACCTATGACATCAACGCAGGGTGGGCCACCAAGTTCGTGTTCGTTCCCGCCTACAACAACGGCTCGGCTCCGTTTGGCATGTGGTCGGCAACGTCGCTGCACTCCACCAGCGAATGGATCTCCCGTAACGACATCAGCTACGACGGCGCCTTCGCCGTTGTGGCGCCGCTGAACGGGCGCACCCTTGCCGGCACGGTAGGAGCGTCGAAGATCGGCTTCAACCTCGCCCGCGGCCTCACCTACACCGCCTACGGCTATCCGGCAGCTGCTCCATTCAACGGGGAAACGCTGAAGAACTGCTACGGCACCGCCTCACGGGACCGCATCGGCGGCACGCAGTCCCAGGGAATCCCGTGTGACATGACCGGCGGCTCGTCCGGCGGCCCCTGGTTCATCGGATCCGGCTCAGGCGGCACCCAGAACTCGGTGAACAGCTTCGGATACAACACCCAGAAGAACGTCATGTACGGCCCGTATTTCGGAGGCTCTATCCAGAGCGCGTACTCCAACGCGTCCAACCGCTAGCGCACAACGCTCACCGGACCGGAGGGCCGGCTCCACCGCATCGGGTGGGGCCGGCCTTCGCGTCGCCGGGGCGCCGGCGCGGGCGCACCTACACTGATTTCATGACAAACGACTCCCGGCTTGCCCAAGCCCGCAATCTCGATGCGGAGGACCCCCTGGCCTCCTGCCGCCCGCTCTTTGAAGGGCACGACGACGACGCGATCGTTGCCTACCTCGACGGCAATTCACTCGGGCGTCCGCTGAAAGCAACCACGGAGCGCCTTCCTGCGTTCGTTCGGAAACAGTGGGGAGGCAGGCTCATCCGCGGCTGGGACGAGGAGTGGCTGCAGCTTCCCCAGAGCCTGGGGGACCGCATCGGACGCGTGCTGCTCGGTGCGGAGAGCGGTCAATGTGTCGTCGCCGATTCCACCAGCGTCCTGCTGTACAAGGTCATACGTGCAGCACTCGCCGCGCGCCCGGGCCGCACGGAGATAGTGATCGAACGCGACAACTTTCCCACTGACCGGTTCATCGTCGAAGGAATCGCCGCCGACCGCGGGCTGACGGTCCGTTGGGTGGAGTCAGCGTCCGACGCAGGTCCCACACCCGAGGGGGTGGCGAGCGTGCTCGGCCCGGACACCGCCGTCGTCGTCCTCAGCCATGTTGCCTACCGCTCCGCCCACATCGCCGACATGGAAGCTATCACCGGGCTTGCCCACGACGCCGGAGCGCTGATCGTGTGGGACCTCAGCCATTCCATAGGGTCGGTGCCTGTGCGATTGGATGCCTGCGGCGCAGACTTCGCGGTGGGCTGCAGCTACAAATACCTCAACGGCGGGCCGGGTGCGCCCGCCTGGGCTTACGTGGCGCGTCGGCATCTCGCTGATCTCGTCCAGCCCATTCAGGGCTGGCTTGGCAGTGCTGATCCGTTCGGAATGGGTTCGAGCTACCAGCCCGCGGATGGAATCCGACGCATGATCTCCGGGACGCCACCGATCCTCGGAATGCTTGCGCTGCAGGACATGCTGGACCTGATTGAGGGCGTGGGTATTGACGCCATTCGAGCGAAGTCCGTGAAGCTGACGTCCTTCGCGATCGAAGCAGTCGACGAACTGATGGGCCCAGCCGGGGTAAAAGTCGCATCGCCGCGGGATGCTTCGCAGCGCGGCAGCCACCTAACCGTTGACCATGAGTCTTTCCGAACGGTGCTGCCAGGGCTGTGGCAGGACGGCGTGATTCCCGATTACCGCAACCCCGACGGACTCCGCCTGGGGTTGTCACCGCTGTCCACCTCATTCGAGGAGACGTTGGCAGGTATCCGCGCCATAGCGGAAAGGCTCCCGTCGACGGCGCTCGATTAAACTCTTGGGCCATGATCGTGTTAGAGTTTTTCTCGCTGCTTTCGGGGGTTTTGAGCCCCGAAATCACCACCTGCGCGGGTGGCGGAATGGCAGACGCGCTAGCTTGAGGTGCTAGTCCTCTTATTGAGGGTGGGGGTTCAAGTCCCCCTCCGCGCACAAGAAAAACCCCGGTTTTCCGGGGTTTTTTTGTGCCCGCGACCACGCGGAGTGCGTTCTCGACCACCCGAACCCGGAAATGCGACATCTGCGGGTCGGAAGCTCGCATAGTCACTTTTATGGCGAGGGTAGAAAAGAGACATCGCAAAACGGTAGAACTGCGTTCATCCGGTGGACGGACAAGCAGACCAGGGAGCGGAGATCGCACAGGTTCGACAACGAGCACGATGCGCGACGTATGTTTCTGGTACTCGAGGCCCATGCGCACGACACACGGAACGAGCATTGGAGAACGTGCTTAAGCACTACCAGGCCGTGTACACAGTGTCCGATATGCTCAAGGACCATATCGGGTTGCTGACCAACGCAAACGGCTACACCGTTCACAAGTACGGCGCTATGCGGGGTAACCACATTGACGCAACTCTTGGTCGCGCTAACGCCGAGGAAGCAAGCCTCGCCGTTCACTCTTGCGAAAGGAGCAGCCGCCTGTACGAGGGCGAGAGCTCCTGAGCTCAAATCAGAATGGCGGTTGATGGACCTCTAATTGACCGTCTCTAAGACATATTCTGTTGGCCTCGGACCGGTTGCGTAATTCAGGTCGATATCGACCGACTGCAGCTTGCTTAGGCCTCGGGAACATCCAATGCCGGTGCCAAAGAAGCACGCCCGACCTCAACACATAACGGTTCGCTTACGTGACCATTCTGTGCTGTTGACAAGGCAAATTAGCCGGTAGCGTCCGCAGTGGGGGATGCAGCAGTGCAAGGTTTGCCAGGCGAGTCTCCGCCACCATTTATCCACTCTTCACGAAAGTACGCCTTTGTCCAAGCTGCCATCCATCATCACTCTCGCCGTTGCCGCCGCTCTTCTTGCTGGCTGCTCCACGACCGCAGAGGAGCCCGACGCCCGTCCTGCCGCAACATCCGAATCGGCTTCGCCTTCGACCTCTCCCACCGAAGAGGAAACTGAGACGCCGCCGGCTGAGGAGACCGCATCCGAGGAGCCCGTCGAGCCGAGCCCAGAACCGACTCCTGAGCCCTCGCCGGAAGAACCACCCGCAGAGCCGGTCGTGGAGGTTCCCGAGGAAACGGCACCGAACCTTGAGCCACTGCCGACCGGGCCGAACGACCCGTTCGTCCCACCGCCGCACGGTGAGCCGAATCCGATGACGCCACCGATTGTCATCGCCGACGGGACCACACCGCACGTCGACCCTGCCTACTTCGACTGGGTGAAGGTCACTCCGGTCCCGGGCGGCGCGGCGACGGCCCCGACGGCGACGATCCAGCAGGGCCAGACGCTGGCCGTCATCGGGGACGGGTATGCCCCGGGCCAACGCATCTATGTCGGGCTCGGCTGGCCCAACACCGACTCCAACTACATCGTGGAGCCGGCCACTGCGGTCGCCGACCAGAACGGGTACTTCATCTACCCTGTCCTCATCGGCACCAATGTGCCACCGCGCGACTATGTCGTCATGACTGTTCCACTGGACGTCGGCTTCGAGGCGAGGGAAGCCGGCAAGCGCTACCACAACCTCATCATCACCGCCGCACAGTAGTAAAACCACTAGTCACACGCACTTTCGAAGCCCGGCCGCACACAAAGCAGTAAGAGCGGCCGGGCTGTCGGCTGCCATGAGAGGGACGGCCGCCATGCAGAATGAATATGAGAGCCGAGTCGACGGTCAAGTCTTTTTGTCCGGACCATGCCATCGCGAAGATGGTCGAGCGGAACATCTCACCGCGTGACCTCGCGGACGCATTGGCTCAGCCGGATCAGACCTATCTGCAGGGTGCCCGGTGCGTGTACCAGTACCTGGATTTCTCGGTCATCGTCGAGACCAACACGAACGACGTCTTGACCGCCCTGTTCCGTGGATGTCGCTCTCCATTTCCAACTCATGGCGGAAGCACATTGAGTCTGCTGGAAGACGACAGATCTTCGCGGGGTCCATCTCTACCCTGATCGGAGTTGGCCTGCTCATCGCAGGTGTGAGCCAGTATGTTGAGGTGGTTCATCGGGACGGAAGCGGCGGTCTCGCGATGGCGCTCTTCCTCCTGATCACAGCTCTCGTCCTGCTGATGGGAGGAATCGTGCTGTCCTGCGTGGGCTACTTCAACAGGCGGAAAACCGAACGACGAACCAGGACCTACGAGGATCTCTCGCCCGATCGATAGCGACTGCGGTAGCCATCCGGGTTCGGTGCGCTTCTGCCGATTCCGGTCCATCAAATGACAGCACCCGCTCCTGCCGAATACAGGGAGCGGGTGCTTGGTACCGTCTGGACGGTCCTACTCGGCGGCAGGAAGCTCCGCGTCCGGTGTTTCCTCAAGGTAGGTGGCCTTCCAGGCACCCTCGGAGTACACCACGGTGGCCGAGTAGATTGAACCGGCCGAATCGAAGGGACGCGTCTCCTCCACGTCGCCGGCCTCATTGAACTCGGTGTAGGCATCCGGATTGACCGGGATCATCGCGTCAACCTCCACGCCCTCCGCGACCTCGTCCGCAGCGGTCGTGATGAGGATCTGCTTCACCTTGGGCTGCCCGCCCAGGATCCAGCCGCCGTCGTCGTAGATGCCCTTGATTGTTTCTGCATCGGTAACGGCTGCCTCAGCACCGTCGAGCGAGGCAAGCAGTGCCTCCACGTCGCCAGTCTGCTGAGCATAGGACTTGAGCTGGAACACATGGTGCAGGAAGGCCTTGGCGCCGTCGGCGGTGGGCTCACCCATGAGGTCATTGACAGCAGGCTCGGCGATATTCTCTGCCGGTGCAGTGGAGCTTGCCGGAGTGGGCGCCGCGTTGGACGGCGTGGCGGCGGAGTCGGTGGACTCCCCGCAGCCGGTGAGCATAGCAAGGGCGACGGCGGCGGTGGCCGCAATCTTGATGGTCTTCATGATCTCCCCAGTAAAGGTAAGTGGTGCGCCTGAAATGGCGTCGACGCCCATCAGAATAGCCGTAGCCTGAGGCAACCGAAGCCGAAGCCGGGTTGAACGTGCTGGAAATCACAGCGTGTGGCCGGATCCTAAACGCGGCATCGGTAGGCTGGTCCCAACACCCACTACCCGATGGAGGTCTGCAATGGGCATCGCCCCCGAAGAAGAAGTCGTCCGGATCTGCCGGGAACTCATCCAGATCGACACCTCGAACTTCGGAGATAACCAGGGACCAGGGGAGCGCAAGGCCGCCGAGTACACGGCGGGACTCATCGAAGAAGTCGGACTGGAGGCTCAACTGTTCGAGTCAGCCCCGGGACGGGCTTCTGTTCTGACCCGGATGTCCGGAACAGACTCCAGCCTTCCTGCGCTTGTGGTTCATGGCCACCTCGATGTCGTACCTGCCCAGAAAGAGGACTGGAGTGTCGATCCGTTCAGTGCGGAGGAGCGCGACGGATTGATCTGGGGCAGGGGCGCAGTGGACATGAAAGATATGGACGCCATGATTCTCTCGGTCCTGCGCTCCATGCAACGCGACGGCATGCGGCCGAAACGCGACCTCATTTTTGCGTTTTTCGCAGACGAGGAAGCAGGTGGAAACTACGGCGCCTCATGGCTGGTGGACAACAAACCTGAACTGTTCGACGGCGCAACCGAGGCCATCTCGGAGGTCGGCGGCTTCTCGGCAACAATCGGCGGCCAACGCACGTATCTTTTGCAGACGGCGGAGAAGGGCATCTCTTGGCTTCGGTTGGTGGCGCACGGCCGTGCCGGTCACGGTTCACAGATCAACACCGATAACGCGGTTACTCAGCTCGCCCGGGCGGTGGCGCGCATCGGTGAACATCCGTGGCCGATAGAACTCACGCCAACGACGCGACAATTCCTTGACGGCGTTACGGAACTGACGGGGGTCGAGTTCGACGCAGACAATCCGGACATCCTTCTGAAGGAGCTGGGCACTGTCGCCCGCTTTGTCGGCGCGACGCTGCAGAACACGTCCAATCCCACCGTGCTGAAGGGCGGCTACAAGCACAACGTGATTCCCGGCAGCGCCGAAGCCCTCATTGATGTCCGCACTCTTCCAGGACAGGAAGAGGAGGTCTTCGCGACGATCAGGTCCCTCGCCGGAGATTCCGTGGACGTCAGCTACGCCCATAAGGATGTCTCACTCGAGGTGCCGTTCGCGGGCAATCTGGTGGACCGCATGGTGGATTCACTACTCGCTGAAGATCCGGGAGCAAAGGTGCTGCCTTATACGCTTTCCGGTGGCACTGACAACAAGTCGCTGAGCCGGCTCGGCATCACCGGCTATGGCTTTGCTCCTTTGCGCTTGCCGGACGACCTGGATTTCACCGGCATGTTCCACGGCGTGGACGAGCGGGTGCCCACCGATTCCCTTCGATTCGGTGCGCGTGTGCTCAATCGGCTGCTTACGGGTAGCTGATGGGTTCCGTCCCCGAGGACATCCTTCCCGCGGACCTCCTGGAGCGGTTCCGGGGGCGGGCTGCGGACTACGACGCCCGGAATGTTTTCTGCCGGGAAGATTTCGATGAACTCGCCTCACGCGGCTATCTGCGCCTGCTCTGCCTGGAGCACGACGGCGGGGCAGCCGTGGGTATGGCCCAGGCAGTTGCCTGCCAGCGCAGGCTTGCAGCGGCCGCCCCTGCGACCGCCCTCGCTGTGAACATGCACCTGGTCTGGACAGCTGTGGCCAGGCTGCTCGCACAGACAGGGGACAATTCGCTTGGCTTCATTCTCAGCGAGGCATCCGCGGGGGAAGTGTTCGCCTTCGGACTGTCTGAGCCGGGCAACGATTCGGTGCTATTCGACTCGAAAACTGTCGCCGAGCGTCAACCGGATGACGGCTACGTGTTCACGGGCACCAAGATCTTCACCAGCCTCTCGCCCGTATGGACTCGCCTTGGCGTGTTCGGGAAGAGCACGGGTGGAGACGATGAGCGGCTCGTCCATGGATTCGTCACCCGCGGCTCGGCGGGCACGGAAATCATTGAGGACTGGAACACGGTGGGCATGCGGGCAACGCAATCCCACACAACCCGGCTGAACGGCGTCGTGATTCCAGCGGAAAGAATCTTTCGGAAGCTACCGGTCGGGCCGAACCGGGACCCGCTTGTCTTTGCGATTTTTGCGGCATTTGAGACACTGATCAGCGCCGTCTATGCGGGCATCGCCGACCGCGCCCTCGAGATTGCTGCACAGGCGGCGCTCCAGCGGGCTCCGGGAATGGACGGGATTCCTGTTGCATCCCGTCCCGCGGTCCGTTCCGCGGTGGCTGATGCCGCCATGAGCTGGGACAACCTTGATGCCCACGTTCGGCTGCTCGCCGCTGACCTTGATTCCGGAATCGACCATGGGGACCGTTGGTTCGCCAAACTGGTGGCGCTGAAGGTCCATGCCACGAGTGCCGCCCGCGAGCTGGTTGATGCCGCAGTATCTCTGTCCGGCGGAAAGGGTTACTCCAATGACAGCGAGATCAGTCGCCTCTCACGGGATGTAGCAGCAGGTTCCTTCCATCCATCGAACCTGGAGTCGGCACGGCGCACCGTTGCATCCGCATTGCTTGGGCCGGAGCAGCAGGGATAAGAACCGCTGATCAGGCCGTGCGCTCTACCCGGAGCACTTTGCGCCTCAACCAGTAGCGTCGGTGCCCACCCAGGTAGATGCAGCTCCGCTCCAGTTCCCACTTGCCGTACTCCGCGTGCTCGGTCAGCAGCTGGCGGGCCCTGGAGAGTGGTTCGCCGGCGTTCACAGTGAGGACGAGGTACTCGTACTGGCGGCCGTAATCCCGTTTTCGAATGGCGGTTGAGTTCAGAAATTGTTCGCGCATTTCCCTCCAATTTGCTTCACTTTACCGATAACGTCTAGACCATGAGCATCGATCCGCGTGTCGCATTGCAATCGCTGGTTTCCGCACTCGAAGAACACCTGGCCGCTGCGGCATCACGCAGGGGAGAGGATGATCCCGCGGTCGAGGCCGCCTATCTTTCGATAGCTGATTCTTTCGAAGCGTACGAGGAATCCCTGTATGACGCCCACGGCGAAGTTACGCCTCTCGTCATCTATGAAGATGACGAAGAGGAAGATGACGAAGAGAACAGCAGCAAAGGCGAAGTGCGGGAATCGGCCACCGGCTCCTGACGTGGCCTCCGGTTTCTGTCGACCCGCCGGATCGCGACCGGGCCCGCATGGGAACGGTCAGCGTGGCGCGGAAACTTCGTCCAGCACTTCGGAGATCTGTGCGGGAAGCGGAGCCAGGGGACACGCCAACAGTTCCTTCAGCTGTACACCTGTGCGTGCTCCCAGCACGGCCGAGGCCACGGTGGGTCGCTGGACAAGCCAGCGAAGCGCTACTTCGGCGGGTGAAAGTTCCAAACCCCTCGCCGCGGTGGCGACCGCTTCGGTGATGCGTGCTGCACGCCCGGACAAGTACGGTTCTAGGTACTCAGCCCACTCATCGGATGCCGCTCGTGAGTCCGACGGTATTTGCGATCGATATTTGCCTGTCAGGGCACCCCGTCCAAGTGGCGCCCAAGCGAAGGTTCCCACGCCGAGAGCGCCCGAGGCCGGCAGTACCTCATCCTCGGGCCGCCGACTGAGCAGCGAGTACTCCGTCTCGTGGACGGAGAGGGGGAAACCAGCTGTCGAACACAACCGGGTCAGTTCCCAGCCTGTGTAGTTGGTCACACCTACATAGCGGGCACGGCCGGACCGGTAGGCGTACTCCAGCGCTGCCAGTGTCTCATCGACGGGTACGTTTGCCTCCGTCGAAGGCGCCATCCAGAAATCAATGCTGTCGGTACCCAGGCGCGACAGCGAAGCATCTAGGGAGTCGAGCAACCCTTTCCGCGATGCGTCAAGGCGGCCCCCGGACCAGTGCCGCGGAGTACCGCCGGACACGGCAAGCACCACCTCGGAACGCGCGACAAGATCACCCAACAGCGAACCAAGCACGGCCTCTGCCTGCCCGTCAGAGAAACGTGCGGCCGTGCTGACCAGCGTTCCGCCGGCCTCGACGAACAGGCGCAACTGCTCCCGCGCCGCTTCTTCATCAACGTCGCTGCCCCAGGTCATTGTCCCGAGGCCAAGCACAGATACCAGTTGTCCGCTACTGCCCGCGTTTCGCCACTGCATACGCCCAAGCCTACTGGCCGAGGGTCCAGCGCCGAGCGTCATCGAGGAGGTAGGAGGCCGGAAGTCGTTGAAGGCCACGCCGGGCATGGTGACGTAGGGTCTTATCTGTGAATTGGATCGAAGCGGCCGTCCTGGGCCTCGTTCAGGGCCTTACCGAATTCCTGCCAATCTCATCCAGTGCACACCTGCGGATCGTCGGAGAGCTTCTGCCCAGGGCACAGGATCCGGGGGCAGCTTTCACGGCGATTACCCAGCTCGGTACGGAAACCGCGGTGATCGTGTACTTCTGGAGGGACATCGTCAGAATCATCAGGGCATGGTTCGGCTCTCTTACCGGCAAGACTGCGCGGGACGATCCGGACGCCCGGATGGGGTGGCTGGTCATACTCGGCAGCCTGCCCATCGTCATCCTCGGGCTGCTTTTTCAGGAGCAGATCGAAAGCACGTTCCGCAGCATGTGGCTGGTGGCCACCATGCTCGTCGTTTTCGGGGTGATCCTCGCCATCGCGGACGCCGTTGGTCGCCAACGTCTGACTCTCGACAGGCTCACCTACAAGCACGGAATCCTGTACGGTCTGGCACAGGCGCTCGCCCTTATCCCCGGGGTCTCCCGCTCGGGCGGAACCATCACTGCCGGCCTGCTGATGGGCTACACACGCGAGGCGGCCGCCCGATACTCCTTTCTGCTCGCGATACCCGCAGTCTTTGGCAGCGGTCTCTACCAGCTCTATAAGAGCGCTGGAACGCCCGGCCCCTACGGCGGCCTGGAGACCCTGCTCGCAACCGTAATCGCCTTCGCGGTGGGCTACGTCATCATCGGGTGGTTCCTGAAGTTCGTTTCGACCCGCAGCTATGGCGTCTTCGTCTGGTACCGGATCGCTCTCGGACTGGTAATTTTCCTGCTCCTCGGCTTTGGCGTCATCACCGCCTGACGAGTCCGTCGCGCCGTTCGCCACCATCCAACCACGTAAGGTGGAACAGTGATTTCCTGGAATTCCCGGACCGTTACGGGCCTGCCCGGCAGCCCTCCGCCTATTCGCCTGTGGGACAGCGCTCTGGAGCGCATCGTAGAACTTCCCGCTGGGCAGCGACAGGGATTGTATGTCTGCGGGATCACCCCCTACGACGCCACGCATATGGGCCACGCGGCCACCTACGTGGCATTCGACCTGTTGAACCGGCTCTGGCGGGATGCGGGGTCTGAGGTGGACTACGTCCAGAACGTGACAGACGTGGACGATCCGCTGCTTGAGCGCGCCAGCGCCACCAACGTCGACTGGATGGATCTTGCCGGATCGCAAACGGACCTTTTCCGGACGGACATGGAGGCGCTCAACGTCCTCGCCCCCGCGCACTATGTGGGAGCGGTCGAATCCGTCGCTGCCATCGTCCCGGTCATCGAGGATCTGTTGGCGCGCAACCTTGCCTACCGGGTCCCCGGCTCCGAAACCGACCCGGACGGCGACGTGTACTTCTCGGTCGAGCGGGCAACAGAGTTGTCGGATGCCTCGCAAGAAACGCAGTGGAAGCTTGGTTTCATTTCACATCTGGGCGAGGAGGAGATGATTCCCACTTTCGCTGAGCGCGGCGGCGATCCTGCCCGCCCCGGAAAACGCCATGCACTCGACCCTCTCCTCTGGCGGGCCGCCAGGCCGTCGGAACCGGCGTGGGACGGTGCGTCCCTCGGTGCCGGACGGCCTGGCTGGCACATCGAGTGCTCGGTGATTGCGCTCCAGCACCTCCCGGCACCCTTCGCGGTGCAGGGCGGGGGAGCGGACCTGATGTTCCCGCACCATGAGATGAGTTCTGGTCACGCGCAAGCCATTTCCGGGCTTCCACTGGCCCGCCATTACGCACATGCGGGCATGGTCGGACTCGACGGCGAGAAAATGAGCAAGTCCAAAGGGAATCTGGTGCTGGTATCAGCGTTGCGCGAAGCCGGCACCGATCCGGCGGCCATTCGCCTCGCCATCCTCGCGAACCACTACCGTTCCGACTGGTCATGGACGTCGAATGGTCTCGACACCGCGCGCTACAGGCTGGACACGTGGCGTGCTGCGCTCGCTGCTGCGACGGTGGAATCGGTCGTGGATCTTATCGAAGGGATGCGGAAGGCGTTGGCCAACGACCTCGATGCTCCGGCGGCTATGGCCGCCGTGGACCGGTGGTGTGTTGAGACTGCGCACCTCACTGGAACAGACTCTGGAGCGCGCCTGGCTGCTGACGCGTTCGACGCCCTACTGGGAATCCGATTGAAGGATTAGTCCTTGCGGCGCTTCTTGAGGTAACGCTCAAACTCACGGGCAATGGATTCGCCGCTTGCCTCCGGAAGATCCGCGGTGTCCTTCGCCTCCTCGAGCTGGCGGACATATGCCGCAACCTCCGGGTCTTCGGTGGACAGCTCATCCACGCCCCGCTCCCATGCCTCGGCTTCCTCTGCGAGCGCATGCGTGTCGAGGCCGACGCGGAGAAGTTCTTCGAGCCGGTTCAACAGGGCGAGCTGCGCTTTGGGGGACGGAGCCTGTCCGACGTAGTGGGGGACGGCCGCCCACATGGACAATGTGGGTATGTCAGCGAGCTGGCCTACCTCCGCGAGTACCCCGACAATCCCGATTGGCCCCTCGTAGGTGGAGGCCTCGACGTTGAGGGATTCGCGAATCAGGTCGTCATCGGAGGAGACCGTGATCGGGATCGGACGGGTGTGCGGTACATCAGCCAGCAGCGCACCGACCAGGACAAGGCAGTCCACGTCGAGTTCCTTTGCCATACCCACCAGCTCGGCTGTGTATCCGCGCCACTTGTAGGACGGTTCGACACCATGAACCAGGATGACGT
Organism: Arthrobacter tumbae; assembly: GCF_016907495.1. Lineage (NCBI taxonomy): Bacteria > Bacillati > Actinomycetota > Actinomycetes > Micrococcales > Micrococcaceae > Arthrobacter > Arthrobacter tumbae. Next base: position 3,482,405 of record NZ_JAFBCC010000001.1, read on the forward strand.
CGAGATTGCTCTCAGTCACTGAGGCCTTACTGATGCGGGTCGTGGGCCATTTGATGCGCCGCAGTCCGGAACTGTTGCGCTTGATGACGGGCCGGGTGAACTGGAAGTCGTAGAACTCATCAGCATCGATAGTCGAAATTTTCTCCCCGCCCCACTGTTTGCCGAGAAACTTAAGGGCATCGCTGGCGGCTTCGCCGGCGTCGTTCCATCCCTCGAACGCAGCGAGCATGACCGTGACTCTTCCTCCGGTCTCCGTTGCCGGGAACAGGCTGGGAATGCCGTCAGGAACACCCTGAGTCTGGTTGTCTTCGAACGTACTCACCGTTTCACCCTAAACCTCCACCGCTGTCGTGTCAGTCGTGCCAACGCCGCTTCGCGCAGAGCGGACCCGCCGGCCGGCCCTGTGTGGCCACGTAGACTAGGGGCATGGTCACCCCTTTCAGCAATACGGCTGTGCCCTCAGAGGTCGGACAGCCTGCCGGGTACCATGCCCCTTCAGAACACGGTCTCCAGGCTGTGCTGTGGGACATGGATGGCACGATCGTGGATACGGAGCCGTACTGGATCGAGGCTGAGCGTGCGCTGGTCGCGGCGCATGGCGGATCGTGGTCCGATGAGCAGGCAAAGGGTCTCGTGGGCCAGGCCCTCACCTTTTCAGCCGGCGTGTTGCAGGCCGCCGGGGTCCAGCTGAGCGTGCGCGAGATCATCGACACACTCACGCATCAGGTGACTGCAAGGGTAAGCGAGGCAGTTCCTTGGCGACCTGGTGCGCGGGAACTCCTGAGCGCGCTGCACGAAGGCGGAGTTCCCTGTGCACTGGTCACGATGTCGGAGCAGCAGCTGGCGCTCGAAGTATCACGCCATCTGCCGGACGGCACGTTCGAATTGCTCGTAACGGGTGATCAGGTAGCCAGGGGAAAGCCGGATCCTGAGGCGTACCAGACGGCCTTTGACTCACTCGCCAAAGCCCGCGTGCTGCACAAGGAGCACGTTGTAGCTATCGAGGATTCCCTACCCGGGGTCACATCAGCCCGGGCCGCCGGCGTAGTCACCCTCGGAGTGCCGCATTTCGTTGCCTTGCCTGAAGATGCCGCTGATTACCAGTGGACCACCCTCGCCGGGCGCACTGTGGAAGATCTGCAGAACCTGGTCCGCTCCCACGTGGGACGCGCCACCGGCGGAAGGGCAACTGCGTGAACAGGCCGCGCCGCCCTGAGCCGGTCCGGCAGGAAGGCATTCCGCTGGGACGGATCTTCGGCATCCCGGTGGTGCTGGCCTGGTCATGGTTCATCATTACGGCCTTCGTTGTGATCGTCTTCGGCCCGCAGGTGGCAGACCTGTACCCTGCCATCGGCTTGGGCGCGTATGGTGTTGCGCTCACTTATGCCGTCCTGCTCGCAGTTTCTGTTCTTATTCATGAACTTGCCCATGCGCTTTCAGCACGGAGGTTCGGGTGGCCGACTACACGGATCGTCCTGAACCTCTGGGGCGGACACACACAGTTCGAAAACTTCGCCGCCAGCCCCGGCCGGTCTCTGATCGTTGCCATGGCGGGTCCTGCGGCCAATCTGGTCCTTGCCCTTGCCGGCTGGGGAGCACTGGTCCTCATCGAGCCATCCGGGGTGGCCAACCTCCTGGCGAACATCCTGATCTGGGCCAACTTCCTCGTCGCGGCCTTCAACGTACTGCCCGGCCTGCCCCTCGACGGCGGGCGGATCGTCGAATCCGCTGTCTGGCGTGCAACCGGCAGCCAGGAAAAAGGAACGGTGGCCGCCGGCTGGACGGGAAGGGCGATCGCCGTCCTCCTCGTCGCTGCCGTCGTGCTGGTGCCGCTTCTCATCGGATCCCAACCCAGCACTGTCACGGTGATTGTCGCCGTCGTCATGGGTGGTTTCCTCTGGCTTGGGGCCAGCTCAGCAATAGCCAATGCGCAGATGAGGCTGAGGCTACCCGAGGTCAGCGCAGGGAGACTGAAGCGTCCCGCGCTGGGCGTGCCGGCCGGGACCTCCGTGCAGCAGGTCAAGCGATTGCTCGCCGACCGGCCGGGATACGACGTCGTCCTGACCAGTCCGGACGGGCTGCCGGAAGCGGTGGTGGATCAGGTCGCATTGACAGCCGTTCCGGCTGCACAGGCCGAGCGGACGCCCGCCAACGCTGTTGCCCGGGCGCTTGCGCCCGGCGCCCATGTGCCTGAATTCGCCGAAGGGCAGGAACTTGTGCAGTACCTGGCGCGACTCGCTGGAAGTGAGTATGCCGTGACGGACAGGCAAGGCTCGGTCACCGGCCTACTCCATCAGTCCGTGGTCATCGCGGCAATCACTGGTCGTCCCCAGCCAGGCAGTAACTGAGACTTACGCACGCAGGCGCCTACAGGTTGCCTCAGCAGAACCACCGGAGGACTTCATGAACACCAGCCAGCATGAGACGGATACTCAATCTCCGTCCAACCAGCGCACGGCACCGCAACCCCACGGAGCGGCAGCTCGCCGCGGACCGCTGCGTCCCGGTGAGCGTGTGCAGTTGACCGACGAAAAGGGGCGCATGAACACCGTGACCCTGACTCCCGGCGGCGCCTTCCACACCCACAAGGGGTTCCTCAGCCATGATCAGCTGATCGGGATCCCGGAGGGAACGATCGTCACCAACACGACCGGCGGGCAGTATCAGGCGCTCCGCCCGCTGCTGTCTGATTTTGTCTTGTCGATGCCTCGCGGGGCGGCGGTCGTATACCCGAAGGATGCCGGCCAGATCATCACGATGGCGGACATCTTCCCGGGAGCCCGGGTAGTGGAAGCCGGCGTGGGCTCGGGCGCACTGTCCATCTCGCTGCTCCGCGCAGTCGGTGACAACGGATACCTGCATTCATTCGAGCGCCGTGAGGAGTTTGCGGACATTGCGAAGGGCAATGTCGAGACGATCTTCGGCGGCGAGCATCCCGCCTGGCAGATCACCCTGGGTGATTTCCAGGAGCAGGTTCTGGAAGCAGAGGAACCCGAAAGTATTGATCGTGTTGTTCTGGACATGCTGGCGCCATGGGAATGCCTCGACGCCGTCGCCACCGTACTGGCTCCGGGCGGAGTATGGATCAGCTACGTGGCAACTGTCACACAGCTCTCCCGGACAGCCGAGGCGATCCGCGCGGATGGCCGGTTCACTGAGCCGGACGCCTGGGAATCGATGGTACGCGGGTGGCACCTCGAAGGGCTGGCCGTGCGCCCAGATCACCGGATGGTGGCGCACACCGGATTCCTTCTCATCACCCGGCGTCTGGCCCACGGCGTGACCGGGATCAGCACGAAGCGCAGACCATCGAAGACCGGTTTCAGCGAAGAAGACCTCAATGCCTGGACACCGCAGGCGGTGGGCGAGCGCGCAGTCTCGGACAAGCGGCTGCGGCGCGTGGCGCGTGACGCAAGTTCGACCATCCAGAGCGGCGCACTGTCTCCTGAGGAAGCGCAGGCACGGCGCGAATCCCAGGTGTCCGGGCAGGCCGACTGACCCGCCCCCTACGGAAGGTGACGAAGTTGTCACGTTAGGCATAATCCGATGTGCACTGCGCTATGGTCAAAAGAGAACGCAACAGACAACGGTGAAGGTGGCGATCGCGTTGGATACATCGAGTAACGAGTCCGGAACGCCCCGCTCAGCGCCCACTGCCAACCCGGCCCCCAGCGACGGACAGCTGGCAGTTGCCCAGCGCCAGATCAACGTCCTGCGGGACAAGCTCCGGCACATCGATCGTCAGCTGGCGTCCGCCACCCAGAACAACTCCAAGCTCGTTTCCGCGCTGGAAGCTGCCCGGACGGAGATCGTGCGGTTGAAGGCCGCACTGGAGAAGGAGGGGGCAGCGCCCTTCAGCTTCGCGACTGTCATCGAGGTGAACGCCCGCATTTCGTCCGACGACGCCAACGGCGCGCAGGCCGCCGAACAGGACAGTGCGGACATTTTCCAGTCGGGCAGGAAACTCAGGGTCGCTGTCAGCCCGCTTGTGAGCGTGGACCAGCTCATGCCCGGGCAGGAGGTTCTGCTCAACGAGTCGCTGACGATCGTCGCGGGGCTTTCATTCGAGCGTGCCGGCGAACTTGTGACCACTAAGGAGCTGTTGGGTAAGGACAGGGTTCTGGTGATCGGCCGCGCCGATGAAGAACGCGTAGTCCGGCTGAGCGGCCCGTTGCAGCAGCAGAAGATCCGCGTTGGGGATGCATTGTCCGTGGATAACCGGACCGGTTATGCCCTGGAGAAAATCGCCCGCTCCGAGGTGGAGAACCTTGTCCTCGAAGAGGTTCCTGACATCGCTTACGAGGATATCGGCGGGCTGGGCCCGCAGATTGAGCAGATTCGGGACGCCGTCGAGCTGCCGTTCCTTCACCCGGACCTTTACCGCGAGCACGGGTTGAAGGCTCCGAAGGGGATCCTTCTCTACGGTCCGCCAGGCTGTGGCAAGACACTCATCGCCAAAGCCGTGGCCAACTCATTGGCGGCGAGGGCCATCGAGCGCACCGGGTCGGAGGAGACCCGGAGCTACTTCCTGAACATCAAGGGCCCCGAGCTGCTGGACAAGTATGTCGGCGAAACAGAACGACACATTCGACTGATTTTCGCCCGGGCCCGGGAGAAGGCATCGGACGGCTCGCCCGTCGTCGTCTTTTTCGACGAGATGGACTCGCTGTTCCGCACACGCGGCACGGGAGTGTCGTCCGACGTAGAGACAACCATCGTGCCTCAGCTGCTCAGCGAGATCGACGGCGTCGAGAAGCTCGAGAACGTCATTGTGATCGGTGCCTCAAACCGTGAGGACATGATCGATCCGGCCATCCTCCGCCCCGGGCGCCTTGATGTGAAAATCAAGATCAATCGTCCGGATGCAGAGGGTGCGGCGGAGATCTTCGCCAAGTACGTGACCGGCAACCTGCCGCTTCACCGGGACGATCTGGCCGAATACAACGGCAGCGCCGCCGCCACTATCCAGGCTATGGTGCGCCGCACAGTAGAGAAGATGTATTCAACCGAGAAGTCGAACGAGTACCTGGAGGTGACCTACGCCAACGGTGACACGGAGATGCTCTACTTCAAGGACTTCAACTCGGGTGCAGTCATTCAGAATGTGGTGGACCGCGCGAAGAAGAGTGCTATCAAGGACTTCCTGCTGGACGGCCAGAAGGGCCTTCGCATCGAGCACCTTCTGCAGGCAGTAGTGGACGAGTTCCGTGAGCACGAGGACATGCCCAACACCACCAATCCGGACGACTGGGCGCGCATCTCGGGCAAAAAGGGTGAACGCATCACATACATCCGGACGATCGTGCAGGGCAAGGCCGGACAGGAACCGGGCAAAACAATCGAAACCACCGCCAACACCGGGCAGTATCTGTGACGGCATCTTCATCCGCCGCTGCAGTCGATGTGCCGCCCCTGACCGTACACCGGGTCATGGGAACCGAAACCGAATACGGGATCATCGCTCCCGGCGTCGCCGACGCGAACGCAACAGTGCTCTCGACACAGGTTGTGAACGCCTACGCTGCAACACTGCGCGAAGGTTTGGGGAACCTCGCAGGCACCCGCTGGGACTATACGGACGAAGCTCCGTTGTCGGACGCGCGTGGCTGGCAGATGAGCCGGTCCGTCGCTGATTCTTCCCAGCTCACCGATGAACCCGCCGTCCTCACGGCGGAGCAGGTTGCGCTTGTTGACCAGGGCGGCAGCGATCCTTCGGAAGAGGTTGCTGTGCTGATGAACCTCGTTCTGGGCAACGGGGCCCGGCTTTACGTGGACCATGCCCACCCCGAGTACTCAAGTCCGGAGGTGACGAATCCACTGGATGTGGTGCGCTGGGATCGTGCCGGAGATGTTGTCGGGCAGCGCGCGATGGCGCGTATAGCGGCAACGCCCGGCTTCGCACCGGTAGTCCTCTATAAGAACAACACGGACAGCAAGAGCGTCTCCTACGGGTCTCACGAGAATTACCTGGTACCCCGAAGCGTTCCGTTCGGCAGGATCGCCGCCGCACTGATCCCGTTCTTCGTGACCCGACAGGTCATGTGTGGAGCGGGACGGGTGGGTTTGGGCTCCCTCAATCAGCAGCCCGGTTTCCAGCTGAGCCAGCGGGCTGACTTCTTCGAGAATGAAGTCGGCCTGGAAACCACCGTCCGCAGGCCGATCATCAATACGCGCGACGAGCCGCATGCGGTCGCCGAGAAGTATCGCCGACTGCATGTCATCATCGGTGATGCGAATCTGAGCGAGGTATCCAACTATCTGAAGCTCGGCACCACCTCGCTGATACTGTCGCTGATCGAGAATGAGCTGGTTCCCATACCGGAAATTGCTGAACCGGTCCGCGAGCTGCAGGCAGTCAGCCACGACCCCTCCCTGCGCCATCTCGTCACACTCACCGACGGCCGACGGGTTACCGCTCTTGACGTTCAGGAGATGTACCTCGAAGCTGCGCGGTCTGCCGTGGACGCGCAGGGCGGCGGGGATGCGCAAACAGCGGATGTGCTTGCCCGTTGGGAGTCCCTGCTTGGAACGCTGCGCCGGGATCCCATGGAAGCTGCCCGTCAGGTTGACTGGGTGGCCAAGCTGAAGGTGTTGCAGGCATACCGGGACCGGGATTCCCTGGACTGGAAAGATCCCCGGCTGGCGCTGATCGACCTGCAGTACGCAGATCTCAGACCGGACAAGGGAATCTATTACCGGCTCGCGGCCAGGAACGCGATGGAACGCCTGGTGAGTGACGACGACGTCGTTGCGGCAGTCACGGATCCGCCCACGGACACCCGGGCCTACTTTCGCGGACGCTGCATCTCCTCCTTCCCGAAGGAGGTGGTCGGCGCGAGCTGGGATTCCATTATCTTCGAACTGCCGTCGCAGCGAAGGCTTCAGCGTATCCAGACGCGGGAACCCCTTCGCGGGACAGCCGCTTTGACGGAGGCCCTGTTTGCCGGTTCGCGGACGGCTGAGGAATTTGTCCTCCGGCTGCAGGGCGGTCCGGAACCCAGCATGGCACCATAGAAGTAGCCGACAACAGGCCGAAGAGAAGGGCTCTCATCATGGCAACACAGGACCAGCGGAACACCGGATCGCGCCCCGAGGAGCAGGACGAGGCCACCGTCGACCCCGCGCCGGCGCCTGGCGCCGGCCAGTCGCAGGACAGCAGCCAGACCGAAGGCGTGGATGATCTTCTCGATGAAATTGATGGCGTACTGGAATCAAACGCGGAAGAGTTCGTCCGGGGATTCGTGCAGAAGGGCGGACAGTAGCGCATGCTGCCGGAAGACGCGGCCGCAACCATAGGCCGGGCCGCATCCACCTCTTTCTCCGACTACATAGCCGCACAGAATCCAGCCGCGCTTCCCTCTGCCCGCAATGCAGGAAACCATGCCGCCGGCGGCGCTGATCTAGCACCGCACGCCACGACCATCGTGTCGCTGACCTATGCAGGCGGCGTGCTGATGGCCGGTGACCGGCGCGCAACGATGGGAAACATCATTGCCAGCCGCCACATCGAGAAGGTTTTTCCGGCGGACATGTTCTCGGTCCTCGGGATTGCCGGAAGCGCTGGAATCGCACTCGATATCACGCGACTGTTCCAGGTTGAACTGGAGCACTACGAGAAGATCGAGGGCACACGAATGAGCCTCGACGGCAAGGCGAACCGCCTTGCCGCCATGATCAGGGCAAACCTGCCGCTGGCCCTCCAGGGCCTGGCCGTCGTTCCGCTTTTCGCCGGTTTCGACACCACCCGCCGAATCGGACGCCTTTTCTCCTTCGATGTCACTGGCGGCCGCTACGAAGAACAGGAGCACCACTCAGTTGGCTCCGGTTCCGTTTTCGCCCGCGGTGCACTGAAGAAGCTGTGGAAGCCAAACCTCGGAGAAGACGAGGCCGTGAAGGTGGCTGTGGAATCCCTGTATGACGCTGCAGACGATGACTCCGCGACCGGCGGTCCCGACGTCGTGCGGCAGCTCTGGCCCGTGGTCTACACGGTCAACGGGGCAGGAGCGCGGCGGATCCCCGAACGGACCCTGGCGGAAGCCGCCGAGGAGATCATCGCGTCGCGCTCGGTCTCAGGGCGGGAGGCTTGACAATGACTCAGCAGTTCTACGTTTCTCCCGAACAACTCATGAAGGACCGAGCCGATTTCGCGCGGAAGGGAATTGCGCGCGGCCGGTCCGTCGTCGTTCTCAGTTGCAGGGAAGGCATCGCCCTGGTCGCCGAGAATCCCTCACCCTCGCTGCACAAGCTTGGTGAGATCTACGACCGCATAGCTTTCGCTGCCGTGGGCAAGTACAACGAGTTTGAAAGCCTTCGCCAGGCCGGCGTCCGGTATGCGGACGTGCGCGGGTACTCGTATGATCGCGAGGACGTCACCGCTCGAGGCCTTGCGAGCGTCTACGCCCAGAGTCTCGGTGCGGTATTCACCGCTGAAAGCAAGCCGTTCGAGGTGGAGCTTGCTGTGGCGGAGGTTGGGGCATCCATGACCCAGGACCACATCTATCGATTGACCTTCGACGGCTCCATCGCCGATGAGACCGGCTTTATTGTGATGGGAGGTCAGGCGGACGCCGTCGTCGAAGCCCTCAAGGGCCGCTGGAACGCTGACCAGGATTTCGGTGAAGGCATCCGTGCAGCAGTCGACTCCCTGCGCTATGATGGCGGGCCAAACTCCGAGCCCAGGGCACACCTCGGATCCCAAACCCTTGAAGTCGCGGTTCTGGACCGTAGCCCGCTGACCACGCGCGGCACCGTTCGTGCATTCCGCCGCGTCAGTAACCAGGAGCTGGATGTCATGCTGACCCCCGATGGGGCGGCGCTGTAATGGACCGTCGAATCTATGGAATCGAGACGGAATTCGGGATTGCCTACTCCGGTCCCAACTCGCGGCCGCTCTCGCCGGAGGAGGTGGCTCGCTATCTCTTCCGCAAGGTGGTCAGCTGGGGCCGGTCCTCGAACGTCTTCCTGACCAATGGATCACGGCTCTATCTGGACGTGGGCTCGCACCCTGAATACGCAACCGCTGAGTGCGACGACGTCGCGCAGTTGATAGCGCATGATCGTGCCGGCGAACTCATCCTTGAAGACCTGATTGCCGAGGCCCAGCGCAAGCTCGCCCAGGAGGGTTACGACGGCCGGGTCTATCTCTTCAAGAACAACACCGATTCCGCGGGCAACTCCTACGGTTCACATGAGAACTACCTCATCCCGCGCAAGCTGGAATTCTCCCGTCTGTCCGACATCCTGATCCCGTTCCTTGTGACCCGTCAGCTCCTGGTCGGAGCGGGCAAAGTCCTGAAGACGCAGTCCGGATCCCTTTACGCCTTCTCACAGCGCGCCGATCACATCTGGGAAGGTGTGTCCTCAGCAACCACCCGCTCCAGGCCGATCATCAACACCCGCGACGAGCCGCATGCCGACGCCGAGTACTACCGGCGGCTGCATGTCATCGCCGGGGACTCGAACATGTCAGAAACGACCACACTGCTGAAAATCGCGTCCGTCGATCTGATCCTGCGCATGATTGAAGCGGGCGTCATCATGCGGGACTTCCGGTTGGAGAATCCCATCCGGAGCATCCGTGAAATTTCCCACGACCTCACCGGCAAGCAACCGTTGAAGCTTGCCAACGGACGTCGTGTATCAGCGCTGGACATCCAGCGCGAGTATCTCAGCCGGGCACGCGCCTTCGTCGCCGCCGAAGGCGCCCACACTCCGCACCTTCCCCGAGTACTGGAACTATGGGAACGCACCCTCGACGCTGTTGAGACCGGCGACCACACGCTGGTGGATCGCGAAATTGACTGGGCAATCAAGAAGAAGCTCGTCGACCGCTACATGGAACGAAACAATCTCGACCTTGACGCCGCACGGATCGCACAGCTCGATCTCACTTACCACGACATCTCCCGGTCGCGGGGCCTTTTCTTCATGTTGCAGGCGCGCGGGGAAACAGCGCGGGTATTAGATGACGTCGACATCAAGGCCGCCGTGGATATCCCGCCACAGACCACCCGAGCCCGGCTGCGGGGCGAGTTCGTGCGCAGGGCAAAGGAAGCCAACCGCGACTTCACCGTCGACTGGGTGCACCTGAAACTCAACGACCGAGCGCAACAAACCATCCTGTGCAAGGACCCGTTCGCCGCTGAAGATGAGCGCGTGAGCGCTCTTCTCGAGCACCTCTAGGCCTCCCCGCACTCGCCCGGACGGGAGAAAGTTCGCGGCCCAACCCGTTAGGCTAGTTAGGTCCGGTGTCTCAAGGACTGCCGGCAGGATCGCGAACCCGCGTTCTCCATCCCACGTGAAAGAAATACCGTGCGCAAAGTATTAGCATTCCTGCTGCCCGCGCTGCTGTTCCTGACGGCATGCGGCGGAGCCAGCACTCCCGCGGACTTCGAACAAGAGAGCGGCAAGTCGGCTGGTGCGTCCGAAATCCTCGAATCCGTTGAGGTCACGGACGCCGGACCGGACACCGCACCTGAAGTGGAGTTCGATGCCCCGCTTGATATCACCGACACAGCAGTCCGGGCTGTCACCGAAGGCGACGGCGAGGTCATTGAGGCCGGGCAGAACCTGCAGTTCCATCTGGTCTTTCTGAACGCCGACGACGGTAGCGTCCTTCAGAATTCGTACGAGGCCGGTGAGCCGCAGTCCCTGCAGCTCACCGATCAGCTGAAAGAAGTAGACCCGGAGCTCTATGAAGTGCTCGTCGGGACGAAGGTCGGGTCGCAGATCGCTTACACCGCGCCTCTCGAAATACCCGAAGGACAAGAGACTGCGACGCCGAATCAGTTGCTCGTTCTCAAGGTCATCAGCGCTGAGACGCCCCCCGCACCGCCGAAGAAGCTTTCCTCCGAAGAAGTAGCGGACCTCGAAGAGGCCGGCCAGCTCCCTACCGTAACGCTTGATGACGAGGGCGTTCCGTCGATCGAATTCCCGGACAACGAAGCCCCGGCAGACCTCGTGGTCAAAGTCATCGAGGAAGGTACCGGCGAGGAAATCACCGAGGCCGACACCATCGCTGCGAACTACACCGGTTGGTCATGGCAGGGCGAACAGTTCGATTCCAGCTTTGAGCGCGGCGAGCCGTCCGAGTTCCCACTCAGCGGGGTTATTCCCGGATGGACCCAAGGCCTGTCCGGTCTCAAGGAAGGTGCAAAAGTTCTCCTGGTGATCCCCTCCGTCATGGCTTACGGTGACGAGGCTACGCAGGGACCGGCCGGACCGCTTGCCTTCTATGTCGAAGTCGTTGAAAAAGTACCCGCAGAGTAAGAGGAGTTCTTATGTCTTTCGGACAGCGCGAATATGACCGCACCAAGCCAGAGGTCGATTTCCCCGGCGATCTTCCGGCGGAGCTCGTCATCAAGGATCTGATCGAAGGGACAGGCCGCGAAGCCCAGGTGGGGGATACCGTCTCCGCCCACTATGTCGGCGTGGCATTCTCCACCGGAGAGGAATTCGACTCGTCGTGGAACCGCGGCGCGCCGTTGGATTTCCGCATCGGTGTGGGTCAGGTCATCCAGGGATGGGATCAGGGTATTGCGGGTATGAAGGTCGGCGGCCGGCGCCGGCTGGAGATCCCGCCGCATCTGGCGTACGGCGATAGCGGTGCAGGCTCCGCCATCGCACCGGGAGAGTCACTGATCTTCGTCGTGGATTTGATGGGCGTCCGGTAACGGACCGATAAATCGGGCGGGTAGCAACACCAACGGGTGTGGCTGCCCGCCCTTCATCGTTGGAGCTCTCCGGGAAGGTATCCTTGCCACCGTGTCAGCGAAACGAACGGAACGCCTGCTCACCCTGGTGATGCTGCTCCTGTCCACCCGCCAGGGATGGACCAAGGAGGAACTGTTCCGTGAGATCGAACAGTACGAACAGGCACCCACCGCTGCCGCACGGGAGAAGCTCTTCGACCGGGACAAAGCAACGCTGCGCGAACAGGGGATCCCGCTTGAGTCATTCACGGAAGACCCTTTGTTCGACAATGACAATGCGTCCACCCGTTACCGGATCAATGCCGACGAATATCGCCTCCCGGGGATGAGCTTCACAGCTGCGGAATCGGCGGCTCTCACCATCGCGGCAGGGATGTGGAAGGAAGCTTCGCTGGGTTCGGCGGCATCACGCGCGCTACGAAAGTTGCAGGGCAGGGGAGTAGGCGCGGAGTTGTCCCCGCCGCCTCCGATCGATGCCCGTATCCAAACAAACGAACCGTTCTGGGACGAGCTCTGGCAAGCCACTTCCGCGCGTCGAGCGGTTCGCTTCGGGTACCGGGCGGCAAGCACCGGGGAGGAACGGGAGCGCAGGGTGCAGCCGTGGGGAATGGGAAGCCGGTTTGGGCACTGGTACCTAGTCGGCTTCGATCTCGACCGCAAGGCAGAGCGCTGGTTCCGACTCAGCCGCATGACGACGCCGCCCGCCACGCAGACCGCGATCTACAGTGTTCCACCCCACTTCTCCATGTCAGCTTCCCTCGCAACACTCAATGCGGAAGCCCTTGGTCGACGGGCGACCGTCGCCGTCCGGACGGGCACCTGCCACCTTCTCCGCACGCGGCCCGGTGCCAACTCCACACCGAGAAGCGGGGGATGGGACACTCTTGAGTTCAGCTACGCCGACGAAGGAGCGGCGGCGCGCGAGATCGCTTCCTTCGGGTCGAACGCAGAGGCGCTTTCCCCTGAACCGCTCGTAGCGGAAGTACGACGCCGGCTGGACGGTGCGGCGCGGGCGCTGCGGGACGCGCCGCCGTCGTACTCTTTCGACGGGAAGGCAGCGAAGCCAGCTTCCGGAAGGCCGACCAGCTCAACCGAGGACCGACTGTTGCGGTTGCTCGACCTGGTGCCCTATCTCCTTAACCACCCCGGGGTGGAGGTGGCCGTAGCCGCCCGCGACTTCGGTATCTCTCCCGCTCAGTTGATCACGGATGTCGAGTTGATCTTCGTCAGCGGCCCGCGTTTTTATCCGGACGGCCTGATCGACATCCAGCTGGAAGACGACCGGATCCACATCAGCGACCCGCAGTTCCTCGGCGATCCGATCCGCTTCGGGCTGGATGAAGTCTGCGCGTTGCTGGTGGGGCTGGACGCCCTGATCAACCTCCCGGGCCTGCCTGACGACTCGGCGGTCCGCTCGGCACGGGAGAAGCTCCGCGCCGGTGCAGGGGACGCAGGGCGGATGAATGACTCAATCGCCACCAGGATCACGGAAGACGAAGTAGCTCCCGTCCTTGCCACGGTGCGTGCCGGAATCGAGCAGCAGAGACAGCTGCACCTCCGCTACGTCGTACCTGCCCGCGACGAGGTGACCGAGAGGTTCGTCGAGCCGCTCGGCGCATTCCTTCACCAGGATGCCTGGTATCTCGATGCCTGGTGTCACAGCGCGGGCGGCCGGCGCAACTTCCGTCTTGACCGGGTGCAGCAGGTCGAATTGACCGACCTGCCGGCCACCGCCAAAGCGGAGACGCCGTCCGCCATTTTCGATCCAACAGGCGCGCACAGCGCCGTTGTGCTCGTTCTGACACCGGGCGCGCAGTGGATCGTCGAGTCCTATGCTGCCGAACGAACTGCCACGACCGCTGACGGCAGGGTCGCCGCGGAAATCATGGTCAGCACCTCCGCCTGGCTCCCCGGACTGGTGGCGAGTCTCGGTGGCGAATGCAGCGTGGCGGAGCCGGAAACCGAGCGGGAGAGCGCTCTGCGCTTCGTCGAAGCAGCCCTGGCCGTCTACGCACCGCGCACCGGCAACTAGACTTGGCCCATGGAATGGTGGACGTGGATTCTCTTGTGGCTTGCGCTTACCGCCCTGGCGCTTCTCTTTCTGGGTTTCCTCGCCTGGCGTATCTTTCGTGGTTTCACCGCGCTCATGGAGGAGGCAGGGAGAGCTTCGGAGCTGTTGGCACCTGATTTTGACGCATCGGAGCCGGCGGCTGAGGTACGCCCGGTGCAGCTCGCCATCTTCAAGGATCCGTCCGAGGTCCGAGCTCGGAATGCCGTTGCCTCCAGAACGCGTAGGTGGCAGCGGTTGGAGCGAAGAGTGCGGCGGCGCTCACTGCACGGGCGGCCTCAGCTCCTGCGTGACTTACCGCACCTATGACCTAGACTTGAACCTAGACTCACCGAGAGGACATTCGTCATGCAGATCCAGGGTTGGCACATCCTTATCATCATCGCTCTTGCGATCCTGCTGTTTGGCGCGCCCAAACTTCCGGGTCTTGCGCGCAGCGTCGGCCAGTCGCTTCGTATCTTCAAGTCGGAAGTCCGGCAGATGAAGGAAGAAAACGGTTCCACTGACCCTGACGATTCCGCCCCGGTCGAAGGGCGAGTGGTGGATCAGCCGCGTCGTGATGATGCACAGCGGACCAATGATCCCCAGCACGGTTCCACCCGCCCCTCGGGACCGGGCAGCACGTCCTCAACCAACTGAGCAGGATGCAACGGGTAAAAGGGCGCAAATCGAACCCCGAGGGGAGGATGGCGCTCAAGGAACATCTGATCGAGGCGCGCAACCGGCTCTTCAAGTCGGCCATCGCCCTCGTAGTGGGCACCGTCGTCGGATTCTTCATCTACAACCCGGTGCTCGAAGCGATGGCCGAGCCCGTACGGAACATCAATGAGATTGACGGACGAAATGCGGCGCTGAACTTCGACGGCGTCGGGTCCCCTTTTGACCTGATGATTCAGATCTCGGTCTTCCTCGGTCTCGTTATTGCCAGCCCGGTCTGGCTCTACCAGTTATGGGCCTTCATCACTCCGGGACTGCGGGTAAAGGAACGACGCATTGCGCTCGGCTTCATCGCTGTTGCCGTCCCGCTGTTCATCGGCGGCCTTTACCTGGCCTGGCTGATCCTGCCCGGCGCCGTGCGGGTGCTGACAGACTTCACGCCGGAGGGTTTCGCAAACCTCATTTCGGTTCCTGTGTACATAACCTTCCTCCTGCGCCTGATGCTCGCCTTCGGTATTGCCTTCCTCCTGCCTGTGGTGCTTTTCGGGCTCAACCTTGTCGGGGTCATCAAAGGAAAGCAGGTGTTGAAGTCATGGCGCGTCACCGTATTCCTGATCTGCCTCTTCGCGGCGATGGCGGCACCGGGAGGCGATGCCATGAGCATGTTCTATCTTGCCGTGCCACTGCTGCTGCTGTTCTTTGTGGCAATTGCACTCTGCCTGATCAATGACAAACGCCGCGACAAGCGAAACGCTGCGAGGGATGCAGATATTGAAGCGAACGCTGACACCGCATCGGGGATCGACGCACTCTGAGCCCAGGCTCAGGGTGCAGAAGCCGCACCGCTGAAGAGTCTAGGGTTGATCCATGACCTCCCCAGCCGAGCAGTATCAGGCAGCGCAGGCACGCAACCGGTACGAGAAGAGCCGGCTTCACCAGTTCGAACAGACCCTGGGTTTTGAACTCGACGAGTTCCAGCGTGATTCGTGCATGTCGCTCGAAGCGGGCCGGGGAGTGCTCGTGGCCGCGCCCACGGGGGCAGGAAAGACAGTAGTCGGGGAATTCGCCATCTACATGGCGCTGAAGGACAACCTGAAGGCGTTCTATACCACCCCCATCAAGGCGCTCAGCAATCAGAAATACGCAGAGCTAGCGGCCGTCCACGGCGCCGACCGTGTCGGCCTCCTCACCGGCGACACGAGCATCAACTCTGAAGCACCCGTCGTCGTCATGACCACCGAGGTGCTCCGCAACATGCTGTATGCGGACTCGGACACCCTGGCAGGTCTCGGCTATGTCGTCATGGATGAAGTGCACTACCTGGCTGACCGGTTCCGTGGCGCGGTCTGGGAAGAGGTGATCATCCACCTGCCAACCGAAGTCAAGGTTGTTTCCCTGAGCGCAACGGTGTCCAACGCCGAAGAATTCGGTTCCTGGTTGGATACCGTGCGGGGAGACACCGATGTGGTGGTCTCCGAGCACCGGCCCGTACCACTCTGGCAGCACGTGATGGTCGGTCATGACCTGCTCGACCTCTTTGCCGGGGAGGTCGCCTTCGACGAGGCGGCGGCCGGGGGCTCCTCCAGCGGTGCGGAAGAAAAGTTCGCAGTGAACCCGGAGCTGCTGGACCTGGCCACCACCGAAACCCGATTGAATCAAAGGGCGCGCTGGGGGGCAGGAGGGGGCAAACGCGGACGCGGCGGCCCGAACCGCTACCAGCAGCCGCAGACCGCGATACGACGGGCAAGCCGCCCTCAGGTGATCGCCGCCCTTGACAGGGAAGGCCTTCTGCCCGCCATCACCTTTATCTTCTCGCGCAACGGCTGCGAGGCGGCTGTCACACAATGTCTCGACGCCGGATTGTGGCTCACCACGGAGTACGAGCGCGGCATCATCAGCCACCGCGTCGATGAAGCAACCCTCGACATCCCCGAGGAAGACCTGGAGATACTCGGGTTCTGGTCCTGGCGCGAAGGATTGATCCGCGGATTCGCCGCACATCATGCGGGAATGCTGACTACCTTCAAAGAGGTCGTGGAGAAGCTCTTCGAAGAGGGACTGGTCAAAGCCGTTTTCGCCACCGAAACCCTGGCGCTTGGCGTGAATATGCCGGCCCGGTCCGTGGTGCTTGAGAAGCTTGACAAGTTCAATGGCGAGGCCCACGTAAACATCACGGCGGGGGAGTACACGCAGCTCACGGGCCGCGCGGGCCGGCGCGGGATCGACGTCGAGGGCCACGCCGTCGTGCTCTGGCAATCGGGAACGGATCCCGGGGCGGTCGCTGGTCTGGCCTCGCGCCGGACTTACCCGCTGAACTCCAGCTTCCGGCCCACCTACAACATGAGCATCAACCTCGTCTCGCAGTTCGGACAGTACCGGACGCGGGAGATTCTTGAGACGTCGTTCGCCCAGTTCCAGGCTGACCGCTCGGTAGTGGGCCTTGCCCGTCAGGTCCGCACGCGCGAGGAATCCCTCAAGGGCTATGAGGAGGCGATGACGTGCCATCTCGGCGACTTCTCCGAGTACTCGTCGATCCGCCGTGAATTGTCCGATCTCGAGGCAGCCGCGTCGAAGGCGGGCACCCGGAACCGGCGCAGCGCCGCTGCCGCCTCACTTGAGGCACTCCGCCCCGGCGATGTTGTCGATATTCCTGCCGGTCGGATCGCCGGCTATGCCGTCGTACTCTCTGCTGACCCCACGCGGGATCCCCGCCCCACCGTCCTCACGATGGAAAAACACGTTCGCCGGCTGTCGGTACAGGACCTCGACGGGCCGGTAGCCATCCTCTCGCGGGTCCGGGTCCCCAAACAGTTCGACGCGCGAAAGCCGAAGGACCGACGGGATCTGGCCGCCTCTCTCAGGAACTCCCTGAACGACAGGCGCCCGCCCACCACCCGGGCACCGGTCGAGTTTCCCGGCACCGGTACCGAACGCCAGGAAAAGGCAATCGCTGAGCTCCGCCGCCGGCTCAGGGCGCATCCCTGCCACGGCTGCAGCGACCGCGAGAACCACGCCCGATGGGCAGAACGATGGTGGAAGCTGCGCCGGGAAACCGATCGCCTGGCTCAACAGATCCAGGGCCGCACAAACACCATTGCGAAAACGTTTGACAGGGTTTCCGAAGTCCTGCTTCAGTACGGCTACCTGCAGGAAGACGCTGAGCAGGGTCTGGCCATCACACCGGCAGGCCAGAAGCTGCGCCGCATCTATGGCGAGAAGGATCTGCTGATCGCGCTGTCGCTTGAACACGGCGCATTCGACGACCTCGATGCGGCGGAGCTCGCTGCGTTTGCGTCGGCGCTGGTCTACCAGGCCAAACGGGAGGAGCGCGGCCTTCGTCCACGGATGCCGTCAGTGTCTCTTGAAACGTCCATCGACGTCGTTATCCGCCAGTGGTCACGCCTGACGGACATGGAGGAGCAGTACCGCCTCTCGGTCACCAGCGAACCCGACTTCGGCCTGGTCTGGCCCATCTACAAGTGGGCTCGCGGCAAGGGGCTCCAAAGCGCCCTGCAGGGTACCGATCTCGCTGCGGGGGACTTCGTACGATGGGCAAAGCAGATCATCGACCTCATCGATCAGTTGGCAAAGGTGCCGGACCTTCCGCCTGGCTTCCGCCGCCTGTGCATCAGTTCGATCGACCTCATCCGCCGTGGCGTCGTCGCCTACTCCGCCGTTACCGAATAGCCTGCCGGCTTACCTCACCGAAAGTTGCACGCCTGTGTCCCCACATGATCGAAAGCCCGTTCTTTACCGCAACGGTTCCGTCTATAGTGCAGCCGATCCGTTCGCAACCGCGATGCTGGTCACGGGCGACACCGTGGCCTGGGTCGGGTCTGAGCATGCGGCGGCGTCGCTGGCGGACAGCAGCATGGAGGTGATTGACCTCCAGGGAGCGCTCATAGCCCCCGGCTTCGTCGATTCACACTTCCACACCACCGAGACCGGACTAGCGCTCACGTCCCTTGACCTTACGGAGGTCGACAGCCTCGGCGAACTGCTGGAACTGGTGGCCAAGGCTGCCGCAAGTATCCCCGGAACAATCATGGGGAACGGCTGGGACGAATCGCGGTGGTCCGAGCGACGCCCGCCTACAGCGGCAGAACTCGACAACGCCACCGGCGGCAGGGACGTCTACCTTGTCCGGGCTGACGTTCATTCCGCCGTCGTATCAGCGTCCCTGGCACAACGGCTTGCCCTCCACACCCATGCTGGGTGGGACAACGGGTTCGTCATCCGCGAGGCGCACCTCGCCGCGCGGACCGCCGTCCGCAGTCCCGGTGCGGCTGAGCGGGCGACACTGCAGCGGACCGCGCTGGACCATGCGGCCGCGGACGGAATCATCGCAGTCGTCGAAATGGCTGCACCGCACATTGCGCCGCGGGAGGACGTTCTTTCGCTGCTCTCGCTCGAAGGACCGCATCCAGAAGTTCTTGCCTACTGGGGGCAGGCAGTGACCTCCGAGGAGGAGCTTCGCTCAGTTCTCGATGGTTTCGGCGGCCGGATACTGGGGCTGGGCGGCGATCTCAACGTCGACGGTTCGATCGGCTCCCATACAGCGCGCATGCGCGTTCCTTACGCTGATGCGCCACACTCCAGTGGAACCGCCTTCATGCACGCCGACGACGTCGCTTCCCACCTCGGCGCGGCAACGGCGGCGGGCAGGCAGGCCGGCTTCCACGTGATCGGTGACGAGGGACTCGATACGGTAATCGCTGGGCTCGAAAAGGCCGCGGCAATTCACGGAATCGAGAAGGTGCGAGCTGCAAGGCACCGCCTGGAACACGTCGAGATGGCCGATGACGAGTCCATCCGCAGCCTGGTCCACTTCGGCGCGATCGTCAGCGCCCAATCCGGTTTCGACGCGCTATGGGGAGCTCCGGGAGGCCTGTACGAACAGCGCCTCGGCCATGACCGCTATATGCCGATGAATCGGGTGGGCAGCCTCTTGAATCAGGGCGTGCCGGTGTGCCTGGGATCCGATTCACCCGTGACCAGAATGTCCCCGTGGCAGTCTGTCCGGGCATGCATGACGCACGCCAGCCCGGAGGAACGAGTCTCTGCGCGCGCAGCATTCATTGCACATACCCGTGCGGGATGGCGAGCAGTGGGTGCCGGCAACCCATTGCTGGGTCAACTGGTTCCCGGGTCTCCGGCGTCGTACGCGGTGTGGGAGGTGGATGAACTCATGGTCCAGACGCCGGACAGCAGAGTACAGTCGTGGAGCACCGACCCGAGGGCAGGCACACCTCTGCTTCCCGCACTGGACACCGGAAACGAGCCGCGTTGCCTTGAGACCGTGCACCACGGCAAACAGCTTTACACCCGCGGCGTGCTTGCCACCCGATGAACGCCGGCTTTGAGGAAAGCTAAACAGTCTCGGCTGCCGGCCGGTACGCTGACCTGCAGAAACGCATAAAACAGCAGGTCAAAGCGCTGTTGACACGTCCTCCACAGGCCGTAAGCTTTTAGATCTACGGGTTGAAATCCGGCATTCCGGACAGACCTGACCGAGCCACCGCATACCGCGACGCCGAAGGGGACGAGAGACGTGAATGGTGCGGACTTTCGTGCGGTGAAAGGCTTGGTAATCACAACGGGTAGGTTTGCACGTCAGTAGAAAACAGCGCCGATCGATTGGTCACTGCTGGCCCGAAGGCGTGCGAGCCTACCCGTAACCATGTTCATAATGCCTTCATTGCATCTGCCTATACTGGGAAGCCTGTCCGGATTCTTCGGCTGCTGCGCCCAGCGCACCCGCCCATCGAAAGGTTCATGAGTGCGCGTTGTCACCATCATCCCCACCTTCAACGAGCGCCAGTCCCTTCCGCTGACACTTGACCGGCTTCGGGCGGCAGTCCCGCACTCGGATGTCCTGGTGGTGGATGACAACAGTCCAGACGGCACGGGCTCGGTAGCGGACAGGATCGCTGGCAAGGATCCCGCAGTGCATGTGTTGCATCGGCACGGCAAGGAGGGTTTGGGGGCTGCCTACATCGCCGGTTTTCGCTGGGCGCTCGAGCGGGGCTACGACGTCCTCGTTGAAATGGACGCTGACGGGTCACATCAACCGGAACAACTTCCAGCGCTGCTTGATGCCGTCTCAAACGCTCACCTGGTCATCGGGTCCCGCTGGGTTCCGGGAGGGTCAGTGGTCAACTGGCCGTTCCACCGCAAGCTGCTGTCCCGTGCAGGCAGCCTGTATTCACGGACGATGCTGGGTCTCACGGTCCGCGACATCACAGCCGGTTATCGGGCTTTTCGCAGGGAGACCCTCGAAAGCGTCGATCTGGCCACCGTGGATTCTGTTGGCTACGGGTTTCAGGTCGACATGACGTTCCGCGTAGCCAAGAGCGGGCTCCGCATCGTCGAGGTACCGATCACCTTCGTGGAGCGTGAGTATGGCGATTCCAAGATGAGCGGCAATATCGTTTTCGAAGCCATTGCAAACGTCACCCGATGGGGTCTGGCAGCGCGGTGGTCGGCTCTAACCGGGCGACCAGCCGACAGGTAATCAGCCACTGGCCGGTGGCTGAGCACTCGGCGCGCGGCACGACAGGAGTACACGTTCGACAACGAAGAGCCCGGGAACTCATCCGAAGTTCCCGGGCTCTCGTGAATGAATCAGGCGGAGCGGCGCTCTCCGCGGCGCTCCCGGAGGATCGTAAGGCGATCCTCAAGGATTTGCTCCAACTCCGCCATGGAACGGCGCTCCAGGAGCATGTCCCAGTGGGTACGGACGTGTTTGTCTCCGGAGGTGTCCGGACGCTCCCCATCCACCAGCAGCGCTTCCTTGCCGGTCTTGGAAACCCACACCGGAGGAATCTCCGCTTCAGCGGCGAAGGTCACAAAGACGCGTTCGCCGTCCTCGCAACGGTACTCAACACGCTGGCGGGGCGCCGGCTCCACGCCGGACTCAGTCTCCATGCTCTGGGCGCCAAGGCGCATACCCCGCAGGCTACGGTCGCTCATCTTTTCTCCCTAAACTACGTATGGCATCCTGGACTCCCAGATGCCTCTGCCGCACTCCCTTTGGGCGTACAGCACAACGACGTCAACGCCGCGTCACATAGGTGTAACGTCACTCAACCGTCGTCTGTTCCCGACGGTGCGCTTATCCGGCAAACACCCCACTCTACCGAAGCTTGTGGGATAGCCCAATTCGAGCAGCGGGGTAAAGCTGACAAGGTGACCTCCATGGAGGACGTCAGGGGCGCGAGTTGTCCTCAGCCGGTACGGGATAGCCGGAATCGTCCGTATCCCCGCGATCCTGTGCTCCCAACACGTTACCTATACCCTTGAGCGCTTCCCCTACTTCGCTTGGGATGATCCACAGCTTGTTTGAATTGCCCTGAGCGAGCTTTGGGAGTGTCTGCAGGTATTGGTAAGCGAGTAGCTTCTGGGTCGGATTCCCCTTGTGGATGGCGTCGAAGACTTTCTGAATGGCTTGCGACTCACCGTCGGCCCTCAAAATGGCAGCCTTTGCATCACCTTCGGCTGCGAGGATCGCGGCCTGCCGTTGACCCTCCGCGGTGAGGATCTGGGACTGCTTGGTTCCTTCGGCAGTGAGGATGGCAGCACGACGATCGCGTTCTGCACGCATCTGCTTCTCCATCGAGTCCTGGATGGAGTGCGGGGGATCAATCGCCTTGAGCTCTACCCGTGAGACCCGGATACCCCACCGTCCGGTGGCGTCATCAAGGACTCCACGGAGTTGGCCATTGATCTGGTCCCGAGAGGTCAGCGCTTCTTCAAGATTCAGCCCGCCGACGACGTTTCGAAGCGTGGTGGTGGTCAGCTGTTCGACAGCCTGGATGTAATTGGCAATCTCATAGGTCGCCGCGCGGGCGTCCGTCACCTGGAAGTAGACAACCGTATCGATGGACACCACCAGGTTGTCTTCGGTAATCACAGGTTGCGGAGGAAACGAGACAACCTGTTCGCGTAGGTCGAGAAGCGGCAGCAGCCGATCGACAAACGGAATCAGGATTGTCAGTCCCGGCAGGAGTGTTCGCTGGTACTTTCCGAGTCGTTCAACTACGCCGGCGCGAGCCTGCGGAATGATCCTCACGGATTTCACCAGGATGATCAGAACGAAAACGATCAGAACAATCAGAACAATGGTGAGTCCGATTGCGCCTGAATCTGTGAACATGGTTCCCCTTGTTGTGTGAATGGTGCAGGACCCGTCTCACGACGGGATGATCGGCCCGCTTTCGGCCTGCTGTGTGCCGACGACGACGGCGGTTGCCCCATCGATCCGAGAGACAGTGGCGCGGCTCCCGGCGGGCAGCGATGAGCCGTCGGCGGTGCGCGCGGTCCAGGTGTCACCACCGATCTTGACGGTTCCAGTCACTGAAGTCACCGGTTCCAAAGCGAGTGCCTGCTCACCGATCAGTCGGTCGATATTGCTGAGCTGCTCGGCCGAGCCGCGTTTGAGGTGCCTGAGGGCCACTGGCCGAACGAGCAGCACCATCAGAAGTGAGACTACGCAGAAGACGACAACCTGGATGAAGAAGGTGGCTCCGGCCAGGGCTCCCACCAGTCCGGCAAGGGCACCCGTTGCAAGCATGAGAAAGAACAGGTCAAGCGTCAGCGTCTCGACGGCGGCCAGACCGAGCACAAGTACGAGCCAAAGTATCCAGGTGTTCTGTACCAGCCAGTCAAGCATCACGTCTTCCCCTCAGTGGCGGCACTGCCAACACCGCAATTCGCCCGCATGTGCCTCCTACCATCATGCCAAACACCCGCAACGAAATATAGCCCTCGCGGAATATCCCGACCCGCTAATCTCTCGTGCGTGGGCGCCGGCGGAAGACCTGAACGCTGAATGCCGCAGTAGTGTCCGCAGAGTGCGGAAGGGGATCGACATCACCGGGCAGGTTGTGGTGGCCCGCCGGGCCCATGGTCGCTACATTGCTGACATCCACGGGGGAGAGGGCCATCGTGAATTCGACTCTCACGTTGTCAACCACGTCAAAGAAGTCGGCCATGGAGGCGGCAACCTCGATGTCCTTCCCTGGTCGGATGTCGAGGAGTCCCGCAGGTTCCGCAATTTCCCGAAGATGGTGCGGCAGCGGAGTGACCACCAGCGCAACCCCTTCGTCCCGGCAAACCCGCGCGAACTCAGGTACGTTCCGCGGAGCGAAGATGTTAAGAAGCAGGTCCACGCTCTCTCCAGCCACCGGCAGTGGTCGCCAGACATCGCACACGAGGCACAGCGCATCCGGCAGCAGTCTGGCTGACCGCCTCAATGCATACTTCGATATGTCGAGCGCCACCGCTGCAGAGACGGACACCTGTTCCTGAAGCGCATTGAGGTAGTACCCGGTGCCCGCTCCGACATCCAGGACCAGGGGCTGCTTTCCGCTGAATCTCTGTGCGGTAGCTATCACCGCGTTCGCGAGCGGCTCGAAGTGGCCTTTCTCAAGGAAATCGATACGTGCCTGCACCATCGCTGCGGTATCCGGTCTGAACCCGGTTCCCCGCCCGGTCAACAGATTGAAGTAACCCTGTCGTGCCGCGTCGAAGCGGTGTCCCCGCGCGCAGCAGAGGACGCGCGGAGTGCCGTGGTCCCTTGATCTCCCTGTTGGAACGGCAGAACGTACCGTCAGCGGATCCCGACAGACCGGGCAGAGGAGGACGGATTCCGGGTGAGTCGGCACCCCACCATCGTAAGTGGACCCATTCCCACTTTGAGCGGCAGCGGCTCAAAGGCATAGTCTCGGACTGTGAAACCAAACACACTTGATCTGCTCAATTCAGTAAGCGCACCCTCGCTCCACCCGGACGCCGAACGCTGCGTAGTCTCCGTAACCCGGCCGGACTACGACGCCGACGCTTACGTCGGTCAGCTATGGGAGGTGCCGCTGGGCGAGGGTGCACCCCGCCGCCTCACCCGTGGCTTCCGGGATACCTCACCCACATACTCACCCGACGGCGCTGCGCTTGCCTTCCTGCGGACAAACCAGGACGGTAAGCCCCAGGTATATCTTGCGGACAGCAGGGGAGGGGAGCCGCAGCAGCTGACGGATCGGCCGCTCGGCGTATCCGGGTTTGAATGGTCACCCGACTCCCGGCAACTGGTGTTCTCCGCTCGTGTGCCCGAAGACGGCCGCTACGGCACAGTGGACGGCGTATCGGGCGGACAGGAGGATCCGCGCCTCATCACCGGCTTCAAGTACCAGATGAACGGTGCCGGCTACATCGCGGATAAGCGGTCCCAGTTGTTCCTCCTGGACGTTCCGTCGCTGGGGGAGGAGCCTTTCGTGACGCCTGTCGGGCGGGCGGCACACTCCGGGCAGGAGGACACACCGTCGGCGTTCGCGGAGCCCAGACAGCTCACCGATGCCGATGCTGACCACTCTGCGCCGACATTTTCCGCTGACGGCTCGCGGATCCTGTTCAGCGCAGCCCTGGAGCCGGATTCAGCGACGAACCTGCGCTCGGACATCTATTCCATTGCCCTGGACGGCACCGACCGGCAGCGCCTGAGTAACTTAACCGACGAACTCATCAGCTGCGGTAGCCCGGTGCACAGCGAGGATGGCCAGTGGCTCTTCTACCTGGGCAGTTCGCTGTCACCAAGCGGCGTCGACTTCGTCGCGCGAAACGCGGCACTGTACGTTGCGCCGGCCGACGACCCGGCTCGGGTGCGCGTGCTGACCGACCCCGAAATTCTCGACCTTGGGGAAGTAGGCGAGGTCGTACCTGCCGGAGCGGACAGCGTCCTTGTCTTCAACCGCAGCCGGGGCACCGGAGATCTGCGCCGCGTCGATTCCCAGGGTGCTATGCAGACCCTGGCGGACGGTGAATACATCGTGACTGGCGCCGCAAGCGTTGGCGGCATCGTCGTCGTCGCCTACACGGGACCGGGCACCATGGGGGAGCTCGCGCGGATCGACGGCCAGTCGTTGACGCGGATGACCGACTTCTCGGCTGCTCTGCGCACCGGGACAACCGTCATCGAACCGCAGGAGGAGACGTTCAGCGCGCCGGACGGCTATCCCGTGCACGGGTGGGTCCTGGTGCCCGAGGGAGAGGGCCCGCATCCTGTCCTCCTCAACATCCACGGCGGCCCGTATGCGCAATACGGGTGGGGCTACTTCGACGAGGCGCAGGTGTTCCTGGAGGCCGGGTACGCAGTTCTCATGTGCAATCCCCGTGGCGCAGCAGGGTACGGCCAGGAGCATGGCCGCGTGATCAAGGAGGCCATGGGCACCGTGGACATGCAGGATGTCCTCGCGTTCCTTGAGGGCGCCGTGGAGAAGTATGACCAGCTCGACGGCGATCGGCTGGGTGTCATGGGCGGCTCCTATGGCGGTTACCTGACAGCCTGGCTGATCGCGAACGACCACCGTTTCCAGGGCGCCATCGTTGAACGGGGCTTCCTCGATCCTGAATCCTTCATCGGCTCGTCGGACATCGGCTGGTTCTTTTCCGAGGCCTACACCGGCGCGGACCCCGAGAAGGTGCGCGCGCAGAGCCCGTATGCGCACGTCGACAAGGTCCGCACTCCCACTTTCGTCATTCACTCGGAGGAGGATCTGCGGTGTCCGCTTGAGCAGGCACAGCGTTACTACACCGCATTGAAGCGTCACGGCGTGGAAACTGAAATGCTGATTTTTCCGGGGGAGACGCACGAGCTGTCGCGGACCGGCACTCCCTGGCACCGGCGGCAGCGGTTCGAGCACATCCTGCGGTGGTGGGCTGACAAGTTGCCGAGCAAGAAGAACCAGCCGGCTTGACCCAGGGCGTACGTGCGGTGCAAGTACCTAGAAGTTGAGTGAGCGCTGGGCCAGTTCGATTCCGGGCTGCGCCCAGTGCTCACTGTAAGCCGCACTGCTGACAAGCGATCGCGTGTTGGCCTTGTCGATGTAGATGGCGCCGTTCAAGTGATCGGTTTCGTGCTGGACGATGCGGGCAGACCATCCGGTGAACTGCCGGGTGACATGCATACCTTCGGGAGTCTGGTATTCGAGCTGTACCGTGCGATGCCGCTCAACCACGGCCTGCCAGCCGCTGAACGACAGGCAGCCTTCAAAGAACGACGACGTGTCCCGGCCGATCGGTGTGTATGCCGGGTTGATCACTGCGAAGTAGGGAAGCGGCGGCCGCTCGCAGAGCTCGGCAATCCCGTCGGGCTGGGGAATGATGTCCTCGATGACCGCCAGGCGCAGCGGTATTCCCAGTTGCGGTGCAGCCAGCCCGACCCCCGGTGCGTCATGCATGGCCCTGCGCATGACGGCGAGAAGCCCGGTCAGCTCAGAATCGTCGAGCTGACCGTCGAAGGGCACGGCGGGGTTGCGCAGCACCGGGTCGCCCAGCTGGACGATCGGTGGCTGTTCCTGTTCGACGACGTGGCGTACCAGTGCCCGGATATTCTCGCGAGTGGAGAGATTCATCATCCCATCCTAGGTTCGCCGGTCGGCGCGGGTGACCTCCCGCGGCACGCTGTAGAACGCCAGCAGGATGGCGAGGGCGTTGATAGCCGCGAGCACGAGAAACGCGCGCGAGTAGCTTCCGAACAGCGCGGCGAGAGCTGCGCCTGCCCAGGGGCCCAGCGCCGTCGCCAGGGTGATGGGTGAGGCGACGAGCGCCGTCAGCCGGCCGTAGTGTGCCGACCCCCAGCGATCTGGAACCGCGGTTGCGTGCAAGAGGGTGAAGATTCCGCGTGCCACGCCGGCCGCGAGGGCGATCAGTAGTGCAGCGGTGAGAGTCTCTGTAAGGCCGAGCAGCGCCGTCGTCAGCGTTGTTGCCAAGAGCACCAGCGCGGTCCGGAGGCGGAGCGGAAGCCGTTCGAAGAGGCTGTAGCCCAAGCGGCCGAGAACCTGGCCGACGCCGCCGATTCCCAGTGCCGTGGCGGCCAGCGTGGTGTCGATCCCGCGCTCGGTCAGCAGCGGAACCAGATTGACGACGGCGGCGAAGGACGCCAGGGCGGCCAGGCTGACAGCCGCCACGAGTGCCAGAAACGGCACGCTCCTGGCGATATCACTGGGCGGACGGTGCGTGAGCTTTACCCCGCAGGCCTCGGCCCGGTGTGGCTCCCATGGCCGGCGAAGCCCGAAAAAGTGTGCCGGAACGGTCACGACGAGAAGTACGAGCGCAAGGATCAGATAGGTTGAGCGCCAACCGACACCGGTCGAAATGAAGGCTGTCAGGGGTGCAAAGACGGTACTGGCCAGCCCGCCGACAATGGTGAGAATAGTCAGCGCGCGGGTGCGGCCAATGCTCCACCAGCGCGTCACAGCGGCGAACGCCGGCGGGTAGAGCACCATGCCCATGGCTACTCCTGTTGCCACCCAGCCTGCGAAGAACATCGGTAGGCTACCGGCCAGAGCGACCAGGCACAGCGAGGGTCCGGCAAGGACAGACCCTGCTGTCATCACGGCCCGGGGCCCGCTGCGGTCCAGAATCCGACCGACAGCCAGTCCGGTGAGCGCCGAACAGACCAGTCCGGTCGAGAACGCGCCGTTGACAACAGGCAGCGTCCAACCGGTGGTCGAACTGATCTCACCGGCAAGAACCGGGAAGGCGTAGAAGAGAACACCCCAACTGGTGATTTCCGTCAGGCACAGAACCGTCAGCACGTTGCGCCGCGAGACGCCAGGCCTGCCGCTTCCCGACCCCTCCCGTAAAGTGCCGATAATCGACATTATGTCAACTTATGGATTGGATTCCCACTGACGCTACTGCTGCGGCTTACCGGCGATGTTGATCAGCCAGGCAACACCGTATTTGTCAGTGCACATTCCGAAGTGGTCGCCCCAGGGTGCAACTTCGAGCGGAACAGTCACTGTTCCCTCGCCGGCCAGACGGTCCCAATAAACGCGAAGCTCTCCTTCGTCCTCGCCACTGAGGGAAATGGAAAACGTATTGCCCGGGGTGTAGTCCATGCTGTTGGGAGTATCTGCCGCCATCAGGACCATTCCGTTGTCGGCGGTCAGCATTCCGTGCATGATCTTGTCCAGCTCGCTCTCGTCCTCGCTGGCTTGAAAATCCCGGAACGTGCTGAGAGTCAGTTCACCACCGAAGACGGTCTGGTAGTAGGTCATCGCATCCTTGGCGGTATCCCGGAAGCCAAGGTAGGGATTCAGGCGGGTGGTCATATCGGTCTCCTCGTGTCGCATCACCGGGGCGACCGGTGCCTGTCATCAAGGCACGCTTGCGGTGCGCTCCGTCACCATAGTGCACCACGAACAGTTTCGACTCCCAGTACTCCGCACGCTGATTCTTTGATCGTGCGAAAACAGGAACCGACCGAACCAGTCAGGCCGTTGCGAACCGGCGCGCTGAACGCTCCTTCGCCTTCGCGGCCTCCTCGTCCCGGTCCTTCGGCGGCGCTGAAGTGACCAGCTCCGCCAGGAGTCGCTCGGTGATGAATCCGATCTCGTCCACAGCGCGATCGAAGGCTTCCTGGTTCGCCTTTGATGGTTTGGTGGCACCACTGATTTTCCGGACGTACTGCAGCGCAGCCGCATGAACCTCTTCGCTGGTGGCGGAGGGCTCAAAATTATGGAGTGTCCTGATATTCCTGCACATGTTTCAAGGGTAGATCGAGTTTCGGAACCATGGAACAGGTGGGCACCGAATCGCACTGCGCCGGGGCCGTGCACACACGCGGTTTCCTGCTTCCTGAACCAGTAGGCTGGGGCTATGAGGAGTGCGAGTCCCGGCCGCCGGGCTAGAATCAGGCGCGGATATACAGCCTGGCTGACCACCGACGTCGTGCTGATTTCCCTCTTTGCGCTCCTCGGACATCTCTCCCATTACGGGACGTTTTCCGCCTCCGGTGTCGCTCGGACAGCACTCCCCTTCCTCGTTGCATACCTCGTCACCACGGCGATTCTGCGCCCGTGGCCGCGGGCGCTTTCGCTATTGCGCACTGCACTCCCGTTATGGCTGGGCACGGCGGCCGGCGGCCTGGCGCTTCGGGTCCTGTTCGGTGACGGTGCGGCTGTGTCCTTCCAGATTGTCGCGCTCGGCGTCCTGGGACTGTTCCTCACTGCACCGCGTGCCGGTGCACGTCTCGTGCGGCGCCGTCGTCCCCTACCACCCACCACAACCGCCACCAGCCGAACCCAAGGAGCATCCACATGATCAGCGCTTTCGTACTCATACAGACCGACGCCAGCCGCATCCCGGAGTGCGCCCAGGAGATCTCCGAGCTTGAGGGAATCAGCGAGGTGTACTCAGTCACAGGTGAATGGGATCTCATCGCCATTGCGCGGGTGAACCGCCACGAAGATCTCGCGGATGTGATTGCGGACCGGCTCTCAAAGGTGGAGGGCGTCGAGTCGACCACCACCCAGATCGCGTTCAGGTCCTACTCCAAGCATGATCTCGACGCCGCCTTCTCCCTTGGCTTCGAGGGCTGACCGCCCAGCTATCTGCTGGTGACGGCTATCCACCGGTCAAGCGCTGCCTGCGCTGCGCCGGAATCGATAGACTGCTCTGCGCGGCGCATGTTTGCCCTGATGCGCACAACGAGCGGGGCCGAGTGCTCAGTGTCCAGCGCTGTCAGTCCCGCTGCCGCATTAAGTACGACGGCGTCCCGCACCGGGCCCTTCTCCCCCGCCAGCAGTGCACGGACCACTCTCGCGTTGCTTTGGGCGTCGGAACCTCGCAGGGCCTCGACAGTCGCCACCGGCAGGTCGAAATCACCCGGGTGGACCGTGTGTTCGGCGATGGCGCCGCCGCGTACCTCCCAGACGGTGGATGATCCGCTTGTTGTCAATTTGTCGCGGCCGTCGCTGCCCCGAAAGACCAGCGCCCGGACTCCGCGGGCAGCGAGAACGCCTGCCATGAGCGGCGCCATACGTTCACTCGCGCAACCCAGGGCCTGCGCTTCGACACCGGCCGGGTTACTGAGCGGACCCAAAAAATTAAAGGCGGTAGGGACACCGAGTTCCCTGCGCGGCACAGCGACGTGGCGCATCGACGGGTGAAAGACCTGCGCGAAGCAGAAGGTGATGTTTGCTTCTTCCGCCGAGCGCGCGACGTCGTCAACTGACAGGTCAAGCCGCACTCCGAGCGCCTCGATGACATCGGCGGCACCTGAGGACGAAGAGGCTCCGCGGTTGCCGTGCTTGACTACCCTGGCACCGGCACCGACGGCCACCAGTGAGGACATTGTCGAGATGTTGAGCGTGTTCAGGCCGTCTCCCCCGGTGCCCACGATGTCGAGGGCGGGCCCTGCCACATCGATCCGGTGGGCACGCGAGAGCATCGCTTCGACAAGCCCCACCAGTTCCTCGACGGATTCACCCTTTGCTCGCAGGCCCACCAGGAATCCGGCGACCTGGGCGTGCGAGGCAACCCCTTCCATGATGGAATCCATTGCCCACCGGGTCTGCGGCGCGGTGAGATCCTTCCCCTCGATGAGTTTGGAGATCAGCTGCGGCCAGCTGGTTGCAGGGGCTTCGGAAGCGGGAATCGCGGTCACTCCCCTAGGTTATCTACGAATTGTAGAAACTCATCACGTTGTTACTCCCGCGCCGTTACTGGCAACTTGCGTACCCGCGCGTGCGTGCGGGGCGCGCCGACACCGATTCGCATTGGTGAAGTGGGAACTTTTAGAGACATAATGTCAGGGTGACGACAGCGACCCATGCCCCCAGCTCCACTGCGCATCCAACACTGAACCGGCCGAACATGGTCTCGGTTGGCACGGTTGTATGGCTTTCCAGTGAACTTATGTTCTTTGCCGGACTCTTCGCCATGTACTTCACATTGCGCTCCACGTCCGGTGAACTCTGGGCTGCCGAAACCGAGAAGTTGAATGTGCCCTTCGCGCTGATCAACACCATCATCCTGGTCTCGAGCTCATTCACCTGCCAGATGGGTGTGTTCGCTGCAGAGCGGCTCCAGCCGCGCAGGGTAGGTGGCGTCTTCAATATCGCCAGGTGGGGCATGGTCGAGTGGTATCTTCTGACTTTCCTCATGGGCTCGGTCTTCGTTGCGGTTCAGGCCTATGAGTACGCAGAGCTCGTCGCCGAAGGAATCACCCTCTCCGCAAACGCCTACGGGTCGTCCTTCTACATCACCACCGGCTTCCACGGACTCCACGTGATCGGCGGTCTGATCGCCTTCCTTTTCATCATCGGACGTGCTTACGCAGCCAAACGGTTCGGGCATTTCGAAGCGACGTCGGCGATCGTCACTTCGTATTACTGGCACTTCGTTGACGTGGTGTGGATCGGGCTGTTCATCATCATCTACTTCTTGAAGTAGATTGCTCTTGAACCCTTTTCTACCCGGTGTAGAATTAGCGTGGCGGTCGCGAAGATGGCTGACACCAATCGTGGAACGTACCGAAGCAATACAGAAGGCAGGAAACAGGACGTGAAGGCACTTTCGCAGAGGCGGCGTCACCCCCTGGCAGCAATAGCGCTGCTGCTCATGGGATTGTTGCTAACAGGTGGCATCTACGCCGTCGCGAGCAACGCGAACGAGGCCAAGGCACAAACCACTTTCTCGGCCAGTGACATCGAAGAAGGCGAAAAGCTATTCGTGGCCAACTGCGCCACCTGCCATGGCATGGGTGCCTCCGGTACGGAGGACGGCCCGTCGCTGATCGGCGTTGGAGCCGCGTCCGTTGACTTCCAGGTCGGCACCGGGCGCATGCCGCTGCAGATGCAGGGCCCCCAGGCGCTGCAGAAGCCGGTTCAGTTCACTGATGAGCAGATCCAGCAGATGGCGGCCTACGTTGCCTCACTAGGTGCCGGTCCGTCCATTCCAGGCGAGGAGGAACTCGGCCTTGAAGGTGCCGACCCCGCCGCCGGCGGTGAACTCTTTCGGGTGAACTGCGCAATGTGCCACAACGCTGCGGCCGCAGGTGGAGCCTTGACCCGGGGCAAGTTCGCCCCGGCGCTCGAAGGCGTGACCGACAAGCACATCTACGAGGCAATGGTCACCGGGCCTCAGAACATGCCGGTATTCAGCGACGCAAACATCACCCCAGAAGACAAACAGGACATTATCGCCTTCCTCAACATCATTGAAGAGCAGGGTTCCCCGGGCGGAGCGGACCTCGGTTCTCTCGGACCGGTGTCAGAAGGTCTCTTCATCTGGGTTGCAGGGCTCGGAGTGATCATCGCATTCACAGTCTGGCTGACATCCCGCTCCTCGTAGCGGGCGGATGCCGCAGAATAACCAACTACACAGGATTGACGAGTGAAGTTTCTAAAGAAGGATGAGAGGGATCATGGCCGACCATAGTCACGGCAGCCCGGAGAACGCGGTTACCGTAGCTAAACCTGGTCAGGGCGGCGTGCAGAAGTTCCAGGACCCTGGACTCCCGCCGCACCGGCCGCGCTTGGCTGACACCGATCCCCGCGCAGAGAAGCGCGCAGAGCGCCAGGTGGGAGTGCTGTTCCTCGTCTCCATCTTCGGTACCCTGCTTTTCTTCTTCGGGTATTTCTTCATACCGCTCGATCAGACCATCGGAACCCTCCGCCTTCAGAACCTGCTCCTTGGTTTGGGAACCGCATTTGCCATGCTCGGCATTGGCGTCGGGATCGTGCACTGGGCAAAAACCCTGATGCCCGACCATGAAATTGCTGAGGACCGGCACGAGATCCGACCGGAAGCAGACCGGGCTGACGCCGAGAAGATCGTTGGCGACATCCTGGAAGAATCCGGAATCAAGCGACGCCCGCTGATCCGCAATACGCTCCTCGGCGCCGGAATCCTCGCAATCTTCCCGGCCATAGCAATCTTCCGCGACCTTGGTCCCCTGCCCGGTGATGTGCTTCGCCAGACCATGTGGGATGAAGGCGTTCGCTTGACCCGCGATCCGAGCGGCACGCCGATCAGGGCATCGGACGTCACCATGGGCTCGGCGTTCCACGTCATCCCGGAGGGCCTCAATGAGGCTGAACACAAGCTGGAGGAAAAGGCGAAGGCCGTTGTCCTCCTGATGCGCCTGAGCCCGGAATCGCTGAACCCGTCTCCGGGGCGTGAGGACTGGGGCTATGACGGCATTGTTGCCTACTCAAAGATCTGTACCCACGTGGGCTGCCCTGTGGCCCTTTACGAGCAGCAGACTCATCACCTGCTCTGTCCGTGCCATCAGTCGACCTTCGATCTCACTCAGGAGTGCAAGGTCATCTTCGGCCCGGCCGTCCGGCCGCTACCACAACTGCCCATCTCGGTGGATGATGAAGGTTACCTGGTAGCGACGAGTGACTTCCAAGAACCCGTAGGACCAAGTTACTGGGAGCGTGGAGTGTGAGCAGCACCGCAACTGGACACCAGTACCAGCCAAAAACCAGCGTTGGCAAGATCACCAACTTCGTCGACACCCGCGTTGGCGGTTCCGCCATCGTCAAAGAGCTTGGGCGAAAGATCTTCCCCGACCACTGGACTTTCATGTTCGGCGAGGTCGCGCTTTACTCCTTCGTTATCCTTTTGCTCTCCGGCACCTTCCTGACCTTCTTCTTCGACCCTTCGATGGCCGAAACACACTACGAAGGCAGCTACGTACCGTTGCGTGGTATCGAAATGTCCATGGCGTACGCTTCCTCGCTGGATATCTCGTTTGATATCCGCGGCGGGCTGTTTATGCGCCAGGTACACCATTGGTCGGCCTTGCTCTTCGTCGCTGCAGTGTCGGTGCACATGCTTCGGGTTTTCTTCACCGGTGCATTCCGCCGGCCACGAGAGCTGAACTGGGTCATCGGAGGTGTTCTGCTCATCCTGGCGATGGCCGCAGGATTCACCGGATACTCGCTTCCGGACGACCTTCTTTCCGGTAACGGTCTTCGTATCATCGACGGCGTGATCAAATCCATTCCGGTGGTGGGAACCTACATCAGCTTCTTCCTGTTCGGGGGTGAATTCCCGGGCACCGTCATCATTCCGCGCCTGTATGTGCTCCACATACTCCTGATTCCCGCTCTGATTCTCCTTCTGATCGCGATGCACCTTTTCCTGGTCGTTGTTCACAAGCACACTCAGTTCCCCGGCCCCGGCCGCACCAACGACAATGTGGTGGGCTACCCGGTTGGCCCTGTGTATGCTGCCAAGGCGGGCGGTTTCTTCTTCATTGTCTTCGGTATCATCGCCGCCATATCGGCAGCGTTCACAATCAACCCGATCTGGAACTACGGACCCTACGACCCCTCCCCTGTTTCTGCCGGCACGCAGCCGGACTGGTACATCGGTTGGGTAGATGGCGCGCTGCGGCTTATGCCTGGCATCCTGGCTGGTCTCCCCTTCGAGTGGCAGATTCCGTTCCCCTGGGGCACCAATACGCTCTCGCTGAACGTCCTGTTCCCTGCGCTCGTGCCTGCAGGTATCGTCTTCACGCTCCTGTTCGCCTGGCCGTGGATCGAAGCCTGGGTAACCAAGGACCGCCGCGAGAAGCACTTGCTCGACCGGCCGCGTAATGCTCCTACCCGCACCGGCATCGGCGTGGCAGGCGTCGTGTTCTACTGCGTCATGTGGGCAGCAGCCAGCTCCGACCTCATCGCTACGCACTTCATGGTCTCGCTGAATGACGTGACCTATTGGCTCCGGGCTCTGGTGATCATCGGTCCGTTCATCGGATTCATCGTCGCCCGCCGGATTGCGTTGGCTCTTCAGCGCAAGGACCGCGAAATTGTGCTCCATGGCCGCGAGACCGGTCGCATCGTGCGGCTTCCTCACGGCGAATTCATCGAGGTTCACGAGCCGGTGGATGAGTACAAGCGGTACAAGTTGGTGAGCTTCGATTCCCCCGAGGCCCTGTCCGCCCAGGCGGATGTGAATGGCCATGTGTCAAAGGGCGAGAAGGGCCGGGCGTGGGCTTCGAAGTTCTTCTTCGAGGATCGCGTTGCACCAGTGACGCCGGCCGAGCTCGAGGAAGCTCACTCCCACGGCCATCATGGCGAGGTTGCGAACGAGCATGACAAGGCTGCCATCTCCAGTAGGTAGTGGAGGCTGAAAGGCCAGGGAGCGGGGCGCACACTGTGCGCCCCGCTCCTTTGTCTTACCGGCTTTCCTTCCGGCAGGTACCTCAGCTGAAGCGCTTGGCAGTGTACGTCCGGGGAGTGCGAACGCCCGGGCGCTGAAGCGGAACCCAGAGCTTGTAGCGGTCGGCCCGGTAATACGAGACGGAATAGTCCACCATCGCGCGGGCAACATAGGCGTGCCGCTGAATCTTCAGGAGCGGCGCGCCCATCTCGACGTTCAGCAAGCGGGCAATGGACGGCGATGCCGCAGTCGCCTCCACTGTATCTTCTCCCCATTCCATAACGAGCCCATACTTCTCGCTGAGAACGTTGTACAGGGACGTGGGCGGGTCATCATCAAGCATTCCCGGTACACGGTGTGCCGGAATGAAGTTCTCATCCACGCTCATGGGTTCACGATCCGCCAGCAACTGACGCCGGAACCTCACAACCGGGAGTCCCTGCTCGATCTGCAACTCGCGGGCAATGAGCGGCGTGGCAGCCATCTGCTCGAAGCTGAGTACACGGGCATCCGGCACCATACCCCGGCGGTGCATCTCCTCACTGTATGAGGTGAGCTTCATCTGCAGGTCGACTTTCGTGTGGGCAACGAAGGTGCCGAGGCCCACGATGCGCTCCAACACATCTTCGGCGACCAGCGCATCGATGGCATGGCGTACCGTCATCCGCGCAACGCCGAAGTGTTCGGTCAGCTTTCGCTCGGAAGGGATGGCCGTGCCAGGCTCCGCATGCCGCAGGATGTAATCCCGCAGCAGTTCGCGGAGCTGCACGTGCTTGGCGCCCCTGCCGTTGAGTGCAGTGCTGAGTGCGCTGAGCTGATCCGCCATGTTGGCTCCTGGTATGCAAGGGCGTTCCACCCCCAGTGAACTAGACCGGTATGCTCGCTCCATTCTACAGCTCGGCAGGAGGAGCCTGGGAAATGGGAGGAATTCCGGCTAGCCGAAGGATGACGCACAAAGGGTCCCGCACATTGAATGTACGGGACCCTTCGATGAAGCGCTTCGTAGGCGCCTAGTGGGCGTGGTCTCCCCTGCTGTACTCAAACACCCAACCGACGAGCGCGATGGCTGCAAGCCCGGCGGCGACGTATACGATCCACCAGCCTACAGCGAGTCCCAGGAACCCTCCTGCAGCAGATAGGCCGAGGACGAGGGGCCACCAGCTCCAAGGGCTGAAGTGACCCTGTTCGCCTGATCCTTCGTGAATTTCCGCATCGCGGCGATCCTCAGGACGCAGCCCGACGCGTCGACCAGTGAAGCCCAAATAGAAGCCGATCATTGCGGAGAGTCCGCCCACCAGGAGAATCCCCAGAATGCCGACCCACTCAGTCCAGTTGGTCAGAAATCCGTAAACGATGGCCACCGGCACGAAGAAGGGCACCAGCAGGAGGAACAGTCGTGTTTCTACCTTCACTTAAGCGTCCTTCCGATCAGCGGATCCGAGCAGCTGGCCTGCCGGTGAACTGGGAGTGTGCCACTGCGCCAGCTCCGGGTGGTGCAGGTCCAGTGCCGGCCGCTCCGAGCGGATACGGGGCAGGGAGGTGAAGTTGTGTCGTGGTGGCGGGCAGGAAGTAGCCCACTCCAGCGACGCTCCGAAGCCCCACGGATCGTCGACCTCGACCTTGGTGCCGCTGCGCCACGTGATGTAGACGTTCCAGAAGAATGGAATCAACGATGCTCCCAGAACGAAGGAGGCAATGGTGGAGAACTGGTTCATAGCGGTGAACATGTCCTCAGGCAGATAGTCGGCGTAACGGCGGGGCATCCCGATGACACCGAGCCAGTGCTGAATCAGGAACGTCCCGTGGAAGCCGAGGAACAGGAGCCAGAAGTGGATTTTGCCCAACCGCTCGTTCAGCATCTTGCCGGTCCATTTCGGCCACCAGAAGTAGAAGCCGGCGAACATCGCGAAGACCACGGTACCGAAGACCACGTAATGGAAGTGAGCCACCACAAAGTAGGTGTCGGACACATGGAAGTCCAGTGGCGGTGACGCAAGGATGATGCCGGTCAGGCCACCGAACAGGAAGGTGACAAGGAAACCGAGGCTCCAGAGCATCGGGGTTTCGAAGGTGATTGAACCCCGCCACATTGTGCCGATCCAGTTGAAGAACTTCACTCCGGTGGGCACTGCGATCAGCATGGTCATGAAAGCGAAGAACGGCAGCAGAACAGCGCCGGTCACGTACATGTGGTGTGCCCACACCGTCACGGACAGCGCCGCAATGGCGATCGTTGCGAAGACCAGTCCCTTGTAGCCGAAGACTGGCTTGCGGCTGAAGACAGGGAATATCTCGGACACTATGCCGAAGAACGGAAGCGCAATGATGTACACCTCTGGGTGTCCGAAGAACCAGAAGAGGTGCTGCCACAGGATCGCTCCCCCGTTATCCGGATCGAAAATGTGTGCTCCGAACCGACGGTCGGCGCCAAGCGCAAACAGCGCGGCCGCCAGCGGGGGGAACGCCATCAAAACGAGTATCGACGTGACCAGTGCGTTCCAGGTGAAGATCGGCATACGCCACATCGTCATGCCGGGAGCACGCATGCAAATGATTGTGGTGATGAAGTTGACAGCGCCGAGGATGGTGCCGAATCCCGAAAGCGCAAGCCCAAAGACCCACAGGTCACCACCAACCCCGGGAGAAAAGGTCGTATTCGACAGCGGAGCGTACGCGAACCAGCCAAACGATGCCGCGCCCTGCGGCGTGATGAACCCGGAGACTGCGATGGTGCTGCCGAAGAGGAAGAACCAGAAAGCCAGCGCATTCAGCCGGGGGAAAGCCACGTCGGGTGCGCCGATCTGCAACGGCATGATGACGTTCGTGAACCCGGCGAACAGCGGGGTAGCGAACATGAGCAGCATGACGGTGCCATGCATGGTGAACAGCTGGTTGTACTGCTCCTTGGTCTGCAGGATCTGCATACCAGGCTCGAACAGCTCGGCGCGGATGACTAGCGCCATCACGCCGCCAAGGCAGAAGAACACGAACGAGGCGATCAGGTACATATACCCGATGGTCTTGTGATCAGTAGAGGTGATCCAGTTGACGACTATGCGTCCCTTGGACCGCGGAACAACCCGCGGGGCGACCGTAGTGCCGGCGTCCTCGGCGGTGTACTCGTAAGTAGACATCTAATTAATCCTGCCCAATTTGCTCGTCAGCTCCGCTGGGGCTCTCGCCGGTAACAGTCTGCGGATTGCGGTCATACTCTTCGCCCAGCTGGCCGTCCTCAAGGGTTTCCAGATAAGACTGGTACTCCTCCTCAGACACAACCGCTACGTTGAACAACATCTCCGAGTGGTACTCGCCGCACAACTCGGCGCACTTCCCTTCGAAGACGCCCTCACGCGTGGGAGTCAGGGTGATGTAGTTTTCCCGTTCGGGGATCATGTCGCGCTTCTGCAGGAAGGCCGGAATCCAGAACGAATGGATGACGTCACGCGCGTTGAGACGGAACTCAACCGTCTGGTCAACCGGCAGATAGAGCGTCGGAAGAGTTTCCGGCACGCCTGGCTCGCCGTCGAGTTGAGCCTGGACCCCTGAAGAGTACTTGTCCTCAAGAACGTAGTTGAAGTCCCACGACCACTGCTTGCCGCGCACATCGATGATGACGTCCGGGTCCTCAACACGTGCGTCGATGATCTGCTGGTCGCGGTCGGTGAAGTAGAAAAGCACCAGCACCATGAAGATCGGGATGGTCAGATAGAACACTTCCAGCGGAAGGTTATAGCTGATCTGTCGCGGGTACCCGGTCTCATTGCGACGACGTCGGTACGCGACGATGCACCAGATGATCAGGCCCCAGGTGATGACGCCTACTATCAGGGCGGCAATCCAGGAGTTGACCCACAGGTCAATGATCCGGCCGGTGTGATTGGTGGTGTCACGCTCGGTGGGTAACCAACCTTTTTGGACTTCTGATGAACAACCAGACAAGAACAGCGCAGCCACGACCACGAGGCTTGAGACCTTGAAAATCTTCGCGCGTCGGCTGCCGGTTCGGTCCTGCGAACTCACAGACGGCCCTTCCTTTTCTCACGTGCGGTGCCACCGACGGTGGCAGCATTTCCGTGCACGACGCTGCCTGAGCTGCTACTCAAACGCGATGCACTTTCAGTTTTACTACTCACTGTAGAGCTTACCCGCAACGGCAGCCATCGTGTGACAACAAAGCCCCCGTCCGTACCTGTTTCGGATACGTGACGGGGGCTTTGGAGTTCACTTTCGGGATGGACTCCTAATGGAAGGAGTCACCGCATGCGCAGGACCCGCCGGCGTTCGGGTTGTCGATGGTGAAGCCCTGTTTGGAAATGGTGTCCTCAAAGTCGATGGAGGCCCCGGCGAGGTAGGGAACGCTCATGCGGTCGACAATGACCTCCACGCCGTCAAAGTCACGGACCGCATCCCCATCAAGCACCCGTTCATCGAAGTAGAGCTGGTAGATCAGGCCCGAACATCCTCCGGGCTGCACCGCTACGCGCAGACGCAGGTCCGTCCGTCCCTCCTGCTCAAGGAGGCTGCGTACCTTGCCGGCAGCAACATCCGACAGGTTGACCTCATGGACCGGCAGTTCGGTGTCTGCGGCCGTCTGGATGGTCGGTTCGCTCGTTGATGTGCTCATGATGTGCGTTCTCCTTAACTTTGTGCCCGCCACGCCGACTCGCGCGCCTCGGATACGACGCCGGGCGGCGTGTGGCTCTCAGCGCCTCGCAGAGCTGTCCGTCCCATGGTACGTCCGGTGCGCACAGCCTGCCCAGCTGTGTAACAAACCATCCACCTCAAACATTCCGGGCCGCCCCGAAGCATGGGCGGCCCGGTTGTGACCTGATCAGCCGCCGGCGTTGAGCCGCGCGAGGATCAGCGCCTCCGCGAGCACCGCACGGTTGAACTCGCCCAGGTGGAGTGATTCGTTGGCACTGTGCGCCCTGGAGTCTGGATCTTCGACGCCGGTCACCAGAATCTGCGCTTCCGGATAGACCTCCGTCAGATCGGCTATGAACGGTATGGATCCCCCGATTCCGGCTTCCACGGCCTGCGTTCCCCAGGCGGTCTGCAACGCCCATAGTGCGATCTGGGCCGCAGGCTTCGTTGTATCGGTGGAGAAGGGGTTGCCTGACTCCCCCGGCGTGAACGTTACCGCGGCCCCGAACGGGACATGGGCGCGCACATGGCGCTCGACGGCGGCCATAGCCTCCTGCGGGTCCTGGCCGGGAGCAAGCCGAAGGCTGAACTTCGCCCGCGCTGTAGGCAACAGTGTGTTGGACGATACAGCCACGCCTGGCGCATCGATGCCGATGATGGACAGCGCGGGCTTCGTCCATAGCCGCGAGGCAAGTGAGCCGGTGCCTGCCAGCTGCACGCCGTCGAGAACCGAAGCATCCGCGCGATAATCTGCTTCCGGGTAGTCCACATCCGCGTCGTCGGTCGAAACAAGCCCCTCGATGGCGACGCTTCCGTCGTCGTCGTGGAGTGTCGAAATGAGCCGCGCAAGCAGGGTCGGCGCGTCCAGCACGGGGCCGCCGAACATACCCGAATGGACCGCGTGTTCGAGGACTCTGACCTCTATGGTCCCGTCAACCAATCCGCGCAGGCTGGTTGTGAGGGCAGGAACGCCGACCTTCCAGTTGCTTGAGTCCGCCACCACGATGACGTCGGAGCGCAGAAGTTCACGGTGTTCCTCGAGGAAACTGCGGAACGTTGGCGATCCAGCCTCCTCCTCGCCCTCGATGAACAGGGTGATGCCCAGTCCAAGGTCCTCCCCCAGGACATTAACGACCGCACGGACCGCCGCGATGTGGGCCATGATGCCGGCTTTGTCGTCGGCCGCTCCCCTGCCGTACAACCGGTCACCGCGCTCCTCCGCGATGAACGGCTCGCTCTCCCACAGGTCCCGTTCACCGGGAGGCTGAACGTCATGGTGCGCGTACAGGAGAATGGTGGGTTTCCCTGCAGCAGCAGGCCGCCGTCCGACGACGGCAGGACCACCCGGCGTGCCGTTGTTGTCCACGCGGAGAATCTGCACATCCCCGATTCCCGTGGACCTCACAAGCGAAGCAACCGCCTCGGCGCTGCGATCAAGTTCCGCGGGGTCGAACGCCGCCCAGGCCACACCGGGAATGGCGACGAGCGATTTGAGCTCTTCGACCGTCCGGCTGAACGCCGAGTCGACGGTGGAACGCAGGGCAGCAACGGTGGTGTCCGGGAGGGCAGTGGTAGGAA
Organism: Arthrobacter tumbae; assembly: GCF_016907495.1. Classification (NCBI taxonomy): domain Bacteria; kingdom Bacillati; phylum Actinomycetota; class Actinomycetes; order Micrococcales; family Micrococcaceae; genus Arthrobacter; species Arthrobacter tumbae. The sequence continues at coordinate 3,524,018 of NZ_JAFBCC010000001.1, forward strand.
GCATATTCATGCCTTCGAGCCTACACACGGGTGCGGAACACACGACCCGCAGGACGGGTATCCTAGAGGGGTGTTTGGACGAAAAAGAGACGCTGCCGTTGTTGAGAATCCCGCCGAACAGGCTGCGGAGGAGCAACGATTGAGAACGGCCGGCAAGGGCGCGCCCACGCCCAGGCGCAGCGTCCAGGAGGCGGCTCGAAAGCGACCCCTGGTTCCTAATGATCGGAAGGCCGCGCGGGACGCCAGCCGGCTGGCACGGCGCGAAGACCAACTGCGCATGCGGCGTGCCCTCGAGAACGGTGATGAGCGGCATTTGCCGTTCCGGGACAAGGGCCCAGCCCGACGCTATGTCCGTGACTATGTGGACGCCCGCTGGAATGTCGCCGAGTTCCTGATGTTTGCGGCGCTGGTCTTCGTCTTCCTGAGCTTCATTCCCAATCTGACTCTTCAGGGCTACGTCATGCTCACCTTCTGGGTGATCATCATGGCCGTGATCGTTGACTGTCTTCTCCTGCGCCGCAAGCTCAAGGCGCGGCTGACGGAAAAGTTCGGCGAACCGGGACGCGGGGATCTCTGGTATGGAATCTCACGTGCAATGCAGATCCGGCGGCTGCGGCTGCCCAAGCCGCAGGTAAAGCGCGGCCAGTTCCCCGCTTAGCGGCGGAACATCGCGCTCCGCTTCAGCGGTTCAGAGGCAGGCGTTTCCTCAGCGCGCGGTTGATTGACGATGCCCAAAACGGGCCCTCGTAAAGAAATGCTGTGTAGCCCTGCACAAGGGTGGCTCCAGCGTTGAGGCGATCGACGACGTCGTCCGCTGTTTCCACTCCGCCCACCGAGATCAGGGCCAGTTCGGGACCGGCTGCCTCCCGTAAGCGCTTGAGGACCTCTTGGGACCGTTCCTTGAGCGGAGCACCACTCAGCCCACCCACCCCACAGGCCATCACGGTTTCCGCGTCGGTCACAAGGCCCCCGCGGGTAATGGTGGTGTTTGTTGCAATGATGCCGTCCAGTTCCAGCTCCAGGGCCAGAGCCGCTACCTCATCGATATCCTCGTTGCTCAGGTCCGGTGCGATTTTCACCAGCAGCGGTATGTGACGGCCCGCGCTCTCATCGGCCGCCTTACGCACGGCTTTCAGGAGCGGGCGGAGGGAGCGGACACTTTGCAGCAGGCGGAGTCCCGGCGTGTTGGGTGAACTGACGTTGACCACCAGGTAGTCGGCAACCGGGGCCAGCTCCCTGGCGGAGATTCGGTAGTCGGCCACCGCATCGCGCAGGTCCACTGTTTTCGTTTTGCCGATATTCACACCGATGACAGGCCGTATCGACGGGTAGCGCTTCTCAAGTGTCCGCCGTGCAGCGGCGATGCGCGGAGCAACCGCAGCCGCGCCGTCGTTATTGAATCCCATCCGGTTGATCACCGCCCGGTCATGAACCAGCCGAAACAGCCGCGGCTTCGGATTTCCCGGCTGGGCCTGTCCGGTGATCGTTCCGATCTCCACATGGCCGAAGCCGAGGTCCGTCAAGGCGGCGATGCCATGTCCCTCCTTGTCGAAACCGGCCGCCAGCCCGAACGGTGACGGGAAGGTGACGCCGAACGCCGTCGTCCGCAGTTCGGCGGAGGGCGCAGTGATACGGCGCAGCACACTGCCCGCCGGGGTCCTGCCCGTCCACCGGATCAGGCTGAAGCCGATCCGGTGCGCGCGCTCAGGGTCCATACCGCTGAAGACGACGCGGAAGAAGGCGGGATAAATTCGCATGAGATCAAAGTTGCCACGGCCGCTGCCGCTTCACCAAGTTGACGATGGCATCGATATCCTCGACCAATGGGCATCAACTGGCAGCCGGACCACCTGGGCGACGGATTTGCCTTGACCGAACTTCACCTTGGCGCAGATGAGGAGGGCCCTTGCGTAGCCACGCTCATCTCCTATACCCCGCCCGCCGTGGCGGCGCCGGCCGGCCTGCGCAGCACAGCGCGCGCGGCACTGAAACGACTGCGCGAACGCAATAGACCGGCGTCGGCAGTGCGGGCTGTGCTGTACCTCCATGGCTGGAGCGACTACTTCTTCCAGCACGAGCTGGCTCACTTCTTCAGCGACCGCGGTATTGCCTTCTACGCCCTGGACCTGCGGAAGTATGGACGAAGCCTGCGGCCATGGCAGACCCCAGGGTACGTAACGGACCTGTCGGAGTACGACGACGACATCGCCGCCGCATTGAAAACCCTCGCCGAGGACATCGCAGCCAGAACCGGCATGCCGCCGTCCGGCATCACCCTCATGGCACATTCCACCGGTGCCCTGGTCGCGTCGCTGTGGGCAGACCGCTTTCCGGGGCGGGTATCAAGCCTCATCCTCAACAGCCCATGGCTGGACATTCAGGGAAGTGCAATCCTCCGCACCACCACGCAGGGACTGCTGGAGCCGATCACGAGGTTCAGGCCCAAAGCTCGCCTGAAACTGCCGGAGTTCGGCTTCTACTGGCGAAGCATCAGCAACCTGGCCGACGGCGAGTGGGAACTGAACGGGCAATGGCGGCCGCAATTCGGGTTTCCCATCCGGGCCGGTTGGCTCACCGCTGTCCTGAGCGGACACGCCCACGTGCGCCGGGGACTCTCCATCGACATCCCGGTCCTGGTTCTGTCCTCCTCGCGATCAACCATCAGTCCCGTATGGAACGAAGCAATGCTCTCCTCCGACAGCGTGCTCGATGTGACAGTCATGACGCAGCGTGCGCTGCAGCTGGGGCCCCACGTCACCGTGTGCCGGTTCGAGGGCGCACTCCATGACACCCTGCTTTCTCCTCAACCCGTGCGTCGGAAGGTGTATGCCGAACTCGATCGATGGGTAAGCTGCTACAGCCGGAGCCTGCCTCTGCCGGACGTCTAGGATCGGGCTTTGTCGACTGCTCCGCCATAGCGGCGATCGCGCGCGGCATACTCATCGACAGCTTTCCACAGCGTGCGGCGGTCGACATCCGGCCACAGGACATCCATGAAAACCATTTCCGCGTATGCGGACTGCCACAGCATGAAATTGGATGTGCGCTGCTCACCCGAGGTGCGGAGGAAGAGATCGACATCGGGCAGGTCCGGCTCGTCCAGGTAGCGCTGGATGGTCTTCTCCGAGACAGATGACGCCTTCAACCGGCCGGCCGCCACGTCTTCAGCGATGCCCCTGGCCGCATCGGCAATTTCAGCCCGCCCCCCGTAGTTGACGCACATGGTCAGGGTGCACACAGAGTTTGAGCGCGTCCGCTCCTCTGCGATCTCGAGTTCGTTGATCACCGAGCGCCAGAGCCGCGGGCTCCGTCCGGCCCACCGAATGCGCACTCCCCACTCGTTGAGTTGATCCCGCTGCCGCCGCAGCACATCTCGGCTGAACCCCATGAGGAACCGCACCTCGTCCGGGGAACGCTTCCAGTTCTCGGTGGAGAATGCATACACACTGACGTACCTGACCCCGATGTCAATGGCTCCGGCAATGACGTCAAGGAGCGCCGCCTCACCGGCCCGGTGGCCCTCCGTACGGGGGAGCCCACGCTCGTTGGCCCACCGTCCGTTGCCATCCATCACAATCGCCACGTGAGCCGGCACCAGTTCCGCGGGGATGGCAGGCGGACGCTCACCGCTGGAATGCGGCCACGGCTGCGACGGCTCGCTGGCGGAATTTGTCACACGCGCTCCACATGTTTGAGGGACTTCACTGCTCGTTCCAGATGCCACTGTACGTAGGCAGCTACCAGTCCCGCACTTTCACGCCGGGCAAAAGCCTCGGCTGTGTCCACAATCTCCCAGTTTCCCGACAGCAGCGCCCCCAACAAGGCCATGGCGTCAGGTGATGGTGATGCTGCACCGGGCGGCCGGCAGGAGGCACACACGGCACCGCCCAAAGCGGCCGAGAACGCCGTATGGGGACCAGCCGCACCGCACCGTGCGCAGTCGGTGAAGCTCGGCGCCCAGCCGGCGGTGGCCAATGCACGCAGCAGATAGGAGTCAAGAATCAGTTCCGCCGGATGGAGGCCCCTGCTGAGCGCGGACAGGGCACCGATCACCAGGCCGTACTGTGCCCCTGCGGACTCGCCGTCTGCATCCGTGAGCTTCTCAGCGGTTTCAGCGATAGCTGCGGCAGCGGTGTAGCGGGAATAGTCGGATGCGATGCCGTGCCCGTAGGCGCCACGCGTCTGGGCCTGTGTGACGACGTCAAGGGTGCGTCCTGCAACCAGTTGGAGATCCACTGTCATGAACGGTTCCAGGCGCGCTCCGAATTTGCTGCTGGTTCGCCGGACTCCCTTTGCAACAGCGCGTACCTGACCGTGTTCCCTGGTCAGGAGCACGATAATGCGGTCGGCTTCACCGAGTTTGTACGTGCGAAGGACGACGCCTTCCGTCGTGTAGGTTCGCGACGCGAATGATCTGGGCACGCTCTATTTTCCCATCCGGAGCGCCTGACGCGGCCATCGCCGCGCCAGGCCAGGGGATGCACTGCCGCTGATGCTAGCTACGGTCCCGGATAGCTCGGTTGACAGCGGAAATCACAGCTTTCAGCGAGGCCATGGTGGAGTTGGCATCAATACCGATGCCCCATAGCACCCGCTCCCCCACCGCGCACTCGACGTAGGCCGCCGCCCTGGCGTTGCCGCCCGATGACAGTGCGTGTTCGGTGTAGTCGAGGACGCGCACGTCCACGCCGTCCTGGCCGAGGATGGCCAGGAGGGCATCAATTGGTCCGTTGCCCTGTGCAGAGCGGCGCTGCTGGATGCCGTCAACCAGAAGCGAAGCGGTCAGGTTGAACCGGCCGTCTTCTGACGTGTCGGTGTTCGTCGAGGTCAGGACGTAGGTACCCCACGCCCCGTTACGCGACGGCAGGTACTCGTCCTGGAAGGTTTCCCACAGCTCGGCTCCGCTCACTTCGCCGCCCACCGTATCCGTGCGGCGCTGGACGACACCCGAGAATTCGATCTGCGCCCGACGAGGCAGGTCCAGGCTGTGCTCATGCTTGAGCAGGTAGGCCACGCCGCCCTTGCCCGACTGCGAGTTGACGCGGATCACAGCCTCGTAGGACCGTCCGATGTCCTTCGGATCGATCGGCAGGTACGGCACCGCCCAGGGAATGTCCTCGACCGTCTTGCCAGCGGTATCTGCATCCGCCTCCATCCGCTCGAAACCCTTCTTGATCGCATCCTGATGCGAGCCTGAGAAAGCAGTGAATACCAGGTCTCCACCATAGGGTGAGCGCTCGGGAACGTTGAGCTGGTTGCAGTACTCTGCGGTTCGGCGGACGTGATCCATGTCGGAGAAGTCGATCTGCGGGTCGATGCCCTGCCCATACAGGTTCATGCCCAGGGTCACGAGATCAACATTTCCGGTGCGTTCCCCATTGCCGAACAGGCATCCCTCGATGCGGTCAGCGCCGGCAAGGTAGCCAAGCTCCGCGGCCGCGACACCGGTGCCGCGATCGTTGTGGGGGTGAAGCGACAGGATCACGGCGTCCCGGTCGGCGAGATTGCGGCACATCCACTCGATGGAGTCGGCATAGACATTAGGGGTGGCCATCTCCACGGTTGCCGGCAGGTTCAGGATCATCTGGCGGTCGGAAGACGCCTCGAACACCGCGGCGACCTCATTGGAGATACGCGCGGCGAATTCGAGTTCGGTGCCGGTGAAGGATTCCGGCGAATACTCGTAGGTGATGTGGGTGTCACCCATATTCTCCTCGAACTTGCGGCACAGCCGTGCACCCGTGAGCGCGATGTCGACGATGCCGTCCATGTCCTGGTTGAACACCACACGGCGCTGGAGCACCGAGGTCGAGTTGTACAGGTGGACGATCGCCCGGTCAGCGCCTTCGATCGATTCATAGGTGCGCTCGATCAGGTGCTCGCGTGCCTGGGTGAGTACCTGGATAGTCACGTCATCCGGGATGCGATCGCCCTCAATGAGCTGGCGGACGAAGTCGAAGTCGGTCTGGGAAGCGGACGGGAAACCTACTTCGATCTCCTTGTAGCCCATCTGCACCAGCAGGTCGAACATCTTGTGCTTGCGCTCCGGGCTCATGGGATCGATGAGCGCCTGGTTGCCGTCACGGAGGTCGACGGCGCACCACCGCGGGGCCTTCGTGATGATCCTGTCAGGCCAGGTGCGGTCCGGGAGTTCCACGGTGATCTGGTCCTGGAACGGAACATACTTGTGGAACGGCATTCCAGAGGGTTTCTGTGCATTGCGCATGGCGGTGGGGGCCTTTCCTTGGGTGAGCTTCAAAGCTCTGGCTTCACAGGATGGCGGCCGGCAACACAGACTCCGCGGCGGGGGTTCGGCCTGCGACACGGTAGTCAAGTGCTGACTAACCAGTCGGTTGGGCCCCGCCACGGCAGCTAAGAAGGAGCAGCTCTGCGCGCACGATTCAACACTAGCACGGCCTCTAGGATGAGAAGACGCACCAACGAAGGAGCTTCCATGACCGCATCCGGCATCAATGTCGCGAACGTCGATCCCGATGTTCGCCCCCAGGACGACCTCTTCCGCCACGTCAATGGCGGTTGGCTTCGAAACACTCCCATTCCCGAGGACCGGGCCCGCGAGGGCTCATTCTCGCAGCTGGCGGATGCTGCCGAGTTGGCCGTTCGCAGAATCGTCGAGGATACTGCAGCAGACACGGACGACGACGGCGACCGCTTCCGAATCGGAGTACTTTTCGCGGACTTCATGGACACAGATCACCTCAACGCAGCGGGCGCCGCACCGGTCCAGCCGATGCTTGAATCAATCGATGCGGCTGCGGCTGTCACAGACGTTGTCCGTCTGGACGCTGAGCTCACCCGCGCCGGCGCAGCCGGTATTGTCCTGCCTTACGTCAGCAACGACGCAGGAAACCCTGAACGCTACCTACTCCACCTCTACCAGTCCGGACTAGGACTGCCCGATGAGTCCTACTACCGGGAGGCCAAGTTCGAAGGGGCACGGCTCGGATACGTCGAGCTGCTGCACCAGCTGTTCGAACTGGCTGGGCGCCCCGAGAGCCGGGCCGCGGCGGCCGGCGTCTTCGATCTCGAAGCCCGGCTCGCTGCTTCGCACATGGACACCGTAACCAGGCGCAACCCACAGGCCACCTACAATCTGCGCACGACCGCGGAGCTCATCCGAGATGCGCCGCTTCTGGAAACCTGGCTCACTGGACTGACTTCCGGCGTCGGGATTCCTGGTGAATTGATCATCAACCAGCCGGGTTACGTGGACGCTCTCGCAGGTGCGCTGGAAGAAGTTCCGCTGGATGTGTGGAAAAACTGGCTGGGCGCCAGGGTGCTGTTGCACGCAGCCCCGTTCCTCAGTGACGAATTCGTCGGAGCACATTTCACGTTCTACGGGACCACGCTGAGCGGTACGCCGCAGCTGAGGGAGCGTTGGAAACGGGGAGTCGCTGTTGTCGAGGGAACCATGGGCGAGGCCGTTGGGCGCGAGTACGTGGCACGCCATTTCCCCGAGTCGCACAAGGCCACCATGCTGGAACTGGTTGAGAACGTCCTTGCTGCATACGAACAGCGGATCAACGGTCTCGAATGGATGAGCTCCCGAACGCGTGCACGCGCCCTGGAGAAGCTGAGTCTCTTCACCACGAAGATCGGATACCCCGATCGCTGGATCGACTACTCGAAGCTACAGGTCATCCCCGGTGACCTGTACGGCAATGTGCGCAGAGCGACCGAGTTCGAAACGGACCGGCAGCTTGCCAAGCTCGACGGCCCCATTGACCGGGGCGAGTGGCACCTCACGCCCCAGACAGTGAACGCGTACTACATGCCGACAATGAACGAGATCGTCTTTCCCGCCGCGATCCTGCAGCCGCCCTTTTTCGACGCCGATGCTGATCCAGCCGCCAACTACGGAGCGATCGGCGCCGTCATCGGTCACGAGATCGGGCACGGTTTCGATGACCAGGGATCACAGTTCGACGGGACGGGCGCGCTGCACAATTGGTGGTCCGAAGCGGACCGGACGGCATTCGAGGCCCTCACTGGACGGCTTGTCAGCCAATACGCTGAGCTGGCTCCCACAGAGGCCGCGGATCATCCGGTCAACGGGAAACTCACCCTTGGAGAAAATATCGGCGACCTCGGCGGACTGGGAATCAGTCTCGCAGCCTATGTAATCAGCCTGGATGGAGCAGAGGCGCCTGTTCTTGACGGACTGACCGGATTTCAGCGGTTCTTCTATTCCTGGGCCGAATGCTGGCGTCAGAACATCCGCCCTGAAGAAGCTGCACGGCGCATCGCCATCGATCCTCATTCACCGAACGAGTTCCGGTGCAATCAGGTCGTGCGCAACCTCGACGAGTTCCATGACGCTTTCTCCGTGAACCAGAAGGACGCTCTGTGGCTTGCACCCGAAGAACGGGTCAGGATCTGGTAGAGCTGATCAGGATTGGCAGGTCACCTGGGCGGCCGTCTGGCCGCTCAGGTCGCCGGAGACGCCTTGGGTCTCGATGGTCTCACCCTCGGTGAAATCACTGCCGATGGAAAGTTCCAGTCCGATTGTGGTTCCACTTGGAATCACCTGGACATCAGCCAGCCCGAACAGTTCCGCGACCACGGGTGCGATTCCCTCATAGCCGGGGCCCACAAAAAGTTGGGTTGCCGGACGATCGTCTGCATCAGCGACAGATGCCTGGATATAACCCTCCGCGAGCAGTACCTCCTGCAGTTCCTGGCCCCGCTCCGACTCTCCGGAAGCATTGAGCACAGTAAAGGGGACCAACGCGGGATCGAAAGCGAGCTCCTCGGCGGTCGGGGTGGGCTCGGGTTCCGGCGTCGGCTCAGGAGTGCCCGACGGATCCGTCTCGGGACTCGCACTCGCTGACGGCGAGGGCTGCTGTACCGGCTCGGTGATGTCACGATCGGCGCGAAGGGCCGCGAAGAGGCCATCGGCCTTGTCTTCGTCCAGGACGAGACGATTCGGATCGAGTTCATAGGGAACGACGGGCACAGTCACGAATGCGACGTTGCCGAGGTCAACCTCCTGCAGGCGGCCGGCCAGTTTGAGCAGCTCCGGAATTTCGGCGAGACCGTCGTCGACCGTCAGGTTCCGGGTGACCGCTTCGGCAATGGAGTAGAGGCGCGGAATGTTGCTGAGCGTGCCTTCTTCCTTGATCTTCCGCGCCAGCGACGCGAGAAAAGCCTGCTGCGCGCGGATTCTGCCTTCGTCTCCCCCGGTGCCGAAGCTGTGCCGTGTGCGCAGGAAGGCCAAAGCCTGCTCACCCTCCACCTCGCTGGTACCGGCCGGCAGTTCCAACCCGGAGAATTCGTCGTCAACGGCCTGGTTGACACAGACTTCCACGCCACCCACTGCCTTGGAAAGCTCAGTGACCGCATTGAAATCAGCCATCATGAAGTGGTCTATCTGCAGGCCGGTGATTTCGTTGATGGCCGCGACAGTGCAACCGGGACCGCCGTTGGCAAGTGAGCTGTTGAGCTGGCCCAACGCCATTGGCTCACTGGTTACTCCGCTCTCCGGATTCTCGCAGGCCGGCAGCGGAACCAGCAGGTCGCGCGGAAAGCTCACCATGGTGACGTTGCTTCGATCTGCGGACATGGTCATGAGCATCATGACGTCCGCCTGGCCCTCGACATCCTCGGGCTCGCCGGCACCACCCTGCCCGGCGCGGGTGTCGCTGCCGATAATCAGAATTTGGACAGGATCCCTGCTGAGATCGACGGGCAGTTGGGATTCACCGTCGGTAGAGAGATTGAGGGGTTCGGTGGCAACGTTTCCCTGCAGGCGGACCACCGAGAGCGCGACGAATCCGATGGCCGCCACGAGCACTGCAACGAGCGAGATCGCGACTATCTGCAGGGCGCGCGGCCGTCCCTTGCCGAGATGCCGGCCACCAGTCCCCAAACGGATGCCATCCGTGGAGTTAATCCGCTCACTGCCGGATTCACTCATCTCGCTCGGCCCTTTCGACGTGATTCAAAGTTCTGCGGCCCCTGTGCCCAGGGCATCTGTAGCTCAACGAGCAGATGCTCTCCGAAGTGCCCAGAGGTAGTCCGCACCGGCTAGAAACCGAGCTTCACGAGCTGCTTCGGATCCCGTTGCCAATCCTTTGCAATCTTCACATGAAGGTCGAGATAGACCTTCGTGCCCAGTAGAGCTTCAATGCTCTTTCTCGCTGCAGTTCCTACTTCGCGAAGCCGCGCGCCGCCCTTGCCGATGACGATCCCCTTCTGCGATGAGCGCTCGACGTAGAGATTCACGCGGACATCGAGCAACGGATTGTCCTCGGGGCGCCCCTCGCGCGGAACAATCTCCTCAACGACGACCGCGAGCGAATGGGGAAGTTCGTCGCGAACTCCCTCGAGCGCAGCTTCCCGAACGAGCTCGGCGACCATCACGGCCTCCGGCTCGTCGGTGAGGGCACCATCCGGATACAGCGGAGGAGACTCCGGCATGTGTGATGCGAAGACGTCGGCCACCGTGGTTACCTGGTAACCGTCCACTGCGGACACAGGCACGACGTCGGCCCACCCCTCTTCGCCGGAGACCTCACGACCCAACTCAGTCACCGCGAGCAGTTGGCGCGCCAGCGCCTCTTTGCTCACGAGGTCGGCTTTCGTGACGACGGCGATAACCGGCTTCCGCAATAATTGCGCCAGTTGCGCCGCAATGTAGCGGTCGCCCGGGCCGACCTGCTCGTTGGCGGGCAGGCAAAATCCGATGGCGTCAACCTCCGCCAAGGTGTCAGCGACGAGGTCATTGAGACGTTGACCGAGAAGAGTTCGCGGCCGATGGAGGCCCGGTGTGTCCACCAGGATGAGTTGCGCGTCTTCCCGGTGCACAATTCCACGGATGGTGTGCCGTGTTGTCTGGGGTTTGGCCGAAGTGATGGCAACCTTCTGTCCCACCAGCGCATTCGTCAGGGTCGACTTCCCTGCGTTGGGCCTACCGACCAGCGAGATGAACCCCGCGCGGTACTGCTGGGTGCTCATTTGTTCTCCACCGTTTCCCTCGAAACTTCGTTGTCCTGCTCTAAGCGTGCGTCCTCATCCGTTGGCCGTTCGAGCCTCCACGCAAGGATGTGGGACACGCGGTTACGGCGCCCTTCGACTCGTTCCGCCCGCAAGGCGATGTCGCCGACCTGAACCTCGCTCCCGACAATGGGCACCCGCCCGAGAGTCTTCGCAAGGAGTCCACCGACCGTGTCAACCTCATCATCCTCAAGCTCCAGGTCGAACAGCTCGCCCAAATCATCGATACTCATGCGCGCACTGACGCGAAAACCGCCCTCGGGCAACTGTTCCATCTCGGGTACCTCGGAGTCGTACTCGTCGACGATTTCACCGACGATCTCCTCAATCAGGTCCTCCAGCGTAACGAGACCCGCCGTACCGCCATACTCATCTATGACGATGGCTACATGCGTTGACTCCCGCTGCAGTTCCTGAAGGAAATCTCCCACGGGCTTGGACTCAGGAACATAGCGGACATCCCGGCAGACGCCTTCGACCGGGTCCCGATCACTGGGATTGTGTCCGTTCAGTACAGCGACGACGTCCTTCAGGTACAGAATGCCCCGGACGTCATCAGCGTTGTCGCCGATCACAGGAACGCGTGAGTATCCGGACCTGAGGAAGAGGGACATCGCCTGCCGGAGTGTGGATCCGGCCTCGATCGACACCATGTCCGTTCGCGGTACCATGACCGAGCGCACCTTGGTGTCTCCCAGCTCAAAGACCGAGTGGATCAACTCGGCTTCGCTGTCCTCGATCATCTCTGCTTCATTGGCCCGTGAGAGCAGGTCCCGGAACTCCTCTTCCGTGAAGAACGCCGCCTCGGCCCGGGCAGACCCTGGAGACAGTGCGCTGCCGATGCCGACCAACCAGCGCGGAACAGGTCCAAGGATGGATCGCAGGACGCCAACCATGCGGGCCGTCACGGGAACCAGAGTTGCTGCGTGGGTGCGGCCGAGCTGCCGTGGCGACACTCCCACCAGTACGAACCCGAGTCCGGCCATTGTCACCGTGGCCAGCAGTCCCGCAACCCAGATGTTGTCCAGAACGTCAGCAAACAGCAGCGCAACAGCTACCGCAGCGGCCATCTCGAACCAGACGCGCCAAAACCGCAGTGCATGCATGTGCGCCACGGGGGATTCGAGGACGCGCCGGACAGGCTCCCCCTTCGGACCGTGAAGATGCGCCTCGGCGTCCTGACGGGGCAGATAGCTGAAAGCCGCTTCGGCTGCAGTGACCAGCGCGGCAATCAGTACGAACACGATTGCCATCAGGGCCAGAAGGAATACGATCATTCGCTGAGCTGCCTCGCCGCTGAAAGATCACTCACTGAACGGTTTCCCGTGGCGCGGAGCCGCCGAGGAAATCGGCAAGGAGCTGGCGCTGAAGGCCGAACATCTCCTTCTCCTCTTCCGGCTCGGCGTGATCGAACCCCAGCAGATGAAGCATGCCGTGAGTTGTGAGCAGGAGGAGCTCCTCATTCATGCTGTGTCCGGCGTTGTCCGCCTGGGTCTGGGCCACTTCGGGACAGAGGACCACATCTCCCAGGATCCCTGAACCCGTTGGTCGAGTGGCCGTGCCGGGCCTCAACTCGTCCATCGGGAAAGACAGGACGTCTGTTGGTCCCGGCTCGTCCATCCACTCGATGTGGAGCTTCTCCATGGCATCGATGTCCACGAGGATGATCGAAAGTTCCGACTCCGGATGCACGAAGAGACGCTCGAGCACGTGGCGACCGAGCCTGACGAGTGCCTCATCGTCCACGTCAACACCTGACTCGTTGTTCACCTCAATGCTCATTTCGGGCAGCCTTTCCGGTGCTGCGTCGTCCATTCATGGCCACCCGCTGAGACTCGTCCCACCTGCTGTAGGCGGACACGATGTCCCCCACCAGCCGGTGGCGCACGACGTCGGTGGCATCCAGTCTGGAGAAGGCAACGTCCTCCACACCCTGCAGGATTTCACTGACGATCCGGAGGCCTGATCTGGTTCCACCGGGCAGGTCTACCTGGGTGACATCGCCGGTCACCACCATCCGTGAACCGAATCCGAGACGCGTCAGGAACATCTTCATCTGTTCCGGAGTGGTGTTTTGCGCTTCATCGAGGATGATGAAGGCATCGTTCAGGGTGCGGCCGCGCATATACGCGAGCGGGGCCACCTCGATGGTTCCGGCGGCCATCAGGCGCGGAATCGAATCGGGCTCCATCATGTCGTGCAGTGCGTCATACAACGGGCGCAAATATGGATCGATCTTGTCATTCAGGGTTCCGGGAAGAAAACCGAGCCGTTCCCCCGCCTCGACCGCCGGACGGGTCAGGATGATGCGGTTGACTTCCTTGTGCTGGAGGGCCTGGACCGCTTTGGCCATTGCCAGGTAAGTCTTGCCCGTGCCTGCAGGGCCGATGCCGAAAACGATGGTGTGCGAATCTATCGCCTCGACATAGTCCTTCTGGTTAACCGTCTTGGGGCGGATGGTCCGGCCGCGCGAGGAGAGAATGTTCATGGACAGCACTTCGGCCGGCTTGGCAGCACCCTGCGTCTTGAGCATGAAAAGCAGCTGCTCAAGTACTTGCGCGGTAACCGGAGTGTGATTGGCTGCGAGGGTGCGGACCTCGCTGATCAGCCGCTCGGTGCGCCCAACGTCCGTGCCGGGGCCGGTGATGGAAAGATCATTCCCGCGTACGTGCAGACTGACCCCCGGGAAAGCGCCTTCGATCATGGCGAGTGCCTCATCGTTGGCTCCGAGTGCCTGCACCATTTGATCAGCCGAATCGAACTGGACGACCCGGCTGTCCAGGCCTGCTGCCCCCATACCCACTGCAGAATCGGTCATAGTATCGGCCCGTGGGCCTTCCATCTCTCCTTGTGCCGCCGGGATACCCGGTTATGTGCTGGTTGGTCCAGACCCATGTAAAGGCCTTCTACTAGCGTACCGCCGCAGCCCTGCTGCCGCTCCCATGGGGCACACGGCACGTGAGCCCGAGTTTGCCTGGGACGGCAAATATCTCAGGAACGCAACGGCCCGATATCAATAGCGTTTCAGTCAGGCGGCGATTCGGGAAAAGCACCTGGTAGCGGTTCCTTCCTATGCCAAGCTGAAGAGGAAAACCGTGCGGTTCGGTTCCTGCTTGCGTCACCATTGATCGGCGACGCCGGCACTTTCCCTGCGCGTCGAAGTGTCGATCACGATGAATGAGAGGAGACGGACACGCATGGGCGTTCTTCCTCTCCTCAAGCGGCGGCTGCCCGGGCGTCGGTGGAAGGGGTCCATCCTCGTCGTCGCGGCGCTCGCCCTGCAGGCCTGCACCATCGGCGGACAAACCGAGTCCACCTCGGAGATAGCCACCGAGGCAGAGACGTTGCTGGATTCAACGGCCAGTATGCCGGAAATCGACCTTCAGAGTCCGGCAGCCCCTGACACCGCCTCCCTCCTTCCCGTGTACTGGCTCGGCGATGCTAACGGACTCCTCTACCGAGAGTTCCTGCCTGCCGAGTCAACTGGAGATCCGATCGCCGCTGCCGTGTGGGCGATGACAAGCGCGGAGCCGCTGGATGACGATTACTACAGTCCGTGGCAGGAAGCGTCCGCTGTCAATACATCGATCTCACCGGACAATGTGGTCACCATCGACATCTCCTCGGACGCCTTCGCCGCCGGCATCGATGCGGAGGTTGCGGGGCGCGCTGTGCAGCAACTTGTCTACACCGCGACGGCTGCAGCCGCCAATTCCGGTCTGATTGCCAGCGGAAGTCCCAGCAGTGTCCGCCTCCTGGTGGACGGCAAGGCAGGCTACAGCGCTTTTGGGCACGTCGAGCTGAGTTCCCTGCTTCGACGGGATGTGGGCGCCATTGCGCCAGTCTGGATCATCAACCCGCAGGACAGCTCGGTCCGCTCCGATCGGACAGTGATAGTCCAGGGAAGCACCACCACGACGGATGCAGCCCTTGAGTGGCGTGTGCGGCGCGTGGACGGCGGTGGGGTTCCGGCCGAGGATGTTGTCGGAGGAACCGTGCCGGTGGATGCCGGAACCGGCAGCGTCGGCCTGTACGAGTTCAGCGTCGCGTTGGAACCGGGAACCTTCCTCATCGAGGTTTATGAAGCCGCCGGCCAACTTCCCGGAACGGATCCCGCTGCCGGCGTGGTTGCCGATGACAAGCTGGTCAGTATTCGCTGACGCGGAACTACCAGCGGCCGGCGAGGTGGTTCAGCACGGCAATTGCCGCAGGGCCCGCCGTTGAAGCCCGCAGGACGTTGACTCCGAGCAGCGCCGGAACCGCCCCCGCGTTGGCCAGCAAATCGAGTTCGTCCGGGCTGATGCCACCCTCCGGCCCCACGATGACGGCCAGTGTTCCCGACCGGGTGACCGGCCGCCGTCTCCAGTATGCCGCGAGCGACTCGCTCGCTTCCTCATGCAGCACAACCGGATGTTCCACACCGTCTAGCCAGCGGCCCAGACCTTTCGTGTCCAGCACATCGAGTACTTCGGGCACGCGTGAGCGCCGGCTCTGCTTCGACGCTGCACGGACGAGGGACTCCCACTTGATACGGCCTTTTCCTGCCTTCTCGGCGCGCCACCGCACTATGCTTCGGTCCGCCTGCCAGGGGAGCACCGCGTCAACGCCGAGTTCCGTTGCCGCCTCTACTGCGAGCTCCGCCCTGTCCCCCTTCGCCAGTGCCTGAACCAGGACCAGCCGGATCGCGGGAGGCGGATCAAAGGAAATCATGTCCACAGTCACCACCACCGTGTCCGGCGTCGCCTCGACGATGGTGCAGCCCAGGCGATGCCCTTCCCCGTCCAACACATCGATCTTCTCACCTGGCCTGACGCGCTTCACGGCTGCGGCGTGATGGGCCTCGGGCCCACGCAGCATCAAGGTGCCGCCGGCAGCAGCGGTCTGCACGTCGGCCGGATCGCCGAAGAAAGCCTGGTTGGTCACTGTCCCATAACCCGTCAGAGATTACCGAGGCGCTCACGAAGCCGGGCGAAGACTCCTGATCCACTGCTCGCCAGCTGGCCCTCGGTGAACTCTTCGCCACGCATCTGAGCCAGGCGACGAAGCAGTTCCTCCTGGCCACTGTCGAGATTCCGTGGTGTTTCCACGCTCAGATGCACCAGCAGATCTCCTCTGCCGTATCCGCGCAGGTGCGTTACCCCAAGACCCCTAAGGGTGATCACTTCGCCTGACTGTGTTCCGGGCTTGATCGTGAGTTCCTGGTCACCGTCGAAACTTTTCATTGTCACGTTGGTGCCAAGGGCAGCTGCTGTCATCGGCACACTCAGGGTCGCGTGAAGGTCGTCGCCCTCCCGGAGAAAGGTTGAGTCGCTGTTGACCCGGATTTCAACGTAGAGGTCTCCCTGCGGACCGCCGGCCGTGCCGACCTCGCCCTGGCCGGCGAGCTGGATACGCGTGCCGGTGGCGACACCGGCAGGCACCTTGATGGTGAGACTGCGGCGGGAGCGGATACGGCCGTCCCCATTGCACTCGTTGCAGGGATGCGGAATGACGGTTCCGTACCCCTGACAGGTGCCGCAGGTCGCCGTGGTCATTACCTGACCCAGGATGGATCGAACCGCGCGCTGCACCTGACCGGATCCGCCGCAAATATCACAGGTTCTCGGCGACGTGCCGGGCTGGGTACACGATCCGTCGCAGGTTGGACACACCGCCGCCGAATCCACCTCGATTTTCTTGTTGGTACCGAAGACCGCATCTTCGAGATCGATCCGGACGGCGATGAGGGCGTCCTGTCCGCGTTGGGTTCGCGATGGCGGGCCGCTGGGGCCACCGCCGCCGAAGAATGTCTCGAAGATGTCCTGGAAGGCAAAGCCGGAGCCGGAATAGCCCGCGCCGAATCCGTTGTCGGTGCCGTTCTCATTGCCGGTGGTGTCGTAGACGCGTCGCTTCTGGGGATCCGACAGGACCTCGTACGCGCGGGTGACGAGCTTGAACTCCTCAGCCGCTTCCGTACCGGCGTTGACGTCCGGGTGAAGCTTCCGGGCAAGCTTCCGGTAGGCCTTCTTGATTTCTTCGCCACTGGCATCGCGTGCAACGCCAAGGACCTCATAGTGATTACTCACTCCTGCACATCACTTCCTGTTATCTCACCGCGTGAGCGGCTGGGGTTCATGGGCTCCGTCATCCGGTCATGATTCATCGAGGATGCGGGAAAGGTAGCGTGCGACGGCCCTCACGGCAGCCATAGTGGTGGGGTAATCCATTCTGGTGGGTCCAAGGACCCCCACCTTCGCCAGGGAATCCGGTCCGTAGCCCGTAGCGATCACCGAGGCCTCGGCCAGCCCGCCGTACGGATTCTCCCGGCCGATGCGCACGGAGATCCCGAGCGCATCCTGGCCCATCTCGGAGAGCAACCGAAGCATGACGACCTGTTCCTCAAGGGCTTCGAGGACCGGACCGATGGTCAAGGGAAAATCGAGGGTTGAGCGGGCAAGGTTGGCCGTGCCCGCCAGCACAATACGGTCTTCCCGGTTGGCGGCCGACAGCTGTTCCAGGCTGTGGCCAAGTGCCTGGCCAAGAGACTGCAGCGACGGGGGAAGCTCCGCGATGCATGCAGCAAGTTCCTGTGGAACCGACGGCAGGCGAACACCCGATACCCGCTCCAGGAAGTACTGACGCAGGTCGGCCAGATCATTCTCCTGTGCCTCGGAGGGAACGGACACCACACGCTGCTGTACCGCGCCGTTCGTGGAGATCAGCACTACGAGTACGCGGCCGGGAGCGAGCAGCACGAGTTCAATGTGGCGGACGGACGCCGCACCCAGATGCGGATACTGCACCACCGCAACCTGATTGGTGAGTTGGGCGAGCAGGCGGACGGTGCGCTCCAGGACGTCGTCCAGGTCGTCGGCACTCTCCAGAAGTGCGCGGATGGCCCGTTTCTCCGGCGCCGACAGCGGCTTGACCTCGGCAATCCGGTCGACGAACAGACGGTAGCCCTTGTCGGTCGGAATGCGCCCGGAGCTGGTATGCGGAGCGGTGATCAGGCCTTCTTCTTCCAGAAGTGCCATGTCATTGCGGATTGTCGCCGAAGAAACACCCAGCCTGTGGCGCTCGACCAGTGCCTTGGATCCCACTGGCTCACGGGAATGGACGTAATCCTCAACGATGGCCCGCAGGACTTCAAGCCGTCTGGGCTCGCTCATGTTCACCTCCGATGTACTTCGATGCCCGGTCAGTTGAGTTAGCACTCAACACACCCAAGTGCCAAGTCTAATACGTTCGGGGCGATTGTTAGCATTGGCTGTGCCTGTTCCGAAGGCAGGGATTTGCGGAAGCGAGCGAAGTCACATGTCGTATCACCAGTGGGGGGCGCAAGACCTCACCCAGTCCCGGCCGACCGCAACCGCGCAGGTCGAAGCCCGTCCCGGCGTCGTCCTTGAAGACGTGCAAAGCGGATTTGTGGGCGAGATTCTCCGGACAGAGAAGTCCGGTGGAATGCACGTGATGGTCCTCGAGGACCGCCACGGAAAGCGGCGCACCTTCCCGCTCGGCTTCGGCTTCCACCATGAAGGTTCGCCGGTTGAGATGGTTGCCGCGCGCGCGCAGTCCGCAACACAGCTGAGAACTGCCTCGGGCTCCGTCCGGGTTGCGGGACAGCGGGCCCGCACAGCGCGGGCAAGCAGGATCTGGGTCGAGGGCAAACACGATGCCGAGCTCGTGGAGAAGGTGTGGGGAGACGACCTGCGGGTCGAGGGCATCGTGGTGGAGCCGTTGCATGGAGTGGACGACCTGGCAGCAGCGGTGCGGGACTTCACCCCATCCGCGGGCCGCCGCCTGGGAATTCTCGTCGACCACCTGCTGCCCGGCACCAAGGAAGCCCGTATTGCGGCCGAAGCAATGGCTGTGGCGGGCGCAGCCGGGAACGTGCTGATTGTCGGGCACCCCTACGTCGATGTGTGGCAGGCTGTGAAGCCGTGCGCTCTCGGTCTTGAGGCGTGGCCGGTCATACCCCGCGGCGAAGACTGGAAGACGGGGATACTGAGCCGGCTGGGCTGGCCCCACTCCACGCAGGCGGATGCGGCGAACGGCTGGAAGCGTATCCTCAGCGGCGTCAGCACCTACTCTGACCTCGAACCAACATTGCTCGGGCGCGTGGAGGAAGTCATCGACTTCCTCACAGCGCCGGGAGCCGGGGCATAGCCGCTGAACGCTCCGGCACGGCTGCACGACTGCGCACGGCCGGCGCACCAAGTACCCTTGGGAGGTAAGTTCTGCGCGTAGGCGCGGTGAAGTTCAACAGCCCGAAGGAAGTTTCCGTTGTCTAACAGCGCAGACAGGCACGGTGACGCCCAGTCACGTCCGGCATCCCGGGACAGCGTTCCCGCATTGGAGGGTGCCAGTTCCAGTGCTCCACCGCTGAGTCCGTCGGAAGACCGCCAATGGGCAACCCTGTCCCACTTCCTCGGCATCCTGGGGTTCGTGCCGTCGCTGATCATCTTCCTGATCTTCCGTGACCGGGGAGCCTTCACCGAACAGGAATCGAAGGAAGCGTTCAACTTCACCTTCCCGCCGAGCATCATTGCCGGAATATGCCTTCTGCTGTCCCTGATACCCGGGATCGGTGGAATCTTTGCCGTCTTCAATGCGCTCATCTGGGTGATGCTGGCGGCGTTCTCTGTTGCAGCCGGCATCCACGTCAACCGGGGCAGACCGTACCGCTACCCCTTCAACCTGCGGATCTTCCACTAGCCGATCAGTTCGGCAACAACCGCCGGACGACGGCGTTAGCGAGCAGCCGTCCCCGCCCGCTCAGGCGAACAATACCTTTGAAAGCTTCAGCCGGTTCGATCAGGCCGTCGGCGATCAACCCGGCCACCGCGTGGCGTCCGTCAGGCCGGAGGGACGCCACGGGATAGCCCTCGGCCAACCGCGAGCGCAGGAGAACGTCCTCAACGTAGCGAGCCGTTTCGTCGAGTATTTCCCTGCCGGCCGCAGGCGTCGCGCCAGTGTCCAGGCGCTGCGCATAGGCGGCGGGGTGCTTGACATTCCACCACCGCGTGCCGCCCACATGGGAATGGGCGCCCGGACCGGCCCCCCACCAGTCGTGGCCTTTCCAGTACGCAAGATTGTGGCGGCACTGATCCTCATCATGGCGTGCCCAGTTACTCACCTCGTACCAGGACATCCCGGCCCCGCGAAGCGTGTTCTCAGCGATTTCGTACTTGTCGGCGTGGTCGTCGTCGTCGACCATCGGCACCTCACCCCGGCGTATCCGCCGGGCCAGCGCGGTACCTTCCTCGATGATCAGGGCGTACGCCGACAGATGATCCGGTTCCAGGACGAGCGCCGCTTCGAGAGATCTTTCCCAGTCCGACAATTCTTCGCCGGGTGTTCCGTAAATGAGGTCGAGGCTGACCTTCAATCCTGCCGCGCGTGCCCACTCAACTGCAAGGGGAACCCGCTCCGGAGCGTGGGTCCGGTCGAGTAAGGCGAGTACATGCGGCACTGCGGACTGCATCCCGAATGACACCCTGGTGAAACCCGCACGGGCCAGTTCCGCCAGTGATTCGGGGGTCACCGAATCCGGGTTGGCCTCTGTTGTCACCTCGGCCCCGGGTTCCAGGCCCCATACGCTCTTCGCCGTCTGCAGAACCCGTGCCAGATCCTGCGACGGAAGCAGCGTGGGTGTGCCTCCCCCGAAAAAGACCGTGCTCAGCGCCCGGTGGGCAATGCCGGATTGCTCAAGTGCTCCGGCGGCGAATTCCAGCTCCCGCTCGACAGTCAGCGCGTAACTGGCCTGCGATGCTCCCCCGCCGAGCTCGGCCGCGGTATAAGTATTGAAGTCGCAGTAGCCGCAGCGGACAGCGCAGAACGGAATGTGTACATAGAGCCCGAAGGCGCGGTCGCGTGAACCGGCGGCAGCGGATGCGGGCAGCAGCCCGTCCGCCGGTGCAGGATCGCCGAGCGGCAGGGTACTAGGCACTGCTGCGTTCCTCTGTTGGCGCCGTCGTCACTTCTTGGCTTTGTCCTTCGACTCATCCGACGACAGGGCGGCGATGAACGCTTCCTGCGGAACTTCGACGCGTCCCACCATCTTCATGCGCTTCTTGCCTTCCTTCTGCTTCTCCAGCAGCTTCCGCTTCCGGGTGATGTCACCGCCGTAGCACTTGGCGAGGACATCCTTGCGGATGGCCCGGATACTCTCCCTGGCGATAATCCGTGAGCCGATAGCCGCCTGGATAGGCACCTCGAACTGCTGCCGCGGAATCAACTCGCGCAGCTTCCCGGTCATCATCACGCCATAGGCATAGGCCTTGTCACGGTGCGTGATTGCGGAGAACGCGTCCACCTGTTCCCCCTGAAGCATGATGTCCACCTTGACCAGATCCGCCACCTGATCGCCGTCAGCCTTCCAGTCCAGGGACCCATACCCGCGGGTCCTGGACTTGAGGATGTCAAAGAAGTCGAAGACGATCTCCGCCAGTGGAAGCCGATACCGGATCTCCACCCGGTCCTCGGAAAGGTAGTCCATCCCGCCCATGACGCCGCGTCGGCTCTGGCACAGCTCCATAATGGCGCCGACGAATTCGTTGGGCGCAAGGATGGTCGCCGAAACCATCGGTTCGCGGACTGTAGCAATCTTCCCGACGGGGTACTCGCTGGGATTGGTGACATGGACGATCTTTTTGTCCTCGAGCGTCACCTCATACTCCACGTTGGGTGCAGTGGAGATCAGGCTCAGGTTGTACTCACGTTCAAGGCGCTCGCGGGTGATTTCCAGATGCAGCAGACCAAGGAAGCCCACGCGGAAACCGAATCCCAGGGCGGCGGAGGTCTCCGGCTCATACACGAGCGCGGCATCATTGAGCATCAGCTTTTCCAGCGCATCCCGCAGCACCGGGTAATCCGCTCCGTCCAGCGGGTACAGACCGGAGAAAACCATCGGTTTGGGGTCCGCGTAACCACTCAACGACGCCGCTGCAGGCTTCGCGAGGTTGGTGACGGTATCGCCGACCTTGGACTGGCGGACATCCTTCACCCCGGTAATGAGGTAACCGACTTCACCTACGCCGAGACCTTTGGACGGCGTGGGTTCCGGCGAACTGACACCGATCTCCAGCAGTTCATGGCTGGCCCGGGTGGACATCATCTGAATGCGCTCACGCGGGCTCAGGTGCCCATCGACCACACGGACATAGGTGACCACACCCCGGTAGGTGTCATAGACGGAATCGAAGATCATGGCCCGTGCCGGCGCGCTTGCGTCTCCGACCGGTGACGGAAGGTCACGAACAATCTTGTCCAGCAGCGCTTCCACGCCGACGCCCGTCTTCCCCGAGACCAGCAGCACGTCCTCGGGATTGCCGCCGATCAGGTTCGCCAACTCCGCCGCGTACTTCTCCGGCTGCGCGGCCGGCAGGTCGATCTTGTTGAGCACCGGAATAATCGTGAGGTCATTCTCCATGGCGAGGTACAGGTTGGCGAGCGTCTGTGCTTCAATCCCCTGCGCGGCATCCACGAGCAGAATGGCTCCCTCGCACGCCGCGAGCGACCGCGAGACTTCATAGGTGAAGTCGACGTGACCGGGGGTGTCGATCATGTTCAGTGCGTAGCTGGCGCCATCGAGTTCCCAGGGCAGCCTGACCGCCTGCGACTTGATGGTGATGCCGCGTTCACGCTCGATGTCCATGCGGTCCAGGTACTGGGCCTTCATATCCCGCTGCTCCACCACACCGGTGAGCTGGAGCATCCGGTCAGCCAGGGTGGACTTGCCGTGGTCTATATGGGCGATGATGCAGAAATTTCTGATGATCGCGGGATCCGTGGCAGCGGGCACCGGAGCTGTGCGGGCCATGGGTGACACTGACGTACCTCTTACTTTGTGGGACAGTTCGGAAAATCCGCGGAAGAACGACGACGACGCCGGGGCCGCGGCCCGCGCGGAAAGTGCAGTTTCCATTGTCCCACGGCGACGTCACGAGCCCGCAATCTGACCGGTACTCTGGCCCCATGGCATCACTAGGACAGTCGCTGTTCCGTCTTGCGGAGGCGGCGCTGAAGTCGATCGCCTCCCGGCCCGCTTCCAAACCCGTTCCTCCGGGCACCTACGCTCCACAGCCGGGAAACACTGCCGACCCCGGGGAGATTGTGTGGACGTGGGTGCCGTACGAGGACGATCCGAACCAGGGAAAGGATCGGCCCGTACTGATCATCGGCAGGGACGGCGGCTCGCTGCTCGCCCTCATGCTCACCTCGCGCGACCGCAACAACGCGAAGAGCCGGCACGATGGCTATGTGGACATCGGGAGCGGCTCCTGGGACCGCCGGGGCAGGCCCAGCGAGGTCTACCTGGAACGCCTGCTGACGATTGATCCCGAAGCCGTGCGGCGCATCGGATCGACGCTGGACCGCCCGCTTTTCGACCGGGTTCTGTCCCGGTACAGACGACTCTCCTGAAAATCGTCCTTCGATGGAGCTGCGCGAACCGCCCAATCGGGCCCGGAGCGCGAAGCCCTGCCCAGTTCTGGTAACCTGTATAGCTGTGTGTCCGCGCAGGTCGACGGGCACTTCGGCTCGGCCGCCCGGTATCCCCACGCCGCTCAGTCAATGGCCACACCGAAATCCCTCAGACCAGTCCGCAATACAAAGAGAGTCTTATACGTGGCAAATATCAAGTCCCAGAAGAAGCGCATTCTCACCAACGAGAAGGCCCGCCAGCGCAACAACTCGGTCAAGTCCGAGCTGAAGACCGCTATCCGCGCCGTAACCACCGCGGTGGAGTCCACCGACAAGGACGGAGCGGTGGCTGCGCTCGCCGTTGCCAACCGGAAGCTCGACAAGGCCGTAAGCAAGGGTGTTCTGCACAAGAACAATGCGGCCAACCGCAAGTCGGGCATCGCCAAGAGGGTCAACAACCTCGGCTGATTGCCCTTCAGTTTCACGGCTTCACCAAGCTGTGTGGCCGGCCTTCGGGCCGGCCACTGCTGTTTAACGCCGCTGCTGTTTCACCCAGAACGCTGTTTCACCCGGAACGCAAGGCTAGCGGGATCCGCCCAACGCAATTGCCGTCACGGCGCGTTCAACGGCGTACACGGGATCCCTCGCCTCACCTTTGACCTGGGCGTCGGCTTCGGCAAGGATCTGGATGCAGTGATTCAGACCCTCCGGGGTCCACCGCTGGGATTCGCGGCGGGCCTGGTCAACCTGCCAGGGCGCCATGCCGAGTTCCTTGGCAAGTTGAGTGGAATTGCCCCTGACCCCATAGACTTTCGCCACTCCGCGCAGCTTCATTGCGAGCGCGGCAACGAGCGGCACGGGATCCGCGCCGGTGGAGAGCGCGTGACGGAGCATGGCCAGTGCCTGTCCGCCGCGGCCCGCGAGGGCGGCGTCGGCCACCTTGAAGCCCGTCGCCTCTATCCGCCCGCCATAGTATTTCTCCACCAGCTCAGCGGAGATCACGCCTTCGGCGTCCGACGCGAGCTGGTGGCACGCAGCCGCCAGCTCGGACAGGCTGGACCCCACCGCGGCAACCAGTGCACGCACCGCGTCAGGTTCGATGCGCCGTCGTGCGTTGCGGAATTCAGCTGCAACGAAGTCAGCCTTGTCAGAGTCCTTCTTCAGTGGCTGGCACTCAACCAGGACGGTCTTGTGCGCCTTCAAAGCATCGAGCAGTTTCTTGCCCCGTGTGCCACCCGCGTGATGCATGACGAGCACTACGTCCGGAGCGGGGTTCGGGATGTAGTGCAGGGCATCCTGCAGAAACGCATCGTTCATCTGGGCCAGCCCGCGCGCTTCGATGATCTGCGTACCGCCGAACAACGAAGGGCTTCCCAGCATGATCAGGGAGCCGGGCTCATAATGGGCGGCGTCAAGGCGCACTGTCTCAGCGCCCGGCTCCATCTCCCGCATGTGATGGCGGACGGACTCGAAACCACGCGTGGCGAGGTACTCCTCCGGACCGAGCAACAGGATGACAGGCGCAGGGGCCACCTCTCGCCAGCTCGCAGTAACCGATGCTGCAGGGCTTGGGGACACGGGTGCGGCTCCTGATCGATGGAGGGATGGGCTGGCTCAACTTTGCCACGGGCACACGGTGCATCCAACTCATCGCGAGGAACCGATATGTATGTCGTCGCCCCGAAGCGTGAGCAGTATGGTACCGCGCAGGTCGGTACGGGCGACATCTACGCCCGCCTGCTGAAGTGCATCGAGTGTTTCCGGATGCGGGTGTCCGTAATCATTCTCCTGCCCGGCTGATATGAGCGCCAGTTCCGGAGAGACCGCTTCAATGATGTCGGCTCCGCCATTGCGGGCGCCATGGTGCGCGACCTTGAGGATATCCACTCCGGAGGCAGCAAGGTGCGGATGCGCGGCAAGGAAGCGTGCTGCGGCGTCCTCCTCAAGGTCACCCGTGAAAAGGATGGTGAGCCCGGGCCCTCCCCCGGCTCCCGCCACCGTAACGAGTACGACGGCGGAGGCGTTGTTCTCTGAGCCGGCGAGCGGTCCGGGCGCCGGCCAGAGGACCGACCAGTTCACGTTGCCTGTCGTATCTGCGACGCCGGCAGAAGCAGCTTCCGCTTCTATACCGGCTCCCCCGGTGACTTCGGTCACGACGCCGGGCAGGGAGTCCTCAGCAGTGGAGTAGAGCACGCGGTCCACCGTTCGGTCCTCGAATACCCCGGCTATGCCGCCGAAATGGTCTTCATGCAGATGGGTAAGCACCAGCACATCGACCGTGTCGACGCCGAGACGATCAAGACAGGCATCCATCGGACCCGGATCAGGGCCGGCGTCGAACACCATAGCGCTGCCCGGACCGGTCCTGACAGCCAGTCCGTCCCCCTGCCCGACGTCGCACGCCGCGACAGTCCAGTCCCCGGCTTCCCGCCCGCCCGCGCCGTTCCAGACCCAGACGGCGACGGCGCCGAGCACGCAGCCGACGGATACCCAGATCGACGTGCGCATCAGCGCACCCGATCGTCCTGCCGGTCCCCCGGGTGCCGTGGCCGGAGCCCGGAGGGCCTCCCGCATGCCTTTGATGAGCTGTGGCCCCCAGACCACAGCTACCAGCACAAGGCCGCTGATGAGGGCCGTCAGGACCGCACCGCCCCATCCGCCCGGCCAGGGAATGGCAGCGAGCGGGGCGGATGCGAAGAGCCGCGCGATCTCGGCTACGCCCACCGCTGCCCACCCGGCTGCGACGGCGAAGGGAGCCGCCGCCCATGGCGCCAGAGCCACCAGGACGACGGCCACCATGCCGGTGATGGTGATGAAGGGAACGAGTGGGGATGCCGCGATGTTGGCCGGCAGGGAATAGGTCGGCAGGCTCGGCTGGATCAGGGCAAGGACCGGTGAACAGAACAGCTGGGCGGCGAGTGGAACTGCGACCAGCTGCGCCATCCACACCGGCAGTACCGAGGCCAGCCGCGCAGCAAGGAGCGGACCCGCGAGCACCAGGCCGCAGGTGGCAGCGACGGACAGGATGAACGCGTACTCAACACCCAGCCATGGATCTGCGGCCAGGAGTGCGGCGATCGACAGGAACAGGAGCGTCATGGACAGCCGGCCGCGGCCGGTCAGGACTGCCAGCACTCCGATAGCGCCCATGACGGCGGCCCTGAGGACGCTTGGCTCCGGCCGCACCAGCAGCACGAATCCCACGAGCGCGGCCACGCCCGCTCCGGCGGCGGCCCACCGCGGCAGCCGGCATCCGCGACAGAGGAGGAACACAAAGGCGAGCACATAGCTGCAGTTCGCTCCGGAGACCGCCGTCAGGTGGGTCAGCCCCGTCGCCTTCATGGTGTCCACCAGATCCTGCTCAACCGCAGACCGCGCGCCGATGACCATCCCGGGCATCAGGCCGTCGTCGGGCACGGAGGTGGAGGAGGACAGCGTCAGGAAGCGGTTCCGCAGCCGCTCGACCAGCAATCCTGCAGTTGGCTGATCCTCCGTCAGGACGGGAGCCGTTGTCGCAATCAGCAGTGCTCCTGCACGCGCACCGGGCTCAGTTGACAGCGGCTTCCCCGCAGAGCGCAGTACGTCTCCGTGGGCCACGGTGCTCCATTCGGCACTTCCGAGCACCATCACCGGCGTGCTCGCCGCAAATCTTGATCCGTTGTACGTTGCCTCCAGAAGCTCTGCTTCGAGGAGCCACCGGGCAGTGCCGTCGGGCGCGGCCGTTGACGCCTCGCGGGGGTCCGACACAGCCCGGAGCTTCACGGTCATGTGCGCCTCTGCCGAGATGGCGGCGGAAAGCGGAGCGGAGGAACGCTGATTCAGGTGCGCAGCAGCAGCAAGGCAGATCATCGCTGCCACGCCCAAAAAGATGAGCAGTATCTGCGCTGCGGGAGAGCCCTTCCTGATTCGAACGACGACGACGGCGGCGCAGCCGAGGGTGCCCAGGGCCAGTAGTCCGCCCAGCAGCAGAGCGTCCTGCGCCTCCAGACGGATAGCCAGCGCTGCTGCTCCCCAGGCCGCGAGTGCTCCCGGAAGCAGTCGGAGATCCCGTGCCGGGCTGGGTCGGGCTGCGGCAGGTTCCGGCCGTCTGCGAGCTCCATGTTGCGCCCGTGGGCTAGCCGACCGGCCTCCTGGCAGGACTGCCGAGGGACCGGTCGACTTCGGCGCGTGCGCGGCAGACCGAACAAAATGCTCCCACCGCCCCGACCTTGTGGGTACCATTCAGACGGTCACCAGAGGTATGAGTGATTCGAGCATCGCGGGACCGATGCCCGGCACAGCATCGAGGTCTTCCGGACGAGCAAAGGGACCGTGCTGGGTCCGCCACTCGACGATGCGCTCAGCGAGGACGGGCCCCACCCTGGGAAGTTCTTCGAGCTCTGGAACGTCGGCGGTATTGAGGTTCACGGGCAAATCCTGCGTCCCCTGCGCGGGCGCGGATGCGCCGGCAGCGGGTTGCAGGGGCTCACCGGCACGTGGA
Organism: Arthrobacter tumbae; assembly: GCF_016907495.1. Lineage (NCBI taxonomy): Bacteria > Bacillati > Actinomycetota > Actinomycetes > Micrococcales > Micrococcaceae > Arthrobacter > Arthrobacter tumbae. The sequence continues at coordinate 3,551,916 of NZ_JAFBCC010000001.1, forward strand.
ATCAGGATCTGCTGCCCGTCCTGCACCACGGCTGCCAGGTTCACAGCCGAGAGCTCCGCTTCAGGCAGTGCTCCCCCTGCCTTTTCCAGCACCTCGAAAACGCGGGACCCGGCAGCGGTCTCGACCACGCCGGGCGTCTGCACAGCTCCTGCAACATGGACAAGGACGGTTCCGGCATGGGCCGGTTCGGCATCCGTCACGGACGCACCGGCTTCCTGCGCTTCCTCGACAGGTGCGGCGTTCGCCGAGGAATCAGAACCGGGCGTTGGATCAGCAGTACTGGTTCCCGGCGGCCTGATCGGCACAACCTCGCCGGGCTCGCTGTCGGAACTGACGAACTGCCAGCCGCCGACCACCAGAGCGCAGCCCGCTGCCACCAGCGCGGCCCGGCGCGTTGCCACCCATCGCCGGCGGTGGCTCCGGCTGTCCTCGTGAGGTGTGTCGGCTTCGACGTCACCGGGCTGCAGGGAGCTGCCGGCACCGTCCGGTGACGTGCTGCCCCAACCCTCGCCCGTTCGACTCCAGGAAGGTTCCGGAACCTGCTCCGCCGCTGAATTCCGCTCGGCTTCCGGAACCGGCTCCGCACGGTTCAGGTTGAGGACACGGTCCAGCCGGTCCGGGCTGGACACGCGCTCCCCCGTAGCCCAGCGGTGCCTTGCCATGGGATCAGCGTACGAATGCTTGATCCCCTCAGCCGCTCTGCCGGTGGCTATGTGCACAATCCGCCCGCATCGCTGCCCGTGTGGAGCAGAAGATCGTGCGTGGAGCGGAGGATCAGACGCTTTCCGGCACCAGCGGGTCGGACAGAGACACCGCAAGCACACCGAGACCGGTGTGCGCGGCCAGGACGGCCGGCAGCTGGGTCAGCACGGCGTCGGTCCCTTCGGGTGCCCGCGCGGCGGCTGTTTCGGCCTCCGGCCTGTTGCCGAAGTAGTGGTACGCGGCAACACTGCCTGATGGGCGCCGGCGAAGGTCCTCCCCTACCAGTTCGTCGAGGCGCTGCCGGGCCCGTGCCGCAGTGCGGACCTTCTCGAGTGGTTCGATCGCCCCATCCCGCACAACCAGGAGAGGCTTCACAGCGAGCAATGCACCGAAGATGCCGGCCGCGGCACCGATCCGCCCACCGCGACGCAATTGCTCCAGGCTGGGAACGTAGAACAACACGGAAGTCCCGGCGCAGAGGACGGCCGCGCGGGCTGCCGCCTCCGCAGCGGTCGCTCCTCCGTCAAGTGCACGAGCAGCCGCCGCTACTCCGCACCCCAGTGCCATTCCAACGGTTCCGCTGTCAACTACATGCACCGGGATGGACAGGGTGCGCGCAGCCCAGCGTGCGGCGTCGACCGTTCCGGACAATCCACCGGAAAGGTGGATCGAGACGATCTCACTGGCGCCTTCGCGCTCCAGCCGACGGTAGACGCTCTGGAAGTGCCCCGGTGAAGGCCGCGACGTGCGCACCTCCGCGCCTTCCGCGAGCGCCACTGCGAGCGGCTCGAGCAGGTTGTCGGACCCTTCGCCGTAGTGGCGGCCCGAAATGATGACCGGCATCGGCATGACCGTGACGTTCTCCGCAGGGCCGCCTCCCGTGACCCACGCCGGTGGGAAGGCGGCTGCGGAATCGGTGACGACCGCCGTCGTCCGTTCCGCCGCCGGTTCTGTACCGACGGCGGCGCGGCCTGCACGGTGGTCAAACCATGCCACGGCGAAATCCTCTCCCTGACCGGTCAGGCCGGAACGATGTTGACCAGTTTCGGTGCACGGACGATGACCGTCCGGATGTCCCTGCCGGCCAGCGTGCGCTGGACCTGCGCGGTACCGAGCGCCAGCTCACGCAGCGCGTCTTCGGTGATGTCTGCCGGCACTTCCAGGCGGTCGCGCACCTTGCCCTGGACCTGAACGATAGCCGTGACGGTGTCCTGAACCAGCAGCGAGTGGTCCACGGCGGGCCAACCGGCGGCTGCCACGGAGGCGGGGTGGCCAAGCCGTTCCCACAGATCTTCCGCGGTGTACGGAGCGAAGAGGCTGAGGATGATCGCCGTCACCTCAGCTGCCTCACGGACAGCAGGGTCTGCGCCGCCGGCTCCTGAATCGATCGCCTTGCGGGTAGCGTTCACCAGTTCCATGACCTTGGCGATAACCACGTTGAACTTGTTGTTCTTCAGCAAGTCGGAGGCATCAGCCACGGTACGGTGCGTCACCGAGCGCAACGCACGGTCACCGGACGCGAAATCGGCGCCCGGTTCGGAAGTAACGTCGGCACCGAGACGCCAGGCGCGGGCGAGGAACTTCGCAGAGCCCGACGGCGATACATCCGTCCAGTCGACGTCATCTTCCGGTGGGGAGGCAAAGACCATCGTGAGACGGATGGCGTCCACGCCGTAACGGTCGAGCTGCTCACCGAGGTTGACGCCGTTGCCCAGCGATTTGCTCATTGCCTTGCCGCCGTTGAGCACCTGGCCCTGGTTGAGCAGGGCCGAGAAGGGCTCCGTGAAGTTGACCAGCCCCAGGTCGAACAGGACCTTCGTGAAGAACCGGCTGTAAAGCAGGTGGAGGATGGCGTGCTCCACCCCGCCGACGTACTGGCCGACCGGCAGCCACTCGTTGACCTTTGCGGAGTCGAACGGCACATCGGTGGAGTGCGGATCGGCGAATCGCAGGAAGTACCAGGACGAGTCAACGAAGGTGTCCATCGTGTCCGTATCCCGGGTGGCCGGTCCTGAGCACTGGGGGCACTGGACGTTGACCCAGTCCGTCGCTGCCGCAAGCGGCGACGTGCCTTTCGGCGCGAGGTCTTCTCCACGCAGGTCGCTGGGAAGGCGTACCGGGAGTTGCTCGTCGGGTACGGGGACCTCGCCGCACGCAGGGCAGTGGATGATCGGGATGGGTGTTCCCCAGAAGCGCTGGCGCGAGAGCAGCCAGTCCCGCAGCCGGTAATTGACCGTGCGCTCGCCCGTACCCTGGGCTGCGACGAGTTCGATGGCGCGCTGGATCGCCGCCTCCTTGGCGAGCCCGTTCAGTTCCCCGGAGTTGACCAGCATCCCCTCCCCCGTGGTCGCCTTGCCCGAGACGGCGGGATCCTCTTCCCCCGTGTCCACCACCATGCGGACCGGCAGATCGAAGGCCCGGGCGAAGTCGAGGTCACGCTGATCGTGTGCAGGAACGGCCATGATGGCACCGGTGCCGTAGTCTGCGAGCACATAGTCGGCGGCCCACACCGGCAGCAACTCCCCGTTCAGCGGGTTCACTGCGTAACGGCCGGTGAAGACACCGGTCTTCTCCCGTTCGGTGGATTGGCGCTCGATGTCGCTGAGCGTGTTGACGCTCTCCCGGTATTCGGACAGGGCGGCAGCATGTTCGGCTGTCACCAGCTGCGCGGCGAGATCCGCATCTGCAGCAACAACGAAGAACGTGGCACCGTGGAGCGTGTCGGGCCTCGTGGTGAAGACCGCGACATCGGTAGCCGGCAGGGCGCCGTCGGCCTCGATCGTGAAGGTGACATGTGCGCCCTCCGACCGGCCGATCCAGTTCCGCTGCATCGCCAGGACGCGTTCCGGCCAGTGCCCGGCCAGCGGTTCCATGTCCTCGAGCAGGCGGTCGGCGTAATCGGTGATGCGGAAATACCACTGGTTCAGGCTCTTCTTCGTGACTGGACTTCCGCAGCGCTCGCACGCACCATTGACAACCTGTTCATTGGCGAGCACTGTCTGGTCCCTGGGGCACCAGTTGACGGGGTGATCCTTGCGGTAGGCGAGCCCCTTTTCGAAGAAGCGCAGGAACAGCCACTGGGTCCAGCGGTAGTACTCGGGATCCGAGGTCTGCAGCCGTCGGGACCAGTCGGCGCTGATGGCGTAGCGCTTGAAGGACGCCGCCTGGGTGTCGATGTTCGCGTAGGTCCACTCGCTCGGGTGCGCGTTGTGCTTGATGGCGGCGTTCTCGGCCGGGAGGCCGAAGGAATCCCAGCCGATCGGGTGCAGGACGTCGTAACCGAGCTGACGCCAGTAGCGGGCAACGACATCGCCCATCGCGAAGGCTTCCGCGTGCCCCATGTGGAGGTCGCCGGAAGGGTAGGGGAACATGTCCAGGACATAGCGGCGTTCCCGGCTGCCGTCATCGACCGGTGCGAAGGTGTCAAGCTGATCCCACACAGGCTGCCACTTCGCTTCGATGTCAGCGAAACTGTATGTACCGGCGTCCGGCTCTTCCGCCGTGGGATTCATGCTCACTGTCTTGCCCTGTCTGTTGATCACTGGTGACCGTCTTCTCTGTCCTTCACCGTCGCTTTCCCGCTCCCGGAACGATGTCCTAAGTCCTTGGCAGGCCCCGGACATACAAAAGCCCCTCGACACAGGAGGGGCGGCCGCGCTGGAATACGCGGCTAGGTAAGGAGCAGGTACGCGAACATGCTCCTTACCTTAGCGCAGTTTGGTCCGGGCAGGGTTCTTCAGGAGTTACCATATTTCCATTGGGCGCAACTTTCTGTTATTGCGCCTGAGCATGCCGAGGCGGAATGCGCCCGCGGCTGATCGGCCAGCCACCCTCAGGAGGTGGACTGCTCTGCAGGCATTCTGGCCCGTCGTCGTTAGGTAGACGAGAACCATGACACAAACCATTCCCACCGCAGATCCATCGCCGCAGACCCTTGGCGATGATGCGGTTGCCCTGGTGCGGCGCTGGCTGCACCTCGGCGAATCCGGCGGTGCCGCCCAGCGGACGGCCGGAGCGGCTGCCGCAGGCAGCACACGCGGATCTAAGTCCGCACAACTCCTCGCTGAGGTGCTCAAGGACCAGAACGGCCTCGACTTCACGATCGGTTTCGTCGATCGGGTGATCCGGCCGGAAGACCCCGCTGTCGCCGCACGGAACCTTGCGCAGCTTGCCCGGAAGGCGCCGTCGTTCCTGCCCTGGTATATGAAGGGAGCCGTTCGGCTGGGAGGGGTCATGGCCCCGGTCCTGCCCCGCGTCGTCGTACCGGTGGCACAGCGCGTGCTGCGGGAGATGGTCGGCCACCTCATCGTTGATGCCCGACCGTCGCATCTCGGCAAGTCAATCGCCGCCCTGCGCGGCGAAGGCGTCCGCCTCAACATCAACCTCCTCGGTGAAGCCGTCCTGGGCGACAAGGAAGCGGACGCCCGGCTCAGCGGCACGCGGGACCTCCTGGCACGCGACGACGTCGATTACGTCTCCATCAAAGTCTCCTCAGTGGTCAGCACCCTCAATCTCTGGGACTTCGATGGGACCGTCGAGCGGGTCACTGAGCGGCTCCTGCCGCTGTACAGGCTTGCGGCGTCCTCGCCTGCTCCGAAGTTCATCAACCTGGACATGGAGGAGTACCACGACCTCGATCTCACGGTCGCGGTATTCAAACGCATCCTCGAAACTCCCGACCTGCGCAACCTGGAGGCCGGCATCGTGCTGCAGGCCTACCTGCCGGATGCGCTCGGCGCACTGCAGGACCTGACCTTCTGGGCGCAGGAACGCCGTGCCGCCGGCGGGTCAGCCATCAAGGTCCGGCTAGTGAAGGGCGCCAACCTCGCCATGGAAATGGTGGATGCCGCGGTGCACGGGTGGGAGCCGGCCACACTTCCGAGCAAGCAGGCCACCGATACCAACTACAAGCGCTGCCTGGACTGGGCGCTGCGTCCCGAGAACGCGGACGCCGTTCGGCTCGGCGTTGCCGGGCACAACCTCTTCGACATCGCCCTCGCCCGCACGCTTTCGGTTGCCCGCGGTGTCGAGGACCGGATCGAGTTCGAGATGCTGCTCGGAATGGCTGAAGACCAGGCCGCAGAGGTGCGCAAGGACGTCGGCTCGCTGCTTCTCTACACCCCGGTGGTGAAGCCGGCGCAGTTCGACGTCGCCATCAGCTACCTGATCCGCCGCCTGGAGGAGAACGCAAGCCAGGAGAACTTCATGAGCGCCGTTTTCGAGCTCACGAAGAGTGAGGAGCTGTTCGAACGCGAGAAGCAACGCTTCCTCGCATCCCTCGCGGAGCTGGAACCGACGGTGCCGCAACCCAACCGTTCGCAGGCGCCGGACCGCTTCACCGCAACCGGGCCCGGTGAGTTCCGGAACCAGTCCGATTCCGACCCGTCGCTGCCGGCAATCCGGACGTGGGCTCATGAAATTCTCAGCCGTGTCCCTGCGTCCACCCTGGGCGTCGCCCTCGTGGAGGCATCCGAGCTGGAAACTCACGACGACGTCGACACCGCCGTCCGTACGGCACGCGCCGCACAGCGTGACTGGGCTTCGAAGTCGGGCGCAGAGCGGGCGGAAGTGCTGCGCAGCGCAGCGGCCCAGCTCGCCCTCAGCCGCGGGGACCTCGTGGAGGTGTCGGCAAGCGAGACAGGCAAGACCATCGCCGAATCGGATCCGGAGATTTCAGAGGCAATCGACTTCGCCGGCTACTACGCGCTGCTCGCCGAGGAACTCGACACCGTGGAGGGCGCCCGTTTTGTCCCTGCAGCCCTGACCGTGGCTACTCCGCCGTGGAATTTCCCCGTGGCCATTCCCGCCGGCTCCGTCCTGGCTCCGCTGGCTGCCGGCAGCGCCGTCATCCTCAAGCCTGCTCCCCAGGCCAAACGGTGCGCTGCCGTCATGGTCCAGGCGCTGTGGGACGCGGGTATCCCCCGCGACGTGCTGGTGTTCGCTGACGTCGCCGAGGGTCCCGTCGGACAGCACCTCATCTCCCACCCGGAGGTGGACAGGGTCATTCTCACCGGTGCCTACGACACCGCGAAGTTGTTCAGGTCCTGGCGGAACGATCTTCCGTTGCTCGCGGAGACCAGCGGCAAGAATTCGCTCATTGTGACGCCCAGCTCAGACCTCGATCTGGCTGCGGCCGATGTCGCAAAGTCCGCTTTCGGCCATGCGGGCCAGAAATGCTCCGCCGCGTCGCTGGCCATCCTGGTGGGTTCGGCTGGTACCTCTGCACGCTTCCGCAATCAACTGGTTGATGCTGTGGCTTCCCTGAAGGTCGGCTACCCCGAGGACCCTGAGACCGAGATGGGCCCGATCATCGAGCCGGCCGCAGGCAAGCTCAAGGACGCCTTCACTTCGCTCGGGGACGGCGAATCCTGGCTGGTCAAGCCACAGCAGCTCGATGACACCGGCCGGCTCTGGAGTCCCGGGGTTCGCACCGGCGTCACGCCCGGCAGCTACTTCCATATGACGGAATTCTTCGGCCCGGTGCTCGGGATCATGCACGCCGAGTCGCTCGAACAGGCCATCGAGTGGCAGAACGCCAGCGCCTATGGCCTGACGGGCGGAATCCACACCCTGAATCCGGACGAGGTCTCGCAGTGGCTCGAATCAGTGCAGGCGGGCAACCTCTACGTCAACCGCGGCATCACCGGTGCGATCGTTCGCCGGCAGCCGTTCGGCGGTTGGAAGCGCTCGTCCGTGGGGCCGGGCGCCAAGGCAGGTGGGCCGAACTACCTCATCCACCTCGGCAGCTGGGAGCGCGAAGAACTCCATCCGGGGAATGTTCATGCTCCGCTCAGCGGACCGGTCCGCCAGCTCCTGCATGCGGCGGACGTGCCCGACGGCGACCGCGGCTTCCTCGCCCGCTCCGCCGCCGACGACCAGCGTCACTGGGTGCGCACCTTCGGCGCTCATGAAGACGTCTCAGCCCTCGGCGTCGAACGGAACGAGTTCCGTTACCTGCCCACTCCGGTGACGGTCCGGCTCAACGAAGCCGGCACTGCCGGTGACTTCATCCGGGTCGTAGCGGCAGGTCTGCGCAGCGGCTCAACCATGTCGGTATCAACCCCGGAACCACTCGCGCCGGCGCTCACAGCGGTCCTGTCGGCACACGATGTCACCCACCGGGTAGAGGACGACGCCGCGTGGCTGGGTGCCGCCCCGTCGGCCGGCCTGGGCCGGGTCCGCCTTGTGGGCGGCGGCTACTCGGAACTGTGTGCGGCCACCGACGGCGATCCGGACATCGCCATCTACAGCGGGCCCGTCACGGAGGCCGGACGGATCGAAATGTTGCCCTTCCTGCGTGAGCAGGCGGTAACGATAACGGCGCATCGTTTCGGCAATCCGGACAACGTCTCGGGCGAGATTCTCCGCTAAGGAGGGCCCGCGGCGGCCGTCCGGCCGCGGAGCTGAACAAGAAAGAGGCGGAGCGGACAGATGTCCGCTCCGCCTCTTTTGGTACTACAGGGAACTACTGGACGTCCTCATCCACCCAGTCGAAGGTCTTCGTGACGGCCTTCTTCCAATTGCGCAGCTGGCGGTCGCGCTCGGCGTCGTCCATGGTGGGGAGCCAGCGCTTGTCTTCGGACCAGTTTGTGGCCAGCTCGTCCGTGTCCTTCCAGAAGTCGACGGCGAGGCCCGCGGCGTAGGCGGCGCCGAGTGCCGTGGTTTCCGTGACTTTCGGTCGGATCACGGGGATGCCGAGGATGTCAGCCTGGAACTGCATCAGCGCGTCGTTGGCGACCATGCCGCCGTCGACGCGGAGATCTTCCATGTTGACACCGGAATCCGCGTTGGCGGCGTCAAGCACTTCACGGGTCTGGAACGCAGTTGCCTCAAGTGCTGCACGGGCGATGTGACCCTTGTTCACGAAGCGCGTGAGGCCGACGATGGCGCCGCGGGCGTCGGCACGCCAGTACGGTGCGAAGAGGCCGGAGAATGCGGGGACGATGTAGACGCCTCCGTTGTCCTCGACCGACTTCGCAAGCTGCTCCACCTCGGGGGCGGTCTTGATGATTCCGAGGTTGTCCCGGAGCCACTGGATGAGTGAGCCGGTGACGGCGATGGAACCTTCGAGTGCGTACACGGTCTTGGCGTCGCCAAGCTTGTAGCAGACCGTCGTCAACAGGCCGTTCTTCGAGTGGACGATCTCCTCACCGGTGTTGACGATCATGAAGTTGCCGGTGCCGTAAGTATTCTTCGCGCCACCCTTCTCAAATGCCGCCTGGCCGAAGGTCGCCGCCTGCTGGTCACCGAGAATTCCCGCTACGGGAACCTCGCGGAGGAGTTGGGAGCTGTGGACCGTGCCGTAGACCTCGGAGGAAGATCGGATTTCCGGCATCATGGAGGCCGGTACACCGAACGTGTCAAGGATGGAGGAGTCCCAGCTCAGCGTCTCGAGGTCCATGAAGAGAGTGCGGGAAGCGTTGGTGACGTCGGTGATGTGCACACCGCCATCCGTTCCGCCCGTCAGGTTCCAGGTCACCCAGGAGTCCGTGTTGCCGAACAGGAGGTCGCCGGCTTCCGCCTTCTCGCGGGCGCCGTCGACGTTGTCGAGAATCCACTTGATTTTCGTTCCGGAGAAGTAGGTGGCCAGGGGCAGGCCGACCTGCTGCTTGAACCTTTCCACCCCGCCATCAGCAGCAAGCTCGTCCACGATCGGCTGCGTACGCGTGTCCTGCCAGACGATCGCGTTGTACACCGGCTGGCCGGTGTTCTTATCCCACACCACGGCAGTCTCGCGCTGGTTGGTGATGCCGACCGCGGCGATGTCGTGACGGGTCAAATTTGCTTTCGAGAGTGCGTTGCCGATGACCTCACGGGTGTTGTCCCAGATTTCGATCGGGTTGTGCTCCACCCAGCCGGCCTTGGGGAAGATCTGCTCATGCTCCTTCTGGCCGGAGGAAACGATATTTCCCTGGTGGTCGAAGACGATTGCACGGCTTGAGGTAGTTCCCTGGTCAATTGCGATAACGTACTGCGGCATTACTGCTCCTCATTGAGTGTTTTTCTTGGATTGGTGGACGGCGGTGGATCAGAATCATGTGTTCCACCGGCGGGTGTGGATCAGGCCGCGGGAGTCGGGAAGGTGACCAGCATGGCCACCAGGCCGGCGAGCAGGCCGCCGATGACCGGTCCCACAACCGGTACCCAGGCGTAGCTCCAGTCGCTGCTTCCCTTGCCCTTGATCGGCAGGAAAGCATGTGCAACGCGTGGACCGAGGTCACGGTTGGGGTTGATGGCGTAGCCGGTGGGTCCACCCAGCGACGCGCCGATACCGACGACGAGGAGGGCCACTGCCAGCGGGCCGAGTCCCGACGGCGTACCGGCGAAGGCGATGATGACGAACACGAGAACAAAGGTGCCGATGATCTCGGTCACGAGGTTCCAGCCGTAGTTACGGATTGCCGGACCGGTGGAGAACACCCCGAGCTTGTTGGCGGGATCCGGTTCGGCATCGAAATGCTGCTTGTAGGCCAGCCAGCATCCGACCGCACCGAGTATTGAACCGAGCATCTGTGCGGCGAAGTAGGCAAGCGCGTTGACCACGTTCTTATCGACGCCGGGGGCGAACTCCGCGGTGTCGCCATTGGCCCACAGGCCGACAGTGACGGCGAAGTTGAGGTGCGCTCCCGAGAGCGCGGCGACGTAGACACCGGCGAAGACCGCAAGGCCCCAGCCGAAGTTGACCATCAGGAACCCGCCGTTATTTCCCTTGGTCCCGGCCAGTGCAACGTTGGCCACGACCCCTGTACCCAGCAACAGCAGCATGAACGTGCCGAATGTTTCGGCGACGAATACTTCCAGAGACATCTTTGACTCCTCCATTAATTCACCTGTGGGCCGTTGTGGCCCCGGTACCGTGATGGTCGCGGTACCGCGTTACTCCCCCGGCAAGTGCTGCCGTTGGTTCTCAGCCACCCGAGGGCTGCTGAAGGTTGCCTGAAACCTATGCAACCAAACTATGCACACTCACCTTGTGTTGTTCCTGCAACAATCGGCGGGTGTCTTCGATCTCGTTCTTCCGCTCGGTCGCGGTCCAGCCGAGGTGGGTGCCGAGGACATCAGCGAGCTCGTCGATCAGTTCTGCGCTGACGAGCCCGTTGAAGGCCAGTGCTGTCCGCCTGATGATGACATCGGAGATGTGCTGGACCTGTTCCTGCCGCACCATGTATTCGAGCTCACGCGCGGACACCTCCCTCGTTGTCTCCAGCGGGAGATCCTCGCCAGCGGCAAGGAAGGTGATGACGTCGGCGGCCCTCGTGCCGTAGCGCTGGAGCAAGAGCCGGACGCGTTCTGCGGGCAGTCCTGATCCGTTGGCTTCGATCCAGGCAGCAACATCACGCGGTTGCTGCGGGAATCCCAATCCGCCGCCGATCGGCATGGCTGCAGTGGAGACGGTCCTGCTCCGCTGCAGCAGTCCGAGGACCTCGTCCGCGAGATGCTCCGAGAGCGCTCGGAAGGTTGTCCATTTGCCGCCGACCAGGCTGAGCATGGGGCGGTTGGCGGTGGTTCCCCGTTCGATCCGGTAGTCCCGCGAGACGAAGCCTGGCTGGGTCTCATCATGGCGGGGCAGCGGGCGAACACCGGAGAACGTGTAGACGATGCTGTCCCGGGTAGCCCGCACCGTCGGAAACACATGATGGATCAGGTCGAAGAAGTAATCGATCTCGGCGTCGGTGCAGACAGCCGGGGTGTCCATGTCCGTTTCAATATCGGTGGTGCCGACCAGCACCCGGTCACCCATCGGATAGATGAGCACGATTCGGCCGTCCGAGTGCTCAAAGAAGATCTCCCGGCCGGCACACGCCGCCAGAAGTTCCGGATGATCGAGCACGATGTGCGAACCTTTGGTTCCACCCATGAAGCCGCTGGTTTGTCCCAGCGCACTGTTGGTTCCGTCCACCCACGCGCCCGTAGCGTTGACGACGACGTCGGCCTGAACCGGAAATACTTCACCGGTGAGCTCGTCGCGGAGCACGATGCCCTCCTCGCTGCTGCCCACCGCGCTGACGTAGTTGACCGCCCGGGACCGGGGGTTGGCGCTCAGTCCGTCCTGGAGGACGTCGAGCGTGAGCCGCTCCGGGTTGTGCACGGAGGCGTCGAAATAGGTAGCCGTGTACTTCACATCCGGCCTCAACCTGGGCAGTTGTGCCAGCGAGGCCTTCCGCCCGACGAACCTATGGCGGGGTACTGTGCCGCCTGCGCGCGAGAAAGCATCATACAGAGTCAGCCCCGCCTTGATCAGGACGGCGCCGCGTTCGCGGGGTGCGCCCTGCCGGTGGGTCAGGAACCGTAGCGGGGCAGCGAGAATGCCGGAGAACGTGCTGAAGACGGGGATGGTCGTCTGGAGCGGCTTGACGTAGTGCGGCGCTAGCTTCAACAGGGCATTTCGCTCCACCACCGACTCACGCACCAGCCGGAACTCACCATTCTCGAGGTACCGGATTCCCCCGTGGATCATGTGGGACGAGGCACCCGAGGCTCCCTGACAGTAATCGCCGCGTTCAACGAGCGTGACGTCGATGCCCTGGAGCGAGAGATCACGAAACGTTCCGACCCCGTTGATTCCGCCCCCGATGATCAAAACGGATGTCCTTGCGGACGTCCTGAGTTGCTGGACGCTGTTCCGCATGGGGCGATTCTGTTCGGCCGACGGCGTCGTCGGCCCGGTGCTGTTCCTCACGGGCTACTGGGCTCCTTGGCTAGTGGTGCGATCCGGTTCTGCACCCTATTCTTTGGAGCATTGGGAATATTCGTCAACAACAGTGCACAAACGTGCAATACCCTTCGGAGAATTCAGTGAACACCCCCGCCCAGAACGCCGCTGACCGCGCAAATGCCCGAAACTCCGAGGTTACGCAGCCGCGCAACCGCGACGCGCTGCGCGCAGCCCAGATGTACTACCTGCAGGACCTCACGATGAACGCGATAGCCCGCGAACTGCGGACCTCCAGGTCCACCGTGTCCCGGCTTCTGTCCATGGCGCGCGACACCGGGCTGGTCCAGATCCAGATCAACAATCCCCTTGACCGGGCGCCGGCTCTCGAGCGGGAAATCCGCAACCGTTTCGATGTGGAGGCACACGTGGTTCCCGTGACGGACCTCGTGAGCGACTCGGATGTGCTCGACCGCGTCGCCATCCAGGCAGCACGGACGCTGGGACCGCTCGTTGACTCCAATGCCATCATCGGTGTGGCCTGGGGGTCGACCATCAGTGCGGTCAGCCACCACCTGAAACGCAAAGTCACGCATGACAGCACGATCGTTCAATTGAACGGCGCAGGTAACACACAGACCACCGGCATCACCTACGCCAGCGAGATTCTCCGCCGCTTCGGCGCCGCCTACGGTGCGCGCGTCGAACAATTCCCGGTCCCCGCCTTCTTCGACCATGCCGAGACCAAGACGGCGATGTGGGCCGAGCGCAGCGTCAGGCGCATTCTCGATCTGCAGGAGCGTATGACCATGGCGATCTTCGGCGTAGGGTCAACCGGCTCCGGTATTCCCAGCCATGTCTACGCAGGCGGCTACCTCGATGAAGAAGACCTCGGCATCCTTCGCAGGAACCGGGTTGTCGGCGATGTGGCGACCGTCTTCTTCCGTGCGGACGGCTCCCACAGCGACATTGTCCTCAACCAGCGAAGCACCGGACCGGACCTCGGGATGCTTGGCCAGGTCAGCCGCCGCATCTGTGTGGTTTCCGGTGAATCGAAAATCAACGGCCTGCGCGGCGCGCTCGCTGCCGGACTGGCAACCGATCTCATCCTTGATGAACGTTCCGCGCGCGCGCTGGTGCGCCAGGGCTGATTCGACCCACGCGACGGTCATGACGCATTCCGACCTCCCACTCTCGGTAGAGTCGGGGCATGCATACTTCCGGCAAGGTATCGGTCTCCAACGGCGTCGTCATGGACCGGCTGGGCTACGGCCTGTACAAGGTACCGGCCGACGACGCCCACGGGCTCTGCACCCTCGCCCTCGAGGCGGGCTACCGGCTGCTGGACACGGCGGCGATGTACGGCAATGAGGAGGGTGTGGGCCGCGCCGTCCGGGACGCCGTGGACGCGGGCCATGTCGACCGCGGCGATGTCTTCGTGACTTCGAAGGTCTGGAATGAGCATCACGGCTACCGTGCGACACTTGCCGCGTTCGAGGACTCCCTCAAGCGTTCCGGCCTCGACTATCTCGACCTCTATCTGATCCATTGGCCGTGCCCGGCCAAAGACCAGTATGTCGACACCTGGCGGGCACTTGAGGAGCTGTACTCACGAGGCAGGGTCCGTGCAATCGGGGTATCAAACTTTCAGCGACACCACCTGGAGAACCTTCTGTCCCGGACAGAGGTGGTGCCTGCTGTGAACCAAATTGAATTGCATCCCTTCCTGCAGCAGCAGGACCTGAGGAGTTTCAATGCTCAGCATGGGATCGTCACACAGGCCTGGAGCCCGCTCGGGCGCGGGACCCTGCTCACACATCCCACGATCACCCACATCGCCGCCAAGCACTCCCGGTCCCCGGCGCAAGTGATACTGCGTTGGCATCTGCAAAGCGGCGGCGCGGCCGTGGCAAAGGCCAGTTCACGGGAGCGGATCGTGGAGAATCTCAGCCTCTCCGATTTCGCCCTCGACACGGTGGACATGGCGGCCATCGCCCAGCTCAACTCGGATACCCGGGTCGGTTCCCATCCGGACCTGGTCAACTGAGATGGTGGTCCTGCGACGCACAGCCACGGCGCGGTCACTGAACCTGGATGGCGGCATGCGGCGGTTCTGGGAGTTCCCGGCGAAGGAGGGAGCACCGGATGAGCCACCGGTTTTCATGGTGCACGGATTCCGGGGTGACCACCACGGCCTGCTGCGAATTATCGAGGCGCTTCCCACGTACCGCGTTATTGTGCCTGACCTGCCGGGCTTCGGCCAGTCCGAATCCATGGACAAAGAGCACGACGTCGCGGCGTACGCTGAGTTTGTCCAGAGCAGTATCGAGCGGCTTGCCCTTGGTTCGGAAACAGTGCTGGTGGGCCATTCCTTCGGGTCCATCATTGCAGCCAGGGCCGCGGCAGACGCTCCGGGCGCCTTCGCTGCGTTGGTCCTCATCAACCCGATCAGCGCTCCTGCACTGGAAGGGTCCAGCCGGATTGCCACCCGCCTGGCAGAGCTGTACTACCGCCTTGGTGCGGCGCTGCCCGAGCAGGCGGGTCAGGCACTGCTGCGCAACCGCGTCATTGTGCGCGCCATGAGCGAACTGATGGCTAAAACCCGGAACCGCCCGCTGCGACGGTGGATCCACGCGCAGCATCGCGCCTACTTCAGTGCGTTCGCCTCACGGGACGTCGTCCTGCAGGCATTCACTGCGTCCATCAGCGGGACGGTCCGGGACAGCGCCTCCCGGTTGCACCTTCCGGTGCTCCTGATCGCCGCTGAGAAGGATGATCTCGGCACGGTGCAGACCCAGGAGGACCTTGCGGCGCTTATTCCCGATTCAACACTCGTGGTGCTGCCCGAGGTGGGTCACCTCATCCATTACGAAGCCCCTGATGCCGCGGCCCGCCACATCTCCGAGTTTGTGACGGCGAGGACCCGATGAAGATCCTGATCGACGCCAGATTCACCCGCACCGACCACCACGACGGCATCAGCCGCTATGGAGCCAGCCTGATCGAAGCGCTTTCAGAGCGGCCGGATGCGGATCTAACTATGCTCGTTCATGACCCGCGACAGCTGGCCCTGCTGCCCGACGTGCCGCATGTGATGATCAACAGCCCGCTCTCCCCCGCCGAACTGTTTGTCTCCCGGCGCATCAACCGCCTCAATCCGGACGCCGTGTTCTGCCCGATGCAGACCATGGGCTCGTTTGGACGCCGCTACCCACTGGTGCTCACCCTGCACGACCTCATTTACTACCAGAACCGAACGCCGCCGGGCTTCCTGCCCCTGCCGGTGCGCTTGCTGTGGCGGCTGTACCACCTGGCCTACTGGCCGCAGCGGCTGCTTCTGAACCGGGCCGACGTCGTTGCCACCATCTCGGAGACCACCCGCGCGCTGATGGAGACGCACCGGTTGACGCGGCGCCCAATCCGCATTGTCGGCAACGCCCCCCAATCAGATGCCGTACCGCGGCCACCGGTGACTGCCCCGGACAAGTCGCTGCTCTACATGGGATCCTTCATGCCCTACAAGAACGTGGAGACTCTACTGGCCGGGATGGCAGGCCTGCCCGATTACACCCTCCATCTGCTGAGCAGAATTCCACCTGAGCGGAAGGGGGAGCTTGAAAAGCGTGTACCCGGCGGAGCAACGGTCGTCTTCCACAACGGCGTGAGTGACCAGGACTACGATCGGTTGCTGCGCTCAGCCACAGCCCTCGTGACACTTTCCCGAGCCGAGGGCTACGGGCTTCCCGTCATTGAAGCAATGGCGGTCGGCACGCCCGTGGTCGCCGCGGACACACCGATATTCCGTGAGGTTGGGGGAACTGCCGCGCTGTATGTGGACCCGGAATCTTCCGAAGAATTCACCCGGGCCGTCCGGGCCCTTGATGATCCGCCTCGCTGGAAAAGCGCGTCCTCCGCCGGTCGGGCACAGGCCCTTACCTATTCCTGGGACACCTCGGCTGACTCGCTCCTCGCCGCGCTTGAGGAAGCTGTTGAGCTCCACGCCAAACCAGCAGGCGGCGGGCGGCGCCGCACACGGGTTCAGCGCTGACGCCCTAAAGTGCCCCGACAGGATCGATTCGAACGTGGACGGGTTCGGACGTCCGCCTGGCCGAGAGCGAAACCCGGCGCGCCCGCAACGCACCGACAACGTCGGCCGCGTCGCGATACCGGAAGAACACCAGGATGCGGTGCGAGCCGGCCGCCGACTGTTGACCCGGTTTCTCCGGAGCTGCCGGACCCGCTGCCTCACGTACTGCCGTCGGACCAACCACCCTGCACGACGGCGGCAGGTCCAGTCCCTCCAGAAAGGCAGCCAGTGCCTCCAGGGAACCGGTCAGCGCCGCGTACCGCACCGCCGGCGGCAGCCCCAGTTCCATGCGCAAAGCGAGCTCGCGCGCCGCAGCACCGGCAGGGTCCCAACGCACCAGGTGCCCGGCGGCGACGTCGTCATCTGCGGTGACAACCACCACACCGCCTGCCGATGCGGGGCGGGCAAGCACCGCCGCGTTGAACCAGCGCTGAAGGGTACTCTCCAGCGCGCGCAGGGATTCCCTGCCCAGAAGGGCATTTCCGTCCAGCAGGACCACAGCGGCGTAGCCCGACGCAGCCACCGGTTCGGCGCCGGGAGTTGCCACCACCACGCGCGGCGAGGCATCCACCGTATCGAGAATGTGATCGCCGGACGAGGAAATGACGACGGCGCCGGGGAATGCCCGACCCAGTTCCTCAGCGGTGCGCGCTGCCCCGCTGACGGTGGAACGGAACCGGGCGCCCGAGCATGTCGGGCAGCGCCAGGAGTGATCAGGCCGCCCGCACCAGCGGCACGCGACAGCGGAGCCCCGACCGGACTGCGCCAACGGTCCGGCGCAGTGCCGGCAGCGGGCGGGTTCCCGGCAGTCCTGGCAGGCCAGGGCAGGTGAGAACCCGGTGCGCGCTACCTGAATCAGTACCGGCCCGCGCTTCAACCCGTCGCGGGCTGCGCGCCAGGCGACCGGAGGAATCCGCACCTGGTGCGTCAGCGGTTCGCGGTCCGTGTGATAGGTGTCCGCCGAGTGGAGGACGCGCGGGGCCAACTGCCGGATGGCCGGACGATCCGCGGACAGGGACTGTGCCCAGCCGCTGTCGACCAGCCGCTGGGCCTCGACGCTGCGGGATGCCGACGCAATCAGGAGGGCGCAACCCTGCAGCTCACTGCGCAGCAGGAGCACCTCGCGGGCGTGCGGGTAGGGGGCGCGGGGCTCACTGTGTGACTCATCATTGTCGTCCCAGAGGCACACGAGCCCCAGGTTCCGCACCGGTGCGTAGGCGGCGGACCGCGTACCCACCGCCACCCTGACCTCTCCATGCAGGAGTTTGAGGAAGTTGCGGTACCGGGGGGTGGGGCCGTCTTCGGCCGTAAGCCGGACGTACGCATCCGCACCGATGCGCGCACTAAGTGCCTCTTCGACACGGAGGAGGTCCCGCTGGTCAGGAACGACGACGACGGCGCCACGCCCCGCCGACCACGCCGCATGCACCGCTTCAGCCAGTTCTGCCGGCCAGCCGGCCGGCCCGTACCCGCCGAGTGTTGCCAACACAGCCCGCGGACTCTCACCTGCCGTCAACCGGGACAGGAAGGAAGCGCCGTTGACGTACCGGGCATACAAGGAAGCCCGGCCACTTTCCTCCCCGGCGTGCACGGCGGCACCAGGCTCCGCACCGACTTCGAACTCCTTCTCCACTCGGGCCACGCGCGGAGGCACCGCCGAGCGAAGGACATCGCTCACGGAGCCGGCGTACCGGGCAGCGACGGCGGCCGCAAGTGCCAGGATCTCCGTGCTCGCCACCGGCTGGCCGGACACCACCCTGGCCAGGGGCAGCAAACGTGCCGGACTGTCCGAGACGGCAAGCCGCTCAAGGATAAAAGCCGCATGTTCCCGCCCGGCGAACCGGACCTTGACCCGCGCGCCGGGGACGGCTGCGTCGTCGTCCTGGGCCGGAACCAGGTAGTCGAAGGGACGGTCGAGATGCGGCAGCGGTGAATCGATGATGACACGGGCAACCGGCAGCCCGGCTGCGACCGGTGACGTACCGCGCGGAACCGCCGGTGCGCTGAAGCCCTGCAGCAGCGAAAGCTGCTGCCCGTCGTCGGAACTCATCGGTTCGAAGGTGGTACCTGCCTACGCGTTGAAGTAGCTCTTGAGCTCATCGGTGCGGTCAGTGAGTTCCCAATTGAACCCCTCGCCCTCGCGACCGAAATGCCCATGTGCGGCAGTCTTCTGGTAGATGGGCCTGAGCAGGTCAAGGGAGTTGATGATGGCGAGCGGACGCAGATCGAAGATCTCGTCGATAGCCGATCCAATTGCGGCAGGATCGACCTGCTCGGTCCCGAAGGTCTCCACGTAGATACCGACCGGCTGCGCCATGCCGATGGCATAGGCGATCTGGATCTCCGCGCGGCGGGCAAGCCCGGCAGCCACCACGTTCTTGGCGACCCAGCGCATGGCGTAGGCGGCCGAGCGGTCAACCTTCGACGGATCCTTGCCGCTGAACGCGCCCCCGCCGTGGCGGGCCATCCCACCGTAGGTGTCCACGATGATCTTGCGGCCCGTCAGTCCTGCATCTCCGACCGGCCCGCCGATGACGAACTCCCCGCCCGGGTTGAGGATGTGGCGGACATTTGAGACATCGAGATGGGACGTGGCCAGCACAGGGCTGATCACGTGTTCCACGAGATCGGCCCGCAGCGTGTCAAGACCGACTCCCTCGGCGTGCTGGGAGGAAATCACCACCGAGTCGACGCTGACCGGCCTGTCGCCGTCGTAACCGACTGTGACCTGCGTCTTGCCATCGGGACGAAGGTAGGACAGCGTGCCGTTCTTCCGGACGTCGGTGAGCTGTTCGGACAAGCGGTGGGCCAGCCAGATGGGCGTCGGCATCAGCACTGGTGTCTCGTCGCTGGCGTACCCGAACATGATCCCCTGGTCCCCTGCGCCCTGGGCATCATAGGGGTCGGTGCTGGTGCCCTCTCGTGTTTCGAGCGACCTGAACACCCCTGAGGCAATCTCCGGCGACTGCTGCCCGATCGAAACGGACACACCGCAGCGTGCACCGTCGAAACCGTTTGCCGAAGAGTCGTAGCCGATCCCGAGGATGGTTTTCCGGACGATCTCCGGAATCTCGACATAGGCCTCGGTGGTGACCTCGCCGGCCACGTGCACCAGGCCCGTGGTCACGAGGGTTTCCACCGCTACGCGGGACCGCGGATCCGCCGCCAGCAACGCATCGAGGATGCCGTCGCTGATCTGGTCGCAGATCTTGTCGGGATGGCCCTCGGTCACCGATTCCGAGGTGAACAATCGCAAGGAAGGGCTAGGCGTATGGGGAGGATTCACGAGATCACTCTACTTGGTCGGGTGAGATCTCTCGTCGCCGCTCAAGATAGCGGCAACCCGTGCAATGATGACCGCTGCAACGCTGGTCTTGCTCCCATTCACGGTCTCAGGCTCCGCGCCGCCTGCGTCCAGAATGGTTATCTCGGTGGAATCCTGGCCGAAAACGAGCGTCCGCCCCACCCTGTTCAGTATCAGCAGGTCGCAGCCCTTGCGCAGGAGTTTCTGCTGCCCGTGCGCAAGCGGCGTGGCGTCGTCGTCGCCCGTTTCAGCAGCGAATCCGACAATCACCGCGGGCGATCCCAGCTCCGCGCGCTGCTGCACCGTTTCCACGAGGATGTCCGGGTTACGGATGAGCGTAATCACCGGGTTCTCACCGTCGTCGCGCTTTTTGACCTTCGTTTCCGACACTGACTCCGGTCGAAAATCAGCGACGGCCGCCGCCATGATGAGCGCATCCGAGTGCTGGGCCAGCTTCAGCGTGGCCTCCCGCAGCTCTTCGGCGGTTTCCACGACGGTCAGCTGCACGCCGGCCGGAGGCTGCACCTCCATATGGGCTGCGATGAACTGTACGGTAGCGCCTGCCTCCAGAGCCGCAGCAGCGAGTGCCGCGCCCTGCTTCCCGGAGGACCGGTTGCCAAGGAAACGCACGGGATCGAGCGGTTCGCGGGTACCGCCTGCGGTGATGATGAGCGTGCGGCCGGCCAGCGGGCGTGCTGCCCCGGCCGATGTGCCCGAAGCTGCCCTCAGTGCGGCAGCGAAGATCTCCTCAGGCTCCGGTAACCGCCCGGGCCCGCTGTCCGCGCCGGTCAGGCGGCCCACCGCCGGCTCCAGAACGACGGCGCCGCGGAGCCTCAGCGTTGCAACGTTGGCGGAGGTGGCCGGATGCTGCCACATTTCGGTGTGCATGGCCGGCGCGAACACAACCGGAGCGCGGGTCACCAGAAGGGTGCCGGTGAGGAGGTCATCTGCCATTCCGGCCGCTGCGCGGGCGAGCAGGTCGGCGGTGGCAGGTGCTACCACCACAAGGTCCGCTTCCTGGCCCAACCGGACGTGACGAACCTGATCGACTGCGTCGAACACACTGTTGCTGACCCGGTTACCTGACAGCGCTTCCCAGGTGGCCGTGCCCACGAAGCGTTGCGCTGCCTCGGTGGGTATGACCGTCACCTCATGGCCGGCTTCAGTGAACAAACGCAGGAGGGACGCCACCTTGTAGGCGGCGATCCCTCCTCCAACTCCCAGGACGATACGCACGTCGAATCTTCCTGCTGACCGGCGGGGCGCTTACTCCGAAGCTTCTGCGGGGGCCGCTACGAGCATTCCCTCATTGATCTCGCGCAGGGCGATCGACAGGGGCTTCTCATTCAGCTTGGTCTCGACGAGCGGTCCGACGTACTCGAACAGGCCCTCGTGCAGCTGCGAGTAGTAGGCGTTGATCTGGCGGGCACGCTTTGCGCCGTAGATCACCAGGGCGTACTTCGAATCCGACGCCTCCAGCAGGGAGTCGATCGGCGGGTTGATGATGCCTTCGGGCTGAGTAGACACAAAATCTCCAATAGTCGCTGGGCCTCAAAAGCTACTGCGCGTGCTTTTTACTGCGGGTGCGCGGTGAGGCCCATCAATGAAACAAGCTCATCTGCTGCACGCTGAACGTCGTCATTAATCACTGTGTGGTCAAATTCCGGTTCGGCAGCAAGTTCCAGTTTAGCGGTTACCAGGCGCTGCTGTTGTTCCTCGGGTGTTTCGGTCCCCCTGCCTATGAGGCGCCGGACCATTTCCTCCCACGTCGGAGGCGCCAGGAAGACGAAATTGGCTTCCGGCATGCTCTCTTTGACCTGCCGGGCACCCTGCAGGTCAATCTCGAGGAGGACAGATTTTCCGGCGTCCATCGCTGACTTCACCGTCCGCCGCAGCGTCCCATAACGGTTGCGCCCGTGCACCACAGCCCACTCCAGCATCTGACCGCTTTCCACCAGGGCGTCGAACTCCCCGGAAGAGACGAAGTGGTAGTGGACCCCATCCACTTCACCTGGCCGTGGCGGTCGGGTTGTTGCCGAGACAGACAGCTCCACCTCGGGATAGTTGTCACGGATGTAGGTGGAGACGGTCCCTTTGCCCACAGCCGTTGGGCCCGCAAGCACGGTCAGCCGCGGCTGATTCACGAATACTTCTTTCTCTAGTGGCGGTTGTTCGCCGGGTGGTGCGTCAAATGTTCAACGAGGGCCTTGCGCTGGTGGACTCCGAGCCCCCGAACCCTGCGCGTAGCTGCGATTCCGACGGCGTCCATGATGCCCGCGGCACGCTTCTCCCCCACACCGGGCAATGCCTTGAGCAGGTCCAGAACCCGCAGCCTTCCAATGGCTTCCTCAGGAGCTGAACCATTGATGACCTCGTCAACCGTTACCTCTCCGGACTTCAGCCGGGACTTCAGCTCCGCCCGTACAGCCCGGGCCGCCGTTGCTTTTTCCCGCGCCAATGTTCGTTCGCTATCGGTGAGAGGCTTCAGGCTCACTCGGGCTCCCTGGGCAGTTGAAACCGTCGGTCAAGCACCGGCAGTGACGGGTCTGGAGTTTGGGCTTGCACTGAACCTATCTGCTCGACTGACTGAAAATCAATCCGTTCCCGGCCCGGCGGCCCCTGACAGGTCCACCGAACGTTGCGCCGCGGCAACCGCCTCGCGGAGTCCTGCAACGTCGGGCCCGGCACTGAGAATCTCCCTGCTCGAGTTGGGCAAAATCACTCCCGAGGCTCCTGCGAAGGTCTCCAGCAACTCCCGTCGCCCGGCACCCTGTGCTCCCACGCCCGGGGCGAGGATGGGCCCGTTCAGCGTGCTGAGATCCAGCCCGAGTTGCTGCACCGCTGCCCCTGCGGTGGCTCCGATCACCAGACCGACCGAACCCGGGCCGGCGCCGTCGTTCTCTGCAGCCGCTGCCTGGACTATGCGGTGCGCAACCGAGTCCGCGCCGCCCACGTGCTGAACTGACGCGCCCTCAGGATTGGAAGTCAGGGCCAGGACGAAGACCCCGCGTCCGGTCTCACGGGCGGCGGTCAGTGCCGGGCGAAGCGACTCAAAACCCAGGTACGGGCTCAGGGTGAGCGCGTCCGCTGCCAGCGCGGATCCGTTCCGGAGCCAGGCATCGGCATAACCTGCCATGGTCGAGCCGATATCCCCGCGCTTTGCATCGGCGATCGTCAGTACGCCGGCCTCGGCGCTGTGCGCCAACAGCCGCTCCAGAACGGCCATCCCCAGGGAACCGTGCCGCTCGAACAGGGCGACCTGTGGTTTGACAACCGCCACCCTTCCCGCGACTGCCTCCAACACTGTTTCCGAGAACCGGTCCAACCCGGCCGGCGTGTCAGGAAGTCCCCACGCCGACAGCAACGAGGGATGGGGATCGATCCCGACGCACAGGCTCCCGAAACGCCCGACGGCGGCGCCCAGCCGCGATCCGAAGGTCACCCTAGGCGCCGACCGGGTCCGGAACGGTTTCGCCCCGGACAGCCCGCGCGTGGTCCTGCAGGCTTGTGACCGACCACTCGTACGTGCGCAACGCCTCAATCGCCTGCACTGCCGCGTTGAACTCAGCGACGGTGGTGATGCAGGGGATGCCGATCGACGTTGCGGCAGCGCGCAGCTGGTATCCGTCGCTGCGTGCTTCCCCGCCCGAGGGCGTGTTGAAGACCATGTCGATTTCACCGGCCACCACCAGGTCTGCGATGGTTCCCTCACCCTCTGCGCTGCTGCCTTCGGCGACTTTCCGGACAGGTGTTGCCTGGATGCCGTTGCGGCGCAGGACATCGGCAGTGCCCCCGGTGGAGACGATCTCGAAACCGAGGTCGGAGAGGCGCTTGACACCCATGATGATCGAACGCTTGTCCCGGTTGGCAACGGAGACGAACACCTTGCCCTGCGTGGGCAGAGCGTTGTTGGCGGCCGCCTGGCTCTTGGCGAAGGCGGTGTCGAAGTGCTTATCGATGCCCATGACCTCGCCGGTCGAACGCATCTCGGGACCCAGAAGCGAATCCACCACGGTGCCCTCAGGAGTACGGAAACGGCTGAACGGAAGCACAGCCTCCTTCACGGACACAGGAGCGGACAGCGGGAGCCGTGAGCCGTCACCGGTCTCGGGCAGGATTTTGTACGCTGTGCGGAGCTGGTGAATGGTCACGCCGGTACCGATGAGGGCGGCCGCCTTCGCCATCTGCACACCCGTCGCCTTCGAGACGAACGGCACGGTACGCGAAGCACGCGGGTTGGCTTCGAGTACGTAGAGCACATCTGTTGCCAGCGCGAACTGGATATTGATGAGACCGCGGACCCCGACCCCTTCGGCGATGGCGCGGGTTGCTGCACGGACCCTGTCCAGCACGTCGGTACCCAGAGTGATCGGCGGCAGGACGCACGCGGAATCTCCGGAGTGGATGCCGGCCTCCTCGATGTGCTCCATGATGCCGCCGAGATACAGGTCCTTGCCATCGTACAGGGCATCGACGTCGATCTCCACTGCATCCTCAAGGAACCGGTCAATCAGCACCGGGTGGTCCGCAGTGATTTCCGTCGCATTGGAAATGTAACGGGACAGGTTCGCCTCGTCATACACGATCTCCATGCCGCGACCGCCCAGCACGTACGACGGGCGGACCAGAACCGGGTAGCCGATTTCGTCGGCGATCGCCCGCGCATCCTCGAAGGAAACGGCTGTGCCGTTCTTCGGGGCTATCAGTCCGGCTTCCGCCAGGACCCGCGCGAACTCCCCGCGGTGCTCGGCCAGGTCGATGGCCTCAGGCGATGTGCCCAGGATCGGGATGCCGGCATCAGCCAGCGCCTGGGCGAGCTTCAGCGGTGTCTGGCCGCCAAGCTGCACGAAGACACCCATCACCCCGCCGGTGCGTTCCTCCGCGGCAATCACCTCGAGCACATCCTCCAGGGTGAGCGGTTCGAAGTAGAGGCGGGTGGAGACGTCGTAGTCCGTGGAAACGGTCTCCGGATTGCAGTTGACCATCACCGTCTCATAGCCGGCCTTGCGCAGCGCCATGGTCGCGTGGACGCACGAGTAATCGAATTCGATGCCCTGTCCGATGCGGTTCGGGCCGGAGCCCAGGATGATGATGGACGGCTTGGCGTGCAGGCCCACCTCGTCCTCTTCGTCGTAGGACGAGTAGTGGTACGGCGTGTACGCGGCAAACTCGGCTGCGCAGGTATCCACCGTCTTGAAGACCGGCCGGATGTCGAGCGCGTGGCGTACGCCCCGCACCACTGCCTCCGGAGTGTGGGTGAGGAGGCCGATCTGCTCGTCGGAGAAGCCGTGCCGCTTGGCCAGGCGCAGAGTGTCAGGCTTGATCCCTTCCTGGCGGACGGTCGCTGCCACCTCGTTGAGGAGGACGAGCTGGTCCAGGAACCACGGATCGATACCGGTGGCCTTGTAGAGGTCTTCGATGCTGGCTCCGCCGAGGAGGGCACGCTGGACCTGGGAGAGGCGCTCGGTCGTCGGCCGCTTGGCAGCCTCGATCAGTTCGGGGACATCGAATTCGCTGACGGGGTCGAAGGTCAACTGGGACCCCTTCTGTTCCAGGGAGCGCAGCGCCTTCTGCAGCGCTTCGGTGAAGTTTCGGCCCATGGCCATCGCCTCGCCGACGGACTTCATCGTGGTGGTCAGCGTGTCGTCCGCGGCGGGGAACTTCTCGAACGCGAACCGGGGAACCTTGACCACAACGTAGTCGAGTGTGGGCTCAAAGGAGGCCGGGGTCTTGCGCGTGATGTCATTCGGGATTTCGTCGAGCGTGTACCCGAGGGAGAGTTTGGTGGCGATCTTCGCGATGGCGAAGCCGGTGGCCTTCGAGGCCAGGGCCGAGGACCGCGACACGCGTGGATTCATCTCGATGACCACGACGCGGCCGGTACCGGGCTCAACAGCGAACTGGATATTGCAGCCTCCGGTGTCCACGCCCACTTCGCGAATGACCGCGATTGAGATGTCCCGCAGCCGCTGGTACTCCCTGTCGGTGAGCGTCAGGGCAGGCGCCACCGTGATGGAGTCACCGGTGTGGACTCCGACCGGATCGAAATTCTCGATGGAACAGACGACGACGACGTTGTCCTTCTTGTCCCGCATCATTTCCAGCTCGTATTCCTTCCACCCGAGGATGCTCTCCTCGAGCAGCACCTCGCTGGTGGGGCTGTACTGCAGGCCCTGGCCCACGATGCGCCGCAGGTCCTGCTCGGTGTAGGCAAGGCCGGAGCCCAGACCGCCCATGGTGAAGGAAGGGCGGACCACCATCGGGTAACCGAGGTCTTCCGCAGCAACGAAGGCCTCGTCCAGGGAATGGATGATGGCGGAGCGCGCGGACTCAGCGCCGCAGCGTTCGACGACGCCCTTGAACTTCTCGCGGTCCTCACCGAGTTCGATGGCGGCGATGTTCGCGCCGATGAGTTCCACACCGTATTTCTCGAGTACGCCGTTCTTGTCCAGGGCGATTGCCGTGTTGAGCGCGGTCTGGCCGCCCAGGGTGGGGAGTATCGCGTCGGGGCGTTCCTTTGCGATGATCTTTTCGACCACTTCCGGTGTGATCGGCTCGACGTACGTTGCGTCGGCGAACTCCGGGTCGGTCATGATGGTTGCCGGGTTGGAGTTGACCAGGATGACCCTCAGGCCCTCCTCCTTCAACACGCGCAGCGCCTGGGTGCCTGAGTAGTCGAACTCGGCCGCCTGGCCGATGACGATGGGCCCCGATCCGATGACCAGGACGGAGGTGAGGTCGGTTCTGCGGGGCATCTAGTTTTCTTCCTGCGCGGGGGTGGGAGCTTTGGAGACTTCGGAGGCATCAAGCTCGTCGGAGCCGTCGCCCAGGCGGGCTGCCTCAGCCATGAAGTCGATGAACCTGTCGAACAGGTACGCGGAATCGTGCGGGCCTGCTGCCGCTTCCGGGTGGTACTGCACCGAGAACGCCGGCAGATCCAGGCACGCAAGGCCCTCGACGACGTCGTCATTGAGGCACACATGGCTCACCTCGACCCGGCCGAATCGTTCCTCCGGGGCGGTGACGGGGCCTTCTAGCGGTGCGTCCACTGCGAACCCGTGGTTCTGGCTGGTGATCTCGACCTTGCCCGTGCGCCGGTCGAGCACCGGCTGGTTGATTCCCCGGTGCCCGTAACGCAGCTTGTACGTGCCGAAACCGAGTGCCCGGCCGAGGATCTGGTTGCCGAAGCAGATACCGAAGAACGGCAACCGCGCGTCGAGTACCTGGCGCAGCAGTGAAACCTGAGCGTCCGCCGTTGAGGGGTCCCCGGGCCCGTTGGACATGAAGACGCCATCGGCACCGACCGCCACGACGTCGTCGTAGGTTGAATCTGCGGGCAGTACCACGGTGCGCACGCCACGCTGGGCGAAGTGCTTCGGGGTCATGGCCTTGATCCCGAGGTCCAGCGCGGCCACCGTGAACCGTGGCTCGCCGTCCCAACCGTGGTCGGCCGGTTCCACCACATAGCGGGCATCGACGCTTACTTCCTCCGCGAGCCGGAACCCTTCCATGCTGCGCTGGCCATTCACCTCGGCGAGGAGCTCGGCATCGCTGCGGGCTGCGTCCGGTCCGGAGAAGATTCCGGCCTTCATCGCGCCCCGCTCGCGGAGGTGACGGGTAATGGCACGGGTATCGACACCCTGAATGCCGACCACGCCCTGTTCGACGAGCTCGTCATCAAGGCTTTTCTCAGACCGCCAATTGGAAGGGCGCCGCGCGGGGTCGCGCACGATGTAGCCGGCCACCCAGATCCGCCGGGACTCGGCGTCGTCGCGATTCACTCCGGTGTTACCGATGTGCGGTGCCGTCTGGACCACGAGCTGCCGCGCATAGGAGGGGTCGGTGATGGTTTCCTGATAGCCGGTCATCCCGGTGGCGAAGACTGCCTCGCCCAGGGCCGTGCCGGGCGCTCCGTAGCCGCGTCCACGGAAGGTGCGGCCGTCTTCCAGGATCAGAACCGCCTCTGCACCGGTTACTGTTGCTCCCGCGTATGTCGTCACTGTATTTCCTTGCTTGTGGGGTTGGTGAGGGGGTCGGTGTCCTCGATCAGTGCGCTGACCGCGGCCAGAAGCTGCGTCTTGTCCGCGGAATACCTGGTGCGGAAGCCTGTATCGAACAGCTGGGAATCCATCGTCCATGACACAACCACCAGCCCGTCCTTCTCTACGAATTTCCCGGCCATGCCGCGTTCCAGGCGCACGTCCGTCAGGTTTTCCCTGGCGATGTAAACGTCGCTGTCACCGGTGCGGTCAAACAGGAGTCCGTGCGGGTACACGGCGGCGGTCGCTGTTGCCTTGTTTCCCAGGCCGTGGGCTGTGACCCGGTCCAGCCAGTCACCGCCGGTGGTGGTGACCACGTATTGCCCTTCCGCCGCGTAGAGCGGAGCCCCGGGATCCTCCGGAGGGCTGGTCGGAGCCTGCAGCCCCTGCTGGCGCACCTGGCGGTTGCGCCAGCCGAGAGCCATGAGTACCACCAGCAGCACGATCACTACCAGTGAGATAACGACGGCGGTTGTTGCTACGTCCACGCTTCATTCCCCTTGTGCATCGGGATGCGGTGTGTTGAGCCGCCCTTCGAGCACGGTGGGATGCCCGGCGAAGAAGGTTGCGACGACGGCGCCCGGCAGTTCGAGGCCGGCGAAGGGACTGTTGCGGCCCTTGGTTGCCATCTTATGGGGATCGACCGTCCACCGGGCAGCCGGATCCACCAGTGTGAGATTTGCCATTTCGCCTGCCTCCAGCGGCCTCCCCTGCGTCGCAACCCTGCCAATACGCGCAGGGAGGATTGACGTCGCCTCGGCAAAACGCGACCAGTCCATGAGCCCGGTCTCGATCATGCTGTGCTGCACCACGGACAGTGCGGTTTCCAGGCCTGCCATTCCCATGGCAGCCTGCGCCCACTCGCACTCCTTGTGTTCAGAGGGGTGCGGCGCGTGATCGGTGCCGACGACGTCGATGGTTCCGTCAGCCAGCGCCTGGCGGAGAGCCGTGACGTCGTCGTCCGTGCGCAGTGGCGGGTTCACCTTGTAAACGGGATCCCAGGAACGGACGAGTTCATCGGTCAGCAAGAGGTGGTGCGGCGTGACTTCCGCGGTCACATTTACGCCGCGCTGCTTCGCCCATCGGATGATCTCGACCGAGCCGGCCGTTGAGACGTGGCATACGTGGAGGCGTGAACCGACGTGCTGCGCCAACAGTACGTCCCGGGCAATGATGCTCTCCTCGGCAACCGCCGGCCAACCCGTCAGCCCGAGAACCGCAGAGACCGCGCCCTCATTCATCTGTGCGCCCTCAGTGAGCCGCGGCTCCTGCGCGTGCTGGGCGACCACGCCGTCAAACGCTTTCACGTACTCGAGTGCCCGCCGCATAAGCACCGGATCGGACACGCAGATGCCGTCGTCGGAAAAGACCCGGACACCGGCACGCGACTCAGCCATCGCTCCGAGCTCCGCGAGCCTCTTCCCAGCAAGTCCGACCGTGACGGCGCCCACCGGACGCACATCGACCCAGCCGGCACGCCTACCGAGTGCGTAGACCTGTTCAACCACTCCTGCGGTGTCTGCCACCGGCATGCTGTTAGCCATGGCATGTACGGCCGTGTAGCCGCCCTTTGCAGCAGCCCGGGTACCGGTCTGAACTGTCTCGGCGTCTTCGCGTCCCGGTTCCCGGAGGTGTGTGTGGATGTCCACCATTCCGGG
The DNA here is from genome assembly GCF_016907495.1 of Arthrobacter tumbae. Lineage (NCBI taxonomy): Bacteria > Bacillati > Actinomycetota > Actinomycetes > Micrococcales > Micrococcaceae > Arthrobacter > Arthrobacter tumbae. The sequence continues at coordinate 3,581,359 of NZ_JAFBCC010000001.1, forward strand.
CAGCAGGACCAGTCCGTCAGCATCAATGACGACGGCGCCCGCCGCTGACACCGACCGCCCGCGGTCAGCAATGCGTCCTTCCGAGATCAGGACGTCCACCCCGGTCTCCCCGGTGGCGATGGTGGCGCCCTTGATCAGGTAGCTGGTGCTCATACTGTTATTGCCTCCTGGGCGGGTGTGGGCTGCGCAGAGTCATCCCCCGACAGCAGCAGGTAGAGAACAGCCATTCGGACGGATACGCCATTGCGTACCTGGGCGAGCACTGTTGAACGCGGTGAATCAGCGGCAGCTGAGGAGATCTCGAGACCGCGGTTCATAGGGCCAGGATGCATGATGATGGTGTCCTTGCCGGCGGAGGCCTCAAACGCGGCCAACCGCTCGTCGTCGAAGCCCCAGGTGCGGGCATATTCACGGGTGGAGGGAAAGAAAGCGGCGTTCATGCGCTCGCCCTGGACCCGGAGCATCATGATGGCGTGCGGGCCGGTGGCCAAGACCTCGTCGAGGTCGAAGCTGACCCTGCAGGGCCAGGTATCGATACCGACGGGCAGCAGGGTCGGAGGTGCCACGAGAGTCACCTCCGCACCGAGTGTGGTGAGCAGCCAGAGATTGGAGCGGGCAACCCGCGAGTGCAGAACGTCACCCACAATCGCTATGCGAAGCCCCCGCAGGTCCTCACCGAGGGATGGGCGTCCGGCGATCTTCGACCAGTGCCTGCGTAGGGTGAAGGCATCGAGCAGCGCCTGTGTGGGGTGCTCGTGGGTTCCGTCGCCCGCGTTGATGACGGCGGCGTCGATCCAGTCAGAGGCCGCAAGCCTTGCGGGAGCCCCGGACGCCCAGTGCCTGATGACCACTGCATCGGCGCTCATCGCCTCAAGGGTCTGTGCCGTGTCCTTGAGGGACTCGCCCTTGGAGACCGACGAGCCCTTGGCTGCGAAGTTGATCACGTCAGCAGACAACCTCTTTGCTGCCGCCTCGAAGGAGATGCGAGTGCGTGTCGAGTCCTCGAAGAAGAGGTTCACAACGGTTCGCCCGCGCAGCGCCGGCAGCTTCTTCACTTCCCGCTCACCGACGGCGGCCATCTCCTCGGCCGTATCCAGGATCCGGATAGCTTCCGAACCCGTCAGGTTTTCTGTCGACAGGAGGTGCTTCATGCCGGTCCCTCGATGACTACTTCGTCGACGGAGTCGATCTCGCTGATCCGGACGCGGACTTTCTCGGCGGAGGAGGTGGGGAGATTCTTCCCGACGTGATCGGCTCGAATGGGAAGCTCGCGGTGTCCGCGGTCAACCAGGACGGCCAGGCGGACGATTCGGGGCCTTCCGACATCGACGATCGCGTCAAGCGCTGCCCGGATTGTGCGGCCGGAGTAGAGCACGTCATCCACCAGCACGACGACCTTGTTGTCGATGCCGGCCGGCGGAAGTTTTGTGGGACCCGGCGGACGGGTGGGGTGCTTGCGCAGGTCGTCACGGAACATCGTGACATCGAGGCGGCCCACCATGCGCTCGGGATTCACGGACGGATCGGTGCGCGCAATCTTGCCGGCAAGCCGTTGCGCGATCGGAAAACCCCGGCGGGGAATACCCAGCAGGACGAGGTCGTCTGCTCCCTTGTTCGCTTCGAGTATTTCGTGAGCGATCCGGGTCAGGGCACGGTCAATATCGGCGTCACCGAGGACCGTGCGGAACACGGAGCCTCCGGTTTGAGAGCTGGGTACACTCATGGAACGCGTCCTCCTTCTCCGCCTCACAGGACGGCCTTTAAAGGGTTGGGCTGCGCGTTCAAAACTACCACAGGCACCCCTGCCGCCTATCCTGTGGGGATGAGTATGAACCCTGGGCGACCCTACTCCGAAACGCATCGGGAGCCACGGCAGGAGGCACCGCCGCCGCTGGGCATGTGGCAGCAGGTGAGCCCGGGGCCGCCGGTCCCACCCCCTGCCCACCGTCCCATCGGATTAGTTCCACCCGGCAGGAAGCGCTCCAGCCCGGCGGGCGCTGCCGTCGTCAATGGCTTGCTGCTCATTTTTGCTGCCCTCGTCCTTGGTGGAGTTGCGGTGCTGGTGACACTGCAGCTGGGGACGGCTGCATTGGTTCTCTGTGCCGCCCTTGCGCTGGTTCCGCTGGCAATCTGTCTGGCCGGCATCCGCTGGGTGGACCGGTGGGACCCGGAACCGCGGGGAGCCCTGACCTTCGCATTCCTGTGGGGAGCCGGGATGTCAGTAGCCGTCACGCTACTGCTCGGCCCCACCGTCACGGCGCTTCTGAGCGCAGGGCTCGACGGAGCCAGCCCCGACGTCGTCGGTCCGGTCTTCCAGGCGCCGCTGGTGGAAGAAGCAGCCAAGGGCCTCGGCGTACTGATTCTTGCGCTCTCCAGACGCAGCCACTTCGACGGCCCGGTGGACGGAATTGTCTACGCCGGAACGGTGGCGGCCGGCTTCGCGTTCACCGAGAACGTCCTCTACTTCGGGGCGGCGCTCACTGATCCTGCAGGACTCGGCGGACTCGTCACGGTATTCGTGATGCGGGGACTGTTCTCCCCGTTCGCCCACGTCATGTTCAGCGGCGCGCTGGGACTGGTCCTCGGAATGGCGGTCGCGAAGGGCCGCGGAAAAAGCCGGCTTGCTGGTGCCTTCCTCCTCGGCCTTCTTCCCTCCATTGCGGGCCACATGCTGTGGAACGGCGGACTGCTCGTCCTGTTCAACGACTTCTTCTCGTTCTATTTCCTGGTTCAGGTGCCGCTGTTCCTCGTGGTGATCGCGGTAGTCCTGGGGTTGCGCCGCGCTGAACGGGCAGTCACCTATCAGCGACTGGCGGAATACTCCGGCGCCGGTTGGCTCACCAACCAGGAGCTGGAGATGGTGGCGGCTCCACGAGGTCGCTCATCGGCGATCGCGTGGGCGCGCGGCGTCGGGGCAGGTGCTGGCATGAAGCAGTTCATCAGCACCGGCGTCCGCCTGGCCTTTGTGCGCCAGCGGCTCCGTGCCGGCCACGCCACCGCGTTCGATCCTCAACTTGAGGTCCGTCTCCTGCACGAACTGGACGCGGCCCGCCGCCGGATCATCACCGCAGCGTCCGCGCGCCGGGTCTGAATTCCCGGCGCGCCAGCAGGCATAGGCAGCTGGAACTACGCCAGCAGTGTGGGTTTGAGCTGCTGGAGCCTGCCCAGCAGGCCGTTGATGAAGGTAGGTGACTCGTCGGTCGACAACATGGTTGCCAGCTGCACTGCCTCGCTGACCGCAACGGTGTCCGGCACATCCTCGTTGTACAACAGCTCCCAGGTACCGACCCTGAGGATCATGCGGTCCACTGCCGGCATGCGATCGAGCGTCCAACCCTGCGAGTACGTGCCAAGGAACTCATCGATCTGCGTGCCGTGTGCCATCACGCCCTCGATGATCTCCACTGAGTACTCATTGATGACGGTATCCGTCTTCTCGCGGCGTGCCTGCAGTGCTTCCAGGGGGGACACGGACCTCTGCTCGGCCTCGAACAGGATATCCATGGCCCGGCGCCGTGCCTTGCTGCGGGCGCTCACTCGTTGACGCGTCCCAGGTACTCACCGGAGCGGGTGTCGACCTTCACCTTGGTGCCGGTTTCCAGGAAAAGCGGCACCTGGATCTCATACCCGGTCTCAACGGTGGCGGGCTTGGTGCCGCCGGTCGAACGATCGCCCTGCAGGCCACGTTCCGTGTAGGTGATTTCAAGGACGACGGACGGCGGCAGCTCAAGATAGAGCGGCGACCCTTCGTGCATCGCGATGGTGGCCATCTGGCTTTCGAGCATGAAATTCTCTGCGTTGCCCACCGTTGCGCCGGGGACCGTGATCTGGTCATAGTCCGTCGTGTCCATGAACACGAAGTCGTCGCCGTCCTTATACAGGTACTGGTAATCGCGGCGGTCCACGGTGGCAGTCTCGATCTTGAGCCCGGCATTGAACGTCTTGTCGACAACCTTGCCTGACAGGATGTTGCGAAGCTTGGTGCGGACAAACGCACCGCCCTTGCCCGGCTTCACGTGCTGGAACTCAAGCACGTTCCAGAGGTTTCCCTCCAGCTTGAGAACGGTGCCGTTCTTGATGTCATTCGTGGTAGCCACGGAATCTCTTTCGTCGATTGACTGATGTTTGGCTTACGTCGCAGCAGGCGCAGCACAGGACTGCTCAGGATCTGCCCGCCAAAAGACCGAAGACCAGTCTACCCTGCCTGCGGTAACCGGGATCAGGACGCAATCTCCTGGTAGGCGGCGAAGAGAAGTGACGTGTCCGGAACCTCAAGGATCCCCGGCCGGGCGACGTCGTCGAGCACCACGAAGCGCAGCAGATCACCGCGTGCCTTTTTGTCGCGTCGCATGCCGTCCAGGAGCGCTGCCCAGCGGTCCCGCCGGTAGGTGACGGGAAGACCAAGGGTTTCCAGGATCGAGCGGTGTCTGTCAGCAGTGGCATCGTCCAGCCGCCCAACCATCCGGGACAGTTCCGCCGCGAAGACGAGGCCTACGGAAACGGCGGCACCGTGCCGCCAGGAGTAGCGTTCCGCCAGTTCAATTGCGTGCGCCAGCGTGTGCCCGTAGTTCAGGAACTCGCGCCGGCCGGACTCCTTGAGGTCCTCGGAAACAACAGCAGCCTTCACGGCGATTGAACGTTCGACGAGTTCGCGTACGGCGCCGCTGGTTGGATCCTTGACCGCTTCAGGATTGGACTCGACCAACTCGAGTATGCGGGGGTCAGCGATGAATCCGCATTTCACAACCTCGGCCATGCCGGTGATCAGTTCATTGGCCGGAAGTGTCTGAAGGGTGTCCAAATCGGCCAGCACTCCCGCCGGAGGATGGAAGGAACCGACCAGGTTCTTGCCCTCGGCCGTGTTGATCCCGGTTTTGCCGCCAACGGCGGCATCCACCATGCCGAGCAGGGTGGTAGGCAGATGCACCACCTTGACTCCCCGCAGCCAGGTCGCGGCAACGAAACCGGCGACGTCGGTGACTGCTCCTCCACCGACGGCGACGATGGCGTCGGATCGCGTGAAATCGTTCTGACCCAGCACCTGCCAGCAAAACGCCGCCACCTGGATGTGCTTGCCTTCTTCGGCGTCAGGAATCTCCGCTGTGACCGCTGTGAATCCTTCTCCGGCAAGCTGCTCCCGCACGGTGTCTCCCGTGGATCGCAGGGCGCGGGGGTGAACCACCAGGACGCGTCGGACCCGCTCGCCGAGCAGCGGAGAGAGCCGGTCCAGCAGGCCGTGCCCGACGACGACATCGTAATTCTCTGCCGCGGAACTTCCCGTGACGCGGATGGCAGTAGGTTCAGCGGTCATGGCCGTTGGTCCTTATCTTCAGTCTTGAGGTGGTGGCGCAGGTGCATGTCGAGACGGTCAGCCACTGTTTCTTCAGAAGCATTCCGTGTGTCCACCACCGCGTCCGCCAAAGCTTCGTAGAGAGGACGGCGCTCCTGCTCGAGCCGTGCCCAGGTCTCGACGGGATCGCGTGCCAGTAACGGCCTGCCGGTGTCCCCGGCGAGTCGCGGCATTACGGTGGAAAGGTCGGCGTCGAGGAAGACCACGAAAGCTGATTCAAGAAGCCGCCGTGTCCCTTCGTTGAGGACCGCTCCTCCCCCGAGCGAGATGACTGTGCCTGGTTCCACCGCCGTAAAGACCTCGGACACGATGCCGGCCTCGAGTTGCCGGAAGCCCGGTTCGCCGACATCAGCAAAGATCGCGGGAATCGGGCCATGGCGGTCGACGATCGCTGTGTCCGTATCGACGAACCGCCAGCCGTGCCGAGAAGCGATCCGCCGTCCGACGGTCGATTTCCCGGTGGCCATGAGTCCGATGAGTACCAGCGGTTTACGGGCCGCCGGCAGCATCAGGGCGCGACCGATTTCAGGGGCATCGGGATGTTCTCCAGATATGACTCGAGGTTGCGCTTCGTCTCCCCCACCGAATCACCGCCGAACTTCTCCGTTACCGCTTCTGCGAGGACCAGGGCAACCATGGCTTCGGCGACCACTCCTGCCGCAGGCACAGCACACACATCGGAGCGCTGGTGGTGCGCTTTGGCGGCGTCGCCGGTACTCACGTCAATTGTTTGGAGGGCCCGCGGAACCGTTGCGATGGGTTTCATCGCTGCACGCACGCGCAGGACGTCGCCGATGCTCATGCCGCCCTCAATCCCGCCGGCCCGGTTGGTTGTGCGCCCGATCCGCCCGGATTGCTCTCGGACGATCTCATCATGCGCTGCTGAGCCGCGGCGCCGGGCGGTCTCAAAGCCGTCCCCCACCTCGACACCCTTGATGGCCTGGATGCCCATCAGTGCGCCCGCGAGGCGGGCGTCGAGCCGGCGATCCCAGTGGACATAGCTTCCCAGTCCAGGTGGGAGACCGTAGGCGAGCACCTCGACGACCCCGCCCAGGGTCTCGCCCTCCTTGTGGGCGGCGTCGACTTCGGCCACCATTGCGGTTGACGTTTCGCGGTCAAAGCACCGCAACGGGTCTTCATCCAGGGCAAGGACGTCGCGTGGACCAGGCAGGTCGGATCCTTCCGGAACGGCGACAGAAGCCACGGCGACGGTGTGGCTGACGAGCTCGATACCGAGGGCCGACAGGAATCCGGCTGCAACGGTGCCGAGCGCTACGCGCGCGGCTGTTTCCCTTGCGCTGGCGCGTTCCAGCACCGGCCTGGCCTCATCGAAGCCGTACTTCTGCATACCGGTGAAGTCCGCGTGGCCGGGCCGGGGCCTGGTCAGCGGCGCGTTACGCGCGGAGTCCCGCAAGATTCCGGCATCCACCGGATCGGCGGACATGACCTGTTCCCACTTGGGCCATTCGGTGTTTCCTACCTCGATTGCTACCGGACCGCCCTGGGTCGATCCGTGGCGTACTCCCCCGATGATCCGAACCTCGTCCTGTTCGAACTTCATCCGGGCGCCGCGCCCGTAGCCGAGCCGGCGGCGAGCCAGAGCCGCCTGGATGGCCTCGCTGGTGACCTCCACGCCAGCAGGCATTCCTTCGATAATTCCGACAAGAGCAGGGCCGTGGGATTCCCCGGCCGTCAACCAACGCAACATACAACTATCCTGCCACGGCCCAAGGGCGCCGCTAGCGCCGGGGAGCACCCACCGCGTCACACATCACATTTATGACAGCCGACTCCTCGCGGAAGATGTCGCCGGCGAAGAGTTTTACCTGTTCCACAGCCTGGTACAGGAGCATTTCCAGGCCGGGAACAATGACGCCGCCAAGCGATGACCAGGCCTGAGCCAGGTCACTGGGCCAGGGATCGTAGGCCACGTCAAGGAGCACCCGTGGCCCGAAATGCCGCCGCAGCCGGGGCTCGCCACGGGCTGCTGCCGCAACCAGTGCGCCGGCCAGCTCATCCGCACCGTGTGGCGGGAGTGTCGAAATCACCAGCGACGAGCCGCTGGATAGTCCTGCGGCTGCGCCGAACTCGTTGAGTTCCACGGAAATGCCGAGCCGGTGACCGAGTTCGGCCAGGGGCTCCGCCTTCTGCGGTGATCTCACGCAGACGTGAACCCGCTCGGCACCCATCCGTGCCAGGGCAGCGAGAGCCGCGGAGGCCGTGCCGCCTCCACCAAGCACCACGGCCTGCTTGGGGGATCCGGCGCCGGCGTGGCGAACTGCCCGGACAATCCCTTCGATGTCGGTGTTATAGCCAACCAGACGCCGCTGTTCGCCCTCTCCCCCGGCGCAAACAGTGTTGATCACTCCGAGTGCCGCAACACTGGGACCGAGTTCGTCCATGAGCGCCAGGGAGGCTGCCTTGTGGGGCATGGTGACGGACAGGCCGCGCCAGGCGGCGTCTGCCCTGACCTGCGCCACTCTGTCCTCCAGCGAAGCGGGCGAAGTGTCGAGTGCCGTGTAGCTGCAGTCAAAACCCAGGAAGGCGTAGGCGGCGCGGTGCAGGAGGGGGGATTTTGAATGTGCGATGGGATGACCGATAACGCCGGCCCGGTAGCGGGCCGGCGTGTGATCGGGAACCACCTATTCGCACCTTCCGACGTTGTCGGCGCACCACGCCTGGTACTCCGCGACATACCGTGCATGTTCGGCAAGCGTTTCCGAGAATTTGGTTTCTCCGGAGTCAAGGTTGACGGTTACCCAGTAGTAGTACGGCACATCGGCAGGATTGACCGCCGCCTCGATCGCTTCCGCGCTCGGAGAACCGATGGGGCCGACAGGAAGCCCCTCATTGGCGTACGTGTTGTACGGGTTGGAAGTGTCCGCTTTTTCCTCGGGCGTCAGGTTGTAGCTTTTGCGGTCGAGCCCGTAGGTGACGGTCGCATCCGACTGGATCAGACCGTTTGTCTCCGTGTTATTGGGTCCCAGTCGGTTCATGATGGCACCGGCCACCTGCGCGTAATCCGCCTGACCGGCCTCGGCCTGCACAATGCTCGCAATAGTGAGGATGCGGTATTGCTCTGCGGGATCCGTGACCCCCGCCTCCTCAAGCGCAGCATTGGTATTGTCCACCATCTCCTGAATGACCTCGGTGGCCGTGACGTCAAGGTCGAAACGGTACTCGCCGGGATAGAGGTAACCCTCCAGGCTGGGGGACTGCTCCGGAATGCCGAACTGTGTCGGATCCTCCGCAAGCGCCGCGAACTCTTCACGCGGAATGCCTGTCGACTCAGACAGGATGTCGAAGACCTCGTTCTGTCTCAGATCCCGGGCGACGGCGGCGTAGTGCACCTTCGCATCAGCGTCGGCGAGCAGCGCCCTGGCCGCTTCCTCGGAACTCATCTGGTACTTCAGTTCGTAGTCGCCGGGCTGAATGACACGGCCGTCCGCAACGGAGGAAAGGGCGTTGAGGAACTCGTCCGAACTCGCAACGATGTCCTGTTGCTCCAGACCATTGCCGACAAGCAGCGGCCCAGCGCCTGCGTCGACCGTGAAAGTCACCGACCCGGTTCCCGGACCGGCGTAATCAGTGACTTCCCCTACGCCAAGGAGGCTCCTGAGGAACATTGCGACGGCAACCACTACTCCAACGAATCCGAGCACAACGATCAGCATGACGATCGTTCTGCGCCTCCGGCGGCGCTGGCGCGCTTTGGAAGGCCGGCGGTTGCGGCGGGACGGAAGATCAGCTTCGAAGAACTGCTCGACCGGCTCAGGGTGCACGGGATAGTGCTCCTCGTAGTGATCGTCCGGATGCTGCTCGGCTCCGTGATCGGCTGCTGGGAAAGGAGGATGACGATGGCTCACTGCTCCTCTTTCCTCCCACTGTGGGTTTGCGAAATGTCTAACTCCTCAGATGAGACCGACGGCGATTCAAGACTCCGCCGCCGATCCTGAACGACCGGCTCCCCCACATCCCGCTCAAGGTTGCGTTGCATGTCTATGGCATGTTGGAGGATCTCCACGGCTGCCACCTGATCTACTACCTTACGGTGTTGGCGACTGTTCAAGCCAGCCTGCCGAAGCGATCTATGGGCCGAAACGGAGGAGAGCCGCTCGTCGATCAGTCGCACCGGCACATCGACACGAGCTTCGGAGAGCATGTCCGCGAGGGTTGCCGCGTAGCTGCGTGCCATGGCTGTAGATGCGGATTCGGTCCCGCTCAGGTTGCGGGGCAACCCGACAAATACTTCAACGGCTGCCAGCTCCACAATGTTCCTGAGCAGCAGGCGGAGGTCCCTGTTCTTCCGGATGTCCCGGTTGAGTGTGCAGACCGGCGTGGCGATGAGACCGTCCCTGTCACTGACCGCAACACCGACGCGAACCATGCCGACGTCCACGCCGATCTTGACGCCGCGCGGGTACTCTCCGGAAGACACGATGGAAAGACTCCTGCTACCGGTTCACCACGGCGGAGCGGATGGATTCCAGCGCTGCACCCACTCTGGCCGGATCCGCTCCGCCGCCCTGGGCCATGTCGTCCTTGCCGCCGCCGCCGCCGCCGAGAATACCCGCAGCGGTACGGACCAGTGCACCGGCCTTGACGCCTGCCGCCCGTGCTTCCTCATTGGTGACCACGAGAACCACCGGACGGTCCTTGCTCACGCCGGCCACAGCAACTGCGGCGGCGCCCGGGCCGAGACGGCCTCGAAGGTCGAGCGCCAGATTGCGGAGGTCATCCGCGCTGCCGACAGCTCCGGCGTCGTGGGTGATCAGGCGCACGCCTGCACTGTCCTGGGCGGTAGCGACGAGAGAGGCAGCAGCGTTCGACAGCTGTTCCTTCCTCAGCCGCTCAAGTTCCTTCTCGGCCGCCTTGAGGCGGTTCAACGTGGCGCCGAGGCGTTCCGGCAACTGCGGAGAGGGTACCTTCAGCATCTCCGACAGCTCGGTGACAAGGGCGCGCTCGGCGGCAGCGTGCCGGAAAGCGTCCATGCCGACGAGTGCCTCGACACGGCGGTTGCCGGAACCCACAGACTGGTCACCGAGCAGCGTCAACGTACCGATCAGCGACGTCGATTCGACGTGGGTGCCGCCGCACAGCTCGCGTGACCACTCACCATCGATCTCGACGACACGTACCCGGTCTCCGTACGCCTCCCCGAACAGCGCTGTCGCGCCAAGTGCCTTGGCTTCATCGAGGCCCATCACCTTCGTTTCGACAGTGTGGTTGCTGCGGATGGCGAGGTTCGAGACTTCTTCGATCTCAGACCTGGCCGCGGTGCTGATGCCCTCCCCCCAGGAGAAGTCGAACCGCAGGTAACCGGCTTTGTTGAACGAACCGCGCTGCAGCGCGTCAGGGCCGAGGATCTGGTGGAGCGCGGCGTGGACGATATGCGTTCCCGAGTGCGCTTGCTCACCTGCGTGGCGACGCTGACGGTCGACGGCGGCGGTCACGGGCGCACCCTGGGTGACTTCGCCCTCGCGTACCAGCGCACGGTGAACGCTCAGGCCCTTGATGGGCCTCTGGACATCGGTGACCTCGACGGTGAAGCCGTTTCCGGTGATCAAACCTACGTCCGCGGCCTGCCCACCTGCCTCGGCGTAGAACGGAGTGCGGTCAAGGATCAGTTCGATGTCCTCGCCCTGACGCGCCGCGGGAACTGACGCCCCGTTGCTGATGATGCCCCGCACCACAGCCTCACTCGTCAGCTCGTCATAACCGGTGAAAACGGTCTCACCAGTAGTGAGCAGCTCGTTGAAAACCGTCATGTCGGCGTGCCCGGCCTTCTTGCCGCGGGCATCAGCCTGGGCGCGCTGGCGCTGCTCGAGCATCAGTGCGCGGAACCCCTCGGCGTCGACCTTAACGCCGGCTTCCTCCGCCATTTCGAGGGTGAGATCGATGGGGAACCCGTAGGTGTCGTGCAGGCTGAACGCATCTTCGCCGGACAGGTCGCGCCCGGCGCCCTTCGATTCACGGACGGCTTCCTCAAGGCGGGCCGTCCCGGAGGCGATGGTGCGCAGGAACGCCTTCTCTTCGGCATAGGCGATCCGGCTGGTGCGTTCGAAATCGCGTGCGACCTCAGGGTAGACACCCTTCATGGCGTCCCGGGAGACGGGCAGGAGGTCCGGCAGGCAGGCCTTCTCGACACCCAGCAGGCGCATGGCTCTCACGGCGCGGCGTATCAGCCGCCGAAGGACGTAGCCCCTGCCCTCGTTGGACGGCGTCACACCATCGGTGATCAGCATGAGAGCTGAGCGGATGTGGTCGGCCACGACACGCATCCGCACGTCGTCCTGATGGTGCGGATCCTCATCGGACTCCGCGCTGGTGTATTCGCGGCCGGACAGTTCCGCTGCCTTGTCAAGGACAGGGCGCACCTGGTCGGTCTCGTACATGTTCTCCACGCCCTGCAGCACCATCGCCAGGCGTTCCAGGCCGAGGCCTGTGTCGATGTTCTTCTGCGGCAGTTCGCCGGCGATGTCAAAGTCTTCCTTGCTTCGCACAGCCGAAAGCCGGTATTGCATGAACACGAGGTTCCAGATTTCGATGTAACGGTCTTCGTCAGCCTCCGGTCCGCCGTCCCTTCCGTACTCAGGTCCACGGTCGTAGAAGATTTCGGAGCAGGGTCCGCCGGGACCGGGCTGGCCGGTGTTCCAGTAGTTGTCCTTCTTGCCCATCTTCTGGATGCGCTCGGCCGGGAAGCCCACTTCGTCCCGCCAGATGGCGAGGGCTTCGTCGTCGTCCTGGTACACCGTGACCCACAGCCGGTCAGCAGCCAATCCGAAGCCGCCGTCTTCCACGCTGCTCGTCAGGAGGTCCCATGCCATCCGGATGGCGTTCTGCTTGAAGTAGTCGCCGAAGGAGAAGTTTCCGCACATCTGGAAGAACGTGCCGTGCCTGGCGGTCTTGCCGACTTCTTCGATGTCCGCAGTGCGGATGCACTTCTGGATGCTCGTCGCGCGGCTGTAGGGAGGTACCTCACGTGCAGTCAGGTAGGGAATGAACGGAACCATGCCTGCGACGGTGAACAGCAGCGACGGGTCGCTGGACACCAAGGAGGCCGACGGCACGCGCGTGTGCCCCTGCCGTTCGAAGTAGTCAAGCCAGCGACGGGCGATCTCTTGGGACTTCATGGGGATCCTTCGGTGTTGCGCGCGGACGGGGCGCAGCGGCGGTTTCGAGTATGTCAGGGCTCAGGAACGGTGCTCGGCGTCGATGCCCAGGGCAGCACGCAGGTCGGTCTCGCGCTCCTGCATCCCCTGGCGGAACACGTCGGCGAAATCGGCGACGGTGTCCGTCATTTGCGCGACCGCGCGGTTCAGTCCCTCGGGGCCGACAGCCGACTTCATCGCAGATACCTTACGTACCGCTACGACACCGATGGCGGCGCCTGCCGCGAGCCAGAAAACCCTCTTGATCATCAAGAATTCCTCATCTGTTATGCGTGCGTCTTGTGCGTGAGCAATAGGTCAGCGACTACGACGGCGGGAGGCCGGCTTCCGTCTGGAGGCGAGCGCACTGCGCACCCCGTAGGAGAACGCAGCCACCTTGATGAGCGGGGATCCCACCGTGGCTGCGACCAGCGACGAAAGCGCGGAGATATTGGCGGAGGCATCCGACACGTTGGAGGTGATCCCGTCAACGTTCTTCAACTGCTGGTGGGTTGTCGACACGGTGCTGGTGACTTCGTCGATGAGCGGCGTGGTGCCCTCACTCACAGACCGGATGGCCTGGCGAAGCTCATCAAAGACTTTGCCGAGCTTCCACACCGGAATAGCAAGCAGCGCGACCAGGACCGCAAAAACTCCGGCGGCAATCAGCCCGGCGATATCTCCACCTGACATTCGTGAACAACTCCTTAGTCTTCGCGCAGAGCGGGCGACCGCCCGCGATTCCCCATTTACCTTACCTACTCAAGAGCCCGCGGCGTGCGCCGCGGGCTCTTGGGTAACTGATGTTCAGTTGTACTGCCGAAACGCCGGATTCGGCGTTGGATCAGCGGGCGTAGTATTCCACCACGAGCTGCTCTTCACAGGTCACAGGGACCTCGGAGCGCTTGGGGCGCCGAACCAGGCGGGCCTGCAGCTTCTCAATCTGAACGTCGAGGTACGCGGGGACTGCCGGAAGCACATCGCGGTGAGCACCTGCTGCGGCAACCTGCAGCGGAACCATGGTCTCGCTGCGGCTGTGCACGTGGATGAGCTGACCTTCCTTGACGCGGAAAGACGGACGGTCCACGCGTGCACCGTCAACCATGATGTGGCGGTGAACCACGAGCTGGCGTGCCTGGGCGCTGGTGCGGGCGAAACCGGCTCGCAGCACAAGTGCGTCAAGGCGCATTTCGAGCAGTTCGATCAGGTTCTCACCGGTCAGGCCGGCTGTACGGCGGGCCTCTTCGAAGACGCGGGCCATCTGCGCTTCGCGGATACCGTACTGTGCGCGCAGACGCTGCTTTTCGCGCAGGCGTACTGCGTAGTCGCTGTCCTGCTTACGACGGGAGCGGCCGTGCTGACCCGGTGCGTACGGACGACGCTCCAGGTACTTCTCGGCCTTCGGGGTCAGAGCAATGCCGAGGGCCCGCGAGATGCGGACCTTGCGGCGGGCACGTGTGTTGTTAGCCACGTCTACCTTTCACTGTTTTGCGGCGAAGCAGCTCACGACGGCGAACGCCATGGGCTCTTTGGTGTCGCTGGCCTCCACGTTCGGAGAGCCGGAAGGGGCCGCTTTCCGGTACTACAGTCCGCAGGTTCTCACCGCTGCTGCTGCCTGCGTGACCTGAAAGAATTCAGACCTGCGGGTGGCGGGCATGGATGAGCCGCGACTTGCCAGTCAACGCACTATCCTAGCAGTGCTCAGCGGTTCCGAATAATGGCGCGGAGCTTCTCCAGCCGCGCTGAGACTGTCCGTTCGGTACCCCGGTCAGTGGGAACGTAGTAGTCGGTGCCTACGAGGTCATCCGGCGCGTACTGCTGGCTCGCGATTCCGTGAGGTTCGTCGTGGGAATAGACGTACCCTTTTCCGTGGCCCAGTTGCCGTGCGCCGGGATAGTGGGCATCACGAAGGTGCGCGGGTATGCCCTGTCCCTTCCCAGCCCGTACGTCCGCAATGGCCCGATTGATTCCGTTGTACGCGGCGTTTGACTTCGGTGCGGTGGCAATATGCACCACAGCTTCCGCAAGGATGATGCGGCCCTCCGGCATTCCAATCAACTGGACCGCCTGTGCCGCTGCAACCGCCGTCTGAAGCGCAGTGGGATCTGCCATCCCGACGTCCTCGGCGGCGGAGATCATCAGTCTGCGTGCCACGAAGCGGGGATCTTCGCCGGATTCCAGCATGCGGGCCAGGTAGTGCAGCGCAGCATCCACATCTGACCCGCGCAGGGATTTGATGAACGCGCTGACCACGTCATAGTGCTGGTCCCCCGCGCGGTCATAGCGCAAGGCAGCGACGTCTACGGCTTTCTCGGCATGCTGGAGCGTGATGCGAACAGGTCCGGGCTGGGCTCCGTCGTCGCCCTCTTCCTCTTTCCGGTCTCCATCCTCGGCCGCCGCCGGTTCCATTTGCGCGGAGTGCGCGACGCCGGCAGCGGCCTCAAGTGCCGTCAGTCCCCGCCGGGCATCGCCGGCCGCAAGCCTCACCAGATGAGCAAGCGCGTCGTCGTCGAGCACGACTTCTCCGGCCAGGCCGCGCGGGTCCTCCACCGCGCGCTGCAGCAATGAACTGATGTCGTCTTCAGTGAGTGGCTTCAGCGTCTGCAGGAGGGAACGGGACAGCAGCGGGGAGACCACCGAGAAAGACGGGTTCTCCGTAGTGGCAGCGATGAGCACCACCCAGCCGTTCTCGACGCCCGGCAACAGCGCATCCTGCTGCGCCTTGTTGAAGCGGTGGATCTCGTCCAGGAAAAGAACCGTGGTGATGCGGTGCAGGTCCCGGTTGGACAGCGCTTCATCCATCACCCGGCGGACGTCCTTGACGCCCGCCGTAATAGCGGACAGCTCGACGAATTTGCGGCCCGGACCGCGCGCAATCACGTGGGCCAGGGTGGTTTTTCCTGTTCCCGGCGGCCCCCAGAGGATGACGGACGTCGGAGCTCCTGTACGCGCGGCAGGCTCCCCTGCAGCCAGCGTCCGTAGCGGTGATCCCACGCCCAGCAGATGCTGCTGCCCGACCACCTCATCGACCGTTCGCGGACGCATGCGCACCGGCAATGGACTGCGGGGCCGGTTGCGCGCCGTTCCCGGAGCGGCCGCCGGCTCGTCATACCCGTCGGAGTCGAGGCTGAATAGGTCGTTCACAGTGCCAAGGCTACTGTGAACCTCTGACACTCAATGCCCAGGGTCCGGAGGACGCGACGTGCAGGACAAACGTTCGGTGCTGGTCCCGCCCGAGCGGCTGGCCGGCTGGGTGGAGCGCTTCGGCGAGCGCAACGGTGCCTTCTCCACAGAACATGCCGCCGGCGTGTCCGGCGTTGTGACGCTGCGGGCCGCAAATGGCTGCACAGCCGAGATCGCCGCTCCCCTGGCCGTTCTCAGCAGGGATGAGGTCTTCAGCGAACCGGTGCCGTGTGAGCCGGAGCGTGCGGTTGAGACACTGATCCGGTATTCGTCCGTTCCAGTCACCGTGGGGTTGCTCCTGATACGGCGCGGCGGCTACGGCGTTGGACTTGCCAGGGAAGGAGCCCTTATCGCTTCGAAGAACGGTACACGCTATGTGCAGTCCCGAACCGCTGCGGGCGGCTGGTCCCAGCAGAGGTTCGCCCGGCGAAGGGCCAACCAGGCGGATGCTCTGGTCGAAACGGCAGCCGAACGGGCGGCTGCCCTGTTCGGTGTGGACAGACCGTCCTGCCTGCAGCCGGGCGGAGACGCCACACTCTTCTCGGAGTGCCTTGCACACGAGAAGCTGGCCGCCTACCGTGCGCTCCCCCGCCTGCCGCTCCTGCCCGTTCCCGACCCGCGCCAGGACGTGCTCCGCCAGGCGGCCGCCAACACGCGGTCCTTGCGTATCAGCCTGACCGGCATACCCATGACCTGATTCTTGCCGCCTGCCGATTCTCGGTCAGGACGCTGCCCGGCGGAGCCCGGCGATGGCTTCTGCCGGATCGTCGGCACCATAAACCGAGGACCCGGCAACGAAAACCGTGGCGCCGGCCTCAGCCGCGCGGACGATGGTCTCCGCTGTGATACCTCCGTCGACCTGGATGACGAGCGGCAGGTCTGCGCCGCGGATTGCCTCTGCCGCCCGCCTGATCTTGGGCAGCGTCACATCAAGGAAGGACTGTCCCCCGAAGCCGGGTTCCACTGTCATGATGAGCAGCATGTCCAGTTCGCCAAGCATGTCCAGATAGGGCTCGACGGCGGTAGCAGGGCGCAGAGCCATACCTGCCCGTGTGCCTGTGGAGCGCAATTCCCGTGCCAGGCGGATCGGTGCCTGAGCCGCCTCGGCATGGAATGTCACTGAAGCGGCACCGACGGCAGCGTACTCGGGGGCCCAGCGGTCGGCGTCGTCAATCATGAGGTGCACGTCCAGCGGGACGGGGCTCACCGCCTGAATCCGCTTCACTACCGGAAGCCCGAGCGTGAGGTTCGGAACAAAGCTGTTGTCCATGACGTCCACGTGAACGGCGTCCGCGGTCGCGATACGTCCGAGTTCGGACTGCAGGTTGACGAAGTCCGCCGACAGGATGCTTGGGTGAATGCAGCAGGTTCGCATGCTCGACCTTTCTTTGAGGGTGGGACCTTCGGGAATCGGAAGCTAGATTGCCCGTCGAATCAGGGCGAGGAACATTGCATCGGTACCGTGGACGTGCGGCCACAACTGCGCTGTCATATCGTGGCCGGCCCGGAGGGAACCGCCCTTGCTCACCCCATCCAATGCCTGGCCCGCATCCATAAGGAAGAAGTCATCCCTGCCGCGCAGGCTGTCCTGAACGACGGCTGTTGTTTCTGCCGGATGAGGTGAACAGGTGACATAGGCCACCACGCCGCCCGGACGAACGGTGTCCAGGGCCTCCGAGAGCAGGTTCCGCTGCAGGGGTCCCAGTTCGGCGAGATCAGAGGGTTGGCGGCGCCAGCGGGCCTCGGGCCTGCGGCGAAGAGCACCCAGCCCTGTGCACGGCGCGTCGACGAGAATGCGGTTGAATCCATCCGGGTAGGCACCGCCGATGCTGCGCCCGTCACCCACGCGCACGCTCCACACGGCCGGATCCACTGCGGCAAGGGCCTGCTGGACGAGCGCTGCACGGTGTTCGGCTGGTTCGTTGGCTACCAGCGTGTAACCGCGCTGGGCGGCGATCGCCGCAAGCAGGGCCGACTTGCCACCGGGACCGGCACACAGATCAAGCCACCTTTCACCGTCTTCCGGCGACTGATCAAGCTCGACGGCGGCGAGCGCACGTGCGACCAGCTGGGATCCGGCGTCCTGCACCCTGACCCGCCCGGACCGGACTGATTCAAGCCGGCCGACGTCACCAGCGGCGAACAGCGCTGAGTCCTCCACCAGCTCGCCGGCGCGGGCACCGGCTACGAGGGCTTCGTCGAGGTCTCCGATACCCGGCAGCGCAATCAGGTTGACGACCGGGGCCGCGTTGTCTGCTGCCAACAGGTCATCGATCTCGACGACGGAGCGCCCGTGATTCACGAGGCTTTGCCGCATGGTGCGGACAATCCATTCCGGGTGGCTGTGGCGCAGTGAACTCACGCGGACCGGGTCGTCGATCCCCTCCGTCAGCACATCGAGCCACTCGGCGAAGGACCTGCGGGAAACTTTCCGAAGCACGGCGTTGATGAGGGAGGACGGTCCGGCGCCGATGACGGCCCTGGCCAGCCCTACCGTCTGGTCAAGGGCAGCGTGGGGTGGCACGCGCATGGCCATCAGCTGGTGTACGCCGAGTCGCAGCGCATCGAGGACTGCCGGGTCAAGCTGGGCAAGCGGACGATCAACGCACAGCGAGAGGATGGCGTCATAGGTGCCCTGGCCCCGGAGCGCCCCGTAAGCCAATTCGGTGGCGAACCCTGCATCCTGGCGGCCAAGGCGATGTTTGCGGATACTGCTCGGCAGCACAAGGTTCGCGTAGGCGTCATCGGCCGCGACGGCCCGAAGAACCTCGTAGGCGACCAGGCGGGCGGGGTCCGCACGCCTGGTTCGTTCTCCCGGCGCCGTAGCGGAGAATCTACGCTCGCCTGACCTGTTGCGCTCGCGCCCCCGCACGTTGCGGCGTGATTCTCCGGGGCGGTGTTCAGGTGTCATTCGAAAATCAGATCCTCTCGGCGCGATCCGCGGAACCATTCGGCAGCGGGAAGCATGGTGCGGCCTGAAGGCTGAACCTGCGTCAGCTGCACTGCGTGTGAACCGGTCCCCACGAGCACCGCTCCGTCCCTTTCACGAACAACTCCGGAAAGGATCTCCTCCACGTCGGGACGAAGGAGAACCGCTCCAAGCTTGACGCGCTGTCCGGCCAGCAGGGTCCATGCGCCGGGTTCGGGTGTCACACCGCTGATCCGGCGCTTGATTGCGAGGGCCGGATCAGCCCAACGGACTCTTCCGTCTGCACTTGAGAGCTTGGGCGCAAGTGACACCTCTCCCCGTTGGGGAACTGGGACGGCGCGCCCTTGCTCGATGGCGGCGAGGGTCTGGGAAAGAAGTACAGCGCCGCTTTCGGACAGGCGTTCCAACAGGGTGCCGCTTGTGTCCTCCTGGCGCACCGGCTCCGTCACGGTTCCGAAGACCGGTCCGGTGTCCAGGCCTTCCTCAAGAAGAAACGTGGATGCCCCGGAGATGTCATCCCCGTTGATCAGGGCGTGCTGGACGGGCGCCGCACCGCGCCACGCGGGGAGCAGGGAGAAATGGAGGTTGATCCAGCCAAACCGGGGCAGCTGGAGCGCGGCGGGCGGAACGAGGCCGCCATAGGCGACGATCGCCGCCGCATCCAGGTGCAGCTCCGCCAGGCGCGCAACGACCGACTGGTCGATACGGTTGGCCTTGATGATTTCCAGTCCGGCGTCGGTTGCAGCCTGGGCCACGGGACTCGGCATCAGGACTTTCTTCCGCCCCACGTGGGCATCCGCACGGGTGAGGACGGCGACCACTTCATGGCCGGCATGACGGAGTTCGTTCAACGACGGCACTGCAACCCGGGGCGTTCCGGCAAAGAGAATCCTCATGCCCTGCTTCCCTGGCTGCCTGGCAGGGAAGCTCCGACACCGAACGCTGATCCAACGTTGGTTGACCGCTTGGTAACGGTTTCCAGGGTGACATCGCTGTACCTGGCGTTCCGGATAGCGCGCATGGCGGAGCGGCGGTCCTCGCCCTGCAGGCGGTCAATGTAGAGACGCCCGTCGAGATGATCGGTTTCATGCTGGAAACAGCGCGCGAGCATCCCCGTGGCGTCCAGCTGCACCGGTTGTCCGGTGGCATCGAACCCTTGCAGCTGGACCTCGTCTGCACGCGGAAGGGCGAACCCGATGCCCGGCACAGAGAGGCAACCCTCCTGATCGTCGGCCTGCACTCCGCCGGAAACTGTCAACCGCGGATTGATCACGTGGCCTTCTTCCCCGTCAACCGCATACGTGAAGACCCGTAACCCCACACCAACCTGGGGCGCCGCCAACCCTGCACCATCAACGCTGTGCATGGTCTCCACCATGTTCTGCACCAGCCGCGCCAGGTCCGGCCCGTAGTCGGTTACCTCCACAGCAGAAGTGCGCAGCACGGGATCACCGATCATCCTGATACTCAGAACCGCCATCCGGTTGAACATCCTCATCTTTGCGTTGGGGAATTTGTCTGCGACGCCTGGACGGGACTGGCGAGCTGTCGACCACGCCTTCCGTCCGGAATGCTTGGTCAATTCTAGGACAGACGGGCGGCTCAACCCTCCATCGAGTGCGCTGGAACTCCGCCCCGATCTGCGTCGTCGCGACCCACGCCCTCGGGTTGACTCGCGGTGTTGTCCCTGCCGGCTGAGCCCTCCGGCCGGCTGGTGGCAGCCCGATCTGCAGCAGCCCGCGGCGGAGGCGGCACGGTCAGGAGGGGGCGGCCGGCACTGGCAGCATTGCCGCCGGCTTCCCATGCTCGCCGCAGGGCGCAGAACTTGAACCAGTGCTCCTTGAGGACATCCGGATTGGCCCGATGCGCGCGGACTTCGGTCTGGCCGATCGCCACACCCAGCAGAACGGGATCCTTCCCGTATTTCCAGGGTTCCCAGGTGCCTGCATGCGGGTCCACCAACGATTCCTGTGCCTTCATGCCCGCAGCGAGCTGCATGACTACCTTCTCGTCCAGCGGCTTCACCATGCCATCACGATCGGTGGCACGGGTCTTGAAATCGATGATGCAGAGGCGTCCGGCGATCGTGGCCACCAGATCGAGGGTTCCGGCATAGCCCAATTCGGAGTTCCAGACGGTGATCTCGGGTGCTATCGGCTTCACCTGGTAAAGATCCCACCACTCGTCGAATCGGGCAGCGAAGGCATCCTCCCCATGCTGGGCCAGATCCGTTCGGGCCTCGTCGAGGCGGTGGGGCCGTCCGAGGTCCCGGAGAGCAACCTGCTCGCAGTAGTAGTGGACCCGCGTTCCGCGCCGCGCAGCATCATCCCGGTAACGCTCGGCCGCCTTCGAAGCGTCCTTGATGACAGCCCGCATCTCGCTTGCGTTGCCCAGCGAAGAGGCCAGGCGCGGATCCTGTGCAAGGGCACTCGCGGCCATATATCCGAACCAGCCATCAAGAGAGGAACTCTGTGCCTGTGAGATGACGGTGGTGATCGAAGGGACCAGTGGTGGATCCGTCACGGATCTGGAATACATTCGCCCGCGTTCTGTGGCGTGTGCGAGGAGCGGCTCGGTCATGCAACAAGTGTGTCACCCCGGTCTGACAACTCTGCGCCGTGCACACTTCCGCACCTTGGCAATGGTGTTCGTATACCGTAGAACTGCACGTCGCAGGGCCAGGCGCTCCGCAGGCCACTCAATTGGACGAAGCCCGGTTCCTCCGATATTGTTTTTATTCGTTGGAAGGACGCTGGAGGCCGTGGGGTAACCCATCAAAGCCACGGCGATTCTCTGCGGACGTAGCTCAGCTGGCTAGAGCACCACCTTGCCAAGGTGGATGTCGCGGGTTCGAATCCCGTCGTCCGCTCGCAAGGCACTGTATTCGCTGGCTCCGGCTGGTGATCCCGTTTCGGCGGGTCATGGTGGGGTGGCCGAGTGGCTAGGCAGCGGCCTGCAAAGCCGTATACGCGGGTTCGAATCCCGTCCCCACCTCCATACGGTGAATTGCAAGACCTGGGCGATTGGCGCAGCGGTAGCGCGCTTCCCTGACACGGAAGAGGTCACTGGTTCGATCCCAGTATCGCCCACACAGGGCGCCTCCATGAGAGGCGCTTTTTCGCGGACGTAGCTCAGCTGGCTAGAGCACCACCTTGCCAAGGTGGATGTCGCGGGTTCGAATCCCGTCGTCCGCTCTCATCAGCACATCAGCAGGCTCCCTCCTCATGGAGGGAGCCTGCTTTGTTTACTCCGGTGCGAACCGGTCAGTGAAGGACCTTCAAGCCGATTACGCACCCGACTATCCCGAGGACCAGCAGAACCTTCAGCAGCGAGGCAGCCTCGCCGTCGAAAATCATCGCATAGGTGACCGTCAGGGCTGCCCCGATGCCCACCCATACCGCATAGGACGTTCCGGTTGGCAACGTTCGCATGGCCCACGCAAGACCAGCCATGCTCAGCACCAGCCCGACGGCAAAGATAACCGTCGGCCACAATCTGCTGAATCCCTCAGACTTCCCAAGCGCAGTAGCCCATACGGCCTCAAGCACTCCTGACACAACCAATACAAACCACGCCATGGTCCGTTCGCTCCTCCAGCGCCGTCTTGTCACTGGCCGGGTACGGCGCACCTCGTCCGGGTGCCTGCTTGGCCACCCTAGATTTGCACACTGCCGCACGCGCAGCAAGAAAATTCATGCTCAGGGCGAAAGCTGAAACCCTTGGCCGCGTCCTATCCGCTCCTTATGATTGTGGGAGTGGGTGGAACAACAGGTTCCACGGGAAAGAAGGGAGGTGTCTGTGTCTGTATTTGACGGGCTCAAAGGCAGGGCCGGAGAGTTGAAGGGCAAGGCAGCCGGACTTGTGGGCGAGAACTCAGGGAAGATCCAGGATGGCATCGGGCACGCTGGCGGCTTCATCGACAGCAAGACCGGTGGCAAGTACTCCGACAAGATCACCTCGGTCCAGTCCAAGGCCTCCTCGATGGTCGACAACGTCGACGGTCAGGACGGCGCCCGGCCGGCTGGGTCACCCAACACTTCGGCCTGACAGCAGCCTTTAGCACGACAAGAAGGCGTCGACCCTGCCGAGAGGCAGTGTCGACGCCTTTGTCGTCGTCCCGGAAACCTTCCGGTCCGGCTCAGCTGCCTGCTTCGCCGCCCTGACGCGCCAGGGCAGTCAGACGGGAAACCGCGCGATAGTACTTCTTCATGTAGCCACCGGACATCATCTCCTGGGTGAAGAGTTCACTCAGCGGCACACCACTCGCGAGGATCGGCACATCGCGGTCATACAGGCGGTCAGC
The DNA here is from genome assembly GCF_016907495.1 of Arthrobacter tumbae. NCBI lineage: Bacteria > Bacillati > Actinomycetota > Actinomycetes > Micrococcales > Micrococcaceae > Arthrobacter > Arthrobacter tumbae. Next base: position 3,604,275 of record NZ_JAFBCC010000001.1, read on the forward strand.
CAGCACGACGAACCGCAGCGCGACCGCCTGCTCGGTGATGGTGTCCACCCCGTGCCAGGCAACGGCGTCGATTCCGTCGATGAGTTGCCGGTACCGGCTGGGATGAACCCCCGCCAGGTGCTTGATGAGGTCGCCGAAGTTGTCTTCGGCAACGGTGACGTCGTCCGGCAAGTGCCGCGCCTGCCGGCGCACCTGCTGTTCCGTCAGTGGTGCCGGGGCTTCCGGGAGTCCACGGTGGCGGTAATCCTCGCCATCGATCCGGACGACGTCGAACTGGTCCGAAAGGACCTGAATCTCCCGCTGGAAGTCAACGGCCGCAAACCGGCCGTCCCCCAGGGAACCAGGCAGCGTGTTTGACGTTGCTGCGAGTTTCACTCCAGCATCCGCCAGCTCCCGCATCAGCCGTGACATCAACACTGTGTCACCCGGGTCATCCAGCTCGAACTCGTCGATGCAGACGAGCTGGTACGTGCTCAACGCATCCACTGTGCGCCTGAAAGACAGGGCACCGACCAGATTCGTGTACTCCACGAAGGTTCCGAAAGCCTTCTTGCCTTCGGTGGCGTGCCAGAGGGAAGCAAGGAGGTGGGTTTTGCCCACTCCGAACCCACCGTCGAGATAGATGCCCGCGCGGCTCTCCTCGCGCTTCGCCCCGAAGAATTTGCGAAGGCCGCTTGGCTTGGGAGTGTTCACGGCTGCGGCGAAGTGGCGGAGCGCCTTGACTGCTGCGGCCTGCGACGGCTGCCCCGGATCCGGTCGATAGGAGTCAAAGGATACGGCCCCGAAGCGCTGCGACGGGAAAAAATTGTCCAGCAGTTCATCCACAGATACCCGCGGTGATCGTTGGGTCAGGTGCTCAATGGTGGCCACAGATGAGTGCGTCTTTCGTCGGCAATCTAAGGAGCAGGCTATTCGCAGCCGTGCTACGCAAGGATACGCCAGCAGCGTCTGATTTATATGGCGCCCTGTGACCTGCCCGGAAGTAATCGGTAGAACCCGTGGTTAGGCTAGATAGGAAAGAGCTATCGCCAATGCAGGAAGGCTCCAACGGATGAGTGTCGCAACAGATTCGAATGAGAAGTTTGACCAGTACGCCCACCCCGAGCGCCTGGTCTCAACCCAGTGGCTTGCGGAGAACCTCGGAACGCCGGGGCTCGTGGTTGTCGAATCGGATGAGGACGTGCTCCTTTATGAGACAGGCCACATTGAAGGGGCCGTGAAAGTCGACTGGCATACGGACCTGAATGATGAGGTTACCCGCGACTATGTCGATGGCGAAGGTTTTGCCCGCCTGATGTCTGCCAAGGGCATCTCCCGGGACAGCACGATCGTCATCTACGGTGACAAATCGAACTGGTGGGCCGCCTACGCATTGTGGGTCTTCAGTTTGTTCGGACACGAGGACGTGCGCCTGCTCGACGGCGGACGCGACAAGTGGATTGCGGAGGGTCGCACCCTCACCACGGACGTGCCGCAGCCCGAAGCAACTGAATATCCCGTGGTCGAGCGCGATGACGCTCCCATCCGGGCGTACCTGACGGATGTTCTGGGTCACTTCGGTAACCCGCTGATCGATGTCAGGTCCGCTGATGAGTACACCGGCGCACGCACCCACATGCCTGCATATCCGGAAGAAGGCGCTTTGCGCGGCGGGCATATTCCATCAGCGGTGTCCGTGCCGTGGGCACGTGCCGCTGCCGAGGACGGAACTTTCCGCACACGCGATGAACTCGACGCGATCTACCGCGGCGAGGCAGGGTTGAGCGAAGGGGACGACGTCGTTGCCTACTGCCGTATCGGTGAGCGTTCCAGCCATACCTGGTTTGTCCTTCAACACCTCCTCGGCTTCGAGAATGTGCGCAACTACGACGGGTCATGGACAGAGTGGGGCAACGTAGTACGTGTACCGATCGTTAAAGGCTCGGAACCCGGTGTGGCACCGGTTCCCGCCTGGCAGCGATAGATCAACCCAAGCGCCCCGGGCACGGTCCCGGGGCAATCGTGAGGATGACAGTGGAGACAAGCGCATTACCCCAACAGCTCGCCGAGATCGTGGACGATTTCCAGGCACTGTCCGAACCGGACCGGCTCCAGTTGCTCCTTGAGTTCTCCCGGGGACTGCCTCCGCTGCCGGAACGATTCACTGACCATCCCGAGCTTCTGGAGCAGGTAGTGGAATGTCAGAGCCCGCTCTTTTTGACACTCGACATTGCCGACGACGCGGAGAAGTCAGTGTCCCTGTTCTTCTCTGCGCCTCAGGAAGCGCCCACTACCCGTGGTTTCGCCGGCGTGCTGCAGGAAGGCCTGGGCGGTCTGCCTGCAGCACAGATCCTCGCTGTCCCTGATGACGTCCCTGAACAGCTTGGCCTCACGCGTGCCATCACGCCGTTGCGTATGCGCGGCATGGCAGCGATGCTGGGGCGGATCAAGCGCAAGATCCGGGAATCAGGGGCGGCTTAGCGCCCGCTTCGGTTCCACGCGGCCAAACACCTCGCGCCGGAGCCAGTCAGCTGTCACGGAGTGCCAACGCCCGGGGTCGACGTTCCACTCCTTGGTATGGCGTGCACGGTAGAACCGTTCGAAGGTGACGAAGCCGGGATTGCGTGCGGCCAGCTCAGCGGAGGGTCCTACCGGAACAAACTCGTCATCCTCGCTGTGCAGGATCAGGACGGGGAGGGTCACCTGGTCCGCCCGCGAGACCCAGTCCATGCTTTTCAGATCCACAGGCGTGGACAATCCGGTTACAAACCTTCCGAAGCTGTTCGAGATGAGCCACTGACCGAGCCTGCCGGCCGGTGCGGGGATGCGATTCAGCTCTGCCTGATGGGTGAGGACATTCATCCAGTCGATCACCGGACCGTCAAGCACCAGCGCCCGAATGCGCGAGCGGTACCCGGAGACATCCGCCGCCTGCAGGCAGATGGCGCCTCCCATGGACCAGCCGAACAACACCACGTCGTGTGCTCCGTGGGCGAACGCATAATCCATCGCGGACTCGATGTCCTGCCATTCGGTCATTCCCAGCCCGTACCTGCCGTCCGCAGCGAAGGGGGCCTCGCCGTCGTTGCGGTACGAGACCAGCAGACTGGTCATGCCGAGTTCGCGAGCTGTCCGCACTGCGCGGAGACCTTCGGAGCGCTGCACCCCCCTGCCGTGCACCATGATTGCCCACGTAGCGGCGGGATTCTCTGCACGCACCAGCCAGGCGGGCGCAGAACCCCCGGCGACCGGTACATCCACATGTTCATCGGCGAAGCCAAGGGTAGAGGGCGTGGGGTAGACGGCACCGCTCCACCAGCCGCGGACGGCCGATCTGATGTCGCCTGAGTAGACCGCCTCGACCTCGCGCTGGACGGTTCCCTCCCGTGGCACGAACGAGCGGATCGCTCCTATCCGGGCGTGCCCGCGGCCGCCGTCGAAGTAGAGGCTGTAGGTGCCGTCAACAGTGGTGTCCTCGTTCGCCGGAAGAATCACCTCCATGCCTTCACCCGTCTGAACCACGGCGAGAATCTCGAGGTTCTCGTCCCGTTTCCGCGGAGTAACCACCTCTTTCGCGAAGTGTGCCGCCAGTGCGGAGGTGGCGCCCGCAATGACAGAACTGACGGCGACGCCGGAACCAAGTCCGAGCACTGCCCAACGAAGCCATGGCTGACGGTCTGCTACGGCCGGAGGGGAGCTGAGAGGCATGGCTCTATTCTTGCCCACGCGAACGGCACAGGAGCGGATACCCGCTGCGTGGAGTGTCGAACCGCCTGGCTGGCGGGCGTGTCCGGGACTAGTGTTGGCACATGGAGGAAACAATCGTTGTACTCGCTGAGGTGCCGCTCACAGGTGCTGACGCCGCCCATCTGTCCTCGCTTGTCGACGGAGGTGACTCCACGTACACGGTGGTCATTCCGGAGGACCGGCACACGAACGTACTCGGCGAGTTCCTCCACCACCTGAGCCTTTTGGAATTCAGCGAGGCAGTGCAGGGACTCTCCCACCGGCCCAGTGAGGAGGAAGTCCGTATCTCAGCCGATCAGGCCCTTCAAAGTTCCCTTGACGCCCTGAGGGGGGCCGGCCTGAGAGCCGATGGTTTCACTGCCCGGGGCAACGCGGTGGAGACGATGGTGACTACCGTCAGGGAACGCGGAGCACATCAGGCCGTGGTCATCACCCGGCCGCATGCGGTTGCTGACACATTCCACAGGGACTGGGCCAATCGTGCCCAGGAGAAGCTCGGCGTCCCTGTTCTCCACCTTTATGCAGGCTCGGGATTTATCGGCGACTCCTAGGCGTTGAAGGAATCATGAGCACATCAGAATCGCTACCCCATGTTGACAACTTCCCGATCGAAAAAACTGATGAGGAATGGCGCCGGGAACTGACGCCTGAAGAGTTCTACGTGCTTCGACAGGCGGGCACCGAACGTCCCTTCACCGGCGAGTACCACGACACCCACGCACCGGGCGTCTACCAGTGCAGGGCGTGCGGCCATGAACTGTTCACCAGCAACGAGAAGTTTGATTCCCACTGCGGTTGGCCGTCCTTCTGGGCACCGCTGGCGGAAGAGAGGGTCCGGTACATCAAGGACCGTGCCTTAGGTATGGAACGGATCGAGGTTCGCTGCGGACGCTGCGACTCCCATCTCGGGCACGTTTTTGAGGGCGAGGGCTATGGCACTCCCACCGATCAGCGGTATTGCATAAATTCCGTATCGATGCGGCTGGTTCCCAAGGACTGACGGCACGCCTCAGCGACCGTCGTCGAGACGACAGGAGTCAAGCGCTGCTGGGCCTCCTCGGTGCGCTGGCCAGTCTGAGCGTTAGAGATTCTTAGGTAACGGCAACTTGAGGATCAGGCGTGCTGTTCCGTTGTTACGCTCGGGGAAACACAACAGCACCCTGAGGAGGAATCATGACCCAGACCCTCGACTCCGATGTACGTCTCCCCGCTCGTGAAAGCCCGGAACACCTTGATAGCTGGGCGGCGCTCAAAAGCGCGGCCGACTCGCTGCAGCACCTGCAGGCCAAGGACGGATCAATTCCCGATCCGGCGGACGTGGCAGCAGCCGGAACATACGTCGATGCAATCGTGCAATCCATCAAGGAACTCGCTCCCTTCTTCCCGCATGATGCCGCCTACCACGAGGCTCTGATGGAAGACTTCGGCCGGTGGAAAGCTACAGGAATGGGAATACCCGATTTCCTCGATTCCCTGGTTGAGTTCCAACCCCAGCTGGAGCGGGTGGACGGCCGAAAGCATCTCGTGGTCTTCCCGATGTACACGCAGAACGGCAGCTCCAACCGCTTCGTTGAAGCAGTGCTGATCGAAGTTGTGTGGCCGGACTTCATTGCTGAGCTCGAGGCCGGGGACTACTCGAACAAGCTGTTCGTTCCGATCCGGTTCCTCGACTTCACGCCGGGCTACGACACAAACTCCGCGGTCCTGTTCCCGGAGACCGTTGCGGTACGGCAGACGCCGCAGTTCACCTGGGGCGCCATCTTCGCGGACCGGGAAGCGGCACGCTTCCGTCGCGTCGTCACCGCAGCAGCGGAGATCACGCGCCTTCACCTGCCGGAAGAAGCCCGGCAGCTCGTTGAGGATCAGCAGCTGGCGGAGGAGACCTTCGTCATGTGGGACCTCATTCATGACCGCACCCACATGCGCGGCGATCTCCCCTTCGACCCCTTCATGATCAAGCAGCGCATGCCGTACTTCCTGTATTCACTCGAGGAGCTGCGATGTGATCTCACCGCGTTCCGTGAATCGGTGAGGCTAGCAGCCGACGACGACGCCTCCGACGAGGCACGACGGCACGCACGCCTCGTGCAGTACGCGGTCATTTTCGACCGCATCTTCCGCTTCGCGATCACCGGCAGCCGGGTGCGGAACTACGATGGCCTGGGCGGACAATTGCTGTTCGCCTGGTTACACCAGAACCACGTTCTCCACTGGACCGACACCACACTGACGATCGACTGGGAGGAAGTCCCCGGCGTCGTTATTGCACTCGGTGAGAAGATCCAGCAACTTTACTGGCGGTCGATCGACCGGCCGAAGATCGCACACTGGCTCGCAGCCTACGAACTGGTCTCAGACACGGTGACGCCACACCCGGCGTCAGTGTGGGCCAAGGGAGCGGACGCGTTGCCGCTGGACGGTCCTCCACGCGGACTGACCGACGCCGTTCTCGATGATGAATTTCCGCTGTCGATGTTCTTCGAGGCGCTGGACAAGAAAATGAAGGACGTCATCGCGTCGACCGCAGGCATCACCGGGGCTTCTGCATGACGGACTCATCTGGCCTGCCGGGTCTGAACATTCTCGTTGCCGGAGCCACGAGTCAGGCGGGCGTAGCGGCGGCCGAGGCCTTCACCTCTGCCGGCGCCCGCGTCATAGCAGTGGGATCCGACTCCGCACGGCTGGAACTCTCGCTTGGCCATCTGCAGGATGTCGAGCTGCGAACCTGCGATCTCGCGGATTTCAGCGCTGTCCTTTCGCTGTCGAACGACCTGCGCGTGGCTGGTACGAACGTGGATGGGCTGATCCATCTGGTGGGAGGCTGGCGCGGCGGCTCGGGGATCGCCGGGCAAACCGACGAAGACTACGACTTCCTTCACCATTCGGTTCTCACCACCCTTCGCAACACCTCGAGGGCGTTCGCCGGCGACCTGGCGCGGTCGCAGCGCGGCAGGCTTGCGATCGTGTCGGCGACGGCGGTCGATTCACCTACCGCCTCCAGCGCTTCGTATGCCGCGGTCAAAGCGGCGGCAGAAACGTGGGTGCGCGCTGTAGCGCAGGAGTTCGCAGCGGCGCAGCCGGACGGACAAGCCCGTGCCGCTGCCTCCATCGTGGTGGTCAAGGCACTCCTCGATAACAAAATGCGTGCCGAGAGTCCCGAACGCCGGTTCCCTGGGTACACCCATGTTCGTGACCTCGCCGCGACACTGGCCGGCCTGTTCGGACAGGATGCGGCCGCAATCAACGGACAGCGGGTCTACCCCGCGTCCTGACAACTTCCCCTGCTTCCCGATACGAGATACTGGACCAGTGACTGACACCATCTCCGCTCCCGCCCGTCTCCATGATCCCCAGGTACGCGGTTTCGCCTCGGACAACTATTCCGGCGTGCATCCCGAAATACTCACCGCGCTGGCAGCCGCCAATGAGGGCCACCAGGTTGCCTACGGGGAGGACGTCTACACCCGCAGGCTGCAGGAGCTGATGCAGGAGCACTTCGGGGATGGCACCATCGCCTACCCGGTGTTCAACGGAACCGGCGCCAACGTACTCAGTCTCCAATCACTCCTCCCCCGTTGGGGCGCAGTCGTCTGTGCCAAGACCGCGCACATCAACGTCGACGAGAATGGAGCCCCCGAGCGCATCGGCGGGATGAAGCTCCTTGCTGTTCCTACGCCGGACGGGAAGCTGACGCCCGAGCTGATTGATCAGGAAGCCTGGGGCTGGGGCGATGAGCACCGGGCACAGCCGCTCGCCGTGTCGATCACCCAGACCACCGAGCTGGGGACGCTCTACAATCCGGACGAGATCCGCGCCATCGCTGATCACGTTCACGCCCGGGGCATGCATCTGCATATGGACGGAGCACGAATCGCCAACGCGGCAGCCGCTCTCGGCCTGCCCCTGCGCGCCTTCACCCGCGACGCCGGCGTCGACGTTCTCTCGTTCGGGGGGACCAAGAACGGGCTCATGTTCGGCGAGTGCGTTGTCGTCCTGAACCCCGCTGCTGCCGCCGGCCTGGAATACCTCCGGAAGATGAACATGCAGCTTGCCTCGAAGATGCGGTTTGTGTCCGCTCAGCTCGTGGCACTGCTTGAAGACGGCCTGTGGCTGCGTTCTGCGAGCCATGCAAACGCCATGGCTGCACGGCTCACCGCGGCGGTGTCCGGGATCGACGGCGTACAGCTCACCCAGCCGACGGCGGCGAACGCCGTGTTCGCGATCCTCGCTCCCGGAGCGGCGGACCGGATCCGCGAACACTTCCGCTTCTACGACTGGGACCAGTCGACCGGAGAGGTGCGCTGGATGTGCACTTTCGACACGACCGCCGAAGACGTCGACGCCTTCGCGGAGGCCATCCGACGCGAGACCGGATCTTCCTGACGACTCCAGCGGGGCAGCGGATTGCCCCTATGCGCGGCGTGGCTGTCCGGCCGTAGGGGTGATTGGGGCATAACCTGCGAGGGTGAGTGCAATTGGTGACCTCTCGCAGGTTCCCCCTGAATTCCTGAACGCCCTGGCCGGACTGCGGCAGGCGAGATGCCGTAATGAGCTTCGTCTCGACGAGATTCCGGCTCCCTCCCGTCTTGCGCCCTATGCGGTGGCGCTCGGAGCCGAAGTGCTGCAGGGCGCCCAGCCGGGCCCCCTGCCCGTGCACGGACCTGCCCGGGCAGCTTTCCGGGACGATCACGGGGAAGAACTAGCCACCGGCCGCTTCATACTTCTGTATGACCCGGACGGCTCCGAGGTCTGGGACGGCACCTTTCGCATCGTTACCTATATCCGCGCCCAGCTCGAACCCGACATGGGCAACGACGCCCTCCTCGGATCCGTGGCATGGACATGGCTGGTGGAGGCACTCCAGACGCACGACGCCGGGTACCGGTCCGCAGGCGGCACGGCCACGCGCATTCTCTCGGAAAGCTACGGCTCTCTCGCCGACCGCGTAGACACCATCGACATCGAGCTGCGCGCGTCCTGGACACCGGATTCGGACAGTGTTCAGAAACACCTGGAAGCATGGGCAGACATGGTGTGCACGTTTGCCGGCCTGCCGCCCCTTCCAGAGGGCGTGGCAGCACTACCGAACCGGCGCCGGAACTAGTCTCGGATCGCTTTCAGTACGTGCCGGAAGCCGCTTCGGACACCGGAACTCCCCCCTCCCGGCACCCCGGAAAGTGCCCGGTTAGACTGGAATCATCATGACCGTGCAATCCGAGCCTGACAGCCGCACCCCAAGCGACGGCGCATCCGACCAGGGCTCCGTCGCAGTCCTTCCGCTTCTTGACGAGCCGCGAGACGGCGTCCCCTTCGTTATCGACACGCCTGCAGGGTTGGAACGCGCCGCCCGTGCGCTTGCTTCCGGCACCGGACCCGCGGCGGTGGATGCAGAGCGTGCCTCGGGCTTCCGGTACGGGCAGCGGGCTTTCCTCGTGCAGATTCGCCGCGAAGGCGCGGGAACCTGGCTGATCGATCCGGAGCCGTTTCCTGATCTGCACATCATCAACGAGGCCCTTTCTGGAGTGGAGTGGATCCTGCACGCGGCAACACAGGACCTTCCCTGCCTGTCGGAGCGGGGAATGTGGCCGGACAAACTTTTCGACACCGAACTCGCAGCCCGGCTCGCCGGACTTCCGCGGGTCGGGCTGGCCGCCGTCATCGAACACCTGCTCGGCTTCACGCTGGCCAAGGAACATTCGGCGGCAGACTGGTCCCAGCGTCCACTGCCTGAACCATGGCTCCGCTATGCCGCCCTTGACGTCGAAGTCCTGGTTGAGCTGCGCGACCGCCTCATTGAGCTGCTCAGCGAGGACGGCAAACTCCGCTTCGCCGAGGAAGAGTTCGAGTACATTCGCTCCAGCCCGCCGGCACCCCCGAAAACCGATCCGTGGCGGCGGACGTCCGGGGTCCACCAGATTCGTGACCGACGGCAGCTGGCTGCTGTCCGCGAACTGTGGGTTGAAAGGGAAATGCTGGCCCAAAAACGCGACGTCGCGCCCGGCCGCCTGATTCCCGACGCTGCAATCGTGGCAGCCGCAAAAGCAATGCCTCAAACGGTCCCCCAGCTGCTGGCCGTCAACGGTTTCCATGGTCGGGCGGCGCAACGCGAGGCCCCACGGTGGCTTCGGTGTCTTTCGGTGGCACGGACCAGCCGCGACCTTCCCGAGCTCCAGCTACCCACGAACGCTCCTCCGCCCCCTCGCGTCTGGCCTGAAAGAGACCCGGCGGCGGCCTCGCGACTCCAAACAGCCAAACCCCGGATCGCCGCTGTGGCGGAGAAGCTTGCTATGCCGGTGGAGAACCTGCTCACTCCCGACTTCCTGCGCCGGGTGGCGTGGCGTCCGCCCGAGCCGCTCGACCTTGACGCGGTTGCCGCCGCCCTCGCTGATCTCGGGGCACGCCGCTGGCAGATTGAGCATGTTGCGGCAGTGCTCACCGTAGCGTTCCTTGATCCCGATCCGCTCCAACCGAAGCAGCCACGGGCGCCGAAGCAGTAAAAGCCCGGACATGTTGCGGCACAATGTTACCCGCGAGTAACATAAGCGTCGGATTCCCAATCTCAATGAGGAGCGATCGTGCCCACACCAGCCACAGCAGCACGGCAACACATCAGGGACGTCGTCTTCGTCGACGGCGTCCGGACACCCTTCGGCAAGGCCGGAGACAAAGGGATTCACGCCGGTACACGGGCCGATGACCTGATCGTCAAGTGCATCCGCGAACTGATGCGCCGCAATCCTTCCCTTCCGCCGGAGCGGATCGACGACGTAGCCATCGCCGCGACCACGCAGGCGGGGGATCAGGGGCTCACCATCGGGCGAACCGCCGCCCTACTGGCAGGCCTGCCGCGAACGGTCCCGGGCTTCGCCATCGACCGGATGTGCGCAGGTGCCATGACCGCAGTGACAACCACCGCGTCGGGCATTGCGTTCGGTGCCTATGACGTTGTTGTCGCCGGCGGCGTGGAACACATGGGCAATCACCCCATGGGCTCGGGCACCGATCCCAATCCCCGTTTCCTTTCGGAGCGTCTCGTGGATCCCGCCGCGCTGAATATGGGCAACACAGCCGAGAACCTTCATGACCGCTTTCCCGCCATCACCAAGGAACGCGCGGATTCCTATGCCGTCGCGAGCCAGGCGAAGCTTGCTGCAGCGTACGGGCGGAATCAGATCCAGCCGGATCTCGTCCCCGTCGCCGGAAGGAAGCCGGAAGCAGGCTGGACGCTCAACCAGCAGGACGAGCCACCGCGGCCGGGCACCACACTCGAGGACCTCGCGGCGCTTCGCACGCCCTTCCGGCCGCACGGGCGGGTAACGGCCGGGAACGCGGCCGGCCTCAATGACGGCGCTACGGTCGCACTGCTTGCTTCCGCTGACGTCGCACAGGAACTGGGACTTCCTGCCAAGATGCGCCTCGTCGCCTACTCGTTCGCCGGGGTGGAGCCGGAGGTCATGGGCATCGGCCCCGTGCCGGCTACCGAAAAAGCCCTGCGCCAAGCCGGCCTCACCATCGACGACATCGGCCTTTTCGAGATCAACGAAGCATTCGCGGTTCAGGTGCTGTCTTTCCTCGACCACTTCGGCATTGCCGATGATGATCCGCGCGTCAACCGCTATGGCGGAGCCATTGCCGTAGGTCACCCCCTGGCCTCGTCCGGAGTGCGCCTCATGACGCAGTTGGCCCGGCAGTTCGAGGAAGACCCGCAGGTCCGGTACGGCATCACCACCATGTGCGTGGGCCTGGGCATGGGTGGAACCGTCATCTGGGAAAACCCGCACCACGCAGACTATTCAGCACACACCACGGAGGAGGCAGCATGAGTTTCGATCGCTTCGAGGAACTGTCCGCGCTGGTGCCGGGCGAGGTCGTCACGCACTCACTCGTGGAAGATGTGTCGCTTCCCGGCGGCGCAGGGACCATGGCACTGATCACCCTCGACAATGGGCTGGACCACAGCCGGCCCACCACGCTTGGACCGGCCACGCTCATCGAATTCGGCCGCACCCTTGAGACCCTGAAAAGCCGCGCAGCGAAGGGTGAGATCACTGCCGTAGCGTTGACCGGGAAGCCCTACTTCCTCGCGGCGGGCGCCGACCTCTCCACGGTCAAGTCCTTGAAGGCAGCCGAACATGGCCGCCTGATGGCTGAGCTCGGCCATGCCGCCTACAACCTCCTTGGGTCCCTCGGCGTTCCCAGCTTCGCTTTCATCAATGGAGTGGCCCTCGGCGGCGGACTTGAGATCGCACTCGCTGCCGACTACCGGACGGTCTCCACCGGCGCAAACGGCATCGGCCTGCCCGAAGCGTTCATCGGGCTGGTTCCCGGCTGGGGAGGGGTCTACCGCCTGCCGAGGCTGACCGGTCCACGCGACGCCGTGAAAGTCATGATCGAGAACCCGCTCAGCAACAACCGCACGCTCGATGGGCGGGCGGCCTACGGGATCGGCATCGCTGACGCGCTCTTCGAACCCGCCGATTTCCTTGAGCAGTCAATCCGCTGGGCGGCAGATGTGCTGGAGGATCCGTCCGGCATCCATGACCGCCGTTCTGCCCTGTCACGGCACGACGACGGCGATTGGGAAGCCGCTGCCGCGGCCGGCCGTGCGTTCGTCGAGGCGAAAACCTCGAACGCTGCGCCCGCACCCGGGAAAGTTCTGGACCTCTTCGAGTCTGCCCGGACCCGGACCCAGGCGGAATCTGCCGCGGCCGAATGTGCCGCACTGACCGAGCTGATGCTCACACCGCAGTTCCATGACACCGTCTACGCATTCCTCGATCTCGTGCAGAAGCGGGCCAAGCGCCCGGCAGGCGCACCGGACAGATCGCTTGCCCGTCCGGTAACAAAGGTGGGTGTGGTGGGTGCAGGCCTGATGGCCGGCCAGCTCGCACTCCTGTTCGCCCGCCAGCTGAGCGTCCCCGTTGTCCTCACAGACATTGATCAGTCGCGCGTGGACAAGGGCGTCGGGTGGGTCCACGCAGAAGTTGACAAGATGCTGGCGAAGAAGCGGCTCTCCCCGGACAAGGCAAACCGCATCAAGGCACTCGTCTCCGGCTCGGTTTCGAAGGACGCATTCGCCGACGCCGATTTCGTGATTGAAGCAGTCTTCGAGGAACTGAACGTCAAGAAGTCGGTGTTCGCAGAGGTCGAGCAGGTGGTCTCAGCGGAATGCATCCTCGCGACCAACACCTCGTCGCTCTCGGTCGCCGCCATGGCTGAGGATCTCCTGCACCCCGAGCGCGTCGTCGGCTTCCACTTCTTCAATCCGGTCGCTGCCATGCCGCTGCTGGAGATTGTGAAGGCACCGCGCACCGCCGATGAGGTCCTTGCAACAGCCTTCGCGGTCGGCAAGGAACTCAAAAAGAACGCAGTCCTGGTCAGGGACGCTCCCGCCTTCGTCGTAAACCGGATACTGGGGCGCATGTTCGGCGAGATCACTGCGGCTTTCGATGAGGGAACTGACGCTGCCACGGCAGACCAGGCGCTGCGGCCCATGGGCCTGCCGATGACACCCTTCAAGCTGCTCGCGCTGGTGGGTCTGCCGGTGGGTCAGCACGTGCAGGAGTCGCTGCACACCGCCTTCGGCGACCGGTTCTACCTGTCAAAGAATCAGCAAATCCTGATCGACGCGGGCACAAAAGGACTATGGGAGCAGGACGACGCCGGCAGGGACGGGGTGCCGGACTCCACCCTTGCGCTCCTCAGTTTCGGCACGTCGCCATCCTCCAGCGAGGAAGTGCTGCGGCGTACGCAGGACGCCCTCGCCGATGAGATCGGCCGCATGCTCGCGGAGGAAGTTGTCGCTGCGCCGGAGGACATCGACCTGTGCATGATCCTTGGTGCCGGTTGGCCGATGCATCTCGGCGGCATCACGCCCTACCTGGACAGGGTGGGCGCATCAACACGGGTCAACGGGAAACCGTTCCACTGATCCATCGCACCCGCATCGAGCGGGCAGTGCCCGCCCGGTACTGCTTGTGGGCCTCGGCCCCGCTTAGCCCCGTGCCGGAAAAATGTGATCGAGTTCCTCGAGGTCGGCCTCAGACGGAATCCAGCGGGCCGCTTCTGCGTTCTGCCTGACCTGCTCCGGCTTGGTTGCCCCCGCGATGACGCTTGAAACGGCGGGACGGCTGGCCAGCCAGGAGAACGCGACCTCCAACTCTGTGAGGGAGCGTGCACGCGCGTAGGCGCTGAAGTTAGCGAGCTGTTCCCAATCAGCCTGATCGAGCAGGTTGGTGCGCGAGTGCGTCAAACGGCTCCCCGCCGGAGCGTGCCCTGCTGCGTACTTTCCGGTCAACAGACCGTTGGCCAGCGGGAAGTACGGAAGGATGCCGAGCCCATAGGACTGTGCGGCCGGAACCACCTCCCGCTCGAGAGCCCGCTCGAGGAGATTGTAATGATTCTGGGCCGCGATGAAACGCGTCGAGCCTAGCTGGCGGGCGACATACTCGGCTTCCGCAACTTGCCAGCCGGCGAAATTTGAGTGCCCGATATAACGCACTTTGCCGCTCTGCACGAGCTGGTCCAGCGCTGCGAGTGTCTCGTCGATCGGAGTGGAGGGATCCGGCGCGTGGTATTGGTACAGATCAATCCAGTCCGTGTTAAGCCGCTTGAGCGAGGATTCCACTGCCTTCAGGATGTAGCGACGTGATCCACGCGCGCCCCAGTCCGGACCATTGACCCCCTTGAGGTCGAGTCCGAACTTGGTGGCCACAACAACGTCGTCGCGGTTCCTCCCCAGCGCCCGGCCGAGAAGTTCTTCGCTGACACCGGGAGACCGGCCGTAGGAATCCGCGACATCGAACAGGGTGATTCCTGCATCCAGTGCGGCACTGACCACTGCAGCGGCACCGCGCTGCGATTCGGAAGCGGTTCCGGGCCGGCCCAGGTTGTTGCACCCCAGGCCGATCACCGAAACGCTCAGTCCTGATGTGCCGAGTCTGCGATATTCAGTCATTGCCCAAGGCTATCAACCCTGGGAGCCAAGAATCAGCGCCGGAGGTTCAGCTGAACCAGATCGACATTTCTTTCTCAGCAGACTCGACCGAATCCGAGCCGTGCACGAGATTCTGCTGCACCTTCAATCCCCAGTCCCGACCATAGTCGCCGCGGATCGTGCCGGGCGCCGCCGTCGTCGGTTCTGTTGTTCCTGCCAGCGAACGGAAGCCCTCAATGACACGCTCTCCCTCGAAGACGGCTGCCACCACCGGGCCGCTCAACATGAATTCGACGAGCGGTTCGTAGAACGGCTTGCCTACATGCTCGGCATAGTGAGCCTCCAGAATCTCCCGGGTGGCGTGCACCAACTTCATATCAACAAGCTTGTAGCCCTTCGCCTCAACGCGGGCGAGGATCGTTCCACTCAGTCCGCGGGCAACGCCGTCGGGCTTGACCAGTATCAGGGTCCGTTCAGCACTCATGTTCTACCTCCGATTAACGTCTGTTGGGCCGGATAACCGGCCAGGTCCACCGTCGACTCTACCCAAGGGATTGCTGGCCGCCGTCGCCGTCCGGCTGGTTTGCCCGCTCCCATTCAGCCTGCTCACGATCCCGCTGCGCGTTCTCCCGGTCGAGCCGGGCGCCGGTGCGAATTCCATACAGCCAGGTGAGAGCGAACAGGATACCCACGAGGAACATCATCGGTTCCGCTATGCCGGTGGCGATAATGAGCACCTGCAGGACCCATCCGAGCAGAATCCCGTACGGCTTGGTGAGGAAAGCGCAGGACAGGATGAGAACCGCGCTCAGGGTAAGCCCGACGCCAAGGATCACGCCTACCGGGATGGTGTCCGAACGCAGGCCGAAAACGACGAGTGTGGCGAACAGCACAACGAAGGCTTCGAGCAACAGCACCGTTGACGCGAACATGACCTTGACCGAGCGCCGCTTCTTCGGCATGCCCGGACGCCATTCACGCTGCGCTTTTGTCTGGCGAGCCATCTGCCCTCCCTCTACTTTCCCAGCAGCGTGCGGGCTTCGCCCACCACAGTGATTGAACCTGTGACGAGGACACCTGCGCCGCCGAGCTCGCTACCCTCCTCAGCGGTCAGGACGGCCCACTCGAGGGCATCGTCCAGCCGCTCAGCAACGTGAACGCGATTGTCCGCGAATCCCGCGCTCAGCGCCAGCCGCCGCAGTTCCTCCGCCGGGATGGCTCGCGGCGAGGTGGATTGGGTAAGGCACACGTCCTCGAGCACTCCGCCGAGTTCCTCGTGCAGCTCGCTGAGGATCGCTCCGGCGTCCTTGTCCCTGAGGACGCCGATGACGAGCACGAGCTTGGTGAATTCGAAGGCTTCGTTGATCGCTTTGGCTGCAGCACGGGCACCGGCCGCGTTGTGTGCCGCATCCACCAGGATGCTGGGGGCGGTCCTTACCAGTTCCAGCCTGCCGGGTGAGGTGACGGCGCTCAGCCCATCGCGGACGACGTCGCTATCCAGTTCCCGTGACCCGCCGCCAAGAAACGCTTCGACGGCCGCCACGGCGACAGCCGCATTCTGCGCCTGATGCTCCCCATGGAGCGGCAGGAGCACGTCCTCGTAGCGACCGGCGATTCCTGCCACCGTGAGCTGTTGCCCGCCGACGGCGATGCGCCGCTCCTCGACCCCGAATTCCACCCCTTCGAAACGGAAGTCGACGCCGGTATCACGCGCCTTCTCCAGGAGCACCTGCGCGGCATCCGCCGGCTGGGCAGCGCTGACCAGGAACCCGCCGGGCTTGATGATGCCGGCCTTCTCAAGCGCTATGTCCCCCGGAGTATTACCGAGGAGCTCGGTGTGGTCGAGGGAGATCGGTGTGACGACAGCAACCACGCCGTCACCCACGTTGGTGGCGTCCGTGATTCCGCCGAGTCCAACTTCGATGACTGCCACATCGACGGGCTCGTCTGCGAAGACCGCAAAGGCAAGGATGGTGACACACTCAAAGTAGGTCAGCCTCGGTTCGCCGGCAGCATCGAGCTCAGCGTCGACGATCTCGAGGTAGGGCCGGATCTCGTCCCAAACCCGTACGAACGTCTCGTCCGAAACGGGTTCCCCGTCGATGCTGATCCGCTCCGTCACCCGTGCCAGGTGCGGACTGGTGTAGCGGCCGGTACGTAGATCGTGCGCCCGCAGCAGGCCCTCGATCATCCGTGCCGTGGAGGTTTTCCCGTTCGTCCCGGTGATGTGGATGATCGGAACTGCCCTGTTGGGTTCGCCCAGGATTTCCATCGCGCGGAACAAGGGGGCCATCCGCGGCTCCATCCTGCTCTCCGGTGCACGGCTCAGCAGTTCCGCGTACACGCTCTCCACGGAGAACTGATCGATCCCCCGTTCGCCTCCGGCCGGGAAGCTGTCAGCGTTCATATCAGCGTTCATGCCTGCCTCTCCACCTTTACCGATACTCCATCCGCCTGCGATGAGGCCACAGCAACGAGTTCCAGTTCGTTTGTCAACGTTTCCTGTTTGACCAGCTCAGCGTGAGCTTCGAGAGCCGACAGGGTTTCCTCGTCCGCCTCCACCGTGGTGACCACCCGGTCACTGATATGAAGATCAGCATCCCGGCGCGCCTGCTGGATGGACCGGATGACGTCCCGGGCTGTGCCTTCCGCTGCGAGCTCGGGCGTGACTTCGGTGTTGAGGACAAGGAAGCCACCGCCCGGCAGCACCGTGACAGCGGTGGTTGCCCCGGCGTCGTCGTTGCTGTCGACCACCGTCTCAAGGGTGTATTCGCTGGGCTCCAGAGCCAGGCCGCCAGCGGTGACGGCACCGGCGTCGTCCACGGACCAATCCCCTGCCTTCGCTGCCTTGATGGCGGTCTGTACGTTTTTGCCCAGCCGCGGACCGGCGGCGCGGGCGTTGACAACGAGCCGTTGGGAGATGCCGAACTCTTCCGGTGAGACATCCGCGGAATCGATCAGCCGCACCGACTTGATGTTCAGCTCATCGGCGATGATTGCCCGGTACTGGCCCTCCAGCTCCCCGGCCTGCGGCGCCACTACCGTCAGCTCGGCAAGCGGCAGGCGGACGCGGAGGTTTGCCGCCTTCCGCAGGCTGGAACCTGTAGAGCAGATCTGCCGTGTCCGTTCCATCCGCTCCACCAGTGCCGGCGCTGCAGCAAACGACGACGACCACGCCCAGTCCGTCAGGTGCACAGAACGGCCTCCGGTCAGGCCGCGCCAGATCTCTTCGGTGACAAGCGGCAGCAGCGGCGCGGAGACGCGGCTGACCGTTTCCAGGCAGGTGAAGAGGACGTCGAAGGCAGCTGTGTCCTCGTCGAAGAACCGCTGCCTGCCGCGGCGGACGTACCAGTTGGTCAGCGTGTCCAGGTAGCGTCGCAGCGACTCGCAGGCGTCGCTGATGTTGAACGCATCGAGGGAGGCCGTCATGTCCTCCACCAGGTTCCCCGTGTAGGCGAGGATATAGCGGTCCAGCGGGTCTGCCAGGATTTCAGCCGTCTCGGCAGTCACAGTCCTGGCCTCATATCCTGCTCCACCTGCTGCGGCATTCGTGTAGAGGCGGAAGAAGTGCCAGACGTTCCACAGCGGCAGGATGACCTGCCGGACTCCGTCCCGGATGCCCTGCTCGGTCACCACGAGGTTGCCGCCGCGCAGGATCGGCGAGGCCATCAGGAACCAGCGCATGGCATCCGATCCGTCGCGGTCCAGGACCTCGGAGACGTCGGGATAGTTCTGCAGGCTCTTGGACATCTTCTGGCCGTCCGAACCGAGCACGATGCCGTGGCTGATGACGTTCTTGAACGTCGGCCGGTCGAACAATGCGGTGGCCAGGACGTGCAGGGTGTAGAACCAACCGCGCGTCTGGCCGATGTACTCGACAATGAAGTCGGCAGGATTGTGGGACTCGAACCAGTCCTGGTTCTGCATGGGGTAATGAACCTGCGCATACGGCATGGAACCGGAGTCGAACCACACGTCAAGAACGTCCGCCACGCGGCGCATGGTGGACTGGCCCTCAGCCGGCGTGCGGGGATCATCCGGGTTGGGCCTCATCAACTCGTCGATGAAGGGCCGGTGCAGGTCCACTTCGCCGGTAGCGTTGCGCGGCAGACGACCGAAATCGCGCTCGATCTCCGCCAGCGAGCCGTAGACATCGGTCCGCGGGTAGCCGGGATCATCCGAGACCCAGACCGGGATTGGGCTGCCCCAGTAGCGGTTGCGGCTGATCGACCAGTCCCGGGCGTTCTCGAGCCACTTGCCGAACTGGCCGTCCTTGACGTTGTCCGGGATCCAATTGATCTGCTGGTTCAGCTCGACCATGCGGTCCTTGATCTTCGTCACCTCGACGAACCAGGACGAAACAGCGCGGTAGATGAGCGGATTACGGCAGCGCCAGCAGTGCGGGTAGCTGTGCACGTAGCTCGCCTGCCTCACCAGCCGGCCGCTCTCACGCAGCACGCGGGTGATGGATTTGTTGGCTTCGAAGACCTGCAGCCCGACGATGTCCGCCAGGGGGCCGTCCTCGAAGGTACGCAGGAAGCGCGCGCCCTCGTCGACCGAGAGGATCACCTGAATTCCGGCGTCCTCGCAGATCTTCTGGTCCTCTTCGCCGTACGCCGGCGACTGGTGCACAATACCGGTGCCGTCCGTCGTCGTGACGTAGTCGGCAACGAGGAACCGGAACGCATTGCGGTAGCCGCCGCGTTCAGGATCGACGAAGTAGTCCCAGAGCGGCTCATACTGCAGTCCGCCCAGCTCCGTACCGCGGTGTGTTCCGACGACGGCGGCACGCGCCTCTTCAGCGGAGGAGTATCCCAGGTCCTTTGCATACCCGGACAGCAGTTCCTCGGCGATGAGGAAACGGCGTCCTTCCAGATTCCCGGCTCCCGTCGCCCCGCCCGGGATGACGACGTAGTGGATCTCCGGCCCGACCGCGAGGGCCGCATTGGTAGGCAGGGTCCAGGGGGTGGTGGTCCATGCAAGGGCCTCGACGCCGGCGAGCTCCTGCGACAGGGTGGACTCCGCGGCGATGATCGGGAACGTCACAGTGACTGTCTGGTCCTGACGGTCCTGATAGACGTCATCATCCATGCGCAGCTCATGGTTGGACAGCGGAGTCTCGTCCTTCCAGCAATACGGCAGCACGCGGTACCCGTTGTAGGTCAGGCCCTTTGTGTGCAGGGTCTTGAAGGCCCAGAGCACCGATTCCATGTACTCGACGTTCAGGGTTTTGTAGTCATTCTCGAAGTCCACCCAGCGCGCCTGGCGGGTGACGTAGTCACGCCACTCCCCCGCGTACTTCATCACTGAAGCCCGGCAGGCGTCGTTGAACTTGTCGATGCCCATGGCTTCGATCTGCTGCTTGTCGCTCATACCGAGCTGCTTCATGGCCTCAAGCTCAGCGGGGAGCCCGTGCGTGTCCCAGCCGAAACGCCGCTCAACACGGCGGCCGCGCTGGGTTTGGTAGCGACCCACGAGATCCTTCGCGTAGCCGGTCAGCAGGTGTCCGTAATGCGGCAGGCCATTGGCGAAGGGGGGTCCGTCGTAGAACACGAACTCGTTGGTCCCATTCTCACCGGCGTCGCGCTGATCAATGGATGCCTGGAAAGTGCCGTCCTCGTCCCAGTACGACAGGACGCGTTCCTCGAGTTCGGGGAACCTGGGCGAGGCAGAGCCGGAGACAGCCGGATCCGCGGCGGAGGCCTTGGGATAGATCTGTGACATGAGGTGTGTCCTGAAGCTGGCGGGTTCGGCGGGCAGTGACTATCAATCTGCAAGGACGAGTTCCTCGCCGGCGATGAAAGCCCGGTGAGAAAATCCGCGGTACCACCTCGCTTGCCTGCCCTCCACCACCCGGATACGGGCGGAGCAGTACAGGCCGCTTCATGTCTGCTGTCACGGGCTTACCCGTCCGGTTCTACTGACCCGCGGATGCTGGTGTTCTTCCGGAAGCTCACCGGTGATAGCCGGGTCACTGCTGCTGCACCAATTCTAACGGGCGGCGCTCAATTGGGCGAACCATCCCGCACCTGCACAGCCTCCCGCCGCTCAGCTTCGGCGGATCACCTTGTGCGCCGCGGCCTGAGCCAGCGGTCGCACCACAATTTCATCAAGGTTCACGTGGTGCGGCACTGACACGGCATAGGACACGACATCCGCGACGTCGGCAGCCGTCAGCGGCTTTTCGATACCGGCGTACACTCTTTCTGCCGCTTCCTCGTTGCCGAGCCGGTTCAACGAGAACTCCTCTGTCTGCACCATGCCGGGAAGAACCTCGACGACGCGCACATTGTGCTCAACCTCTTCAAGGCGCAGCGCCCGGGTCATGGCGCGCTGGGCTGCTTTCGCGGCGTTGTAACCGGCGCCGCCCTCGTAGGCAACCAGGGCCGCCGTTGATGTCAGGTTCACGACGGTGCCCTCACCGTGCGCGCGCAGCATCGGCAGGAACGCTCGGATCAGCAACATGCTGCCGATAACGTTGGCGCCGTACATCCACTCCCAGTCCTCGGTGCGCGCATCCGCCACCCAGTCTGTGCCGCGTGCGCCGCCGGCAATATTGATCAGGGTGTCGATGCCGCCTGCTTCGGTGACGTCGCGGACCAGGCGGGCAACGCCGTCGTCGTCGGTGATGTCCAGCGCTACCGGCACTGCTCCGGTCTCCTCGCCGAGCGCCGCCAGTCGATCCTCACGGCGGGCAACCGCCCAGACACGCCAGCCATCCGCCGCCAACCGGCGTGCGGTTGCCTCACCGATGCCGGAGCTTGCTCCTGTTACAACCGCGGCCCTGTGCTGTCGAGAAGTCATTGACCCAAACTAGCCCATGGAGCCCCCGAAGCAGGTGCATCCGGCCAGCATGAAACAATCGATTCATGGCACACATCAACGAGGGTACAGACACGCCCACACCGGCCCCCATCAATGTTCCCGACAAGCCCGCCCTTGAGGGCCTGGAAGCCGCGCTGAACGAGCGCTGGCGCTCCGAGGGAACATACACCTTCAATCCTGAGACGTCTCGCGAAGACGTCTACTCCATCGACACGCCGCCGCCAACAGCTTCCGGTTCCCTGCATGTGGGCCACGTCTTCTCCTACACGCAGACCGACGTCCTGGCGCGCTATCAGCGCATGACCGGCAAGAACGTGTTCTACCCGATGGGCTGGGATGACAACGGCCTGCCCACCGAACGGCGCGTGCAGAACTATTACGGCGTGCGCTGCGATCCATCCGTGCCGTACAACCCCGGTTACCGCGCGCCTGCCCAGCCCGCGAAGAACCAGCGCGATTTCGACGTCGTCTCCCGCCGGAACTTCATCGAACTCTGCGAGGAGCTCGCCGTCGAGGACGAGAAGGTCTTCGAAAACCTCTTCCTGTCCCTCGGCCTGTCCGTGGACTGGAACCTGACGTACCGCACCATCGATTCAACCTCCCGGGCCGTCTCCCAGCGTGCCTTCCTCGCCAACCTCAAGCAGGGCGACGCCTACCTCGCTGAGGCGCCCACGCTCTGGGATGTGACCTTCCGTACCGCGGTTGCGCAGGCCGAGCTCGAGGACCGCGAGGTTCCCGGCGCCTATTACCGTTACCCCTTCGCGGCCGAGGACGGCACGCAGATCCACATCGAGACCACCCGCCCCGAGCTTCTCGCCGCGTGCGTCGCTCTGGTGGCCCACCCGGATGATGAGCGTTTCAAGCCGTACTTCGGCACAACGGTCACCTCTCCCCTCTTCGGTGTGGATGTCGAGGTCAAGGCACATCCCCTGGCCAAGCCGGACAAGGGCGCCGGCATTGCGATGGTCTGCACTTTCGGCGACCTCACCGACGTCACCTGGTGGCGCGAGCTCGAACTGCCGACCCGCGCGATCGTGGGCCGCGACGGCCGCATCCTTGCGGACACCCCGGACTGGATTACGACGACGGCGGGCCGGGACAATTACTCCCGCATCGCCGGCAAGACGGTCTTCTCCGCGAAGGAAGTGGTAGCGGAGATGCTCGCCGAGGCAGACCTGCTCGACGGCGAGCCCAAGAAGATCACCCACCCGGTGAACTTCTTCGAAAAGGGCGACAAGCCACTCGAAGTGGTCACCAGCCGACAGTGGTACATCCGCAACGGCGGCAGGGATGCCGACCGCCGTGAACGCCTCATTGCACGCGGCCGCGAGATCGACTTCCACCCCTCGTTCATGCGCAGCAGGTATGAGAACTGGATCGAGGGCCTCAACGGTGACTGGCTGATTTCCCGCCAGCGGTTCTTCGGTGTGCCGTTCCCGGTCTGGTACCCGTTGGATGAGCACGGGACGCCTGACTACGAAAACCCGGTCATCCCGTCCGATGACATGCTGCCGGTTGATCCGGCCGCAGAGCCGGCGCCGGGGTTCGACGAAGCGCAGCGGGACCAGCCGGGCGGCTTCATGGGAGATCCCGACGTTCTGGACACGTGGGCGACGTCGTCGCTCTCGCCGCAGATCATCGGGGGCTGGTCACGGGACGAGGATCTGTTCGCCAAGGTCTATCCTTTCGATCTGCGCCCGCAGGGACACGACATCATCCGCACCTGGATGTTCTCGTCCGTGGTTCGCGCGGACGCGCTGCTCGACTCCGCGCCGTGGAAGCACGCCGCCATTTCTGGCTGGATTCTCGATCCTGACCGTAAGAAGATGTCAAAGTCCAAGGGCAATGTCGTTGTTCCCACGGATGCACTCGATCAGTTTGGCTCGGACGCCGTCCGCTACTGGGCAGCGTCGGCCAAGCTCGGTGCGGACACCGCCTATGAAATCGCGCAGATGAAAATCGGCCGCCGACTCGCCATCAAGCTGCTGAACGCGTCCAAGTTCGTGCTCAACCTTGGTGCCACGGAAGCAGACATCATCTCGGAGGACGTAACGACGGTCACCAATCCGCTCGACCGTTCACTCCTCGCCTCCCTCGATGACGTGGTTCAACAGGCCACAGCTGCCTTTGAGAAGTATGACTATGCTCGGGCTCTGCAGCTCACCGAGACGTTCTTCTGGTCATTCACCGACGACTACGTCGAACTCATCAAGGACCGCGCGTACGGTAGTGCGGGAGAATCCGAGAAAGCATCGGTGCTCGCTGCCCTGGCAACAGCCCTTGACCGGCTGCTTCGCCTCTTCGCCCCAGTTCTTCCGTTCGCCACAGAGGAGGTGTGGAGCTGGTGGCGTCACGGATCCGTCCACCGGTCGGCCTGGCCCGCAACAGGCATGCTGACCTCCGCGGCCCTTGACGCAGATACCGGAATGCTCGGAACCGTCGGCGCTGCGTTGGGTGGTCTTCGGAAGGCCAAGTCGGAAGCAAAGGTCAAGCAGCGCACGCAGGTGCTGTCGGCGGTCATCAGCGGCTCAGAAGCGCAGGTCCGACAGCTTGAGGCAGCACTTTCCGATCTGAGCGCTGCCGGCAATGCCAGCGGCCTTGAGCTCCGGGTTTCGGACGGTGACCTCTTGGTGAGCGACGTCCGTCTGGCGCCTCCGGAAGAGCCCGTCACCCCGTCCTGACTCAACGGCAGAAAAAGGAGCCCCATCAGCATCGCGCTGATGGGGCTCCCTTTTGCTGATCCTTGGTTCTAGCCCTACTCGAATGACGGACTGGATGTGCGGGACCGCTTCAGCTCGAAGAACTCGGGGAATTCCGCCATCATCACCGCACCGTCGAAGATGCGTCCGGCTTCCTCGCCGCGGGGAATGCGGGTGAGAACCGGGCCGAAGAAGGCCGTTCCGTCGAATGCAACCACCGGGGTACCGACTTCGTCGCCAACCCTGTCGATGCCTTCCTGATGCGATGCCCGCAACTGCGCGTCGTACTCATCAGTGGTGGCGTAATCAGCAAGAGAAGTGGGCAGCCCCGTCTCTTCAAGCGCCTCGCGGATGACTGCCACGTAGTCATCGTTTCCACCGTTGTGAATACGCACGCCCATCGCATCATAAAGCTTCTTGATGTTTTCGGGGCCGTGCAGTTCGGCGGCCGCGATGATTACGCGGACAGGGCCCCATGCTTGCTTCATGCCCTCCTTATACTCCTCGGGCAGATCCCTGCCTTCATTGAGTACGGACAAGCTCATCACGTGCCAATCGACTGAAACCTCGCGAACTTTCTCGACCTCTCCCATCCAGCGAGAGGTGATCCAAGCGAACGGGCACACGGGGTCAAACCAGAAGTCGGCTTTCTTCCCGGGTTCGATGGCAGCAGTCATAAACAGTCTCCTTGGTTCGGGCTACGCGGACTTGTTGCGGCGCTTGGCCACGACGTCGTGCGAGATCAGCGTGGGCTCGGCCGTCTTGTCGACGACAGCGCCGCTGATGACCACGGTTGCGATGTCTTCCCGGCTTGGAAGGTCGAACATCACTGGAAGCAGGACCTCCTCCATGATGGCACGTAGTCCCCGGGCGCCGGTTCCGCGCTCGAGTGCCTGGTCGGCGATCGCCTCCAGTGCCTGAGGTTCGAAGACGAGTTCCACACCGTCCAGCGCGAACATCTTCTGATACTGCTTGATCAGTGCGTTCTTGGGCTCCGTCAAAATCTGCATCAGCGCCGGCCGGTCGAGGTGCGTGACGGTGGTGATTACCGGAAGGCGTCCAATGAACTCGGGGATCAGGCCAAACTTGAGGAGATCCTCCGGCATGACGTCGCCGTAACTGACTTCCTCGTTTGTGAGCGAGCTGAGCGGTGCGCCGAAGCCGATACCCTTCCGCCCGGCCCGCGAGCCGATGATCTCTTCCAGCCCCGCGAAAGCGCCTGCGACGATGAAGAGGACGTTGGTGGTGTCTATCTGGATGAACTCCTGGTGAGGGTGTTTCCGTCCACCCTGCGGTGGTACGGACGCGACCGTTCCCTCCAGTATTTTCAGCAGCGCCTGCTGAACACCCTCACCCGAGACATCCCGGGTGATTGATGGGTTCTCACTCTTACGCGAGATCTTGTCGATCTCATCGATGTAGATAATGCCCTGCTCAGCCTTCTTGACGTCATAGTCAGCTGCTTGGATGAGCTTCAACAGAATGTTCTCTACGTCTTCACCGACGTAGCCGGCTTCGGTCAGTGCAGTGGCGTCAGCAACAGCAAACGGCACGTTCAGCCGCCGCGCGAGGGTCTGCGCAAGGTAGGTCTTGCCGCAACCCGTAGGCCCGATCAGCAGGATGTTCGACTTGGCAATCTCGACGTCTTCAGCAGGAGACGCGTCCGACAGGTTGGCCGATGCCCGCGGCGTGTGGCCGGACTGGATCCGCTTGTAGTGGTTGTAGACAGCCACAGCGAGCGATCGCTTGGCAGGCTCCTGTCCGATGACATATTCCTGCAGAAAGTCGAAAATCTCACGGGGCTTCGGCAGCTCGAACGTACCGAGGTCGGCGACTTCGGAGAGCTCTTCCTCGATGATCTCATTGCACAGTTCTATGCATTCGTCGCAGATATACACGCCCGGGCCCGCGATGAGCTTCCGGACCTGCTTCTGGCTTTTGCCACAGAAAGAGCACTTGAGTAGATCGGTGCTCTCACCAATGCGAGCCATGTGTCAGTCCCCTAACGTGGTCCTGGAGTGTTCCGCCTGAGTATTCGGCCGCTGCCAACTGCTGCAATGGGACGGTCTCCATGCGTCGACTACGTTCCACTCTAGGCCACTTGGTGCCCTGAATCAGCAATATAGCGCCCGTGGTCCTGCCCCGTGTGGAGGGACCACGGGCGCCGATGGCACCAGCTACGGCTTGTTGATCTTCGGCGGGGTGATTTTGCGTGAGGTGAGTACCTCATCCACGAGGCCGTAGGCCTTTGCATCCTCGGCGGTCAGAATCTTGTCCCGCTCGATATCAATGTTGACCTGCTCGGACGTCTTTCCGCTGTGCAGTGCGAGGGTGTCCTCAAGCCAGGCCCGCATACGCATGACTTCGTTGGCCTGGATCTCGAGGTCCGAGGCCTGGCCGCCCTGGCCACCGCCGAGCGCCGGCTGGTGAATAAGCACGCGCGCATTGGGGAGCGCGAGGCGCTTGTCGGGTGCACCGGCGGCCAGCAGCACGGCTGCCGCGCTGGCAGCCTGACCGAGGCAGACAGTCTGGATCTCGGGACGAATGAACTGCATCGTGTCGTAGATGGCGGTCATCGCAGTGAACGACCCACCGGGAGAGTTGATGTACAGCGTGATGTCGCGCTCGGGATCGGTGGACTCAAGAACGAGCAGCTGCGCCATCACATCATCCGCGGAGGCGTCATCAACCTGGACGCCAAGGAAGATGATCCTGTCCTCGAACAACTTTGTGTATGGGTCCTGGCGCTTGAAACCGTAGGGTGTGCGCTCTTCGAACTGGGGAAGGACATAACGGTTTGTCGGCAGCTGGGGAGCCCGGCCGCCGGCCGCGGCCTGAAAATCGTGGTTCATGGTGCCTCCTGTGTGGGCAGGTCTATGGGAGTGGGCTTGGTGCGGGTCAGTCGCGCTGGGTTCCGCCGCCGCCGGAGACGGATCCTGCATGCGCCGAAATGTGATCGAAGAAGCCGTATTCCAGGGCACCCTGCGCCGTGAACCACTTGTCCCGGTCATTGTCCTTGAGGATAGTCTCGACCGACTGCCCGGTCTGCTCGGCGGTGAGCTCGGCCATGACGCGCTTCATATGCAGGATCAGCTCGGCCTGAATCTTGATGTCAGAGGCGGTGCCTCCGATTCCACCGGACGGCTGGTGCATCAGGATGCGGGCATGCGGGGTGGCGTAGCGCTTCCCCTTGGTGCCGGAGGACAGAAGGAACTGGCCCATCGAGGCTGCGAGGCCTGTGGCGACAGTAACGACGTCATTCGGGATGAACTGCATGGTGTCATAAATGGCCATGCCCGCAGTCACCGAGCCGCCGGGAGAGTTGATATAGAGGAAGATGTCCTTCTCAGGGTCTTCCGCCGACAACAGGAGCAGCTGCGAGCAGATCGCGTTCGCGTTCTCGTCCCGAACCTCGGAGCCGAGCCAGATGATCCGCTCCTTCAGGAGCCGGTTGTAGATGTAGTCGTCGCGGCTGGCAGGATCAACGGTTGCCATGGTCGGTGTGGTGGATTCGGATGCCATTGCTGATTGACCTCTCACTCAGGTTTTTCTCTCACTGGACACTAACCTGTTTGCGTACTGTTTTGCTCCCGCGCCGTGAGCTGTTCGCTGACGGCGTTAGGAAGCAGGAGGCTTAACGTCAGATGCCGCCAGCAAGCTGCTGACGGCATCTGTTCACGCTAGGAGGAACTACGCCTTCGTGGACTCCGCGTCCGCTTCCCCGGTCCCTGCAGCGGGAGCATCGGAGCCGGCACCCGACGCGTCGACCGCCTCGCTGGAGGCGTCCTCAACGGGTGCGTCGCTCTCTGCCTGCTCGACGTCCCCGGCTGGGCGAACGAAATCCGAAAGGTCGACTGTTTCGCCGTTGGTATCGGTGACCACTGCGAGCTCCAGAACCTTGGCCAAAGCCTTGCGACGGCGAACTTCACCAACAATCATCGGCACCTGACCGCTCTGGTCGAGCATCTGCGCGAACTGGTTCGGTTCCATGCCGTACTGGCTTGCGGACGTCACGATGTAATCGATCAGCTCGTTCTGGCTGACACCGATTTCTTCCTTCTCGGCGACAGCGTCCAGAACGATCTCGTTCCGGAATGCCTGCTCGGTGTTCCCGCGAACTTCTGCACGGTGCTCTTCGGTGTCGTGGTCCGCACCGGCCGAATGGCTGCTCTCCGAATTGAAGTGCTGCTCCAACTGTTCCTCGACGACGGACTCAGGCACCGGAACCTCTACGAGCTCCAACAGCTTCTCAAGCACCTTGTCGCGCGCTTCCACGCCCTGCTCAACGAGCTTGTCCTCGGAAGACCGCTTGGCCAGATCGGCGCGCAGCTCATCAATGGTGTCGAACTCGCTTGCGAGCTGAGCGAAATCATCGTTGGCGTCAGGAAGCTCGCGCTCTTTCACTGCCTTCACTGAAACCGTGACCTCGGCAGCCTTGCCCGTGTGCTCGCCGCCGGCGAGCGTGGTCTCGAAGGTCGACGACTCGTCAGCGCTCAGGCCGGTCACCGCTTCATCCATGCCTTCCAGCATGGTGCCCGAGCCCACCTGGTAAGAGATGTCAACAGCGGAGTCCACTTCCTCGCCGTCGACTTTCGCAGTCAGATCGAGGGTGAGGAAGTCGCCGTCGGTGGCGGGGCGGTCCACATCCTTCAGCGTGCCGAAGCGTCCGCGCAGCTCGTCAAGTGACTTCACGACGTCGTCGTCAGAGGCTTTCGCAGCTTCAACGGTCACTTCGAGGCCGGAGTACTCCGGAAGGTCGATTTCGGGACGGACGTCGAGCTCAACCGTGAAGAGGAGCTGGCCATCCTGCGCGGCGGGATCGGGAACCTCGGTGATCTCCACCTCGGGCCGGCTCAGCGGGCGGATCTTCGTGTCCTGGACAGCGCTCTGGTAAAAGCCGTTGAGGCCGTCGTTGATGGCTGTCTCAATGACGTAACCGCGCCCTACCCGCTGGTCAATCAGCTTGTTGGGAACCTTGCCCTTACGGAAACCCGGAACCTGCACCTGGGTGGCGATGGTCTTGTAGGCAGCTTCGATGTTCGGCTTGAGTTCCTCGAAAGGGACCTCCACGTTGAGCTTCACTCGCGTGGGAGTGAGGTTTTCGACAGCGCTCTTCACAGCCTGGTTCTCCTGAATGATAGGGATCGGTTCTGCACCGGGTATACGTATCCCGCGAAGGATCATGTCTGCACCGTTTGATACAGGTTTCTGCACCGTTGATCACAGAGTCGGGGTGACAGGAGTTGAACCTGCGACTTCCTGCTCCCAAAGCAGGCGCTCTACCAAGCTGAGCTACACCCCGTTGAGTGCAGAGGCAAGTCTACGAAAGAAACCGCAAGGTTGCACATTTTGAGAATTCGACGCCCTTATGGTGTAGTTATATGCGTTCCAGCCCAGCCGGGAATCGCGCGGTTCCACCGGGACGCGCTTTCGGCTGGTCGCGGGGATGTAGCTTAATGGTAAAGCCTCAGTCTTCCAAACTGATTACGCGGGTTCGATTCCCGTCATCCCCTCCACTTCTCCGACACTGCCCTTCCGCACAGTAGTGCTCGCCTGAATCAGGCCGCCTGGCAGTACGGACACCAGTACAGCTTGCGTGCACCCATCTCTGCCATCGCCACCGCCGTGCCACAGATCCGGCATTCCTGGCCGGTCCTTTTGTAGACATAGTGTGCCTCCTCCACCGGAACGGCGGAGCCGTTCCCCACGCCGGGAGACCGGTGATCAGGCGTCGTCGTAATAATGCGCCCGATACGCACTCCGTCGTTCATCAGGAGGACGAGGTCTTCCCACAGTGCCAGCGCGGTAATGTCCCCGAGCGCAACGCCCGGACGCCACGGGTGCACCCGACGCCGGAAGAGCACCTCGGCGCGGTAGACGTTGCCGACTCCGGCGATCACCGCCTGGTTCATCAGCGAGAGACCGACGGCGGTCCGGGTCCGCTGCAGCCGTGCGACGAATTCCGCCGGAGCGGTGTCTGCGTCCAACGGATCCGGTCCAAGCCTGGCGATGATCGCATCCCGCTCCGCAGCCGTTATGACTTCGCAGGCTGTCGGTCCGCGCAGGTCTGCCCAGCCGTGCGTGGCAACCAGTCTCACCCGTACCGCTCCCACGGGCGGTGGTGGGCCGGCATAGGCGGCGGGGTCGTCGTCGTCGGCGGTTTCCCTCTCCCCCACGCGCCGGGGTGCGCCGATGCTGGACGCTCCCCGGAACCGGCTGTCGCCGCCGAAGCTCCAGGCACCGTACAGACCGAGGTGGACACGCATTACCAGGTCATTGTCGAATTCGAGGAACAACTGCTTGCCGTGCGCGCGGGCGCGCGTCAGGACAGCTCCGTCGATCCGTTCCGCACCCTCGGCGAAACGGCCCTGCGGGCTGCTCGCCCTCAGCGCCTCACCGGCGAAGACCGATGTGAACTGGCGTGCGAGCCGGTGGATCGAATGGCCCTCCGGCACTACGGAAGAATCTCGCCGGTGGTCTCGTAGACAGCGATCTTGCTGATGCGCCGTACGTGCCGCTCAGCACCGCTGAAAGGCTCCTCGAGAAAGGCTTCGACGATGGCGGTGGCCTCCTCGAGGGAGTGCTGGCGCCCGCCTAGCGCCACGACGTTCGCGTCATTGTGTTCACGCGCGAGTCTCGCGGTGTCCAGGTTCCAGGCCAGTGCGGCGCGTACCCCACGGACCTTGTTCGCCGCAATCTGCTCCCCGTTGCCTGAACCGCCGAGCACAATGCCGAGCGCCTCGGCACCCGAAAGCTGATCGTCAACCACTGCCAGCGCCGCATTGATGCAGAAGGAAGGGTAATCGTCTTCTGCGTCGTAGACGGAGGGACCGTGGTCGATCAGTTCATAGCCCTTCGTGCTCAGGTGCGCGACGAGGTGCGCGCTGAGCTCCATGCCGGCGTGGTCGGTTGCGATATGAACGCGCATGTAAGGGTCCGTTCCGAGAGTGTGGTTGCCGGATCCAGAGTACTGTGCTGCGGTCATCGACGAAATGGTGAAGGCGCACCGTTCTGCGTAAGGTGGATCACACCGCGTTACCGCGCGGTACCACTCCCCACTCTCGGAGGCATCACCTTGCCAGGTATGAACCTGACGCGGGACGAAGCACGCCAGCGCGCGGCCATAGTCAGCGTCCACAGCTACGCCATCAATCTCGACCTGACCCGCGGCGACTCGATATTCGGGTCAACCACCGTAGTGTCCTTCGACGCCGAGCAGGGTTCGTCCACCTTCATCGACGCCGTCACCGCGTCCGTCCACCGGGTGACGCTCAACGGGGTGGACCTCGATGTGGCGGAAGTCGCCGACGGCATCCGGATCCGTCTGGACAACCTCGCCGCGTCCAACGAGCTTGTCGTTGATGCTGACATGCTTTACATGAACACCGGCGAGGGCCTGCACCGCTTCGTTGATCCAGTCGACAATGAGGTGTACCTCTATACCCAGTTCGAGGTTCCGGATTCCCGCCGTGTCTTTGCCGTCTTTGAGCAGCCCGACCTGAAGGCGACCTTCCGCTTCACCGTGACAGCGCCGTCGCACTGGGACGTCATCTCCAACTCCCCCACCCCTGAGCCGCTGGCAGCCGGCTCCGCGGACGACGGCGGGGCGCGCTCCACCTGGGCCTTCAAGCCGACGCCAGTGCTCTCGTCCTACGTCACGGCCCTCATCGCAGGCCCCTACCAGTCGGTGCGCAGTGAACTCACGAGCTCGGACGGCCGGACCATCCCGCTCGGCGTCTTTGCGCGCAAGTCGCTCATGCAGCACCTCGACGCCGAGAACGTCTTCGAGCTGACCCGCCAGGGCTTCGAGTTCTTCGAAGCGCAGTTCGGCGCCCCCTATCCGTTCGAGAAGTACGATCAGCTGTTCGTTCCCGAGTTCAACGCTGGGGCGATGGAAAACGCCGGCGCGGTGACTTTCCTTGAGAGCTATGTGTTCCGTTCGCGGGTGACCGAAGCCACCGTCGAACGCCGCGCAATCACGATCCTGCATGAACTCGCTCACATGTGGTTCGGTGACCTGGTGACCATGCGCTGGTGGAACGACCTGTGGCTCAACGAGTCCTTCGCCGAGTTCATGTCCACCCTGGCGTCCGCGGAGGCAACAAAGTTCACACAGTCGTGGACTACGTTCGCATCCCTCGAGAAGGCTTGGGCATACCGCCAGGACCAGCTGCCCTCCACCCACCCCATCGTGGCTCCGATCAATGATTTGGAGGATGTGCAGGTCAACTTCGACGGCATCACCTATGCCAAGGGCGCTTCCGTGCTCAAACAGCTCGTGGCGTGGGTGGGCCAGGACAAGTTCATGCAGGGGGTACGCGAATACTTCGGCAAGCACGCCTGGTCCAACACCGAGCTCTCCGATCTGCTGGTCGAGCTTGAGACAGCAAGCGGGCGTGACCTGAAGGAATGGTCAGCCCAGTGGCTGGAGACGGCCGGTGTCAACACGCTCCGTCCGGAGATTGAATCCGACGACGACGGCGCCATCACCTCCTTCGCTGTGCAACAGTCTGCGGTGGAGGACTTCCCGACCATCCGTTCCCACCGCTTGGCGATCGGTTTCTACAACCTGGCAGGCAACGGGCAGCTTGAACGGTCCCATCGGGTGGAACTCGATATTGCGGGAGAACACACGGCGGTCGAGGAACTCGTCGGGCTGCAGCAGCCGGATCTTGTACTGCTCAACGACGACGATCTCGCCTATGCGAAAATCCGGCTGGACGAACGGTCACTGCGAACCGCTACACGGCACCTGAAAGACTTCAGCGAATCGCTGCCGCGCACGCTGGTGTGGGCATCCGCCTGGGACGCAGCCCGCGACGGAGAAACTCCCGCGCGAAACTACGTCGAGCTGATCCTTCAGAACATCGCCTCGGAGTCTGACTCCTCAGTGGTTCTGGTGCTCCTGCGGCAGCTCGCGACCACCCTGGCGCTCTATGTGACTCCGGACGACCGGCAGCCCATGGAAATCGCTGCCGCAGACAGCCTCTGGGAGCTGGCGGAAAGCGCTGACTCCGGGTCTGACTCACAGCTGCAATTCGTGAAGGCCTTCGCTGTGCATGCTCAGACCGGCCCACAGTTGGACATCATCGAACGGATCCTTGACGGAACAGCAGCACCGGAGGGCCTCGCTGTCGATGCTGACCTGCGGTGGGAGCTGTTAACCAGCCTCGTAGTCGGCGGCCGGAAACTCCAGCGGGACATCGAAGCTGAACTCGAGCAGGACGCCACGGCCACCGGCGCGCTTGCCGCCGCGCAGGCGAAGGCGGCCATTCCTACCGCCGAAGCAAAAGAGGAAGCCTGGAGAGCCATCGTTGAGCGCTCCGACATGCCCAACGCTGCACAGCGTTCGGCGATCGCCGGCTTCACACGGGTTCATGACACGAAAATTCTGGAGCCCTTCGCCGGGAAGTACTTCGCTGCAGCGAAGGATGTCTGGGCCAGCCGGACCCACGAGATCGCCCAGCAGATCATCGTCGGCCTGTACCCGACCCGCCTGACAACGCAAGCCACCCTTGCCGCCACCGATGAGTTCCTGGCAGCACTGGACCCGGACCTTGCCTCGCTTCGCCGGCTTACCCTGGAAAACCGGGACGGCGTGGCACGCGCTCTCAGGGCACAGGCAGCAGACAAGTAGCTGCTGTTGTGCCGGTCGCACCCGTTGGCCGCTCCGCACACTGCGGTTACTGGCCAACGGGTGTACTTTGTGCCTATGAACCTCTCTGAGCATCACTATCTGGTGCGCGTGGTGTGGACCGGAAACCAGGGTGACGGCACCTCCTCCTACCGGTCCTACACCCGCGATCACGAGGTGGCATCAGCCGGCGTCCCAGTCATCTTCGGGTCCGCAGACCCGACCTTTCACGGCAATCCCGATCGCTGGAACCCGGAGCAGCTCCTCCTCGCTGCGCTCTCGCAGTGCCATATGCTGTCCTATCTCCATATGGCAGTGAAGAGCGGCATCATCGTGACTGCCTATGAAGACGCGGCTGAGGGCACCATGCGGCTCAACGCGGACGGCAGCGGCGAGTTCACCGGCGTGACGCTGAAGCCCCGCGTCACCATCACCGACAGCACCGTCAAACATACGGCCCAGTCAATCCACGCCGACGCTGCTGCGGCCTGCTTCATCGGACGGTCAGTGAATTTTCCTGTCCTGCATGAGCCGGTTGTGGTGGTCGGCGGGAAGGCAAACCCACTTGCCGAACCTCCTCGCGAGAAGGCCACGGCCTGACCAGCCAGGTCTCAATAACGGCGCGAAATGGCCGCCGGGAACAAGTCAGCGCTCACGCCCTGTCGACGACGGGTAATCTTGAGCTGCCCGACGAGCCCTGAATGTCCCCGGCCGCGTACAGGCCGATGACGCGTACAGCCCGATGAAAGGTATCCCTCATGCAGTTCCTTGACCAGCTCGGTTACGGCGGGAACATCATTGCCGCCGCACTGATCCTGCTGGCCGCGCTCATCCTCTGGCTCATACTCCGCGCACTGGTCAACCGCATGGTAAAGCGTGTGCAGAACGGTTATGAGATGTTCAAGAAACCGCATTTCCGGTGGGCTCAGCCGGTACTGCGCACACTTGACCACAAGCGCCGCATGCAACGCGCTGAGACTATCGGTGCGCTACTGCGCAGCACCACGGCGGTCACGATCGCGATCATTGCGCTCATGACGGCAATTGAGCAGCTCGGAGTCAATATCGGTCCCATCCTCGCAAGCGTGGGGATCGTCGGTATTGCCATTGGCTTCGGAGCCCGGGAAGTGATCCGGGACGCATTTCTGGGATTCTTCATCACCATTGAAGATCAGTACGGCATCGGCGATGTCATCGAGGTGGGAGATACCGTCGGGGTTGTGCAGTCGGTCGGGCTGCGAATCACCCGCATGGTGGATGAGAACGGTGCGATCTGGTATATCCGCAACGGTGACATCATGAAGGTAGGCAACCGGACACAGGGCAACTATGTACCGCCCGCAGCAGACGACGAAAAGGTGGAACAAGCCAATGAGCAGTGATACACCCGGCCCGATCCCCATCCCGTCGAGATTCGGTGAACCCATTGCGCAGTTGACACCCGTGGGGCCGCGCTTCGATCAGCCCTCGTATACCGACAATTTCTATGAGGCCGTCGGCGGGCACGACACCTTCGTCCGTCTGGTCGATGTGTTCTATTCCGGCGTGGCGTCCGATGAGCTGCTGCGTCCCATGTACCCGGAAGAGGATCTGGGCCCAGCCAAGGAACGCCTCCTGCTGTTTCTTGAGCAGTACTGGGGCGGGCCCAAAACCTACGGTGAGACTCGCGGCCACCCCCGTCTGCGGATGCGCCACCAGCCCTTCCTCGTCACACCGGTTGCCCGCGACCGCTGGCTGACGCACATGCGCGACGCCGTCGATTCCCTCGAGCTTTCACCCCTGCACGAGGCAACGCTATGGGACTACCTGGAGCGGGCGGCGCATTCCATGGTCAACTCGGCCTAAGACGTGCAGTACGCCGCTGCGGAGGCCTAGAGAACAGCGGCCTGACGCACGAGGACGTGCCCGGTTCCGGTGCTCAGCCGCGTCCAGCGGCTGTTGGTGAAGATACTGGCCCGCTCGCCCGGTGTCAGGAAGCCGAGGGCGAATGCACCAAAAGCTGCCCCTGCGGGCAGATCCGCAGGCGCATCTGCAACCGGGCGTCCCCAGATGATGCCGCGTGCGTTGTTGACGACGATCGCGCCCGGGGACTGCGGCACGGATTGAGCCACTTCCCGGATGCCC
Organism: Arthrobacter tumbae; assembly: GCF_016907495.1. Classification (NCBI taxonomy): domain Bacteria; kingdom Bacillati; phylum Actinomycetota; class Actinomycetes; order Micrococcales; family Micrococcaceae; genus Arthrobacter; species Arthrobacter tumbae. The sequence continues at coordinate 3,640,219 of NZ_JAFBCC010000001.1, forward strand.
TCCGAGGCAGCGGCGAGCAGGAGATCGGTCGGAACTGACCCTTTCGATTCCCAGCCGGTCCGCGGCGGCAGGACTCCAGCCCAGACTTCGGTGACCGTTGTGGGCGGAACCGGCAGAACGGCGTCGTTCCCGGCCATGCGGGCCAGGCGGTCGGACACCGACGCCAGCGCCACCGTGGTGTCCAACTGTGCCGGTTCTTCAAGCGGAATGGTGCGCAGGCCGAGGACCGTCGGCGTCGCCTCGCCGAGAATGCGCGGGGCGAGGATGCACACGTACGCCGCAAGTACCTGTCCGTTGGCTTGGAGGCGAACTGCGCCGTCCTGGGCAGCGCGTGCGCGTCCCACATAAGTGCGCAGGTCCAGCATCACCTGCGGATCGGCGAGTGAGAGTTCGCGGGACATGGTGGAATGTTGAGACATGGTGCAATTCTCTCATCCGCACGCTTCTTCCCTCATCCGCCCGGTTGAGGCTGAACGCCGCGCAGTCTAATGTCGGTGATGGTCCCACTGAAGGCATGCTGCCGGATGAGGCGGGAACCGCCCAGGCACAGCGCCGTGTAGTACAAGGAGCCAACCATCACCATGTCCGTCCAGCCCGCGCAGGATCCCACCGCCGCCCTTGTGAGCCTTCTCGACCTGGACGGTGCCGCAGGAGCCCAGACGGATGAGGAGATCTTCGTTGCGACTCCGGTGAAGCAGCCGGGCAAGCGCGTCTTCGGAGGGCAGGTGCTCGCCCAGGCTTTGATGGCTTCGATCCGGACTGTGGAATCGGTCCGCTTCGTACACTCGATGCACGGCTACTTCCTGAGGGCCGGCGATGCCACCCTGCCGATCACTTTCGGGGTCCAGCGACTGCGTGACGGACGCTCATTCTCCGCGCGACGGGTCCACGCGTACCAGAACGGCGTGCCCATTCTGTCAATGATCGCTTCCTTCCAGCAACCAGACGACGGAATCACACACCAGGAGCTCATGCCGGCCGGCATTCCGGAGCCGGAGTCTCTTCCCTCGACGGCGGATCTCCTGGGCCGTTTCGATCATCCGGTCGCGAAAGCGTGGGCCTATGATCGCCCTTTCGACATCCGCCATATCGACTCCCCGCTCTATGTCGAGAACACAGGATCGAATGAACCCGTGAACGCCGTCTGGATGAAGACGTTCGGGGCGATGCCCACCGATCCCGCGATGCACCAGGCTGCTCTCGCTTACGCGAGCGACTACACGCTGCTCGAATCGATTCTGCGCCCGCACGGACTCACCTGGATCCATCCGGGAATGAGTGTGGCGAGTCTCGACCACGCGATGTGGTGGCATCGCCCGGTGCGCGTCGATGAATGGCTGCTGTACGTGCAGGCCTCCCCTAGCGCATCGGGTGCCCGTGGGCTGGCGCTCGGGAAGATCTATAACCGGACCGGAGATCTCGTTGCAACTGTTGCGCAGGAGGGCATGATCCGCGTGCCTGACGACGCCGGCAGCAAACTGAAGGGCGCGGTGCAAAAGAAGCTGATGGATCAGAAAATGCGTCGCTGGAAGAACTGACGTCCGTGCCTTAACTGACGGAGGGAACGCGCAGTCCGCACGCTCCCTCAGTCAGTGGTGTATCCCGCTCCTAGTCTCGGGTGAGACGCCGGTGTGTCACACGGTGGGGCTTGGCCGCATCAGGGCCGAGCCGCTCAATCTTGTTTTCCTCATACGCCTCGAAGTTTCCCTCGAACCAGTACCAGTTCGCCGGGTCTTCCTCAGTGCCCTCGTAAGAGAGGATGTGGGTAGCTACCCGGTCCAGGAACCACCGGTCGTGCGAGACGACAACCGCGCAGCCGGGGAACTCCAGCAGCGCGTTTTCCAGGCTGGAGAGGGTCTCGACGTCGAGGTCGTTGGTGGGCTCGTCGAGGAGAAGGAGGTTGCCACCCTGTTTCAGCGTCATGGCGAGATTCAATCGGTTACGCTCACCGCCGGACAACACTCCCGCCTTCTTCTGCTGGTCCGGTCCTTTGAATCCGAACGCGGAGACGTACGCACGCGACGGCATTTCAACCTGGCCGACCTGAATGTAATCGAGGCCGTCGGACACCACTTCCCACAGCGACTTGTTGGGATCGATTCCGCCTCGGGACTGGTCAACGTAGGAAATCTTGACGGAGTCGCCGATTCTCAGTTCTCCGCCGTCGAGCGGTTCGAGGCCGACGATTGTTTTGAAGAGCGTGGTCTTGCCGACGCCGTTCGGGCCGATGACGCCCACGATCCCATTGCGGGGCAGGGAGAAAGACAGTCCGTCGATGAGGATGCGATCGTCATAGCCCTTACGGAGATCGTGTGCTTCGATGACCTGGCTGCCTAGTCGGGGGCCGGGTGGAATCTGGATCTCTTCGAAGTCCAGCTTCCTGGTTCGCTCCGCTTCGGATGCCATCTCCTCGTAACGGGCAAGGCGCGCCTTGGACTTGGTCTGCCGGCCCTTTGCGTTTGACCGCACCCATTCAAGCTCTTCAGTAAGCCTTTTGGAAAGCTTCTGGTCCTTCTTGCCCTGAATCTCGAGGCGTGCACGCTTCTTCTCCAGATAGGTGGAGTAGTTGCCTTCATAGGGATACAGATGTCCGCGGTCCACCTCTGCAATCCATTCAGCAACGTGGTCGAGGAAGTAGCGGTCGTGAGTAACCGCGAGAACTGCACCGGGGTAGGCGGAGAGATGCTGTTCGAGCCACAGCACGCTCTCGGCGTCGAGGTGGTTGGTCGGTTCGTCCAGCAACAGCAGGTCCGGCTTCTGCAGCAGAAGCTTGCACAGCGCAACGCGGCGCCGCTCGCCACCGGAGAGAATCGACACGTCGGCCTCCGGAGGCGGGCAGCGGAGGGCATCCATCGCCTGTTCCAGCTGTGAATCGATGTCCCAGGCGTCCGCGGTATCGATGGCTTCCTGAAGCTTGCCCATTTCGTCGAGCAGCTTCTCGTAATCGGCGTCGGGGTTGGCCATTTCTTCGGAGATCTCGTTGAAACGCTGGATCTTGGCATAGATTTCGCCGACGCCCTCCTGCACGTTCCCGAGAACCGTCTTTTCCTCGTTCAGGGGCGGTTCCTGGAGGAGGATGCCAACTGTGTACCCAGGACTCAGCCTCGCCTCGCCATTTGAGGGAGTATCCAGACCAGCCATGATTTTCAGGATGGTGGACTTACCCGCACCGTTGGGCCCCACCACACCGATCTTGGCGCCCGGGTAGAAGGACATGCTTACGTCGTCGAGGATTACTTTGTCGCCAACAGCCTTGCGGGCCTTGGTCATTGTGTAGATAAATTCCGCCATACTACAAGGCTACGGCGTGAAGACGCCTAGAACATATTCGACCGCTCCCGGTGTTGACCGCGGCTTGGGGCTGCTACCGCTGATCCCCGACGAAGCACAGGCCGTTGGAAAGAACAGGAAGCTGCGTGACTGTCGAGGCGCCGCTACGGATGTGCCCGAAAACGCAGGTCTCTCCAAACGGCGCGGCCGCAGTCATTGCGTCCACCTCAAGACCAGTTGGAGTGGTGTCAATGGACACCTCGACGGAATCCGGGTCCGCCCCCGCCGACTCGAAGGCAGCCCGCAGCGCTTCCGCCTCCGGATTGGCTGTCTCGGCCGCCAACAAAGTCAGGGAATCCTCAAGACCGGCAGTGAAAGCATCAACTGTGGACGGATTGGGAGCAGCCGATACTGCAGGATCCGGGCTTTGCACCACCGGTGCCACTCGTAGAGCCTGAGACGGGCTTCCGGCAGCGTCAGTGCCGCAGCCACCCGCGGCGAGCACGATGCCCACACAGAGGAAGCACAGCAGTGCAGCTGAACGTGCTCTCCGGATGTCGATCCCCGCCGCTCCCTGATGTCCCCGCATGCGGTAATTCTGCCACGACGCTGCCGGAAACCATCTAGAAGGGTACCGAGGCCAGTTCCCTCTCCCCGCCGGCTTCTGCGTCGGCCGGGTCATCCGAGGGGTCAGGCGACGCCTCAACGGCCGTTCCCGGTGCGCCGTAACCCGGCGTGGACATCTCGCCAGTGGCGTAGTTCACGCCGTCGATCTCGTCATCTGCACCAGCCTGCACCGCAGGATCATTTCGGTCTGCACTTGACCTCCGGAAACTGGCTGTGCCGAACAAGAGATCATGCCCAGCCGAATCTGCATCGATCTCAACGGTAGTACCGCTCTTTCCCTCGTCATTGATCCATGTTCGAACCCGAAGCTTGCCCGTGACGAGGACGCGGTCGCCCTTCTGCAGGCTCACTCCCGCGTTGGTGGCCAACTGCCGGAACATTGACACCGAATACCAGTTGGTGTCGCCATCCACCCACGCATTGGTCTTCTTGTCGAAGTAGCGATCAGTGCTACCCAGCCTGAATTTGGCGATCGGCAGTCCGCTGCCGGCTACCGCGCACTTGACTTCGGTTCCCACGAAACCGCGGATGGTCACATAGTTGCTCATCATTCATCCCTTCAAAGAACGAGGACCGACACCGGTGCGTCGGCTAGGTCCAGTTTCTGACGGTCTGAAAAAGGCAGAGCCTGCAAATGCGGCTATGTGGGAAACCGCAGTGCAATTTGTCCGCTGTGGAGGAGATAACGCAGACTAAGAACCGCTAAACTTGTGTGGGCAGTTCGCCCGCCCAGGCCCCCGTAGCTCAATGGATAGAGCAACGGCCTTCTAATCCGTAGGTTGCGCGTTCGAGTCGCGCCGGGGGCACCGGATCATCCCGGGAATGTCACTCGCAGTTCAAGATAATGCTGGCCCGCAACATCCTGCGAGTATTCCACGCGGCCAGCGATTCCCTCCAGCTCATCAGTCCCTGACCCAGGGATGATGTGTCCGGAACTGGCCGCTGCGTTTCCTTCAGCCAGCCCCCAGTGCTGGACGATCACGCTTCCGCGCCGGCCAAGCACGCTGCCAGTGAATACTTCTGATGCCACATAACCGGCTCCCCTGTTATTGCCGGCCATGAGCAGTTCAGCGACCGAAGAACCTTCGATATCGCCGGCGAACTCCTTGGTGGCACGGACGCGCGTCAATTCACTGTCCACACCTTCCACCGAATATGACTCAGGTTCCCACTGCGAAATATCGAATGCCGCCCGTACAACCTGTTCCTGCAGTTCGCTCATCCTCCCAGTATTGCGGCATCAGGCGCGCTGCGCATGTTCGCGAGACCGGTGTCTATCGGCTAAGCGGGAGCTGATCCGTTGGCCGTGACCCTCGAAAGAGCGTCTTCGTCCGCGGATCGAGCAGCACGAGATAGGCCGCAAACGCCACCCCTACCACCGCGGCAATCTGACGTGCCGTGCCGAGATCCAGTTCAATGTAGGGGAATATGTCCAGTTGGTCGGAGATCGCGTAGATCATGAAAAAGGAGACGAGGAAGTAGAGCACCTTCACCTGCCAGTCGTCCCTGATCCCGGTCACGGCGAACAGCGGAATCAGCCATACGACGTACCAGGACTGGATCATCGGGGCCAGAAGCACGACGGCGGTGAGCGACAGCGCCAGCCGACGGATCAGGTGGGCATGGTCCCCCCTGAGAACGAACCAGGCGATCAGTACCAGCGACACCACCGTGCCGATCCTGTGGACGACATCCGCCCACGACCAGCCGTCGAAACCGAGGGCGTCTCCGGTGAGAGCAACGATCATGCCGAGGAACCCGACCGGCGCATACCAGATCCACACACTCCCGGGGGTGCTGAGCGCGCCGACCCACCCGAAGCCGAAACCGTTCAGGATCCCGAGTATCCACAGGATTCCCAGGGACATCCCTGCCGTGATGGCCCAGTAGAGGAACTTGCGTGGCCAACTCGCGTCGCGACCGGCCCACATCAGTCCGATGAACGGAAGGAATATCAGCGTGATTGGCTTGATGCCGATGGACAGTGTGACCAGCAGGATCGACGTGACGTAACGTCCCTTCGCTGCGAAGTAGAGGCCGGCCACGGCGAGACCCACCATCAGGGAGTCGTTATGAATACTGGCCACGAAGTTCGTCAGGAAGAGCGGGTTGGCAACGGTGAGCCACAACGCCCGGTTCGGATTGACGCCGTGCAGTTCGGCGAGCCGCGGCACGTAGTACACGCACAACGCAACACCGATGAGTGCGAGCAGGCGAAAGAGCAGGATGGACAGGTCCGGCTGCCCTCCGGTTGCACGAACCACCAGCTCTTCCAGCCAAAGGAAGATGGGACCGTACGGAGTTGGGCTCTGTGCCCACAGGTCATCCGCTCCGATCTGCAGATAGTTGGAGATCTGGGAATAGCCGTCCTCGTAGGGGTTGAGCCCTGCGACCATCACCTGGCCCTGGGCGATATACGCGAAAACATCCCTGCTGAACAGGGGAAGCGCGAAGCACATAGGCGCGGCCCAGGCGAGGGTTGCCGCCAGAATTGTCCGGTGCGTCTCCGGTCCCCATCCCTGCAGGCGTTGACCGAGTCTCAGCCATGACCTGACGAGGAGCATCCCGCCCACAGCAAGCAGGAGGACGGAAAGGACTGCGCCAACCGGTTCGAAGCGTAACCAGATGATCGCCGGCACCTGACGGAGCTCCCTGGAAGCCAGCGAAAGCCAGCCAACGCCGAACGATCCAACAAGCATGAGCATGGAACCAATGAAGCCCTGGATAATCGCAATCCTGGGGCGCCCGATATGCGCGGTCACAACAGAAGCAGGCGCGGGGGCGGTCATTACGGGTGGGTCCGATCGTCAGTCTGACAGGGCGGTGCAATAAAGAATCGAGGTCGCTCGATTTTATCATTCACGCACCCTGATGCCGCGGCATGGCGCGGACGGGCAGCAGCTGACAAGAACGCCATGAACCGAACCGGCCTTTCGCGAGCGTAAACGGGCGGCCGCCGATAACCCGGTACATTTGTCGGGTGCCGATAACAAGTGAACCCATCGTCTGGATCGACTGTGAGATGACGGGCCTGGATCCCGTCGCCGATGCCCTGATTGAGGTGGCGGTCATAGTCACCGATTCCGAGCTGAACATGCTCGGCGAGGGCGTCGACGTCGTCATTGCACCGCCTCCCGGCGCACTGGAGTCCATGGGCGACTTCGTGCGCACCATGCATACCGCGTCCGGCCTGTTGGAAGAGCTGCCGTCCGGAGTCACCATGCAGGAAGCCCAGGACCGCGTCCTGGAGTACATCACTGCGCACGTTCCGGAACCGCGGCGCGCTCAACTGGGGGGCAACTCGGTTGGGACGGACCGGGTCTTCCTCGCCCGCGACATGCCCCAGGTGGTTGAACACCTCCACTACCGGGTGGTAGACGTTTCGACCATCAAGGAGTTGGCTCGCCGCTGGTATCCACGGGCCTACTTCCAGTCCCCGGAGAAGCGCGGCAACCACAGGGCTCTGGGCGACATCAGGGATTCGATCCGGGAACTGCAGTATTACCGCAGCACCATCTTCGTTCCAGTTCCCGGACCCGATTCGGAGACCAGCCGGACAGCAGCGCGGGATCTGCTCCCCGAAAGCTGAGGGTCACCGGTCACGGACCCTGAGCGCCGGGGGCTTGCAAAAAGTGGACTGAAAAGTGTGTAGAATTGTCTGCGCTGCCTCGTTCAGCCCCAGCAAGCCCGCCTCCGAGCGGTCCGCGCACGGGTTGCTTATTCGAGTCGCATGGTGGGTATAGCTCAGTTGGCAGAGCGCCTGGTTGTGGTCCAGGAGGTCGCGGGTTCAAACCCCGTTACTCACCCCATTTGGCCCGTCGGCACTAGCCGCAGGCTTCGGTGGCCGTCCTGGAATCCCGGGGCGGCCATTGGCATTTCTCACTTCGTTCAGAGGTTTGCGGAACGAAGATCAGCAGAAGGGAAGACCATATGAAACGGGCGTTGTTCGAGGAGGACCACGAACTGTTCCGCGACGTGGCGCAGGAGTTCAACGCCCGCGAGATCGCCCCGCACTACACCCAGTGGGACCGGGAACGCATCATGCCGCGCAGCATGTGGATCGCCGCAGGGCAACAGGGACTTCTGGGGCTGGCTGTGCCTGAGGAATTTGGCGGGGCAGGCATGCCCGATTACCGCTTCCGCGTGATCCTCGACGAAGAGTTTGCCCGCGCCAACCACCTCGGTGCGGGGCTGGCCCTGCACCTGCACGACGACATGGTCCTTCCTCACCTGCTTGCGTACGGCTCGGACGAGCTCAAGCAGCAGTGGCTGCCCGGTATGGTCACCGGGGAGAAGGTTACTTCCGTAGCGTGGACCGAGCCTGGCGCCGGCAGCGACCTGCGGGGAGTACGGACCAAGGCCGTGCGCGACGGCGAAGACTGGCTGATCAGCGGACAGAAGACTTTTATTGGAAACGGAATCAGCTCAGACGCGTCGTTGGTCCTGGCCCGCACGGACGGCTCCACCGGTCGCGGCGGCAGGGATTCCTTCTCGCTGTTCATGGTGGAGAAGGGACCGGGATACGAGACCGGCAAGCAGTTGGACAAGATGGGCCTGAAGGCCTCCGATACGTCCGAGCTTTTCTTCGACAGCGTGCGCGTTCCGGAATCGAACCTCGTGGGCCAGGCAGGGCAGGGGCTGCGGTACGTGGCCGAACAGTTGCCGCAGGGGCGCCTGGCCATCGCCGTCGCATCCTCGGCCGTGGCGCGGACCATGTACGAGGCGACCGTGCACTACACGAAGGAACGCAACGCCTTCGGCGAGCGAATCATCGACTTCCAGAACACACGGTTCGAACTCGCGGACATCCTGACCGAGGTCGAGGTCCTGGAAACCTATGTCGATCGGGCCGTCGTGACGTTCAATGAAGGTCAGCTTGATGCCGTCAGCGCCGCCCGGGTGAAACTATGGGCCAGCGAACGGGTGAAGTTGATCACGGATCGCTGCCTCCAACTGCACGGTGGGTACGGCTATATCCTCGAATACCCGATCGCACAGGCGTTCCTCGCTGTCCGTCTCCTGAGCATTTTCGGCGGTACGAGTGAGATCATGCGCGAAACCGTCGGCCGTCATATCGCCCGCTAGTCACCGGAGCAAGGAAGAGTCCCCTATGCCTGTCCGTCCCATCACCATCGCCGGCGAACCCGTGCTGCATCAGCGGGCCGTCGACGTCGAACAATTTGACGATGAGCTGCGCTCCCTCATTTCAGACATGTACGAGACGATGGACGAGGCTAATGGTGTTGGTCTCGCCGCACCGCAGATCGGGGTGGGCCTGCGCATCTTCGTCTACGGCATGGCGAACGACGACGACGTTCCCGCTCGTGGGGTCCTGGTCAATCCCACACTGGTCTCCACGAAGGTTTCCGGCGCCGAGCCGGACGAGGAAGAGTCGGAGGGATGCCTCTCCTTCCCGGGAGAGTCCTTTCCGCTGAAGCGTGCAGAGTGGGTGAAGGTCAACGGGTTCGACGGCGAGGGCAACCCGGTGGAGTTCGAGGCAACCGGATGGTTTGCGCGCGTCATGCAGCACGAGTTCGATCACCTGAACGGCACGCTCTATGTTGACCGGTTGAATGCACAGTACTCGCGGAAGGCGAGGAAAGCCGCCAAGGTCAACGGGTGGGGTCAGCCTGGATTGACCTGGATGCCGGGCGTCGATCCGGACCCGTTCGGCCACTAGTCAGCCGGCAGCGGCTCGCGGGCGAGGTCTTCGAGGCGATCCACCGAACGCAGCGACCCGAAGAGCGCCACAATCGGTGCTGTTGCAGCCAGCAGGACACCCACCAGCACGGCTGATGTTATGCCGAACACTTCGGCAAGGACTCCGCCGAGGATACTGGCGACGCCGAGCATGCCCCAACTGACCATCCTCGTTGCAGCTCCCAGCCGTCCCATCATCGCCGGCGGACAGACACGCTGACGAAAGCTTGTGCCAACGACGATGTTCAGCGCTATCGATACGCCCATAACAAACATCCCGACCAGTCCGATCACCATTCCCGGACCCGGAGTCATGATGAGCAGCGACGCGTACCCCAGTACGCCAGGGACCATTGACCACCGCCACACCGGTCCGGAACCCAATCGGTCGGTGAGCCGTTTGGCGCTGAGCCCGCCCACAGCCCCTCCCACTGAGGTTGCAGCCATCAGCAGGCCGAGCCAGATCTCCGACTCCTGCAGCACCCGAACAACCAACAGCACCATCAGTGAGGCGACCATGCTGCCGCCGAGGTTCCATAGCGCTGCGTTGAAGAGGATTGCCCGAAGCGGCGCCGTGCTGAAGGTGTACCGCAGCCCGTCCACCATCTCCGCGAAGATGCGCCGCTCCCCCGCAGCGATGGGCTTCTCCTCAATGCGCAAGGACGAGATTGCCGCCAGTGAGGCGAACGACGCCCCCACCTGCACAAGAAGTGTGTTGGAGGCTCCCATCACTACAGCGAGCCACCCCGCGATGCCCCTTCCCGCGGCATCCGCGGAGGCGCCGGACGCCGTGATGATGCCGTTTCCCTCCACCAGCTCGTCCCCGGAGAGCGCCTGCTGCACCAACGCCTGATCCGCCAGGCTGAAGAAGACCGATGACAACCCGGCTATGAATGCAACAACGAACAGGTGGGTGACCGTAAGCATTCCGAACCAGTAGGCAACAGGCAGCGTCGCAAGTGACATTATCCGTGCCACAAGGGACCAGACAATGACAGGCTTGCGCTTCCAGCGGTCAACCCATACTCCAATGGGCAGCCCGAAGAGCAGCCAGGGCAGGAATGCCATGCCGGCGAGGGCGGCCACCGCAAAGTCGCTGGCGGCGAGCTCCACCGCGGCGATGATGGGCAGGGCTACAGCTGCAACGGCAGTGCCGAACACGCCGACCGTGGCCGATAACCACAGGGCCCTGAAGTTCGGATTGCGACGCACCAGGGAGCCTCTGGGTGCAGTCGTCTCGGCCATTCACTTAGCGTAATGGAACGTCTCTGGTGATAAGCCCGGTTGTGGATGACCTGTGGGGAACGGGACATTCACTCTTGACGAAACACCGCGACCGATGGACCATGCCGAGCCGGCGGAACAAAACCTGCGGGAAGTGGATGGGTTGGCCGATACGCCGGGTTCTGTCCTGCGGATCCGTGAGGACCTGCAGTGGCGGCCATCCATCTACGAACGCCGTTGCCGACGCCCTCCAGCGGCCTACCCGGACACTCGGGCGGGCAGCCCTCGATCGTGCCCTGTCTGGCCTTGCTCCGGGTGGGGTTTACCTAGCCGCTCCGGTCACCCGGTGCGCTGGTGGTCTCTTACACCACCGTTTCACCCTTACCCCGTCTGGACGAACCAGCGGGGCGGTCTATTTTCTGTGGCACTTGCCTGCGGGTTACCCCGAGTGGGCGTTACCCACCACCCTGCCGTGCGGAGCCCGGACGTTCCTCGGGAGAAGCACGAAGAGCGCTTCCCACGCGGCCGCCTGGCCAACCCATCCACACCGATTCTACGTGCCGGAGGAAGCACGGTGTGCGGCGGGCATGGTCTGTGCATGCGGGACTTCGCTGATCACTTCGAGGGTAAAGTGTTGAGGTGCTTATTCTGCTTCCGCCCTCTGAAGGAAAAACGGCTGCAGTCAAAGGGCGCCGGCTCGATTTGGCTTCGCTGGCCTTTCCCGGGTTGACTGATGCCCGATCGGAAGTGCTGGCCGCACTCGCAAAGGCCAGCGCTCACCATGACGCACACGCTGTTCTCGGAGTGGGAGATTCGCTGGCGGAGGAAGTGCGCCGCAACACCGAACTGCACGAAACTCCCGCCGCCCCGGCACATGCGATATACTCCGGAGTGCTGTACGACGCCCTGGGATACCGCAGCATGACGCCCACGCAAAAGCGCAAGGCCGATGCCGCCGTCGTCGTCGTTTCAGCACTGTGGGGTGCGGTCGGGTTCGCCGATCCCCTGCCGGCCTACCGGCTCTCGATGTCGGTGGAACTGCCCGACACGGGCAGGTTGGCACCCTTCTGGCGGCAGCGGCTGGCCGCCGTCCTCGATGATCGCGCCGGCGATTCGCTCATCGTTGACTGCCGCTCAAGCACTTACGCCACGGTGTGGTCCGGAGTGCCGGAGCGAACGGTCGCTGTGAATGTGTTCCAGGAACGGAACGGAGTCCGAACGGTTGTTTCCCATTTCGCCAAGCACACCCGCGGCGAACTGGCTCGTCATCTGTTGACCCGCAGGGGAAAGCAGCCGGCGACAGCCGGGCAATTACTCCGGGCGGCATCGGAACGGTGGAGCTGCGAACTCGTGCCCGCGACCGGCAGGAAGGCGGCTCAGCTGAACGTCGTCCTCGCAGATGCCTGACTGAGTATGCCTCCTGCGAGGCTTTCAGGCGCCCGCGCCTGCAACGAGTTCAACCTCGAACCCCTCGTCGTTCTCGAGGTAGGCCGCGTAATGCTCCTGCCCACCTGCGTGGGGGTGCCGGTCGCCGAACAACAGGGTCCATCCGTGGCTTGCAGCCCGACGCGCAAGCAGGTCCACCTGCGCGCGCGTACCGGCGTGGAAGGCGAGATGGTTGACGCCCTGCCGACGGCGTTCGTGTGGGCCGGGCAGAACATCCGGGCCGGCCTCCAACACAAGGTAGGTACCGTTGCCTTCCCAGCTCGCGCCGTTCTCCCAGCTGTCCTTGGGAAGGAATCCCAGCCGCTCGAACAACCATCCCATACTGCTGCGCGCGTCATCCAAATCCTGAACCCAAAGCTCAACATGGTGCAGCATCCCCGTAGCTGCCGGGGCAGCATCGACGGCGCCATCCTCACTCGGCTTCGCAAGTCCCTTGGGGCCCGGGGATGTCTTAGGCTCCCACTCAACCCCTGCCATTCCTGCATCCATGGCTTCGTTGGAGAGCCTGTCCGCGTCCTTGTTTCTCTCGCGGGGAATCCACTCATACCGGACGCGGCGGGAATCCACGATGCGACGGGCCTGGGCTGCGAGCTTCTGCATGTCCGCATGCTTGATCTTCCAGCGTCCGCTCATCTGCTCGACGACAAGCTTCGAGTCCAGCTTGACGAGGATCCGGGAGTCCGGGTCAATTTCCTTCGCTAATTCGAGGCCCGCGAGAAGCCCTGAGTATTCCGCGACGTTGTTGGAGGCAATTCCGATGTAGCCGGCCTTCTCCACGAGGATGGCCCCGGTCTTCGGATCGCGGACCAGAGCCCCGTAGCCCGCATGCCCGGGATTCCCCCGGGACCCGCCGTCAGCTTCGACGATCAACAGATCTCGGGCCGATTTTGCAGGGTTCTCCTCCATAGCGGTGGACGATGCGTCGTCGAACAGTGTTCCAGCGGAGTCGTGCACCCTCAGCTTCCCCACTCAGCCGAACGCACGAGGATGCACCCGGAGTCCGGGCAGAACACGACGTCGTCCGCCGCGGCGCGGGAGATGTCGGCGAGATCACCGGGGCTGAGCTCCATGCCCGATCCCTCGGACCGGCCATGGAAGAGCCGGGCGGCACCGACCCCGCGCTTGGCCAGGGTCTTTTCGTAGATTGCGAGAAGGGCCGGCTCGAAGGAAGCGGCAAGCTGATTCCGTGTTGCTTGAACCTCTGCGCGCTCGGCGTCAATCCGGGCCAGTTCCTCGTCCCGTGCGCCCTCCAGTTCGCCGAGCCGGCTCTGGAGCGATTCCGACCTCTTCCGGGCATCATCCCGTGCTGCCTTCGCCGTTTCGACCCGCTCCATCACCTCGAGTTCGATATCCTCGAGATCCGAGCGGCGCCGGGTGAGGGATGTGACCTCGCTCTGCAGCGCTGTGAGGTCCTTGGACGTACCGGATCCGCTGTTCAAACGCTGCTCATCGCGCTCCAGCCTCGTGACAACTGCCTGAACGTCATCTTCGGCGCGCGTGAGATCCCGCTCAGCGTCGCCGAGGTTCGTGGCTGCGGTCACCAGTTCGGACTCAGCTCCGGCTACCTGGGCGGACAGCGCGACCAACTCAGGATTAGCACTGACGACGGCCGCCTGCCGCTGCAACTGATTGAGTTTCGAATCACTGGCCTGCAGGTCAAGAAGCCGTAGTTGTTCCGCCTGAGGTGCTTTTGCCACTGATGGTCCTCCGCCGTCGCCGAATTTCGTTGTCCGTCTACCTTATGGCACGCGCTGGAGGACGAGGCACGTCGAACGGCTTCATTGCCAGCTAGCTTCCACCCGGCGTGAGTACGAAATCCCAAGGGTCTGAATTGACCGTACTGACCCGGACATCAGCGGTGAACCCCTGGTCGGACAGGACATTGGACAGCGCGTTCGCCGCGGGGGTCAGCCAGAGCCATTCACTCCCGAAATGGGAGACATCGATGAGGTACGGGCGGCCGTTCACTGCTGCTTCCCGCGCTTCAAGCGCGGGGTGATGCCGCAGGTCCGCCGTGACGTAGACATCCGCCTGGCTCGCACGCACCTGGTCGAACAGGTTGTCCCCCGCCCCACCACAGACCGCCACCCGCCGGACAAGACCGTGACGATCACCGGCCACCCGCATCCCGCCGGCTACGGCGGGCAGCAGACCGAAGACGAGTTCCGCGAATTCTCCCAGCGATGTCACCTCCGCCAGATCGCCGACCCGGCCGATACCTTCTTCGGGCAGCCCGTCCGCTGAGCCCGCGAGCGGCTCCACGTCATTCAGACCGAATGCGTCCGCAAGGACGTCGGAGACGCCGCCAACCGCGCTGTCCCCGTTAGTGTGCACAGTGACCAGAGCACAGCCGGCCTCGATGAGACCGTGCACGGCGGCACCTTTCGCATGGGTGGCCGCGACCGAATTCACGGGCTTCAGCATGAGCGGGTGATGCGCGACGATGAGGTCCGCGCCCAAGTCACGGGCATCGGCGATCACCGCTTCCGACGGGTCCACAGCAAAGACAATCGTCGACACCTCCCGATCCGGACGACCCACCACGAGGCCGACCGCGTCCCATCCCTCCGCCAGGGATTCAGGCCACAGTTCTTCGATCGCGAGCAGGACGTCGCCGACCGTAGGCATCGATGCACCCGCCTCGTCCACAGCCGGGGCGTGTTGTTCATCAGCTTCCATAGCCCTAGTTCTACCAGCTTCCAAAAGCTCAGTCCGGTTCCTGGGACAACTCGCTGTGGTCCGGTTCTGCCCGCCGGGAATCATCGCGTTGGTCGAAGCATTGTTAACACCATGATGACTTTCGTGCTGGGCGGGGGCTGCTTTTGGTGCCTCGATGCCGTTTACCAAAAAACCCAGGGTGTAACGGAGGTGGTGTCGGGCTATACCGGCGGCCACGACCCCGCCCCGAACTACGATTCTGTGTGTTCCGGTATCACCGGCCACGCCGAGGTCGTTGCAGTCACCTTCGATGAGACGGTCGTACCCGTCGAAGTGATTCTCGGGATCTTCTTTGCTTCCCACGACCCGACCACACTCAACCGTCAGGGTTACGACGTCGGCACTCAGTACCGCTCATCGATGTTCTACCAGGATGCCCAGCAGAAGGAGCTGTTTGAGCGTGCCATCGAGCGGCATCAGGAGGACTGGGCACACCCAATCGTGACCGAAGTGGTGCGCCTTCCGCGCTTCTACGTGGCGGAGGAGTATCACCAGAACTTCTACGCCAAACACCCGGAGCAGGGATACTGCCAGGTGATTATCAATCCGAAGCTTGCCAAGGCACGGAAATATTACGCTGAATGGCTCACCGCATAGTTCTGCTTCTGGCCGCTGGCTAGGCTGAGCACAGTTTTGCTTCACTCCCTACCTACCCTAGACAGGAATCTCATGGCACCGATTTACGACGACGTCACCCAGTTGGTAGGCCGCACTCCGCTGGTGCGCCTGAACCGCCTGACCGAGGGACTGGATGCGGAGGTGGCGGTCAAGCTTGAGTTCTATAACCCCGCCAACAGCGTCAAGGACCGCATCGGCGTCGCAATCATCGACGCTGCTGAAAAGGCGGGCGCGCTCAAGCCGGGCGGCACGATCGTCGAGGGTACTTCGGGTAACACAGGCATCGCGCTGGCCATGGTGGGTGCTGCCCGCGGCTACAAGGTTGTCCTCACGATGCCGGAGACCATGTCCACCGAGCGCCGGGTGATGCTGCGGGCCTATGGTGCTGAGATCGTTCTGACGCCTGGCTCGGAAGGTATGCGCGGAGCTGTCGATCGCGCCAAGGAAATCGTCGCCGCGAGCGACAATGCCATTTGGGCGCGCCAGTTTGCGAATGAAGCGAATCCTGCGATTCACCGTGAAACCACTGCCGAGGAAGTGTGGAATGACACCGATGGCAAGGTGGACATCTTCGTCGCCGGCGTCGGGACCGGAGGCACCGTGACCGGCGTCGGGCAGGTGCTCAAGGAACGGAAGCCGGGCGTGCAGATCGTGGCCGTGGAACCGGCTGACTCCGCAATCCTCAACGGCGGCGCTCCAGGTCCCCACAAGATCCAGGGGCTCGGCGCCAACTTCGTTCCCGAGATCCTCGATACCTCCGTTTACGACGAAGTGATGGACGCCAGCGTCGAAGATTCCGTACGCGTGGCGCGGGCGTTGGGCACCCAGGAAGGCATTCTCGGCGGCATCTCCTCCGGAGCCATTGTCTGGGCCGCCCTGGAGCTGGCCAAGCGTCCGGAGAACGCAGGTAAGCTCATTGTTGCCATTGTCTGCGATTTCGGAGAGCGCTACATTTCCACCGTGCTCTTCGACGACATCCGCGGTTAGTCATTCCTTCAACAGAGAGTGGTCTGTGAGCTTCCTAGCGAGAATGCGAGAAGACCTCGAGGCCGCCCGCGCGCATGATCCGGCAGCCCGCGGGGACGTCGAGAACGGCATCGTCTACTCAGGGCTGCACGCCATCTGGGTACACCGGCTGACGCACCGTATGTGGCAGGTTCCCCCGCTGAGGTTTCCCGCCCGGATCCTTGCCCAGACGGCCCGGTTCCTTACGGGCATCGAGATACACCCGCAGGCCACGATCGGCCGACGGTTCTTCATAGACCACGGCATGGGTGTGGTCATCGGCGGCACCGCTGAAATCGGCGACGACGTCATGATGTATCAGGGGGTGACCCTCGGCGGGCGCTCCCTGGAAAAGGTCAAGCGGCACCCAACCATCGGCGACCGCGTCACGATCGGAGCCGGCGCCAAGGTCCTCGGCCCAATCACCATCGGCGCGGGTAGCGCGGTCGGTGCCAACGCCGTCGTCGTGAAGGACACGCCGCCGGACTCGATCATCACAGGCATCCCCGCTACCTTCCGGCACCGCGACTCCGCACGGGAGACATTGCCTGCGGTGGATCCCGCCGAGTACATCGACCCGGCCCTGTACATCTAGCTGGAACTGCAGAGAACACAAGAAAGCGCCTCGGCGGATTGCTCCGCCGAGGCGCTTTTTCTTCGTTCAGGTGTCTAGTGCGTGTCGACTGCTTCGACTTCTGAGCGGTCTTCGCCCCAGAGAGTGTGGAATGTGCCCTCAGCATCCACGCGGTTATAGGTGTGGGCCCCGAAGAGATCCCGAAGGCCCTGGGTGAGTGCGGCAGGCAGTCGCTTGCGGCGGAGCCCGTCGTAGTAGGCCAGTGATGAGGAAAAGACCGGAACCGGGATGCCCAGCTGGACGGCTGTTGCAACGACACGGCGCCATGCGGGAACCGCCCCGGCAATGGACTCGGCGAACGCCGGAGCCAGGAGCAGGTTGGCCGGCCTTGCATCTCCCGCGTAGGCCTTCATGATGTCGTCGAGCAGCTCGGCACGAATGATGCAACCGGCCCTCCATAGTGAAGCGATCTCGTCGAGCTTGAGGTCCCAGCCGTACTCCGTTGCAGCCGCTGTCAGCATGTCGATGCCCTGCGCGTAACTCACCAACTTCGACGCGTACAGCGCGAGACGGACGTCTTCGACGAAACCCTCGGGCAGTTCAACTGTGCCTTCGTGTCCCTCAAGAATGCCCTGTGCAAGCTCACGCTGGCCCCGCTGTGAGGAAAGGCCGCGCGCAAATACGGATTCCGCGATGCCCGAGGTGGGGCTGCCGAGTTCAAGTGCCGAAACGACAGTCCAGCGGCCGGTACCCTTCTGTCCTGCCGAATCGACGACGACGTCGACGAACGGCTTGCCGGTGCGATCGTCGGTGTGAGCGAGGACTTCGGCCGTGATCTCGATCAGGAACGACGAGAGTGTTCCGGTGTTCCATTCGGTGAAGATCTTCGCCTGGTCAGCAGGCTCGATCCCGGCAGCAGTGCGAAGAACATCGTAGGCCTCGCCAATAACCTGCATGTCGGCATACTCGATGCCGTTGTGCACCATCTTCACGAAGTGTCCGGCGCCGTCCGTGCCGATCCACCGGCAGCATGCCTCGCCGTTGTACTTGGCTGAGATTTTCTCCAGCATAGGACCAAGGGAGTCATAGGACTCACGTGAGCCACCGGGCATGATGGAGGGGCCGAGCAGCGCTCCCTCCTCGCCGCCGGAGACACCGACGCCAACGAAGTGAAGATTCTTCTCAGCAAGCGCCGCTTCCCGGCGGCGCGTGTCTTCGTAGTGCGAGTTGCCGGCATCAATAATGATGTCCCCCGCTTCCAGCAGCGGTTCGAGCTGCTCGATGACGGAGTCCACGGGAGCGCCCGCCTTCACCATGATGAGCACCCGGCGTGGCTTCTCCAGCGAGTCAACGAGTTCCTGGAGGGACTCCGTCCGAATGAAATCGCCCTCGCCACCGTGCTTCTCAAGCAGGGCGTCGGTCTTCTCAACTGATCGGTTGTGAAGGGCTACGGTGTACCCGTTCCGTGCGAGGTTTCGGGCCAGGTTTGCTCCCATGACGGCAAGGCCGGTCACGCCGATTTGTGCACTCATCAAGTCTCCATCTGCAGGTTGCCCCCATGGTCAGGGGCACATCACTTAGCGACGCCCCTGTGCGCCTTGGCCCTCCCACCCTATTACCGGGGTCACGTCCGAAGCCAGACGACGCCTGCGGGCTGAGGTAATCCGTCGAAACATTCGCAACCGGAGGCGTGGATCGGAAAGATGCGCGCACCGTTACCGAATTGATATCTTCGATAGAATGTCTGCTATCTCAGAACTAACCTCCGCGAAGGCTCCGGCGAAAAGAGGCGCGCCCAGCTTCCGGCCGGACATCCAGGGGTTGCGTGCGGTGGCCGTACTGGCTGTGGTCCTCTATCACGCCGGAGTTTCCGTTCTGCCGGGCGGCTACGCTGGCGTCGACGTCTTCTTTGTCATCTCCGGATTCCTGATCACCAGCCATCTGGTGGCGATGTTACGCACCGATGGCACGGTCCACTTTGCGCAGTTCTACTCGCGGCGTATCCGCAGGATTCTTCCGGCAGCCTTGACAGTACTGATCCTGACGGCGGTGGCGTCGCTGTTATTCGTGCCCCGGGTCGATATACCCGGGGCGTTGCACGATGCCGCTGCGACAGCCCTCTACGTACCTAACCTGCTCTTCGCTGTTCAGGGAACGGATTACCTGGCGGAAACCTCTCCCTCGCCATTCCAGCATTACTGGTCTCTCGGCATCGAGGAGCAGTTCTACCTCCTCTGGCCGCTGGTACTGCTGGGAGCTTTCCTGCTCGCCAGGAGGGTGGGGAAACGGTTCCATGTCGTTCTGATTGTGGCGGTTGTTGCGTCGTTCATCTGCAGTCTGGCGCTCCTCGGGGTTTACCCTGCCTGGGCATTCTTCTCACTGCCAAGCAGGGCCTGGGAGTTGGGCGCAGGCGCTCTCGCAGCGTGCGCTCTGCACAGCGCCACCCGCAAACCTCCGGTATGGGCGGAGCGGCTTCTCGTGTGGGGCGGCCTCGCCGGCATTCTCGCAAGTTTCGTGCTCCTGACATCGTCGACAGCCTTTCCAGGGGTGGCAGCACTGCTTCCGGTCCTTTCGACCACCGCTGTTGTGGTGGGAGGAATTGGCGGCCTCCACCCGCCGGTGCTTACCAACCGGCCGATGCAGGCGCTCGGTCGCTGGTCCTACTCGATCTATCTTGTGCACTGGCCCCTGCTGACGATTCCCCAACTCGCTGTCGGGGTTGAGAATGAGCTGCCGCTTCCCCTCACTCTCGCGCTCGGCGTACTCAGTGTGCCGCTTGCTGCCGTTCTTCATCGATTCGTGGAGGATCCTTTCCGCCGTCCGAAGGTCACCGGGGTTGACGGCCCGGCCACACCGCATACGGCATCCCACCGCGGGATTCCGGCGATTGCGTTGGCAACGGCGAGTTCGCTTGCGATCGCGGGTTCGGCGTATGGCATGGGGGTGCATATTGACCGTGTGCCTATCACCGCGAGCGAACCTGCGCAGCGGGAAGCCGGCACGCCCTACCCGACAGGCACCACCTTCGTACCGTCCAACGTCACTCCGTTGCTTGAGGACGCTTCCACAAGCGCGCCGCCCACCAACGGGGACGGTTGCCATGCGCAGGCGGAGCAGACCCAACTGCAGAAACAATGCATCTATGGAGCTTCCGAGGCCTCCGGGGACGTTGTACTTTTCGGGGATTCCCACGCCGAGCAATGGTTCGCCGGCGTGGAACTGCTGGCGCAGGACTCTTCGCTGCGACTGCACACGTTCACCAAGTCTTCCTGTCCGTCGGTGTCCATCTCGGTCGAGAATGACGGATCGCCATACACCGCTTGTGACCAATGGCGCGAAAACGCGCTGCGAGAAATCCGTGACCTGGCACCGCGACTCGTTGTCCTCAGTAATTACGGCCGAGTGAGTCCGGTCGACCGATCACAGGACCTCCGCACCCAGTGGGAGCGAGGCCTCAAGGACACCATCGACGCTATGCCGGAAGGAACCGAGGTGGTTGTCCTCGCTGACACCCCGTCGCATGATTCGGCGCCGGCTTCCTGCCTATCGCGCAATGTTGAACAGGCCGACAGCTGCGATGCTGAACGCGGGGATGCTATTGACCCGGTGCGGACGGCATCCGAGCGGAAAGTGGCGGCAGAATCCGGCGCACTCTTTGTGGACCTGAACAAGTACCTGTGCACAGACGATTGTCCCGTGATCATCGGTGACATCCTGGCCTACAGGGACGCGCACCACCTGTCCGCTCCGATGGCGGAAGCTCTTGCACCCCGGCTTGTGGAGGAGCTGCGACGCGTGCTCTGAAGCCAACGCAAAACCCCGCTGGTCAGGCCGGAGAGCCTCGAACAGCGGGGTTTTCCTGGTGGGTCCTACCGGGATCGAACCGATGACATCCACGGTGTAAACGTGGCGCTCTACCAGCTGAGCTAAAGACCCTTGATGCGGCGGGGCTGAACTGACCTGCCCTCCACCACGAGGAATCACTGTACCGGATTGACGCTCCGCAATGCCAATCAGCGTGCCGCTGATCCGTCGTCGTGAGTTGCAACGCCAGGCAAGGCGTCCGCGAGGTACGCCAGGGATTCGGAGACTCCCAGTTCAAGCTTCAATGACGCGAAATCGTCGCCGCGGGTTGCACCCCGATTGATGATGACGACGGGCTTGGCGTGCTTGGCCGAGTGGCGCACGAATCGGAGACCGCTCATCACTGTCAGTGACGAACCGGCAACCAGAAGAGCACCGGCTTCATCCACCATTGCATATGCCCGCTCCACGCGGTCCTTGGGCACGTTTTCACCGAAGTAGACGAAATCGGGTTTCAGCATGCCGCCGCACACGGGGCAGGGTGCGATGGTGAAATCGGAGGTGTCGTCAACATCGGCATCGGCATCCGGTGCCACGTCACCGGCGTTGCCGGTGCGCTCGAGGTAACCGGGGTTGAGCTGCTCAAGGAGGCTCGCGATGTCCTGGCGGCTGAACAATGTACGACAGCTCAGACACACCACGCGATCATACGTTCCGTGTAAATCCACCACCTTCGTGCTGCCCGCCGCTGAGTGGAGCCGGTCCACGTTCTGCGTGATCAGCCCGGTCAGGAGACCGCGCTGCTCCATCAGCGCCACTGCGCGGTGGCCGTCATTCGGGTCGGCCCGACGGAGGTGGTGCCAGCCAATATGGTTACGTGCCCAATAGCGCCGTCTCAGCGCGTCATCACCGATGAACTGCTGGTACGTCATAGGATTCCGTGGAATGGAATTCGGTCCGCGGTAATCCGGGATTCCGGAATCCGTGCTCAAGCCTGCGCCGGTCAGCACGGCCAGGCGCAGATGCCCAAGCAGTTCAGCCGCGTTCCGCAGGCTCGTCACCTGCTGCCCCGTCAGTGAGCTCGCAGCGGCAGGGTCACTTCGGGCGAATCCGGTTGTTCCGAACCCGGGAAGCGACGATGCATGCGGCAGCGGTGAAGACGTCATCGCGGAGATGCCGCAGTTTGTCCCGGAAGGTCCAGGAGAGCCGCACGGTAGCCCTCAAAGGGCCGGCGCTGCCCCAGCGGGGCATCCACGCGGGAGGTGAGGATCCCGGCTGGATCAATGAAAAAGGTGCTTCTACGCGCGTGCCCGTTGGACGAATCCAGCACACCGTACCGTTCAGCCACTGCACCGTGTGGCCAAAAGTCCGAGAGGAGGTCGAACCTATACCCCCTCTGCTCTGCGTACGTGCGGAGGGCGTACCTGTGATCGATCGACATGGCCAGCACTCTCGCGCTGCGGCTCCGGAACTCCTGCAGGTTCTGCTGCAGTTCGTCCAGCTCACCAGTGCAGACGCGGGAGAACGCGAACGGATAAAACACCAGCACGACGGCGGTGCCGCGAAGCGCGTTCAGGTTGATCAGCTCCCCGTGCTGATTGGGCAGTTCAAACCCTGGGGCCGGGTCACCGGGCGCTGACAGGTTGGTCACCTACTGCTTGCGACGGGCCACAAGCCGGGTTGCCGCCCAGTCCCGGGACACCCCGGCTGAAGACGTAGCGTGAAGTCCGGCAGTAGGCGCTGCCTCCTGAATCTCCGACGGCGGGACATATCCGTCCCTGCCCGATTTCGGTGTAAGCAGCCAGACGACGCCGCCCTCGTCCAGGGACGTCAGTGAATCCACCAGCGCATCCACCAGATCGCCGTCGTCGGCACGCCACCACAGGACTACACCATCTACAACATCCTGGTCGTCCTCGGTCAGGAGTTCCGATCCAATCTCATCTTCCAGATTGGCACGGAAGTCGAAATCAACATCCTCGTCGTACCCAAGTTCCTGAACAAGGTCGCCGTCCTTGAAACCCAGTTTGTCCGCCACGCTTCCTGCTGTGGCGGCTTCGGCCTCGCTCACTTTTTTCCTTCCGAAAGGCTGCGAATGTTCCTGTGATTGTCCCGGTGGTGCCTCTGACCCCGGACCCACGTTACGTTGCTATGCATTATTACCAGCCAACACCCTTAAGCGCCACGCTTCAACCCGCGCTTCCACCCGGTCAGCACGACGACGACGGCCCGGCTGCCCCCGCACGCGCCTACCTTTGAGTGAAACCGGCACTCAAACACTGGAATGTGTTGTTCGGTGAAGGCGTAACCTGGCCTGGCTGGTACCTGTTCAGCTACGCATCAAACACCCTGCAGGGCTAGAGTGTCACAGTGAATCCATAGGTCCGGCGAACGCCGATCGGATTCTGACCGCTTCGATGAGCAACGGCCCGAAGCACGAAGTCGTAGACGTCGCAGACATAATCTGCGGATTGGGAGGGTTTGGCATGGTTGCTGATCAGGGGATTGTGGGTTCGGGTGTTGGTGGGGATTCGGATCCGGAGGAGACGGCTGAGTGGATTGAGTCGTTTGATCAACTGATTGATCAGCGCGGTTCCGATCGGGCCCGTGATGTTTTGGGTCGTTTGCTGGCTCGTGCTGGTGGCCGGTCGGTGGGTCTTCCTCCTGTGGTGACGACTGATTATGTGAATACCATTCCGGTGGATGAGGAGCCTGAGTTCCCGGGGGATGAGGAGATCGAGCGGAAGTTCCGGGCGTGGATGCGGTGGAACGCTGCGGTGATGGTGCACCGGGCGCAGCGCCCGGAGATCGGTGTGGGCGGCCATATTTCCACGTACGCGGGGGCGGCGACCCTGTATGAGGTGGGCTTCAATCATTTTTTCAAGGGCAAGGACCACCCCTCGGGTGGGGATCAGGTGTTCTTCCAGGGCCACGCGTCACCGGGCATGTACGCCAGGGCGTACCTGGAGGGCCGGTTGACTGAGGAGGATCTGGACGGGTTCCGGCAGGAGAAGTCCAAGGCCGGTCATGCGTTGTCTTCGTATCCGCATCCGCGGTTGATGCCGGAGTTCTGGGAGTTCCCGACGGTGTCGATGGGGATCGGGCCGATGAACGCGATTTATCAGGCGCAGTCCAACCGGTATCTGCAGAACCGTGGGTTGAAGGACACGTCCGGGCAGCAGGTGTGGGCGTTCCTCGGGGACGGGGAGATGGATGAGCCGGAATCGCGTGGCCTGTTGCAGTTGGCGGCGAATGAGAATTTGGACAACCTGAACTTTGTGATCAACTGCAACCTGCAGCGCCTGGACGGGCCGGTGCGCGGTAACGGCAAGATTATGCAGGAACTCGAGGCGTTCTTCCGCGGTGCGGGGTGGAACGTGATCAAGGTGGTGTGGGGCCGGGAGTGGGATGACCTGCTCGCCAAGGACACCGGCGGGGATCTGGTGACGATCATGAATGAGACCCTCGACGGGGATTACCAGACCTATAAGGCGGAGTCCGGTGGGTTCGTGCGGGATCATTTCTTCGGGAAGACCCCGGCCACGAAGGATCTGGTGGCGGATATGACCGATGACCAGGTGTGGGGGCTCAAGCGTGGCGGGCATGATTACCGGAAGGTGTACGCGGCGTACAAGGCTGCCACCGAATTCAAGGGCAAACCGACCGTCATCCTCGCCAAAACGGTGAAGGGTTACGGGCTGGGCACCCACTTCGAGGGCCGCAACGCGACCCACCAGATGAAGAAACTCACCAACGCTGACCTCAAGGCGTTCCGGGACCACCTCCGCATCCCCATCACCGACGAGCAGATCGACGAAGACCTCTACAACGCGCCCTACTACCACCCGGGCCAGGACTCCCCCGAAATTCAGTACCTCCACGAACGCCGCAAGGCACTCGGCGGCTACCTTCCGGAGCGGCGTACCAATCATGCCGAGGTTGTCCTTCCCGGCGATAAGGCCTACGAGGTTGCCAAACGCGGGTCCGGGAAGCAGCAGGCGGCCACCACCATGGCCTTCGTCCGGCTGCTGAAGGACCTCATGCGGGACAAGGAATTCGGGAAGCGCATTGTTCCGATCATCCCGGACGAGGCACGCACGTTCGGTATGGACTCGTTCTTCCCGACGGCGAAGATCTATAACCCGAAAGGGCAGAACTACCTCTCCGTGGACCGTGACCTGGTCCTGGCCTATAAGGAATCGATTCAGGGCCAGATTCTCCACGCAGGCATCAACGAGGCAGGATCTGTCGCGGCGTTCACCGCTGCCGGAACCGCCTATGCCACTCAGGGTGAACCGTTGATCCCGATCTACGTGTTCTACTCGATGTTCGGATTCCAGCGCACCGGCGACTCCTACTGGGCAGCCGGTGACCAGATGACCCGTGGCTTCATCATCGGAGCCACCGCCGGCCGCACCACCCTCACCGGCGAAGGCCTCCAGCACGCCGACGGACACTCACCCATCCTCGCCTCCACCAACCCAGCCGTAGTCACCTACGACCCCGCCTACGGGTACGAGATCGGGCATATCGTCCAGGACGGCCTCCAGCGGATGTATGGAGACGGCGACGCAGTGTCCGGGTCCGACCCGAATGTCATGTACTACATCACCGTCTACAACGAGCCCATTCTCCAGCCCGTTGAGCCGGAGAACCTCGATGTGGACGGTCTGCTTCGCGGTGTGTACAAGGTCAAGGACGGTCATTCGGCGGAGAACTCTCAGAAGTCGCAGATTCTGGCGTCCGGTGTGGCCGTCCCCTGGGCACTCGAGGCACAGCAGATTCTTGCCGAAGAGTGGAATGTGTCCGCCGACGTGTGGTCCGTGACCTCGTGGACCGAGCTGCGACGCGACGCACTCGCCGCCGAGGAGGAAGCATTCCTCAACCCCGGCGCCGAGCCCCGCGTGCCCTTCGTCACCCAGCAGCTGGGCGATGCACCGGGACCGATCGTCGCCGTCACCGACTATATGAAGGCCGTTCCGGACCAGATCCGCCAGTTCCTGCCGCAGGATTTCGCCACGCTCGGCGCCGACGGGTTCGGCTTCTCCGACACACGCGCCGCAGCCAGGCGGTACTTCAAGATCGACTCCCACTCCGTCGTCGTACGCACGCTCGAACTCCTCGCCAAGCGGGGAGAGGTCGACGCCGACGCACCACGCCAAGCGATCGAGAAGTACTCACTCCTCGACGTCAACGCGGGGACGACGGGTAACGCGGGCGGCGATTCCTGACTCCGGACCGTTACAGCAGGATCCGCCGGCCCATGTGAGTCGGCGGGTCCTGCTCGCACTTTAAGCCGTTCTTTGTAGCCTTCGTACAAAATGGAGCCTTGAGCAGCGGCGCCGTATGCTCGTTTCATGGCATCGCCCACTCCGCCGCGCGGAACATCCCTGCCCGTTCCCGATCCGACGACGGTGGACCGGCTCCGGACACAGATCGGCGCCCTTTCGACCGCCACGCTGAAGCAGCTGGATTCCTCCCTGCCCTGGTACCGGAACCTGCGTCCCGACGAGCGGTCCGCGCTTGGTCTGGTGGCCCAAAAGGGCATCGCATCGTTTGTCAACTGGTACCAGAAACCGGTCTCCCCTGCATGGGTCCTCAGCGACGTCTTCGGGACTGCGCCGACCGAACTCACACGTTCGATCAGTCTCCAGAAGGCACTCCAGCTCATTCGCGTCGTCGTGCAGGTCGTGGAGGATCAAGTTCCTGACCTCGCCGCCGACGCCGACCAGTGGCCGCTGAGAGAGGCGGTGCTCAGATACTCCCGTGAGGTTGCTTTCGCTGCAGCGGACGTCTACGCCCGAGCGGCTGAGACCCGCGGCTCATGGGATACGCGGCTTGAAGCGCTGGTGGTGGACGCCATCCTGCGGGGAGAAAGCTCCGATGCCCTGCGGTCCCGGATCGCAGCGGTGGGCTGGAAGTCCCAGGCGCCAATCACCGTCATGGTGGGCAGTTCTCCCGCTGAACCGAACGCGATGTTCCTCAATGAACTGCGCCGCACGACAGGCCGGCTGGCAGAGGACACCCTGGTGGGTATACAGGGTGACCGCCTCATCCTCGTCCTCGGGGGCGTCCAGGACCGCGATAGTTCCTATGCCAAACTAAGCGAGCTGTTCGGACCGGGCCCGGTGGTCTATGGCCCGGAATCAGCGTCCCTCGTCGCTGCCAGTGGGTCCGCGCAGGCCGCATTCGCGGGGCTGACGGCCGCGCGGGCGTGGCCGTCAGCCCCCCGTCCGGTTGCTGCCGATGATCTGTGGCCGGAACGCGTCATCTCCGGCGACGAAACTGCCCGCAAGGCGCTGCTGCGAAACATCTACCGCCCTCTCGCCAGTGCCCAGAACGGTCTCGAGGAGACGCTTTCCGCGTACATCGCCCTCGGTCATTCGCTGGAAGCCACCTCTCGCGAACTTTTCGTACATGCCAACACCGTCCGCTACCGTTTACGGCGTGTGTGCGACATCACCGGGTGGGATCCACTGCTTCCCCGCGAGGCGTTTGTTCTCCAGACTGCCCTTGTCATCGGCCGTCTCTCGCCACCGCCCAGAGGTACGCCGGAGCGTCCGTCGACACGGATGGATCGGACGGCTTCGTTGTAGACTTCCTACAAAGTGGCTACGGGAGCTTCGTGCACCCGAACACCCTGCTTCTGACCGCCCATTTGGAAAGCTTGATACGTGCTTGCAATTCTCTGCCCTGGACAAGGCTCCCAGTCCCCCGGATTCCTGAATCCCTGGCTCGACCTTCCAGGCGTCCGCGAGCATCTGGCGGCTCTGAGTGAATCCGACGGCGTTGACCTGATTCGGCACGGCACGGTGTCCGACGAAGAGACCATCCGGGACACCGCAGTTGCGCAACCGCTCATTGTTGCTGCCGGCTTAATGGCTGCCCGTGTGCTCCTTGGTGATACGCCGCTCACCTCTGCCACAGTCGTGGCCGGCCACTCGGTGGGCGAACTGACCGCCTCAGCTGTTGCGGGCGCCCTGACCGAGCGGGACGCAGTCGCCCTGGTGCGCACGCGTGCGCAAGCAATGGCCGCGGCAGCGGCCGCTACGCCGACCGGCATGAGTGCAGTTCTGGGCGGGGATCCGTCCGATGTCGCTGCGGCCCTGGAACGGCACGGGTTAACCGCCGCCAACGCCAACGGCGGCGGCCAGACCGTGGCGGCCGGTACACTCGAGCAGTTGGCTGCCCTCGCCGCGGATCCGCCCCCGAAAGCGCGCGTTATCCCATTGAAAGTGGCGGGCGCTTTCCATACGCGCCACATGGCTCCCGCAGTGGAATCCCTTGAAGCTCTTCGACCCTCACTTTCGCCGACGGCTCCCCTGGCCACGCTGCTTTCCAACTACGACGGCGAACCAGTCGCCTCCGGGGAACTGAATCTTGATAGCCTGATCGCGCAGATCTCCCGGCCCGTCCGGTGGGACCTGTGCATGCAGCGGCTGCAGGACATGGGTGTTTCGGGAGTGCTTGAGCTTCCGCCTGCGGGTACCCTGACAGGGCTGGCGAAGCGCGGGATGCGCGGGACAGCCAGCCTCGCAGTCAAAACGCCCGAGGACCTGAGCACCGCGCGGGACTTCATGGAAGAACACTCCCGCACCGCTCCCCCGGCGGACGCCCCCATCGCAAAAGGAAACGCGTGACAACACCTACCCTCAAACAGTCCACACTGCGCGAGCACACCCGCATCCACGGCCTGGGCATCTACCGGCCAGAGGTGATTGTCACCAATGAGGACATTTGCCAGTGGATCGATTCGTCCGACGAATGGATCCGTCAACGAACCGGAATTGTCACCCGGCACCGCGCTGACAAGGACACCAGTGTCATCGACATGGGAGAAGCAGCAGCGCGGGCCGCCCTCGCAGACGCAGGGATCGAAGCCTCGCAGCTGGGCGCCGTGCTGGTCTCGACCGTCACCCACCCGTATGCCACCCCGTCCGCGGCCGCGCAACTGGCTGATCGTCTTGGCGCTACACCTGCGCCGGCTTATGACATCTCGGCTGCCTGCGCAGGTTACTGCTACGGCATCGCCCAGGCCGATGCCCTGGTGCACGCAGGAACCGCCGAGTTCGTTTTGGTGGTCGGTGTGGAGAAGCTCTCCGATTTCATCGACAACACGGAACGCACCATTTCCTTCCTGCTTGGGGATGGAGCCGGTGCCGTTGTCATTGGTCCCTCGGACTCGCCTGGTATCGGCCCTTCCGTATGGGGTTCGGACGGCAGCAAACACGAGTCGATCCGCATGACTCATTCGCTGCTCGATGTGCGTGAACTTTCCCTTGCAGCGCTCTCGGAAGGCCCCGAAGCGCTCGCAGCCGCCGCGGAATCGGCTATCTGGCCCACCATGCGCCAGGACGGCCCGACCGTATTCCGGTGGGCGGTCTGGGAGATGGCGAAGGTTGCGCAACAAGCGCTCGACGCCGCCGGCATCCGGGCCGAGGACCTCGTTGCCTTTCTTCCGCATCAGGCCAACATCCGCATCATTGATGAGATGGTGAAACAGTTGAATCTGCCTGAGCACGTTGCTGTCGCTCGGGACATCGTCGACGCCGGCAACACGTCCGCTGCCTCGATTCCCCTCGCTATGCACCGGCTGCTGTCCGAGAACCCGCACCTGAGCGGAGGGCTTGCCCTCCAGATCGGTTTCGGGGCCGGGCTGGTCTTCGGCGCCCAGGTGGTTGTCCTCCCATAGTTTTCCACTTCAGCCCGCAGCCCGCGGTCTGATCGAAACGATCCGGTATACACCGGACACAGAGAAAAGGAGCCATCATGGCTAGCAACGAAGAAATCCTTGCAGGACTGGCAGAAATCGTTAATGAAGAGACCGGTCTCGCGCCCGAGTCCGTGGAGACGGACAAGTCCTTCACGGACGATCTGGACATCGATTCCATCTCCATGATGACCATCGTTGTCAACGCCGAGGAGAAGTTCGGCGTGCGCATTCCGGACGAGGAAGTCAAGAACCTCAAGACCGTTGGCGATGCAGTGGACTTCATCGCCAACGCCCAGTCCTAGCGGCGTGCGGCGATGGCTTTATGACCTCGTCATCGCCGCCTCATGAGGCACACCTTCCGCACGGAAACACCGACGCATCGAAAGAGTGAAGCATGGCACGCAAAGTAGTCATCACCGGCTTGGGCGCCACAACACCCATCGGCGGCGATGTTCCCACCATGTGGGCAAACGCATTGAAGGGCGTCTCCGGCGCGCGCACCATCGAGGCCGACTGGGTCGCGGAGTATGAGCTGCCGGTCACTTTCGCGGCCCAGGTTTCAACTCCGGCCAGCGAGGTTCTTTCCCGCGTCGAGGCCAAGCGTATGGATCCCTCCACCCAGTTCGCGGTAGTTGCTGCCCGTGAGGCGTGGCGCGATTCCGGGATCGAAGAGGTCGACCACGACCGCTTCGCTGTGGCTTTCGCTACCGGAATCGGCGGCGTGTGGACGCTGTTGGATGCCTGGGACACCCTACGGGCCAAAGGTCCGCGAAGGGTCCTGCCGATGACGGTTCCCATGCTCATGCCCAACGGCCCTGCAGCTGCCGTCAGTCTCGATCTCGGAGCTCGGGCCGGCGCGCACACTCCCGTGTCTGCGTGCGCATCCGGAACCGAAGCGCTCCATCAGGGACTTGAACTGATCCGGTCCGGCAAGGCTGACGTGGTCATGTGCGGCGGTGCGGAGGCAGCGATTCACCCAATGCCGATTGCGGCGTTTGCATCCATGCAGGCTCTGTCCCGTCGCAACGATGATCCCGAGCATGCCTCCCGCCCGTACGATGTGGACCGCGACGGCTTTGTGATGGGTGAGGGCGCGGGCGCATTGCTGCTCGAGGCGGAGGAGCATGCCCTGGCGCGCGGCGCACGGATCTACGGCGAGCTGGCAGGAACATCCGTAACTGCGGACGCCTACCACATCACCGCACCGGATCCCGGGGGGTTGGGCGCTACCCGCGCTTTGAAGGCAGCAATGTTCGATGCGCGTGTCCAGCCGTCCGACATCGTGCACGTCAACGCTCATGCAACATCCACGCCGGTCGGTGACCAGCCGGAATATGTAGCATTGAAGACCGCCCTGGGTAATCAGGTGGAATCGGTCGCCGTTTCGGCCACCAAGTCGCAGACCGGGCATTTGCTTGGTGCGTCGGGCGCTGTTGAAGCCGTCATGACTGTGCTCGCCGTCTACGAGCGTAGGGCACCGGTCACCATCAACCTTGAGAACCAGGACCCGCAGATCCCGCTCGACGTGGTCACCTCCGCACGTGATCTGCCCGCCGGGGATGTCGTGGCTCTCAGCAACTCCTTTGGTTTCGGCGGCCACAATGCGGTCATCGTGGTGAAGAACGTCTAGCCTGCAGGAAGTTACACGAACAAGGAATGCGGCCCGGATACCAGTTGGTACCCGGGCCGCATTTTTTGTGGTGCTGCGAATTTTGTGGTGAAGCGAATCCAGCTAGCCGACCTGATGCAGCCAGCGCACGGGAGCGCCCTCTCCTGCATGCCGGAATGGTTCCAGTTCCTCATCCCATGATTCACCCAGCGCGAGGGATAGTTCATGGTAGACGGCCGCCGGATCGCCGGCCCCAGCCTCGTAGGCGTATCTGATGCGATCCTCGGTGACCATGACGTTGCCGTGGACATCCGTGGTCGCGTGGAAAATGCCCAACTCCGGGGTATGCGACCAGCGACCGCCGTCAGCGCCGGCACTCTGCTCCTCAGTTACCTCGTACCGCAGGTGCGCCCAGCCCCGCAGCGCAGACGCCAACTTGGCTCCGGCCCCTTGCACGGCAACCCATGAAAGTTCTGCGCGGAACATTCCGGGCGCGGCAGGCTGCGGGGACCACTGCAGGTCCACGCGCTGGTCGATGACCGAGCCGACGGCCCACTCGATATGAGGGCACAGCGCAGAAGGGGCTGAGTGTATATACAAAACACCGCGCGCCATCACAACAGACATTCCATCCTCCATAGCTGTAGGTACGTCTTCCCCAACGACCTTCAGTTTCGGGTGGCACTGTCTGAGTTGCAGTTCGGCGGTGACGCTCTCAGTGAGGTTCCACTGATGCCTCAGTCCACAAATATTCAAACTACGCTCATTCTGCCTCATGAACGCGAAACGCGCCACTGTAATTACTCCCGCGACATTTGCCGCACGCCACCGGCACCAGCGCCAGCCGATTACGCGCGTGGATGCGCCTGCTCGTAACTTCGGCGAAGCCGGTCTACTGAAACGTGGGTATACAGCTGAGTGGTTGCCAGGCTTTGGTGCCCGAGGAGTTCCTGCACTGCCCGCAGATCCGCTCCGCCGTCCAACAGGTGGGTAGCGGCCGTATGGCGGAGGGCGTGCGGGCCTCGGGCACCGGTTCCATCGACCGCCGCAAGCAGTCTTTCCACGATTGACCGAGCCTGACGTTGGTCCAGGCGACGCCCTCTCGGTCCGAGGAAGAGCGCGGCGCCGCTCGCAGGTCCGACCCAACGCTTCCTTCCGCGGGTCAGCCAGTCATTCAGTGCGTGAGCTGCCGGCACGCCG
Source organism: Arthrobacter tumbae (assembly GCF_016907495.1). NCBI lineage: Bacteria > Bacillati > Actinomycetota > Actinomycetes > Micrococcales > Micrococcaceae > Arthrobacter > Arthrobacter tumbae. The sequence continues at coordinate 3,672,727 of NZ_JAFBCC010000001.1, forward strand.
TACGGCACCGTGCGCTCCTTGTTGCCCTTGCCAAGCACACGAACGGTGCGCCGTTCGTGGTCCAGGTCGTCGATGTCCAGTCCGACCATTTCACCGACCCTGATGCCGGACCCATAAAGCAGCTCAAGCACCGCACGCGAGCGTAGTGCTGCGGGGTCGCCTCCAAGCGCGGCCTTCTGAGTGGATGCCAACAAGGGCCTTAACTGGGTTTCTGACAGGACGTCAGGGAGTCCGTTCTGCCGGCGAGGAGCTTTCAGCCGGAGAGAAGGGTTGTCGCGCAAACAGCCCTCACGGGTGGCCCACGCAAGAAAATTGCGAACCGTTGCTGCACGCCGGGCGATGGTTGCCCGGGAGAGCCCTTGCTGATCAAGGGAACCAAGCCATGCGCGCAGGCAGCTCAAATCCACTTCTGCGAGATCTGCAATACTTCGCGAGGCCGCGAATGATGCAAAATCCTCAAGGTCTCCCCGGTAGGCACGCACGGTGTGGAGTGAACGGCTCCGTTCACGGGACAGGTAGCGGATGAATCCCTCCGCTTCGCGGGCAAATGGAGGCGGAAACCCATCCCCCGGGGATCCACTCATGGCCTCACTCCCCGCTCTGCCTGTGATTGTGATGTACGCAATCGATACCTGAGGTACGCAGTCCAGTCTGCGCCAGTACGTGTTCTCTCTCAAGGAGGCGCACCGCCGCACCCTGCAATTGCCCAGTACAGCCGAGCGGCGGCGCTAGGTTCACCTCGAGTCCGCTACATGCGCGCCGACCGTTCAGGCGGCGGCTCCGGCTGTTACCGCCGCCTCGAGTTCGAGCAACGCACGCTTGACGGCGACACCGGCTGCGTACCCGGTGATTGCTCCGCCCGCGCCCACTACACGGTGTCCCGGGATGATGAGCGATAACGGATTAGCGCGCACAGCTGCCCCGACAGCCCGTCCCATCAATACATTGCCCAGGCCTTCCGCTATGTCCTTGTAGGTGCGGGTTTCCCCGTACGGAATGTCAGCGACCGCTTCCCAAACGGTGCGCTGGAAGTCCGTCCCGGCCGGCGGGTCATACGGCACAGGGTCAGCAACGGCCCCACTGAAGTACCCACGGAGCCAGTCACCCGTCCTACGGAACACCTCGGCTGCGGCTTCCTCATCGAAGGCCGGTGGCTCACCCTGCGCATCCTCGACGGAAGGAATCTGCTGAGAGTCTGCCTCGATGGGTAATCCCAGAAGAACGGGAGAGGGCTCCGGCGAGTGGTACTCGTGGTAGACCCCAACAAGCTTCTCGTTCCGGGCCACGAGAACCAGTCCCCCAATCGGGCTGTCGATGATCGTGAAAGTATTCATGGTTGTTCCTCTCCTGATGCTGTTGCTGCAGATCTGATACATCATGGCTGGACATTCAGCGGTGGCGCTTCCGCCAGCCGCCGTCGTCGGCACGCTGGGCGAGTCCGTCCGTCTCAAGGCGGCCGAGGCCCGCGAGAACTCCCGGAACGCTGAGACCGGCAACGGTTGCAAGTTTGTCGACCGTCGAAGATGCCCGAACGGGCAACGCGTCCAAAAGCAGTAGATCCTCCACAACCAGACCGTCGTGCAGGGATGGCAGCTCGGCGTGCTTCTTTTCGGTTTCCAGAGCGAATGGACCTGCGAGCTCCGCGACCTCGGCGGCGTCGGTCACACAGATTGCGCTGCCGTCCCTGAGGAGCCGGTGGCATCCGGCTGAGTTAGGGGACTGGACAGAGCCGGGCACTGCTCCGACCGCGCGGCCCAGGAGCGCCGCATGATGCGCCGTGCTGAGTGCTCCCGAACGCCAGCGGGCTTCAACCACGACGGTGACGGAGCTGAGGGCGGCAATAAGCCGGTTCCGTTGGAGAAACCTGTAGCGCGAGGGTGATGACCCGGGGGGCACCTCCGAGATCAATAGTCCGCGCTGTGCCACTTCGCGCAGCAGCCCTTCATTCCCGGCCGGGTAATAGCGATCGACACCACATGCCAGCACGCCCAGTGTGGGGAGGGGGTGGTCCTCCCTCGCCGTCACCAGCGCTCCGCGGTGAGCCTGCGCATCGATACCGTACGCTCCCCCCGACACCACCGTGAGGCCGCGGGCGACCAGGCCTGCAGCGATTTCGGCAGTGACGGCTGTTCCGTAGCTTGTGCTGTCCCGTGACCCGACTACCGCGACCACGCGCTGCTGCGACGGAATGGCAACGGGATTCTCACCGCGCACCCACAAGCACAAAGGCTCGCCCAACTGGAGATCTGCCAGTGCCGCGGGCCACCAGTCCGACTCCGGGATGAGGAGGGTGCCTCCAAATCGGCGCACCGTTTCCAGGTCTCTGAGGGGTGCGAGCGCGCCGACGCGGGTTTGCCAGCGGCCGATTGCATGAGTGAGGACATCCGTCCTCACCCGGTGTCCGCTTGCGTCCAGCACCTCGAGAAACGCGCGGTGTACCTGGGGGCCACAGTTTGTTCCGCCCGTTGCAATCCGCAGCGCCTCCACTGGACCTGCGGCAGCCACGAGAGCCAACCCGACGTTGTCCGAAGGTTCCAGCAGTCGAGCCAGTGCGGCACGGGCAACCTGCTCATCGCTCCACACGGAACCGTTCATGCCGCCTCCTCCTGGGCTCGAAAGAGCAGCGCTGTGGTGACGTCATCGGCGTTGGGAGAGGACCGACCGGTCAGGTCAGCGATTGTCCAGGCGACGCGGAGAACGCGGTCGTAGCCGCGTTTGGTGATGGCGGCCCGCTCCATCTTCTTGTCCACTGAAACGGTTGCCTTCCGGGTGAGTCTGAGTTCGTTGTGCAGCAGCGGGGCGGGAACCTCTGCGTTGGTGGAAAGCTCCCACTTGCTGAGCCGCTCGTGTTGAGCGGCACGTGCTGCCGCAACGCGCGTGGCCACGGCAGCGCTTGAGTCCGCCGTGGCTGTGCCGGAGAAATCCTGAAGCGCGACCCGGTGGACGGCCAGTTGCAGATCGACACGGTCAAGAAGCGGAGCGGACATCCGGTCAAAGTAGCGCCGGCGTTGCTGTGCTGAGCAGTGACAGTCGATACCCTTTCCCGTAGCCTGGCCGCACGGGCAGGGATTGGCGGCGAGAACCAACTGGAAGCGTGCAGGATACGTGGCTGTTCCGGCCGCCCGGTGGAGCACCAGTTCGCCGCTCTCCAGGGGTTCGCGGAGCGCATCCAGAATGCGGCGCTGGTATTCCGGTGCCTCAGCCCGCAATGGAAAGTACACCCCCGTAGGTGTGCTCCGATTCTACCTCGACTGCTTACACAGCACGCCTACAACCGTCCGCGTTGGCCCGACCTGCATGTCCCAGTCTGACCAGGCGATGAGCACGCACATGATCACACCCCCCATCCACGCCTGTGACTACTACTCAGCTCGCCTCGGTGAGCAATGGCGTGAGTCCAGTACGGATCGGCCGGGGCAGCGTTCTCAAGGTGAAGTCGGTGACCGACCAACGCGCTTCGTCGATGGGGATTGATCGGATCGCCTCGACGACTTCTGCTGCACCGTCGAGCGTGGTCTCGTTCTGCAGGATCTTGATGAGGACGTCGCGGACATGCCAGCGATTGTGGTGGGCTCCAAGGCGTGCCAAGGCCGCCACGGTCTTCCCGAGCATGGGTGCGCTGCCCGTGGTGCCGACGACGCGCCGCATGAAGTTAGCGAGCGTGTCGCACGACTCGAAGGAGAAACTACCCGTTGCAACGTAGGAGCAGAAGCGTTCCATGACGCGCATGAACGCCGGTGCGTCTCGCTCCCAAAGGGAGCCGATCGACGAGGCACTCATCCAGGGCAAGACGCGCACCAGTGCCGACATGTCGTCGCGGTCATTCTCGTTGAGCGACTGGGCCCAGTCGAGGACCTCAACGAGATCCTCGAAGGTCGGTTTGCCCAGAATGCGGTCGCGAAGTCGCTCAGCCTGCTCTTCTCGGGTTTCCCACGACTGGTGGTCCTGTTCAGTGTCTATGGTCCGCTCGACGGCCTCACGAAATTCAGCGACCGATTGGTATCGCATGGAGGGCGTGTTAGCGATTGCCTTCTCAATCACCGGGCGAAAGACGCCTGGAGTGATTTCGACGTTGACTGGCCACTCGCCAGTTATCAGTTCCTGAAGCATCTTGCCCAGGCTGTAGATGTCCGACAGGTGGTTGGCCTGGCGGGCGTTCTGCCACTGCTCCGGTGCGGTGTAGACCCACGACCCCAGGCCCTGCCGGTAGGTAGAGGTCAGCGGATCAGTGTCACGCTCAGCCATGACCGCAAGGCCGAAGTCAGACACAGCCCAAGTGTCTGCCCCATCGTCACCAGTTCCGAGTCGCAGAACGTTCCCGGGTTTCAGGTCGCGATGGAAGATCCCTTCTCCGTGGATGTAGTTCAAACCTGCGCAAACCTGCCGGATTATGTCGACGATCAGCGGGGGGTTGTCCTTCAAAAGGGACAGGTAGTCCGCCAGGCTGCCCTGCGCCAGCGGCATTGCGTACCACACCTTGCCGTCCCCGGTCTCACCCTGAGCAAGTACCTGCACTACGTTGGGGTGAGAGAGTCTCTCCATGATCCGCAGCTCTCTCTGGAATCGCTTGATTGCTTCCTCTTCGACGCCGTCGACGTTGCGGAGTATCTTGACCGCGATAGTCGCACCGGTCTTCTTGTCGCCGGCGCGGTAGACGTCCGCGAAGCCGCCGTGCCCGATCGTCTCGTCCTCACGCACGAATCGACCGCCCAGGGTGCGCTTCGCCTGCTCAGCGGAGGGCCGACCAGCTGAACGGCGCATGCCGGATTGGTTCCACTCACGCACCACGTCCAGGTCCCAGATCGGCCCCTGGGCGATCTCGCCGACGGCATCGGGGAAGTCGGGGCGCTGTCGGAGTGCCGTCACTCGTGACAGTGAGACGCCCAGCTCCTTGGCCACCTCGCTCGAACCACCCAGTCGCATGAACCCTCCTGAAACAGTTGCTGTGGGTTCACCTTATCAGATAATGGTTGCGAGTACTACACTATTAGATCGCCGGGTGTGTCGGTGGCAGCTCCACGAGGGCTGAAGGCCGCAGCCTCGAACGCAGCGAGCGTGGTCAGCGCGGTTGCTGGGAGCTCGCGCAGGTGTCGCCGGACGGCTGCGAATGATGCGATGAGGGCTGACCAGGACTCAGCGTCGCCTGGAACGGGCACGTTGATCTTCGCGAGTCCCTCGAAATAGAGGCGCCTGCGTACGGCGCCTCGGCTCTCGCGCACGATTTCGGTCTTGCCCTTCTCGCTCTTGAGGTACATGAGCAGGTATTCCTCGTGGAACGGAGCATCCTCCGCGAGGCGGAAGACAACGTAGTCGGGGCTGACCCAGCCAGCCTCGTCCTCGCGTCGGCACAAGGCGATGGAGCCGACATTGACACGCATCGGGTTGTAGACGAAGTCGCCCGGGCGTAGTTCTCGGTAGCGACTGGTGTCCTTGGCGGGCTTGCCCTTGAAAGGGGTGAGCCCACCCTGGTTGGACACACCAACGAACTGGCCCGGGATACGGGAGCCCGCTCGCGCGCCCGCCTCGACGGCCCAGTCGGCAATCTGGATGCTCTCTCCCAGCGGGTAGGACTCCAACGATTCATGGGCCTCGGCCAGGGCATCGGTAAGCTCAGTGAGTGTGACCAAGCGGTTGCGCATTTCCTCAATGAGCACGCCTGCAGACGCGGCGTCTGCCGACAGGGCGGCCTTCGGCCACGGGATGTCGAGGTCGTACCCGTTGTCGATGATGGTGTCGTAGTCGACCTCCCACGAGTACTCATCAGCGACACCGTCGACGACCCAGCGCTCGGCGCCTCTGAGTACCTCGACCGTCAGGGGGTTCGTCTTGCTATATGAGCGCTTCCCGGGCGGATTTGGCACCTGGTAGTAGCGGATCGTCTGTGTGCGTCCACCCTTGGAAAAGAAGATCAGATTGGTGCGCGTGTCTGCGGCAGTCGGGAACACTCCGGTCGGGAGCCGCACGATAGCCGTGACGTTGAACTCGTTGAGCATGCGGCGCCGCACGGTCGAGAAGGCCGTCTCGGTGCGGTAGAGGATGCCGTCGGGCAGGACGATGGCCGCACGTCCACCGTCGCGGAGCTTCGCCATACAGTGCTGCAAGAAGAGCAACTCGGTGGCTGCAGACTTGCTTGGGAAGTTTTGTTGGACCTGCGGATTCTCGGTCCCGCCGAACGGTGGGTTGGTGAGGATGACGTCGAACTGATCGCTCGGATTCACGTTCCGGGCGTCCTGCTCAAGCGTGTTGCGCCTCACCACCTGGGGGTCCTCGACGCCGTGGAGGATCAGGTTCATCGTGCCGACAAGCGCAGCAATCTCACCCGACTCCTGACCGAAGAACGTCGCGGAGTTGAAGAGTTCCTTGTCCTCCACCGTCTTGGTCGCCGAGGCGACGTGCTCGGCGGATGCGACCAGGAAGCCACCCGAACCGGAGCACGGGTCGTAGATCCGCTTGCCGAGCGTCGGGTCGACGATCCGCACCATCGACTCGACGACGGGGCGGGGCGTGTAGAACTCACCGGACCACCCTGCGTCCGCCGTCTGGGCGAGAAGCGACTCGTAGATGACACTCATCGCGTGATGGTTGTCGAGCGCATGGAAGTCAATCGAGTCAACGATCGCGATGACCTCCTTGAGCGAGTAACCGGACTTCATCACCGTCCGGATCTCGCTGAAGATCGCTGCGATCCGTTCTGCTCGTGCGCTTCCCCGCAATCCTCGCAGGTGGGGCAAGAGGTCGTCGGTGACGAACTCGATCAATTCATCACCAGTCAGCTTGGTGTTGCGCGCCCAAGTCGTCCAGCGGTACTTGCCCGCGATGAGCGGCCGATACCTTGCTCCGTCAATACGCGCCACCATCTCCTTCGTCTCTTCCATCGAATCGAAGACCTTGAGAAAGAGCAGCCATGTGAGTTGTTCGAGGTACTTGAGCGCGTTCTTGGTGTTGTCGTCGGCTCGCATCTTGTCTGATGCGGACTTGATTTTGGCCTGAAGTTCGAAGAGTGTCATCCGTCAATTCCTGCGTCGTAGAGGGAAATCTGGACGTCCTGGAGGAACGCCGCGACCTGCTCCGGCCCGCCGAGTTCGGAAGCGACTCCGAGAACGCCTCCCCAGCTGACGCTGAAGGGCAGGAGACCGAAAAGTTCACTGCTGGAGATCTCGGCTGTGCCGCCGAGACGGAACTTATCCAGCACAGCTGCGATCAATCCGTCCGGTAGCTCCGGGTACTTCTTCTCCAACGCACCCTGCGCCGCGGTTGCCCGCGCCTCCCGGCTCATCAAGGGAGCATCGAAGGCAGCTGCGGCGAACAGGTCGAATGCGTCGACATCGGTGCGGCCAATGACGAGTGCGAGCAGCTCAGGAGTGATCTGACGCATGGCCAGGTACTCGCCGAGCGCCTCGCGCTGGGAGCGCGTTTGCCAGACGCTGCGCAGCTCGTCGAGCGACTCCGCCCGCTCGCCGATCACCGCCTTGGCGCGTGCGAGGTATTCCGCGGTGGGGAGGACATGACCGTTGCCGAGGTCTACTTCGATCTCGTCCTTGATTGTTACTTCCAGCCCGGAAATCCTCACACGTCGTTCGCCCTGCGACGGGCGGCGCAGCGCAACCACGAGGTTCCGTGCCTCATCAGAGGTGGTGTCGACGCGAAGGTGTCGTCGGGTGTAGCCGCTTGCGGCGATGAAGACATCGAGCACCGCACTCGGCTGGTCTGGAATGTCGAAGCGCCCATCAGTTGTGCTGCGGGTTTCGGCGAGGAGGCGGCCCTGGAGCCGCACGGAGAGTGAAGCGTTGGCGACGGGCTCGGCTGAATCCTCATCTTGCACGTATCCAGAGATACTGTGGTCCCCGGTCACTGGCCCTGCCACGACAGGCTGGCTCGGCAGATCCCATTCGTCGAACAGGCGGGTGGCATTGGTGTAGTCAATGACGCGGAAGAAGGTCTTGCCGGTCAGCGCATCGATGCGGCTGCCGCGGCCGATGATCTGCTTGAATGTCGTGACCGAACCGATTGGCTTCATGAAGACGATGTTGCGCACCGAGGGGGCGTTGACTCCCGTCGACAGCAGGTCGACGGTCGTCACGACTACCGGCTCAGTGGAGGACGCGAGCTGGAACTGCTCAAGGGTGGCTTGGGCGTCGCGCTCCTCGCTAACGATTCGGGCTGCGTAGAGGTTCTTGCCGGTCTCGGAGCCGAGCAGCCGCTGCATCTCACTACGGACTAACTCGGCGTGCTCCATGGTGACGCAGAAGACCATGGTCTTGTCGAGCGGACCGTAGGTTCGCAGGACGCCGGCCAGGTGTTCGCACAGCACCCGTGTTCGGTCCGGTACGACGATGTCTCTCTCGAATGCACGCATCTCGTACACATCGCGCGGTGTGGTGCCGTCGGGTACGAGAAGCTCGGCGCCCCGCTCGATCTCAGTGTTGATGACCAGACCCTCGTCGACGCTGGTGCTGACCTGCAACACCTTGTAGGTGGCGAGGAACCCGTCGTCGATCCCGCGCCCAAGTGAGTACTCGTACACGGGCCGCGGCTGGCCTCGGTCATCCGCGTTCTCGGAGGCGAAGAAGGTGTAGGTGTTGATCGAGTCGTCTTCCTTCGGCGTCGCTGTCATACCGAGGTGGAAAGCTGTGTCGAAGTGCTCAAGGATGGCTCCCCAGTCGCCGTATCCCGAGCGGTGGCATTCGTCGACCACCACAAGGTCGAAGTAGTCATGCGGGTACTGCTCGAATACTCGTTGTCCGGTCGGCAACTGCGCATATAACGACTGGTAGATCGCGAAGTGCACATCGCGTTCAAGCGGCACTCGTCCACCGGTCACGACGCCGCGGCGATCACCGAGGCCACCGAACTCGTTGTGTGCCTGGTCGCGCAGGTTGACCCGGTCCGCAATGAAGAGCACGCGTTTGAGATACCCGCTAGTGAGCAACTTGTAGACAATGTTGAACGCGATGAATGTCTTGCCCGTGCCGGTCGCCAGCGAGAGCAAGGCCCGGCGGCGCCCCATCAGCATCTCCTCAATCGCTGCTGATACCGCCCGCTCCTGGTAGTAGCGCAACGACGGGGCACCCGGCAAGCTGTAGGCCGGCTGCAACAGCGGATTGGAGGCCCCACCACCACGCCAGCCAAGAACTTCTTGACCCCGCCACGCGACATCCGCCTGCCAGCGCTGCAGTAACTCGTCAGGAGAAGGGAACTCAGTGAGCCGGCGAACCGCGCCGGTCCGCATGTCCTGCTCGACGACCTCATGCCCGTTTGTCGCAAACGCGAACGGTGCCAGAACGTCAGTTGCATAGGCGAGCGCCTGCTGTATCCCCGCACCGGGCGCGTGGCTTTCGTCCTTCGCCTCCACGGCTGCGAGGATCATGCCTCGCGGCTCACCGCGAAGCACGTAATCGACGAACTGCGGCTCATCCCGAACTGTCTGCTCGCCGAGCAGCCGAAGCTTGCCAGGTCGATATGCGTGCTCGCTCTCCACCAGGTCGCTCGACCAGCCAGAAGACTGAAGCAAAGGGTCGATGAGGTCAGCCCGCGTCTGGCTTTCGTTACGGTTCACACGAGAAGTCTACCCGAGGATACCTGTGTTCAGACCAGCGTGGTCCAAGGCGCCGTATCTCTCAGTAGGCGTCTGACCTCGCCAAGAACAACTCGCGTCCACCGGCGCTGGGGCCGGCCACTTGCAGGGTCTCAGCCTCCCTGTCCCGCTGGTGACGGCGCTGTGCCCGCTCGAGCTGGCGGGTTCGGGCGAGCAGGATGAGACTGACTGGTCCCATGATGGTGAACTTCATCGCGTTGTAGATGAACAACAGCACGAGCAGGTTGAGCCAGCCCGGGCCGCCCTCCTCGATCAGGTTGCGGCAGATGGCCGCCACGAGCAGGTACGGGATCGCCAGCAGCATCGCCGGGGCACCCCATTTGAGGCCGCGACGCGTGCGAATGACGTCGAGGAGGATGTTGGTCGGCATGTAACGACGCAAGAAGTAGCGGGTGTGGACGCTTGCGGCCCAGATCAATTGGATCATCGCGGACAGTCCTCTCCTGTAGGGCTTCGGTAGCGAACGAACGTCCCTGAGAGGGCCTTCTGCCGGAGCGTGGGCCATGCCGTCGAATCTGTCTCAACGGCGCGTAACTACTGCGCTACCTACCACCGATTCTACGACGAACCTCGGACAAGTGGAAGGGGGCCGCCTGGGGTACCTACAGGGTCGGCGACTGCCGTTCGGGGGTGCGCCGTGGTGTCTCGCGCGAGACGTCGTTCGCGTCGGCGGTGATGCGGGTGGCTTGATCCAGTGCGAGGCGGGCTCGTGCGGCGTCGACCTTCTGTGCCGTCGCCTCGGGTGGAGCACCCAGCGGTGCGTCGTCGGTGATCCCGTACCGGTCCCGGTACGCCGCGATCACGCGGACCTGTCGTCGCCATGCCCGTTGCCTGCTCTGGTCGCGCGGTGGCGTTCCGAGTGGCTTCGTCCACGAGGATTTCGCGTCGAGTGCGGTATCCAGGACGGCATAGGCGCGATCCTCGATCAGCTTCCGCCTCTCCCCGAGCGCCTGCCGCATGTCGCCGGCCATCGAGCCGTCGGCGTGTGGGATGAGGCCGGCGATCAGGCGAGGCGCTCTGCGGGTGCGGCCGGAACCGGCGGGGCGTGCGGTGGCGCGTGCTACCCGGTGGTGCAGCACGGCGGCGATGTCGTCGGCGTCATCGAATCCTCGCGCGGCGACGAGGCGCGGGACCAGTCGGTCAATGTCGTGGTGGTTGGCCTCGGCCCGTCGTAGTTCGGCGGTCAGCGCCCCAAAGGTCTCAGACTCGACCACGGCGTCGGCCTGGTCTTCGGCAAGGCCGCTGGTACGGATGAGGGTGACCCAGCGGTCGTATTGGGCTGCGGCCGCGATGGTCTCGTACTCAGCCGCGAGCTGGGCGATCAAGCCCCAGGTGTGTTGTTCAGCGACGATGATCTCGTGCGCGGACAGCTCGGCACCGGTGTGCTGGAGCACCCCATAGAGCACGGACCGGGCGGTGGCATCGAGGCTGTCGCCGGGATGGGGATGCGTGTGGTCGTCGGGGCGGTCCAGTATCACGTACGCAATGTTGGATCGTTTGCCGCGGCTCATGGCGACATATAGGTTCTCCCGCGTCGTGGTCGGTTCCACCAGCACGTGAGCGGTATCGGTGGTGAGGCCTTGGGTTCGGTGCGCGGTGACCGCGTATCCCAGATCGACATGCTCGGCCACATACGCAGCAGGCAGGACGATGGCCCCGCTGAATTTCCGACCGGTGCGGTGGACGGTGAGCGATCCGTCGTCGCGGACGGCCGTGATGGTCCAGGTGTCGCCGTTGCGCACCCATTCCTTGCGGTTGCGAAGACGGCGGTCGTTGCGGCGGGTGATGATCGTATCGCCCATCCCTGCTGTCGTAGCGTCGCTCAGGTCAACCTCCCGACTCGGCCTGAGCACACCGTCGAGAATGAGGTCCGCACGCGCGCGGGAGTTCAGGGTGCTTACGTCGTCGCGGGTCTCGGCGATCAGTACTGACACCAGTCCGGCATCGCGGTCGGCGCGCCAGGCGACGTAGGCGCCGTCGGTCATCGCCTCAGCGTCGCCGCCGCGGACACGGTCGTGGTCGATGTAGCTGTCGATCACATCGGCGTGGCCGTGCCGCAGCGAGAGCGAGGCGCTCTTCTCCCACACGTTCATGAAGCGGTGGACATCGACCAGCTCAGGCGTGTCATCACGGTCACCTACCAGCAGAGAGAAGGCCCCGCCGGCGTCCACGGACTGAAGCTGGGCATAGTCGCCGACGAGCAGCACCTTCGCCCCAGCCTGCGCGGCGAGACGCGTGATGCGATCGAGGGACAGCGTGCCTGCCAGGGAGGCCTCGTCAATGATAACGAGCTGCCCAGCCTCGAACGTGGTGCCGTGGGTGAGGTGATTGGTCCACCACTTCGCCGTGTTCTCGGTAACAATGCCGAGGTCGTCGGCCAGCACTTGCGCGGCCACGGCCGATGGTGCCATCCCGACCACTGAGCCCGGTCCGCGCTCAGCTTCCCAGGCCCGGCGTAGAGCGTTCATTGCGGTGGTCTTGCCCGCCCCGGCCGGACCGACCAACACATCGACGACGCGGCCCGAGACCACGACCTTCATCAGCGCCTCGGCCTGATCCTCGCTGAGCATCCGCCCCTCGGTGTCGGGGCGGGCGGTGATCTGCTCCACCGTCTCCACCGGGACCGCCGGCCCGGTGAGGGTGCGGGATCGGTCGAGCAGCCGGTCCTCGGCGGCGAGGAGTTCTTCGGAGGAGAACACCGTGGAGTGCTTGGGCCGGAACACGCTCGTCCCGTCGATGCGCCGGAAGACCGCGGGACTGGCGGCCAGCTCTGGCGGAGTCAGCCGGAGCGAGGCTTGTTCGGCGGCGTCGGCGATCATCCCGACGATCGCCTCTCGGTCGCGTGCGCTGGCGAACCGCCAGCCCATCGTCTGCCGGGAGGCTTCGGCGTGCAGGTTCCAACGCCGCCAGGTCGAGCGCTTCTCACCGACCACGGCCACCACCGCGGCCCCGACCGCAGCGACCGTCTCCAGCGGCACATCATCCGCCCGCAACACCATTGGAGCCCCGGTGCCCGTCACGCCGCGCGCCCAGGTCGTCACGTCCTCTCCGAGGAGGCTGCTGGCGCGGGTACGCCACGCCGCGGTCAGGTCAGCAAGCGACCGCACCTGCTTGTCCGGCCGGGTGGCGAGGGTGGCCTGGGCGCGCAGCTTCACGATCGTCGCCGCAGACGGTCGCCGACCATGCTCGGCGACGTACTCGGCGATGAGCCGGTCGGCCTCGGCCTCGATGTGGTGCGAGCGGGTAGAGAATGCTGCGATCAACTCGTCTGGGACTGCGGTTATCTCCCAGGACGGGTTCCGGTCCCGTCCCCGCTCCCGCGGCTCCCAGTCGAGGCCGAAGGTACGGGTGAGCCGGTCTGCCAGCACCGCGTTGTAATGCTCGGAGAGGGCGACCACGGCGGCGTGCATTGGCCGCCCATCCAGCGACCGCCACCGTCCATCCAGTGCCGTCTGCACCTTGTTGGACACGACCACGTGGGTGTGGAGCTGCGGGTCGCCGGCCCGGGAATCGTAGTGATCGAACGCGGGGGCGATCAGCCCGGTCACGTCGACCTGGGCGACCGCCCCATCGCCGGCCGTGATGCCGGTGCGGGTGGCGGCGACCGCACGCTCCATGAAGTCCACCACCTCCGCCACCGCCTCATGGTGGGCCTCGGTGATCAACGCCTGCATTCCTGCGTCCGCGACACCCCAGAGCACAGAGACCGACTTCGGCACCGAGAATGTGTAGTCGAACCCGGCGACCGCCCTCCTGGTCCCCTGAGTTGTCTCCTCGTTCTCGATCTGCGCGGTGGCTTCGGCCCGAACTGCCGGCCCCAGCTCACCCGGCAGTTGCTCGACGCGCTGCTTGATGCGCTGGGCGACCGCGGCGTACCGCGGGAAGGCTCGCCCTAGCGGCTCGCCGGTGACAGGGTCGCGGCCCATCCCGACCAAGAGCTGAAGCTGCGCTTCCGAGACCTGATCCCCGGTCGAGAGCCGACCATCACCCAGGCCAGCGAGGCCGGAACCCAGCCACCGTCCCGGGGGCGTACCTTCCTCCGCGTAGTAGCGCGTCAACGGTGTCGAAAGGGAGCGGTCACCGTCGGCGGCGACAACGCTACGAAGCAGGTACTTGTAGCCGTCGCCGGCGCTCATCACCCGCATCGACACCGTCATGCGAGTCAGGTGCACGCTGTGCGATGGCGGTGGCTTCGTTGGTCAAGCGGTGAAGAGCCGCTGCGCGCGAACGAGTTGGCGATATCGGCTTGAAGTGACGCGCGACAGGCCTGGTAAAACGTTGGGGCACCTTCGGACGGCGTGCCCCCGCCTGTAGCAACCGACCTGTTACATCGAGAGTCTAGAGAGGTTGGGCACCGCCGTGCATTTCATCCCAGGTCTGGGCAGTAATGAGACAAGAGCACCCGGGTCAGTTGCTCAGCGCGCACACTGATCGCGCTGAGCGCGGTGTCGGTCATACTCGCGAAGTTGGTCGGGTATCGCTCGACCGCGTCTCTCGAAACCAGGTCAGGCACGGGCACTGGCAGGTTTCGGTCGTTCATCCCCAGATAGGCGTGCACGAACCCTCTTACTTGTCTAGTCTCGCCGGCCAGGTGGATTCGTGCGCGACTGGCGTCTTGGGTCTTCCCGTGGGTGATCTCGAAGGTTTGCTTTATGCGGCTCGGCCAGAACCGAGCTGCTGTTCTTTCGCTTCGGCCGGGTCCTGCGTCGGCAGCGATGAGATAGTCGAGATCGTAGACGTGGTCCGTGTGCAGTGGTGAACGCCCGGGCATCAGCGGTGACAATCCGAGGTTGTCATACACGCCGCCATCGGTCATCACCACCCTCCTGTTGCTGGCCTTCCCGGAGCGGTCTCGGAACGTGTAGTCGCGCGTCAGCGCTGGCAGGAGCACCGGGTATGCGGCAGACGCCGCGACTGCTTCGGCGACCGTCACCGGGTTTGTGATCTCCCCGTATGGGGAGCACGAACTTACCTGACTGCCGAACCGAACGGCGTTGCCAGAGGTCATGTCTGTGGCGGAGATGACGGTCGCCAGGTCGGTGTGGGAGACCTCCGGGAGGGTGCGCTGCCCGAACGGTCGGGCCTGCAATGCGGCCACGAGGCTGTCAGTCCGGGTGCGTGAGCGCGGTTGCCGGTTGGTGCCAGCGCTGACAGCACTGCCGACGTTTCGGGCCATCGCCCATGGTGTGAATGTCCGTCTGACCAGTTCCTCTTGAATCCCCGAACGCAGCAGACCTACAACGGATGCGTCGAAGTCGACGAAGCCCCGCGGCCCGTATGCCCACATCGCTGCCAGCAGGCTCCCGCCGCTGATCCCCGAGACAACCCGGACATGCTTCAGTAGGTCACGATCGTGAAGGGCGCGTAAACATCCGAGGCCGAACGCAGTGGCGCGGAACCCGCCACCAGACAGGGCCAGACCGATGCGGGGCGTTTCGCTCATCGGAGCCTTCTCAGAGCTTGCTGCCACCAAGAGAGGGAGTGCGGCGATTCTGACGGAGGTTGGAAGTAGCCGCCTGGATAGTAGGCGGCGTCGGGGATGACCTGGGGCCGGCCGTCAACGCGGCGCTCAGTCTCGGTGAGGCGGTCGACGACTCTGAGATAGACGTCCGGCAACTCCCCGTCCTCATACCACGCGTTCCATCTGGGGGGCGGACCACCAAGGATGCACATCAGTGCCCGCCGGCCTGTCCCGCTTGGTGAGACGATCCAGCCCATGCCTGCTTCGTCGGTCGGGCTCGGCTGCGCGCGACCGTAGGGGTGTGTGTGCCACATGCCCACGAACCCGACACGGTTTGCGGTGCGCGCTCGATGGTGCTCGATCAGCTCTTGCGTACCAGCGGTGCCGTGGTCGAAGTACACCGCGGACAAGGCACTGTCTGGTGACGGACCGACGGCAGCGTCGACATAGAGGTTGCCAGTGGCTTCGTCGAAGGACCCGAGCAGCATTCCGCCGGTTTCCACCTCTTGTCCGCGCGCTCTGGCGCCTCGGCGCGTCTCGGCTCTCATCTCCGCCAGGGCACGTGTCGAGAGTCGAATCTCGTAGCGCCCGGAGACATCGGTGGTGACGTGATCATTAGGCCAATAGAAGCGACTCGTCCCGACCCCGGTCTCTGCGCCCGGTAGCCGGACGGCCACCGCCACCATCGGGTCCTTGCGACGTTCGCTTGCGAGTTCTGAGATGGTCGCCCAGAACAACGCCGATGCAAGAGCTGTGGTTTGGATCGCCGAGCCGGTGAAGGTGGGTGCCGAGCATCCTGGTTCTGGAAAGAACATTTCGGTGCGCGGAGGGTCAGGAAAGAAGTCATCCACAATGTCGCGCCACGACCCGGCAGCAGCACCGCGGCCGTCGACCGCGATGCGTCGCAGAACGTCGTGACCGGCGCCAGTGGCGCCCGGCCGGGACAGGATACCGAGCGCTCGGACGGCATCGTGCCCGAACAGCCCCGTGATCAGCGGTGGCCATTGATCACGCTGCCGCGCGCGAGCGGCTTCGACCGCGGCGCGCACGCCGATATCGGCGGTCGCATCAATGACGAGGTCATAGTCGGGTGACGTCTGGCCCTCGCCGGTGAAGAGAGTGATGACGTTGGAGGTGAACGCCTCCACGGTGAGGTCACGTCGCAGGGTCGTCAGGCGCCTCGCGAGCTGTCGCGCCTTGTTGAACCCGATATCGGCATCCGAGTACGGCTGGCGCAGCAAGATACCCGGTTTGACGGTGCTGTTGTCAGCGACGGTCAGTGCGCGCACTCCCGTCCGGACACAGTGTTCTGCGATCGGCGCGCCCAGCGCGCCACAGCCGAGCATGAGGACCCGTTTGCCGTGCAACCAGGATGCTGCCGAGCCTTGGTCGCGGCGGTTCGTGAGCTCTGCCCGGTTCTCATGCACGACCATCCACTTGATGTCGGCAAAGCCCAACCAGTCATGCGCGAGAGAGCGAACCTGCTCCTTGAGCTCGTCGTCGTCCAGTCGGCCGACTCGCCTCAATAGACCGGTGACCTCCTCGCCGAAGTCGTCGATCCGCCATGCGGTGATGTGCGCGAGGCGCCGTGTCCCCGACACTCGTCGCGCCGGTGTGCCGAGCAACACTGCCACCGGGGCCGTCTGCTCCAGTGATGCCAGTTCGGCAATGGCGCCGTTGAATCTGCCGGCGCTTGTGATGGCCCGCAACAACTCATCGCGAGGGACCCCAAACTCCTCAAGACTCTCCGCCAACGCCGAAGCTCTGTTCGGGTACTCCATCGACAGTTCGTCGCTGACCAAGATCAGGGGCGCCACGTAGAACGGTCGCCCTGCCGCGTCGCGCGGTTCGAAATCGTCGGCCAGCACGCGGTCGTACGCCTCTTCGAGTGTCAGCCATTCGAGGATGTCGATCCGCTGACCGGCGTGTTCACACCACGCGTACACAAGCCTCGTCGGCCCGGGCACCACCGTTTCCCCCCAGGGCACGAGTTCGCCGACATCCGGATTGACCACGATCTGCCCGGCGTCGGCCGAGCTGTAGGTCACTGGCGGGTGCAGCGGTTGGCCGTCCGGGTCAAGCGTTGCCTCAGCAGCTGCGCGAAGCCAGCTCATCAGTCGCTCAATCAGGCCTCGCATTCCCTCGGCGGGATTCCACTCCACCGACGGGGCCGCGTAGAGGCAAAGATGCCGTTTCCATTGGACGTGCGGGGTGCCGGCCCATCTCGCGTGAGATACCCAGACCCATGGGGGACGGTACGGATAGGCATCATCGATCACGAATTGGAACCTCTCGCGGTTCCGAACTTTGATGCCCTGCCCCTTGGTCTCGATCCCTCGCGTATCGAGAGATACGTCGACGACGAGGCCGGCCTTGGTCTCCCAAGACCCGACGACCTCGATGGCTCCGTCGCTGACGCTCGCGAGTTCGTGAAGCTGCGTGACAGCCCGCTCGGTCAACGTCCGAAGCCCACCGGCGCGTCGGGAGCCTTGTCCCCACCGCGGTCCGTGCTCACTGCCTGCTGCACTCGTTCCGGTCCACTGGCGGCCTCGACACCCCCCGCGGGGAGCGACTTCGCCACGTTGACCGCTGCTGCAGTCACCGCCGCGAGTCGAGTGCCTGCACCCGTGAGTGCAGCGCTCTTGGTGGATTCACTGGCCGCCAACTCCACGACGGTGTCTTGGACAACTCCTGCCCCGGTCACATCCACGCCGAACACGACCGCCGAGGGCGCTGTTTCATCGACCCACGACATTGTGCAGATCACTTCATCGGCGATCTCGCTGTAGCGATCGGCGGCTTTCCGGTGCGGCGGGTTAGCTCCTGCGACATCCTTGGCCGGGAAGAGGGCACTGCTGCTGACGATCACGGCTCCATCGCGCGCGTTGCGTTCGAACGCGTTGAGCACGTCCATCTGCAACACGTCCTTGCCCTCGTCGTCGGGCTTGTACATGACCTTCTTCGAGCAATGATGAGGAGCAAGAAGCAGATCCCACTCCAGGTACTGCTCTCGGTTGTGGTACTCGCTGTAATCGAAGATCTTCATAATCGTGTCGTGGGCCAGGTCGCCGAACATGAGTACCTTCCCGTCGATCCCCGAGTCGTCAGTGAGCGTCACCTGCATGGCCAGAGAGGTCTCGTTGCGCGGCGCAGCGCTGTCCTCTCTGAACGGCGCGTGGAAGAAAGCCTCGAACCGGCCCTCGCACTCGTGCCCATCGAGGACGGTCACGGACTTGCCGGGACCGGACTTGTACTGCTCGGGCAGTTCATCGTAGGGATGCTTGCCGTGCTCGTCGTCGTAGCCGATGACGAGCACCCGATCACCGCTGGTGGGCTCCTCGCCCGCCGTGAGCGCCGCCTCCGTGGCTTCGATGCGACGTTCGGACTCCTCACGGAACGCGACTGCATCCTCGCACGGGTCCTCAGTGTCCGGGTCGTAGTACTCGTGCCAGAGCCTGGGCGTGGACCACAGCTCGCCGATACGGACCTTCGACAGCAGGTCTGCGAATCCGAGGCAGTGATCCTTGTCCGCGTGGGTCAACGCGAAGACCGCAAGATACGGCTTGCCTTCGACCACAGGCAAAGCCTCAACGAGCTTGTCGACCACCGCGACCTCGGGGTTCGCCTCGTCATCAGCCTTCGCCATGTCATGCAGGTCCACCTGCAACACGAGGGTCT
Organism: Arthrobacter tumbae; assembly: GCF_016907495.1. Lineage (NCBI taxonomy): Bacteria > Bacillati > Actinomycetota > Actinomycetes > Micrococcales > Micrococcaceae > Arthrobacter > Arthrobacter tumbae. Next base: position 3,691,461 of record NZ_JAFBCC010000001.1, read on the forward strand.
CGTCCACGACGACGGTGGTGCTGTCCCCGGTGCCAACCGGCCAAAACACCGCACCCCGAGCTGGCAAACCTTCATCGGCCGACATAGCTCCTCACTTCCTCGGCCGAAGCCGCACTACCCGCCAGCAGCACCTTGCTGCACCATCTCAGGATACGTTCGACCGCTGACACCGACTTACCGGAACTTCCGGCCGGGCTCCCGCGATGGCGGCTGCCGTGGCTCCGCGAGCTGGCAAACTTACGCACTACCAAGGAGGGCCAACCACGGCAGCATCGACGATGGGGCCGAGGGCGTGGTGCGCGGCCTCGACGCCTGCTGGGGTGCCGAGTGTGATCAGTTCAAGGCTGAGCCCGTTGACGGTCGCGAGCAGGACCGTGGCGGACTGGTCCCTGCTCTCCGGGCCAGCACTCCCTCGCTGTCGAGGACGGCCAGCCACTGGCTCACTCGTTCACGGGCGTGCCGCGACAACGCCGCGAGCACAGCGCGCCAGCCTTCCAACTGCGCCACGTGAGCATCGCCTGCGGGCAGGAACTGCTCCATACCGTCTTGGACCCGACTCCAGGTCAAGTCTGAGCATCGCGAAGAGGAACGGGACTGTACGTTCTTGGTGTAGCTCCCGAACTGGGAGGTATACCAATCTGTCGGTTTCCCAGTCGGTGACTTCGCCGGCGGATCGCCCGGGGTCGATAGTATTGGCGCATCCTCGTGTCGCCCCCCGTGCTGTACGGACGAGGACCAGAGCCAGGGCCACCAGTAGGAGGCCCACATGGTGCTCAGTGATGTTCTTGGTCTTGCGGCGGCGGCATGGGGAGTCGTGATGGCCATCGCCCCGGCCTTGCAGATTCACCGGATGCTGCGGACCCGATCCGCCGACGACGTATCACTCGGATACTTCGCCCTGCTCATCCCCGGCTTCCTGCTCTGGGTGCTCTACGGACTGTCCCGACACGACTGGCCCCTCGTCATCCCGAACACCGTCGCCACAGCCGTGGCGCTCGTGACCATCGCCGTCGCCGGGCGACTCAAGCGCAACAGCGCGCGAAGTGCTGAGGCCCGACGAAGCGGCAGGAGACCCTAGACGACGTGGCCAGGTATGTGCGAGAGCCGGCGATCCTGACCGAGCGCGGCAACGACGCCCTCACCACGGACGACCTGATGCTCATGACCGGCCCTACCGCAACACTGCCGAATTGCACTGAACGACCTTCTTCAAAGGCATGTGATTGCGTGCTGCCCCCTCCTGGCTTCGTAGCAGGTGGTTGCGTCCGGTAATGCGAAGGGCTTGCTCGCAACCCCCCACGCTCACGTGCGGAAGCGCGCCGCCGCCTCCCTGATCCACTGTCGCTGTCGGCGTGTCTCGACTGCGCGCGGGTGGTAATTCTCGCGCACCCAGGCGACAGCGTCTGCGGACTCGACTCCGCCCATGACCGCCAGGAGCGACATGGCGGTGCCGGTGCGACCTATCCCACCACCGCAGGCAATCTCAACCCGTTCGCGCTCCGCCCGAGTATGAGCTTCGCCCGGTGCGCTAATCGCGTCGTCCATGGAGTCGGGCAGAGAGAAGTCGCGCCCACTTAACCCACCTGTACGGCCAGCCATCGATGCCGCGGGGTCTCTGCCGAGCAAGTAGACAGCGAATCCGGAACCGGGACGTCGCCGCGAGGGCGTCGGACTCCCATGCCTCTGATGGAACGGCCGTCCGGGAACTTCACGAGCCCGCTCACCGGTTCCCAAGCACTCACACAACCACGGTAGTTCCAAGAGTCCGGCTTATGCCGCAGCAGACTCTGTCCTCGATCTGCAAGAGGTGTGCTCGACTAAGGAGCGGGTCAGCAGAGACGGCCCGAGTCACGACTCCGGTAGGCGTCCCGTGGACATGGAGGCTGTTTGTAACCCGCCTTCGTGGCGGTTGGCCGGGACCGAGCAACTGCCAGGCGACTAGCCCGCGAGCGGAACTCTAGAAGGCGTCCGGTCCGGGTTCCCCGAACTGCGGAGCCGTCATGCGCGAGCCGATCAGCCCACCGGCGGGGGCCGTATGCGGGTCAGGTCTTTGTTCTTCGGATACGGCGGACGCGACCTCGCCGTCGAGCACGTCCTCAGCGGCCTGACCGTCCGGTTCCCGAACACAACGAGCCCTTCACCCGCGTCTTCGCACGCCACTGCCCCGACGCCCCGAGCGCCGACGAATTCACTGCCATCGACACGCGTCGCGTGCCACCGGTGGATATCCTCTGCGGCGAAGTTCCCTTGCCGGATGTGTCGATCGTGGCAAGCAGGCTTGCCTCGCCCCTGGCGCCTCGTTCCCAGCTTCGGCCGCATACGACAGCCGCGATTGACGCGCTACACCCCTAGTTCGTGGTGATCGAGGACGTGCGCGGGCTGCTGTCCGCGCCCACTGTCCGGCCTTAGGCGGAAGTAGCGAACGATGACCAGTGCAACTCGTGGAGCAACCGGCGGCGGTGCAACTGCAGCCCTTCGCCACGTGGAACCGCGAGCGGCGCCTGTTTCAGAGCCTTCTGGTCAGGGGCATGCCTTGGGCGAGGAAGTCGAGGGCGGCGTCGAGGGCGGCGAGGTACTTGTCGACGGTGAGGTTGTCGTTGAGGACCGTGGAACCGAAGATACCGAGGACGGCGCCGGTGAAGGCGGTCACCTCTGGGTCGTCGGGTTCCCTTCCCGCATGGGCGGCGAGAAGAGTGGCGAGGTCGTCGAACAGTTTTTTGATGGCACCAACTGAGGGTCCCCGGAGATCGGGCTCGCTGAGGACGTAGAGCTGCCGGCGACGTTCGTTGGTCCACGTCTCGGCTGAGACCGATTCGTCGGCGGCTTTGAGCGCGACACGGATTGCGTCAAGGGGTTCGAGGTCGTCCGGCTGGGCGCGCAGCGCTTGGAGGAAGAAAGGAGTGAACCCGTTGTGCGCAACAGTCTCGTCCTTGGTTCGGAAGTACCGGAAGAACGTGGTCGTGGACACGTCGGCCAACTCAGTGATCTGTTCGATCGAGGTCTCGGTGAAGCCGTGCTGCTCGAACAGGTCGAGTGCGGCCTGCTGGATACGGATACGGGTTTCGGCCTTCTTACGTTCGCGTCGTCCGAGGGTGGGAGTACTCATCGGGTCTCGCTCGCGTGCTCGGGGTCGGTGACTTGGTCGGCGCCTTTGCGGATAAAGATTACGGAGACAAGCGCACACGCCACCGAGACGCCTGCGGCGACCCAGAAGCTGGCGGCCATGCCGTGGGTGAAGGCGTCCGAGATGTTGGCGGCAAGCTCGGTGGAGCCGAGCTCTTCGGCGACGCTCTGGCCGCTGGGGGCGCTGTGCTCAACGGTCTCCAACGTTTCGGCGGGCACAGCGGCGGTGTCGAGACGCGCACGGTAGTTCAAGGCGAGCACACTACCCATGATAGCAACGCCGAGGACTGCGCCGACCTGCCGCTGAGCCTGGAGCAGGGCCGATCCCACTCCAGAGCGGTTGCTGGGAACCGGTGCCAGCGCGATGTCAAGTGCAGGTGGCATGGCGGCACCGAAGCCGACTCCGATGAGTCCGGTCCACAACGCGAAAAGCCCGAAGCCGGATTCGACGTCTGAGAGCGCACCGAGGGTCAGGCCAGCGGCCAAGGCGACGAACCCGGCGGCCATGATCGCCCGCGCCCCGACAGTCTTTCGGACACGGCTGGCGACGCCGATGGCAAGAATCATGGCCGCGATCAAGGGTAACAGGTGCAGGCCGACCTGCACGGGTGAGGCGTCGAGAACGACGTATGAGTACTGGGGCACGATGAACATCACGCCAAAGACGACGAACTGTACGGCGGTTGAGAGTATCGAGCCCCAGGTGTAGCCGGACTCCTTGAAGAGTGACAGGTCCGCCATCGGGTCCTTCACCCGGCGCTGGGCGATGACGAAAACCACGAGCAGCACCAGACCCGCGAGGATGCCTGCGATGGCGATGCCGTTGGTCCAGCTCGTCTCGCCGGCGGTGATCAGACCGTAGCTGAGGATCGCCACGGCGCCGACGGCCAGGATGCCGCCGGTGACATCGACCCGAACCGGGCGCTCGGAGCGGGACTCCCGCACCAGTACGGCTAGGGCGATGAAGACAATCAGGACTAGCGGGAGGTTGAGCAGGAACACCGACCCCCACCAGAAGTTCTCCAGCAAGAACCCGCCGACGATCGGCCCTAAAGGCATGCCGGCCGAGACGGCGGCAGCCTGGATGCCAATCGCCCGAGGGCGCTCCTCGGCCGGAAACACGGATACCAGCACCGCCAGGCCAAGAGTGTTAAGGAACGCCGCTCCCAGGCCCAGCAGGGCGCGGCCCAGGATCAGGAAGCCCGGGGTGGGTGCGAATGCGCACAGCAGTGAGGCGATGCCGAAGACGACGAGTCCGGCCAGCAGCAGCCGTTTGCGGCCGAAGCGGTCGCCGAGCTGACCGACCGGCAGCAGGAGTGCTGCCAGCACGACGGTGTAGCCGTTGACGATCCACTGCAATTCGCCGACCGAGGCGTCTAGATCGGCGCCGATCACGGGGACGGCAACGTTGAGGATCGTCAGATCGAGGCCGACGAGCAGGAGCACTGAGCAGAGGGCAGCGAGAATCCACCAGCGGCGAGGGTCCGCGCCCACTGAGGAAGTGTTAGTCTGTGTCATATGGACCATAGTACCACTTGGGTGTTAGACCCGCTAATGCAAGGACCGGTGACCCTGAGCAGAGGTTGCCGTGGGTGAGCCGACCGCAATGGCGCCACCGGTCCGAGGCAGGGCTGCGCGTTGAGGTCCTCGCGCCGACCGAACAGGCGCAGAGCGGTCAGGCGCCTTCTTGCGTCCTCCCTGATCGACGGCGAGGCTGCCGTGTTCTCTCCGCTGGCGAATGCGCCTTCGTGAACAGCGACGGCGTGAGCCTCCTTGGCGACGCGTTCGGACGACGCACCGGATCAGATGACCAGCCGTGAACACGGTGGTGCCTCAACAAGCAACGGCTCGCCATCCTCGGAATCGTGGTGCCTTCTCACCGATCGTTGCCCGCACCCAGAGCATCTGTCGCCCCGTTGGCCCCGTCGCGTACGACTGTGTGAAGCTCATCTTCGTCCGGTGCGGCTCAGCGATCCTCCTCAGCGAGTTCGGCGAGAAGCCCGTCATCGTTGGTGACCTCGTCGCACTCGGGGCGAACACTTTGTGCGGAAGTCAGCCCGAAGGCTCGATCACCTTTACCACCCTCTACCTCGACCGCGACTACGTGATCGATCAAGTGTTCTGGCAGTACGCCGCATTGCTGGCTGATCGGTTGGATGCGCAGGGCTTCGCCGATGAGCTGTACTCCGAGCCTGCACAGATACTTCACCTCGGTAAGGAGCGCACCGGGATGCTGATGCCGTGGTTGGATGAGCTGGTCTCGCTCAGCCTCGACGGACTGTCTCCAGACCGGTTCTACCGGATGCAAGCACTGCTGTTCGCTGTCCTCGACGTGATCAAGCCGTACATGAAGACCACGCAGAGACGGCGGTCCCCGACGCAGCGGAGGGCCACCCGTCCCGGTCCCCCATCGCTGCGTCGGTTCGCGCCGCTACGCGCCGAGGCCCGGCAAGCCGCCGAACTGCTGCGCGACATGCCTGAGCAGCGGTGGACACTCCACGAGCTTGCAGACACTGTGCATCTCTCGCCGTCTCAGCTCGGCCGGGTCTTCGTCGACGCCTACGGGAAAACGCCGATGACGTACTTGGCGACGCTGCGCGCCGAACGCCTGGCACGGTTGCTGCGTGAGACCGATCTGCCGATCGAGGTGGCGATGCGTGAGGTCGGCTGGCACAGCCGGGGTCACGCCGCGCGGCTGTTCCGCCAGTGTGTCGGAGCGAGCCCGACGCGGTATCGCCAGCTCGTCCGGCAGAAGGCACTGACCTGACGGTTCGATACCGATATTCGCGTTTGCGATACACGTATCCGCATCATCGTCCGATCCTGCGCCCTCGTCACCTGACGGGCTGGTAGTCCGGTAGGACTCGTCGGATTCACCCCGCGCACTGACGGTCACACCGTCGGCCTCCGTCTCTCGTCACTGGTGTTCCCGGCGCACCTGATGTTCACCGAGCCCGATCGGCCCGGTGCTCAGGGTATCGGGAGGAGACAGCGACGATGGCTACGACACGGGAGGAAGCTCAGGCCGCGCGGGAGGCGAAGCTCGATGAGCTGCATGAGCGGCTGACCGGCGCGGTGGAACAGCTCGTCTCCGGCGACGACTGGGGCCGGGCGCTCGCGTTCGCGGCGCGGTTCAGGGCGAGATCGTTCTCCAACATCCTGTTGATCTGGGCACAGCATGCCGCGGCTTTCGAGGCAGGTCGGGTTCCGGAGCCGGTGCCGTCGTATGTGGCCGGGTATCGCCAGTGGCAGGGCCTGGGCCGGCAGGTGGAGAAGGGTCAGTCGGGGTACATGATCCTCGCCCCGGTCACCGGCCGCTTCGCCACCGCGACACCGTCTGACCCTGAGTCGTGGCGGCGACTCGGCAAGGGCGAGAAGCCCCGCCCCGGTGAGGTCGTGCGCTCGAAGATGATTACCGCCAAGCCCGCCTACGTGTGGGACGCCTCGCAGACTGCCGGTGATGCGATCCCGGAACCGCCCGCGCCGAAGTTGCTGGAAGGTGAAGCACCGGTCGGGTTGTGGGATGGTCTGGCCGGGCTGGTTGAGGAGCGCGGGTTCACCGTGCTGGCGGTGCCGCACGAGGGCATGATCCACGGCGCCAACGGCGTGACGGACTACACCGCGAAGACGGTCGCGGTCCGGGAGAACATGGACCCCGCCGCTCAGGTCAAGACGCTCGCTCACGAACTCGGGCACGTCCTGATGCACGGTCCTGACCAGGAGGATGCCCGCCAGCATCGCGGCATCGGGGAGGTGGAGGCCGAGTCGGTGGCGCTGATGATCGGCGCCGCCCATCACATGGACACGACCGGGTACACGATCCCGTACGTGTCGACCTGGGCTGCGCGGGTGGACGGCAAGGAACCGGTCGAGATCGTCAAGGCTACCGGCGAGCGGGTCCGCAAGGCCGCCCTGACGATCCTCGGTCAGCTCGACACCGCCCAGGTCGGTGACGGCACTCCGCCGGGTCTCGACCGTGAGACGCCGCAGCGCAACCAGCCATCCCATGAGCGCTCCGCACCCGAACGCGCAGCGTCGGGCAGGCAGGTCGAGCCCGTGCCCGAAACGGGTCCCCGGCCGGTGGCCAGCGCGGCCGTGATGCAGGGACGGGATCTGTGATGGCCGCTACGGACGCGCTCGCGGGTGTGCTGTCGCAGATGACCGGGCCTTGGACGGTCTCCGCCGCAGCACGAGAACTCGCCGCCGCAGGCGTGCCGCTGTTCCCGTGCGTGCCGGGTGGGAAGCGTCCGCTAACCGAGCACGGCTTCCACGACGCCACCACCGATCCTGGCCAGGTGGAGGCCTGGTGGCGGACGCACCCGGATGCGAACCTCGCTGTCCCCACCGGCGCCACCTCCGGGATGGTGGTGGTGGATGTCGATGTCCACGGCCCCACCGACGGATTCGCCTCCTTCGGGCGTGCCCACCGTGCCGGCCTCGTGTCGAGGTGGGCGTTCCTGGTGTCCACGCCGTCGGGTGGGATGCACGCCTACTACCCGGCGACACCGGAGCAGGCGACGCAGCGGTCCTGGCAGTCCGCGCGCGCCGGTGTGGACTTCCGTGGCGACGGCGGCTACATCCTCGTCCCACCCTCGATGGTGTCCATCAACGGTGCAGTTGTCGGCTACCGGGTGCGTCAGATCAATACCGGCCCCTCGGCGACGCTGGATTCGGACCGGCTGCGGGACTTCCTCGACCCGCGCCCGATGCTCCGGCCCAGGACGGGCGACGATGTGCAGCGGTCGGTGGATGTGTCGCGGCTGGTGACGTGGGTCGCTGCTCGCGGCGAAGGGGAACGGAACCGGGGCCTGTTCTGGGCCGCTTGCCGACTGGCCGAGAACGGTGTCACGACCCCCGATGCACTGGATGTGCTCACGGCCGCGGCCTCGGAAGTGGGGTTGGGCGAGCGGGAGATCACCGCCACCGTCCGCTCGGCCTACCGCACCACCCAACCCCCCGCCCGCCCTTCCTCGACGGTGCGGGGCTCGGCGCGGGCCGCGGACGGGTGGTTTGCTCGCGAGGCGACCGTGCGGACGTCCGCTCCGGGGCCACGGCTGTCATGACCGTCCCTAGCAGTCCGTCGAGTCGGCGGTGGGCGGTGGTCACGGCGGTGGCCGGGACGGTGTTCATCGCCGGCGGCGCGTTCTGGCTGTCGTTCACGGCGTTGGCGGACCTGGCCGCCCGCTCCGGGGTCGGCGGCTCACAGGCGTGGGCGTGGCCGCTGATCGTCGACGGCATCATCGTCGTGGCCACCGTCGCCGTCGTCGCCCTGGCCGGCCATCGGTCGGCGTGGTATCCGTGGGCGCTGCTGATCGGCGGCGCTGCCGTGTCGGTGACCGCCAACGCGATCCACGCCGTGGTGGCTGCCGATGCGGACGTGCCCGGGGTGCTGGCGGCTGCGGTGGCGGCGGTGCCGCCAGTGGTGCTGCTGGCGATCACCCATCTGACCGTCATCCTCACCCGACCGCAACTCGCCGCCGAGGTGCCCGCATCCACCGACGAGTCCGAAGCCGCAGCGATCGAGGGCCCCAGCCCGGATGCAGCGTGGGAGCCGGTATCGGCGGCGACACCAACGGATGCGGTGGAAGCCACCGCGCTGTCGGCGCCGATACCGCAGGAGAACGACCCCGTCGCAGCTGCCGGCGTGAGGCAGGCATCAGTGGACCGGAGCGCTGACCCGCAGGTCGATGCCGCGGCGGGTTTCGCCGATCGGCGTGCGCGGGCGGCGGCGCTGCGCGGGCAGGGATGGTCGAACAAAAGGATGCCCGGGAACTGGGCGTGCACGCGTCCACGGTGGGCCGGTGGTTCACCAGCGCGCACCTTCCCGATACCACCGAGCACACCGATGCCGAGGAGGCGAAGGACGCATGAATCCCGATCATGACCACCAGCAGGAACCTCACCGGCGACCGCCGGTGCCGGAGACCGATCACCCGCCGTCGACGCCAGCCGAGCAGGTCGAGACACCACCGGCCGAGAAGACCGAGACCCCGCCGGTCGAAAGGGCGGAGACACCAGAGGCAGTGCAGGCGGCGAGGATCGCTGGTCTCCGGGGCAAGACCCGTGAGCGGCTCGCACAGGATGCGGGCCTGCGTGCGCGGGGGGTGGAGTGGGTGCGGCCTACGGACCTGCTCGCCCGGAAAGGGGCGGCGTTGGCGGGGCGGGGCATCGACTTGGAGGTCGAGTTGGCTCGCCGCACCCGCACCGCCACGAACACCGGTGTGCGAGGGCTTGGGGATCGGGCGCGCCGGTTGCCGCGCTGTCGGCCTTTGGCCGCAGCAGGACAACTCAGTCCGTTCCGTCGCGTTCGCCGGTCGGATGAGCTGAGCAGGTGAGAGGTCATGAGCACCACCCGGGCAGGCAGCATGGACGTCGTCGTTGGGGACGGCGTGCGCACCTGCCTGTCAGGAGGTGCTCCCACCATGACCGAGAAGGCTCATACCACTAATCACCAGAGAACCGAGAACGGCGAGGACTTCACGCGCAGCGAAGGTCTACGCACGCTGCTGACTCGCCTCCACGATGCCGGGCCGGGTGCGTGGGAGCACGACCCCACAGCCGCGGCACTGATGGCCTACGCGGCGGAGAAGTACGCGCCACTGGCACGCAAGCACGGCCTGGACCCCTGGGAGGCCGCCACCGCGGCATTCGACGTGATGCGCACCCAAGCTGCCCGCACGGCGAAAGATCCGTGGGCGGTGATCACCCACGCGGTGCGGATCACCTGCATCTTCGAAGAACGCGCCCAAGGACTCCTGTGCTCCGTCCACCAGGCACGCCGCCCGCACATCTCAGCGTTCCACGACCCCGAACGCTTCTCCGACCGGGAGACGCCGCTGGCCGACTACCACCCGGCGTTTCACGTCACCGACCACCCTCACCTCGAACCCGATGCGACAGAGTCTTCCGCGTCGGCGCGGGCGTACACGTCTGCCGGTTCGGCCGTCGAGGACGCGATCGCTCTGTTCACACTCCTGGACTGGCCGCCCGACACAGCCCGGGCCGGTGTGGAGCACGTGTGTGCCGCGTTAACGAAGGCGGGCACGCGGCAGGCCGCCTACGAGAGCCTGCGCCGCGACCGGCACGCCCGAGCTTTGCTCGACTTACCCGGCGGCTCGTGGACCGCGCTGTTGAAGGCGCTGCTGGGTAACCCCCACCCCGCCTACGCCGCCACGACCGCGGGGCGGGGCGTGCTGCTGCGGCTGCTGATCGGCGAGACACTGCCGGTGCTGCTGCGCGACGACGACCTCGTCCTCGTGGTCTCGCTCGCCACCCCCACCCATCACCACCGCCGCGACGACCGTGTCGATGACGACGATGCCGCCGATGGGGGTGGGTCGCGATGAGAGCGCCGGCGGGGTCCATCGAGCTGGAACGCACCGTCGCCTCGATCCGGGTCGGCCACCGGCACCGCGCCGAGCTGGGCGACATCCACGAACTGGCTGCCTCCATCGACCGCGACGGCCTCCTCCAACCCATCACCATCACCCCCGACGGCGTGCTCGTGTGCGGGGCCAGGAGGCTGACCGCGATCAGACAGCTCGGCTGGAAGACCGTCAACGTGTGGGTCCGCTCGGGCATCTCCGACCGGCTCGGGCACCTCTTGGCCGAGCAGGACGACAACGTCCTGCACAAACCCCTGACCCAGACCGAGGCCGCCGCCCTCTACCGGGAGCTGAAAGCGCTGATGGCCGAAGACGCCGCCCGCAGGCAGGCCGCGGCCCGGTTCAGTGCGGCGAATCAGCCTGGAAGTAACGGTGGTGCAAATTTTGCACCACCGTCACCGGGCGCCTCCGGGAAGACCGGGAGCAGGCTGCGGCGATGGTCCCCGGCGGTGCGTCCCACACCACGCTGGACAAGATCAGCTACATCCAGCAGCTTGCCGACGACACCGCCCAGCCGGCCGCGCTACGCCACTACGTGGCCGGCGAGCTGGAGCGAATCGACGCGGGTGCCGCCGTCGATCCGATCTACCGGCACATCCACGATCTCGCCGAGACAGCCAGGGATGAGCGCGAGTCGGACCTGCACCAGCTTGCCGCCGACGCGCTCGCCCGCGCCAAGACCGCGACAGCGACAGCGAAGAAGCGCACCCCTCGACCCGCGCCGCCAGCCGACGACGATGCTGCACCGGTGCAGTATCCGGTGCGGGCGTTCGTGCTGACCTGGACCGAACTGGCCGACTGGTGGACCCACTACGACGCCGAGCAGCTCGCCGCCGAACTCACCGACGAGCAGATCGAGTCCTTCCTGACCGCCGTCGAGGGCACCAGCAGGTTCGCCGCGGAACTGCGGACCGCCCGCGACCGCCGGGCAGGCCACGAAACCCCGCCCGCACGGGGGCACCTGCGCGCCCTCTGAGCATTCGGGCGACTGCGGGTGCACGTGGTGCACCTACAAGGCATGAAGCCTCCCGACCTGTCTGCCCCGCGTTCCCGTCACCGACTGATCGCCGCACTCGCCGCACTCGTGACGGTCCTGGTGCTGGCCGGTGTCGGCGTCTACGGCCTCCTCGCCGGACCACCCACCGCGAACGAG